>JAGWUV010000026.1 GCA_028875875.1 Bacteroidota bacterium
TGTTTCAAGCATCGTTAAATAGTCTGATTTAGAAAAATTGAGTTCTTCAAATTTGTCAAACCATTCTACTGTCGAGCCAACTTTTTCAGCTTCCCATTCTTTTGTTTTATCAATACCAATTTGTTTCCATTGTATCAAGTCTCCACAATTTCTTACTTCAGCAACAATTAATGTACAAGAAAAGTCATTGTCGTCAGGACACATAAGAATTGGGCAAATTGTCGTCTCGTTTTCGTTAGGTAAAATTCTTTTCCAAACGATTGCTTTTTCGTCCTCTCTTTCCATCCAGTAAACAAGTGTCGGAATAAGTCCTTTATACATACTGTTCGGATAAATTTCGTCAAGTTTTTCGTCAAGCCAATATCCGTCAATATGAAAATTTATGAAGTCCCAATAATCTTCATAATCACTTTTGTCTTGTATTCCTTCTATTCTGTTCATTGGGTTATTTTAAAATGACCGCTAACGAGCAGGGCTTTATGCAGGTTGGGAATTGTTATTCGTCCGCCCACAACCGCTGCTGATTGAAAATATAATGTTGAATTTAAGAACTAATGTTGAAAGTTGTTTGTCCAGCCCGAACCACAGCCTGGTTTTGCAATTGGTTGATGTTTGCTGGTCATACCCAACTTGCATAAAACCCAATGTTGGTAGCAGTTATTCGCAATGTCATTTAAACATTTTGTCGGTTTGCATTGAACTCTGTTAGTTTGTTTTCAAGTATGTTTTTAAGTTCGTCAAATTTGCATGCAAGTCCATTTGTAGAAATAGCGATTGGAGAACCGTAGCTTCGATAATTAATTCCCATGGTGCTGCGCTTTAAAGAATTCGTCTGTCTATCAATATAGTCTTGGGGATTATTAACAAGAAGCATTAGAAATTTCTGGTTAAAAACTTTTCGCAATTTAATTTCTGAAATATCACTCCATGGGATGATACCAGCAGATACTCCACTTGAGTTGTCAATTATACCAGTGTCAGTAATTATTAATCCGGGCTTTTTGTCCTGAAGTTTTTTTATAAGAAAAATAAATACAATACCAAAAAATAAGATTGATATTATACCTACAACTTTAATAAAAATAGAGCTATTAAAAGGCGCAATATTCGATGTTGGTGTCCTGAGTAAAAACCAAATTCCAAGTCCAACGAAAGTTGCCGATCCAATTAGTGATAATGTCAATTTGCTTTTACTTAATTTGATTTCGATTTGTTTGTCGTTGTTCATAATTTTTAAGTTGTCATTTTTAATTGCTACCAACACCTAAATATACGCAATACAATCAAAATACATAAATCTTAAATACATTGATTATCAACACTTTTATATTGCGTTTTTTGTATTGACTATTGCGTCAATTGAATTTTCAATTTTTTTTCAACCACCAGCTCTTATTCTAAAAATCCTTTCTTCCAAAGATCATCTAAAGGACTAACAATGTTCACCAACGATTCTTTCTTCACATGCAAATAACGCTCCGTGGTTTTAATACTAAAATGACCTAACAGGTCTTTGATATACCTAATATCAATTCCCTTCTCCAGCATATGTGTCGCAAAACTGTGCCGTAACGAATGAAAACCTACATCTTTCACTATTCCGGCTTTTTCCTTGGCCTGGTGAAAAATAAGCTGTGCACTTCTTATGCTATACGCCTGCCCCGGTACATCCCCTTCAAAAATATACGTTACAGGTTTCACTTCGCAGGCTTTCAAATACGCTCTTAATATATCCAGCAGCAATATGCTCAGGTTCACATAACGGTCTTTCTTGCCCTTGGCCTGCTCAATACGTATCTGCATCCGCGAACTGTCTATGTCCCGTATCTTTAGTTTTACTACCTCACTAACCCGTAGGCCGGCACTGTATGCCGTAAATAAAATAGCTTTATGCTTAAGGTTATGAACTGCTTTGAACATCTTTCCCAATTCTGATTCTCCCAACACCTTCGGTAAAAGAATGGGTTTCTTGGGACGAGGAATTTCAAAAAACACTTTTTCCCTTCTTAATACCTGCTCATAATAAAACTTCAAAGCATTCATCCTGCTGTGTAAAGTATTTTCCTTGTATCCTTGTTCCACGCACCATACCATGTACCTCTTAATATGTTTATCCGTTAACGAATGTGCCGGAATTTGCTTAAGGGCATACAACAACTGCAAAAATTCATACTGGTAGGTTTTAATGGTAGAAGCACTGTATTTCTTTAACTGGAGATGATGCAGGAAATCCTTTAGTGCCTGCTTATTTTCCTCCGAAATGCGCAACTGGTCAACTTTTACAGCTGGTAACTTTTGCGATGATACGATCACATCCACTTTGGCTGGCGTCGACTCCCGTAAAGCAACAGCAGAACCACCTGTTGCCTGTGGTACACCTGGCGATAACTTACACTTGGCCCTGTTTTCAGGCGTATCGGGTATCACCCAGCCTTTCCATGTTTTGCTCCATCTACAGCCGGCTACATTTCTGATACGCTCATTCCATGATGCGTTCGATTCGAACTGCACCAGGATAACCGGCTTATTTCGGTGAATGATGAGCTGACAAACTATCTGCGACATATACTCGGGTATTAGGGTAACAGTAGGTTGAACTAAAAGCCAATGCAGTTTAGCGCAGTATATTACTACACAAACAAAACGGAGGTATCATGAAAAAACGTGGACTATACTCAAAATAACAAAACCAAACGCAATACAATAAAGGCCTGTACACTTATTACGGCTCCGCCCTCTCAGTTACAATACTCCATTGCACAAAGGGCGAATCCGGGGTAACAACGCACTTCATCAACGAGTGCCGGACACTAAGAACGAATATAAGTTTTTTGGCACCCGTTTTCCAAATAATAAGGCAATTATTTTTCATATAAACTACCGTATTTTCCCCGGTCTCATTCCCGAAGCTTTAGGCTATAAACATTTGACCGTTCCTTTCAATAGGGATCATTTGCCTTTCTAATCCGCAGTCCATAATTCATCAATTCATTAATTCGTCATCCGCAATCCGCAATTCGTTAATCCTCCTCCTCCCTTCCTTGTTACTCCCTATATAAGCCCTACATAAGCCGTATGGAGTTCATCAAAACAACAAAGTGCTGATAATCAACACTTAAGTATTCTATTGATTTTATAGAATAATAATAACTAATTCATAATCAATAGATTAGTTATTAACGAGTACTCTTGGGTTAATAGGAAATCCGTCATTCTCCCATCCGTACTTTGTTCGATATTTCTTCGATATTTCTTCGGGTCGTGTTCGGATCGATCCTAAGCCGATCCGAACGATGTTCGGATCAGTATCGAACAAAAATGCTGAAAGCTAAGCCGGATAAGCCTTTCAAATTTACGATCCGAACAATATAGCCTTTTTACTACAATAAAACCTAGATAGGTAAGATAGCTGACTGTCAATGATTCATGACGAAAAAAATATAATTTAATCAGGTTATCGTTGCTGCAACTATTACACTCTCTTTTCCCTTTGTGCAGGTAACATTTTTACGCTGTGATGAAAGCGGCAACGGTTGAAAGCGTAGAAAGCCGCGTGTAACAAATAGCCTGCATATATTTTGATGTCGCAAGATGTTTGTAAAAGATGGCTTGGTATGGGTAAGGCGTACATTGTTGTTAATTACCGCTTTTTAAATAAGCCGTTGTAGCCCTTGTTATCAATAAACCCCATGCCCATGAGGATTCAAAACTATAATGCCGTAAAAGCCAGGAGGCCTGTAAGGCTTTTGCAACAGATATGCTGGCATTTTAAAATAAATCGTAGCGAGTTATTGGTGTTGGTTATAGCAAATACATAAGCAATAAAAAATCCCCGCACCGGCGGGGATTTTTTATTGCTATTCAAAGTCAGAAGCTTTCGGTATGATCTCTCCCGGAGATTTTAGCTTACTATGTTTTTTACTGTAAGAAAAGTATACAATAAGGCCAAGCAGCATCCATGCAAACGCAACTTCTTTTGTTTTTGCATCAAGGCCTATGATCATAGCTGCGCATATGATCACGCCTAAGGTGGATACAACAGGTACAATAGGTGCTTTGAAAGGGCGTTCGATAGTAGGTTCCTTTACTCTTAAAATCCACACACCGGCACTCACCAGCACAAAGGCAAATAAGGTTCCGAAAGAAGTTAGATCGCCTGCTACACTGCCGGGAACAAATGCGGCAAATAAGCCAACAAAAACAAACAAGATCATATTGGCTTTGTAAGGAGTTTTAAACTTTGGATGCAATTCTCCAAAGGCTTTTGGAATTAAGCCGTCATTACTCATGGTATAGAAAATACGGCTTTGCCCCATCAGCATCACTAAAATAACAGAAGAGAAACCGGCCAAAATAGCAACAGTAACGGCTGTGGCCAACCATCCATAACCGGCCATATAAGTAGAGATAGCATAAGCTACAGAAGCTTCACGGCCTTTTTCAGGATCAACAAAATCTCTCCAGTTGGCAACACCTGTTAATACATGCCCAAATAAAATGTAGAGAATGGTACAAACCACTAACGAGCCTAAAATACCAATCGGCATATCTCTTTTAGGGTTCTTGGCTTCCTGGGCAGCAGTGCTAACAGCATCAAAACCGATGAAAGCGAAAAATACAATAGCCGCACCACCTAAAATACCGCCCCATCCATGTTTGTTCCAGCCACTATAATCGGCAATGATCTTTCCGGCCTGGTCTTTCACGGCAGGTGTTCCGGCAGGAATTAAATAAGGGGTATGATTTTCAGGTTTGATAAACTGCCAGCCGATGGCGATGAAAAGAAGCACGATAGCTACTTTGATAAACACGATAACCGCATTAACAATAGCAGATTCCTGCGTGCCTTTGATCAATAAAAGCGTAAGAAGGAATAAAATGAATAAAGCCGGAAGATTGATAATACCTGCATGATGCATACCCGCCGAATCGGTAAAACTTTCCAATGGCGAATGGCACCATTCATAAGGAATGTGGCCACCGAATAGTTTATTTAAATATTCGCTCCAGGCAATGGATACGGTTGCGGCACCTAATGCATATTCCATAATTAAGGCCCATCCTATAATCCATGCAATCAGTTCTCCCATAGTAACATAAGAATAAGCGTATGCACTACCTGCAATAGGTATCATACTGGCAAACTCTGCATAACATAAACCGGCGAAAGCACAACCGATAGCGGCAATAATGAATGATAATGTAACTCCGGGTCCGGCAGCTTCTCCGGCTGCCGCAGCTGTACGAACAAATAAACCTGCACCAATAATGGCGCCAATGCCTAATGCAACAAGGTTTCCTGCTCCCAGGGTTCGTTTTAATCCTTTCTCAGAATCAGCTGCCTGTGTAAGCAAGCTTTCTAACGACTTCTTTCTGAATAAACTCATAATGTGCAGTTGATTGATAATAATAGTGTAATAGTTTGATCTTGGCAAAATAATCATTTAATCATTTCGCAAGACTAAAACTTTACAGAACACGATTTTAAGGCAGAGGTTCATACTCGCAGAATTATTTATATTGCCGATCTAATCATCTTTTACACTGCATGAAATCTAACAGGCTTACCATTTATATTCTGCTTGCCATGGGGCTGGGTATTATTACCGGCTATATTGTACACACACAATCTTCACCTGCCTTCATCCAAAGCTTTTCTACGAATATCAAGTTGCTGACCACTATTTTTTTACGCTGTGTTCAGATGATCATAGCACCGCTTGTTTTTTCAACTTTGGTGGTTGGGATCGCAAAACTGGGTGATCTGAAAACGGTAGGAAGGGTAGGAGGTAAAGCGCTGCTGTGGTTCGTTTCTGCATCAATGGCAAGTTTGCTGTTAGGTATGTTATTGGTGAACGTATTTAAGCCGGGAGCCGGTATTGATTTAAGTAATGCCGATACTTCCGGTGCGAAAGACCTGATCGGGAAAACAAAAGAATTTTCTCTTCCCTTATTTGTTGAACACGTTTTCCCAAAGAGTGTAATTGAATCAATGGCTTCGAATGAGATTTTGCAGATCGTTGTATTCTCTGTTTTCTTTGGGGTGGCTACAGCAGGCCTGGGTGAAAAAGGCAAAGTAGTTGTAAAAGCTTTGGATGCTGTTTCGCATATCATTTTAAAAATGGTAGGCTATGTAATGAGTCTTGCTCCCTTAGGCGTATTTGGGGCCATCGCTGCCGTGATCGCTACAAACGGGTTGGATGTATTCAAGTTCTATGGATTGTATCTTTTTTATTTCATCATCGGTATTATGCTGCTCTGGGCATTATTAATATCCGTTGGCGCTTTGATATTGAAAAGACGCTTGCCCGAATTATTGCGTCGCATCATGCAGCCCCTGATCGTTGCATTCAGTACCACAAGTAGTGAAGCGGTGTTTCCAAAACTTACGGAAGAAATGGAACATTTTGGATGTAATGATAAGATCGTTGCTTTTATCCTTCCTTTGGGCTACTCATTCAACCTGGATGGAAGTATGATGTACATGACCTTTGCCAGTATTGCCATTGCACAGGCCTACGGTGTTCATTTGGATTTGGGTACCCAATTTACAATGCTTATTGTGCTCATGCTTACCAGTAAAGGCATTGCAGGTGTGCCCAGGGCTTCATTGGTTGTAGTAACTGCCACCTGTGCCATGTTTAACATTCCGCCTGAAGGAATTGCTTTAATATTGCCTATCGATCACTTCTGCGATATGTTCAGAACCATGACCAATGTTTTGGGTAATGCACTGGCAACAACCGTAGTAAGTAAGTGGGAGGGAGCTTTGGAAAATAAAAATTAAGTCATTAGTAAATACCTAACATTGATCACACTTTTAGCTGCATCATTTGAATGGCACCAGTTACTCCAGCCACAGTTTTACATAGATAACGGCGGCCTTTGGCTTATGTTGTTTATCGTATTTGCAGAAACCGGTTTATTTGCAGGATTCTTTTTACCCGGCGATAGTTTGCTATTTGTGTCTGGTATTTTCAGTAATAAACTTGCTGCTTATTTATACGATACAGGTAATCCCTTTCTCAATCTTTTAATGATCATTGCGTTGGTATCGGTGGCAGGTATTGCCGGCAATATGGTTGGATTTTGGTTTGGCAAGAAAGTAGGGCCTACCATGTATCATTGGAAAGATAACCTGCTCTTTAAAAAACACTACCTCGAACAGGCGCATGCGTTTTATGAAAAACATGGTGGGGGCGCCATCGTATTTGCAAGGTTTATTCCTATTGTGCGAACCTTTGCGCCTATTGTTGGTGGTATAGTAGAAATGGAGCGCCACAAGTTCATGTATTATAACATCATTGGAAGCATAGCCTGGTCTGCCTCAATGTTAGCCGGCGGTCATTACCTCGATAAAATAGCTAACGAACAGTTTCACTTCGATCTTAAAAAACATTTAGAAGTAATTGTGTTGGGAATTGTATTAGTTACAACTGCTCCTGTTATCTTTAAACTGATTTTTTCGAAAAGAAAGTCAGAACCTTCGTAGAAGTTAACACACCATGAAACCAAAACAAATCTCGCTGCTTTCTGCCCCTGTATTGGTGGGGGCTTTAGGATTTTTTGTAGATGTATTTGATCTGCTTCTTTTTAATATCATCCGGAAACAGAGTTTACGTGATATCGGGTTAACTGATGAACAGATATTATCGCAGGGCGAAAACATCCTCAGTATTCAAATGATTGGCCTGCTCGTTGGTGGCATTATTTGGGGGGTGATGGGAGATAAGAAAGGAAGGCTGAGTGTACTGTTCGGTTCTATATTATTATACTCGCTTGCTACAATCGGTAACGGTTTTGTGCATACAGCTAATCAGTATGCGATACTCAGGTTCATTGCGGGATTTGGATTGGCGGGAGAATTAGGTGCAAGTATTACCCTTACCAGTGAAATGCTGCCGAAAGAGAAAAGGGGGCTGGCAGCATCCATCATCGCTACAACAGGAGTATTCGGTTCTGTAACTGCTTATTTTGTGTTTAAATTATCCAATAACGATTGGCGCCTTTGTTATTTTATTGGTGGGGGAATGGGTTTGCTGTTATTGTTTCTTCGAATGAGTGTGATGGAGAGCGATATGTTCGATTCTGTAAAACATTCCAATATTGCCAGGGGTAATTTTTTAATGTTCTTCACCAGTAAGGATAGGTTGTATCGTTACATGAGGGGCGTATTAATTGGCATTCCGGTATGGTACGTGATTGGCGTACTGATTACTTTTTCTGATCAGTTTGGGAAAGAAATGGGTATCGCCGGTGTTGATCCTGCCAAAGCTATCTTGTATCAATATGCTGCATTGGTGTTTGGAGATTTGGGGGCAGGCCTTTTAAGTAATGTCATCAAAAGCAGGAAAAAAACATTGTTCATATTTTACGGAATAGCTTCCGTTTTTATCGTCTTATATTTTTTGCAGCACAATGGAACAGCCAACAACATGTACTGGCTTTGTGCAGGCCTGGGTTTTGGTTCAGGTATTTCTGTTTTATACATTACTATGAGTGCAGAACAGTTTGGTACTAACCTCAGGGCTTCTGCTGCTATTTCCATTCCTAATGTGGTAAGAGGGGTATTGCCATTGATCATCCTGCTCTTTAAATTCCTTCGCTCTGTTCCCGGCATCAGTTATGTAACCGGGGGATGGATTACGGGTATTATTGTAATGATCATTGGTTTTGTGGCAACCTGGTTTACCAAAGAAACATTTGGTACTGATTTGAATTTCGTTGAAGAATAATTGTTTCACCAGTATAGGCTTTCCTGAAATATAAATTCTCTTCGGTTCCTGAACTTCATGTTTTAAGAAAGTTTACTATTTTCCCGTTTCAAGATTGAATGCCATGAACCAAAACAAACACTACGGCGTATTGTCCATTCCTGTTATCGTTGCAGCCCTCGGTTATTTTGTTGATATATACGATTTATTGCTTTTTACCATCGTTAAGAGGTCTAGTATGTTAGGGGTAGGTGCTACCGATACTACGATGCTGGCCGATAGTACGAAGGTGATCAACTGGCAGATGGTAGGTTTAATGCTGGGTGGAATATTATGGGGCGTACTCGGCGATAAACGGGGTAGGTTGAATGTGTTATTCGGATCGATCATTTTATACTCGGTTGCCAATTTTGCTACAGGCTATATTCACTCTGTTAACCAGTATGCCTGGTGCAGGTTTTTGGCTGGATTAGGTTTGGCCGGCGAATTAGGTGCCGGTATTACTTTGGTGAGTGAATTATTGCCGCAGAACAAAAGAGGTATTGGTACTTCATTAGTAGCGGGTATTGGTTTGAGTGGTGCTGTAGTGGCTTATTTTACATACCAGCTTACAGGCGATTGGCGGCTTTGCTATAAGATTGGTGGCGGGCTGGGTATATTATTATTGTTCCTGCGTATCAGTGTTGCGGAGAGCGGCATGTTTAAAACAGCAAAAGAACATCAGGTGCAAAGAGGTAATTTTTTAATGCTGATCAATAATGGCAAACGCTTTAAAAAATACATCGTTGCTATTTTAATAGGATTGCCTACCTGGTATGTAATTGGCATTTTGGTAAATCAAAGTGATCGTTTTGCGAAAGTAATGTATGGAAGTGCGGGCTTAGATTCAGGAAGGTCCATCATGTTTGCCTATGCTGCTATTTCTTTAGGTGATATGTTTGTTGGGTTGGTGGCGCAGTTCTTCCAAAGCCGGAAAAAAGCATTGTTATTATATTATATTCTTTGCATTATAGCATTGGTGCTATTCTTCAGTAATTTTAATAACAGTGATGCCAGGATGTATTCTATTTGTGCATTGCTTGGCTTTAGTACCGGTTTCTGGGCTATATTCATCACCATGGGTGCAGAACAATTCGGTACAAACCTGCGTGCTACTGCTGCAACAACTATTCCTAATATGGTGCGTGGTGCATTGCCCCTGGTAAATATGTTATTCCTCAACCTGTTTCAAAAAACATGGCATTGGTCAATTGTGCAAAGCGGTATTGTTACCGGTATCATTGTTATGGCTATTGCTTTGATTGCCTTTTACTACACAGAGGAAACATTCCATAAAAACCTGGATTATCTGGAAGTAGAAGAGATGATGCCATAATAGCTTAAGGTACTCACAAGCTGTTCAACTTATTACTCATTCAATCATAATTCGGGTAAATCTGTGATATTCGTGTTTTAATTTTTTGGAATGAAGATTTTAATCATCCGCTTTTCTTCTATCGGCGATATTGTTTTAACAACCCCGGTAATTCGTTGTGTAAAACAGCAGGTACAGGATGCGGAGGTTCATTTTCTTACCAAGAAATCATACGGTTCTATTCTGGAAAGTAATCCCTACATAGATAAAGTAATATTACTTGATCAAAGTTGGGATTTGATGATGCACGAGCTGAAGGCCGAAAATTATGACTATATCATTGATCTCCATCACAATCTTAGAACACTAAAAGTAAAAAGAGGACTGAAAGCTGCGAAGCATTATTCCTTTCATAAACTCAATGTAGAAAAATGGCTGATGACCACACTGAAGGTCAACAGGCTGCCTTCTGTTCACATTGTAGATCGTTATTTGGATACTGTAAAGGAATTGGGTGTAGTGAATGATGGAAAGGGATTGGATTTTTTTATTCCCTCCAAGGATGAAGTAAGGCTGGCGGATATACCGGCTTCTCATCATTTTGGCTATATAGCAGTGGTGATAGGCGCTGCATTGGCTACTAAAAAACTTCCGGTTCACCGGTTGCAGCAATTGTGCAGGAAAATTGATTATCCTGTAATGTTACTCGGTGGTAAGGAGGATATGGTGGAAGCTGAAAAAATTGCTGCTGTAGACGGAATTAAAATATACAACGCCTGTGGTAAGTTTAATTTGAATGAAAGTGCCGATCTTATTCGTAAGTCCCATGCCGTTATAACACACGATACCGGGCTGATGCATATTGCAGCGGCTCTTCGGAAAAAAATAATTTCAGTATGGGGGAATACTATACCCGCATTTGGTATGGGGCCCTATTATGGAGATGCTTCAGTTAAACATATTGTTAGTGAAGTGAATCATCTTCGATGCAGGCCTTGTTCTAAGATCGGTTACAAGAGCTGTCCTAAAAAGCATTTTAAATGTATGGAGTTGCAGAATATTGAAGCCATCGCTACTATGGAATTACCATCCCTTTTGCAGTAATGTATTTAGTAATTGAATCGTTTGCTGAATAGCAATGCAAGCGATGCATTAAAAGGCGCTGTTAAAAATAGAAAATCCCTCTGCCGGGAGGGATTTTCGTAGGTTGATTCATAGTTATTTAATGCGTTTCGACTCACTTTCTAATCCGGTTTGTCTTTGCCTTGCGCTCTTAACCTGTGAGCTTCCAAAGCGGTAAGTGAAACTTACCTTTAAAGTCCTGCTTTCCCAGTAACCATTGGCCCGGATATTCAGTCCTCCAAAATCGCTGGACGATGCCCATGGACTTGTAAAGAAAATATCTGTCACGGAAATTTTTAATGTCGCTTTCTTTTGCATTAATAGCTTCTGAATACCTGCATCAAGGCCACCTTGCGGTTTGTTTCTCCATGTGGCTCCCCATAAACCCGGTCCGTTATACCATCCATTTAACTCGGCAGTATAATCGTTACCCAACGTAAATGTTTGCTGCAGGTAAGCGCCATACAATGGAATGCTTAGCTGTACTATTTTGTCATTGATATGGCCATTAAATAGTTGATAGTTATACCAAAAATTGGCATACCCATTCCACCATTTCTTTATGGGTAATGAAGATCCTACATTGAAACTAATGATCTGTTGGGTTGCCAGGTTTTGTTGTTGAACATAGGTGGCATTATTAATAGTATCGGTTACCTGTGTGGCATAATCTTTTACGTAACTGTACCCAACCGATGTATTAAGAAAACCCATGAATGTATGCGTTAACTCAACATTGTCGGTGTATTGTGGTAAGAGAAAAGCATTTCCTTTATCATATGTAAGTTCATCTAACTTATTTTCAAAAGGATTCAGATCCTGGTAAGATGGCCTGTCAATTCTTCTGCTGTAAGTTAAGTTTAACGTATGTTTCTTATTGATATTCCAGGTAATGGCAGCACTGGGAAAGAAATCGAGGTAATTTTTCTTTACATCATTATCCGGTTGTATGATTCCGTCTTCTCTTGTTAATATTCCTTCTCTGTTGGTTTGCTCCAGTCTTAATCCTGTTTGTATACTCCATTTTTCGTTTAGTTGTCGCTGGTAGTTCACGTAAGCAGCATTTACGTTTTCTTTGTAAGAAAAGTAATTGCTCTTATTTAATATTTTTACGTTATCTCCTCCAATTACATTAAAAAAGTCGAAGGTGTTTTGGGTGGTTACATAAGAAAATTTAGCACCATACCCAAGCTTTCCTTTCCATGCTTTTTTCTCTACATCCACTTTTGCCGTGTAAATGTTTATATCAATGGGAGCATTGTTTCTATATATTACGGAATATAATGCAGCACCGGTTTCATCATAATATAGATTAGGCTGATAGCTGTTGGACCTGTTGCTGAAAAAACCATAGTCTCCATCAAAATTTATTTCTGTTCCTGAAGTGTCGGCGTAACGGTAGTTAATGTTAAAGTCTGCATTTTTTCTTTTTGAGAAAATATCATTCGTAGCGTATAATGATTTTATATACTGTTGTGTAGGATCATAGGAGATATCGGTCTGGCTGTTGCTGGTCCAGTCGTTCGTCCCAAAATTTCCTGTTGCCATAACACCGATGGTAGTTCTACTGTTGATGAAGAAATCTGCACCGGCTTTACCATTGAAACTTTTGTTGTTACTGTGGTGTAAACTATGCTGATCGTAAAGTGTATCTTTTTGAATACGATACAGGTTCAGGCCATTTTCGTACATGCCTAAGTTTTCACTGAAATTGCTGAATAGATTTACTTTCTTATTCCGGTAATTTAAACTTAATGCCGTATTACCTTTAGGGGTAACACCTTGTACATATCCTGTGCTGATACTTCCATTGGTGCCGTATTTTTTATTTTTCTTCAGGCGTATATTAATGATACCGGCATTACCACTTGCATCGTATTTGGCACTTGGATTGCTGATCATTTCGATGGCTTCTATATCATTGCTGTTGATGCTTCTTAAATAGTCTGCAAGTGTTTTCGCATCTAATTGTGTCATCTTTCCATCAATATAAATTTTAGTACCTGTTTTTCCTTTCATGGAAATATTATCATTGTTGTCTACCTGTATACCGGGGCTTTTCTGTAACAATTCCAATGCATTGCTTCCTGTTGCATTAATGCTGTTCTCAACATTGAAAACGGTTTTATCGGCTTTTACTTCTATCATTGGCTTCTTAGCAACAACTGTAACTTCCTGTAACTTTGTTATTTCAGGCTGTAAGTTAATTTCGGGAGCTGTATAGGTTTTATTATTACTTACTGTAAATGCGGCTGTTGTTTTTTTCCCGTAACCTACTAGTGTGTAGCTTAAAAAGTAGTTGCCTTCAATGGTGTTGATGGTAAACTTTCCTTGTTCATTACTGATTTCTGTTTTTACAAGGCTACTGTCTTTCGATTTTAGTAAAGAAATATTGACCAATGGCAAAGCTTTGCCAGCATTATCTTTTACGGTTCCCTCAATGGTTGATTTTATTTGTGAGAAGGAGATATTTATAGTTAACAACACACTTACGGTCATCATCATTAACTTGCTCATAGCGTTCTGTTTAGTTTGAATTGATACGCAAGAGACTAATTAATGTTACACCGGAATAACGAATAATGGATGAAAGACGGCTTCTGCAGGATGAGTGGCTAAATCAGAGTTAAATAAAAAAGCTCCCGGTTCTCAGAACCGGGAGCTTTTATGTTGTAGCTAATGTAGTGATTATAATGTTTTCAAAACATCATTCATGTTTCTTACAGCATCTGCACTTTTATTGAATGCGGCTTGCTCTTCAGTACTTAATTTAAAGTCAACGATTTTTTCCCAGCCGTTTTTACCTAATACAACAGGAACAACTAACGAAATATCGTTTTGTCCGTATTCACCTTCCAGGTAAACACCGCAGGAGATGAGTTTTTTCTCATCACGCAGAATACTTTCTACCATGGCGGCTGTACCTGCACCTGGTGCGTACCATGCCGAAGTTCCTATTAATTTAGTAAGTGTAGCACCGCCTACCATTGTATCGGCAACAATCTTTGCTTGTTGTTCTTCTGTTAAGAAATTGGTTACAGGAGTGCTGTTCCATGTAGCATGTTTAATCAAAGGGATCATTGTGGTATCACCATGTCCTCCAATTACAACTGCATTCAGATCAGCAGGTGAACATTTTAATTCCTGGCTTAAATAATATCTAAAGCGGGCTGAATCTAAAGCACCACCCATTCCTAAAACTCTATTTTTAGGAAGTCCTGATGTTTTTAACGTTAAATAGTTCATTGTATCCATTGGGTTAGATACAACAATAAGGATCGTATTGGGAGAATATTTTAAAATGTTCTCAGTAACGCTTTTAACAATGCCTGCATTTACGCCGATCAGTTCTTCACGTGTCATACCCGGTTTACGCGGTAAGCCGGAAGTGATCACAACAACATCAGAATTTTCTGTGGCAACGTAATCGTTGGTAACCCCTTTAACTTTAGTATCGAAACCCAACAATGCTGCGGTCTGCATCATGTCGATCGATTTTCCTTCGGCAACACCTTCTTTAATATCCAATAAAACCAGTTCTGTTGCCAATTCCTTACGGGCAATGTTATCAGCACAAGTTGCTCCTACGGCTCCTGCACCTACAACTGTAACTTTCATAATGAGAAATTTTTATAAAGTGATAAATTATTTGCGTTGCTAAGTTACTGCCATTTGTAATGCAATGCAGGCAGCAAATGGTGATTTATGTCAATTATTCAGCGCAGTGGCTAACTCTTCGGGTTTAGCACCTTCCCTGAATTCTTTCACAAATTTCCCCTGGGCATTATAAACAGCAATGAACGGCGTAAACTGTACCCTGTAATAAGACGGGATAAAATATTTGGGATCTCTTCCAACCCTCATATTGCTTTGCGGGCCCGAAAGATATTTTTCGTTGAAAGTAATTATATCCTCAAGAGGATGGTAACTAACCCAAACAAAAAAAGCATTGGCAAACTTTTCTTTGTTTTGAATGATCTCTTTGGCCTGGTACTGGCAATGACCGCAATCGGGGCTGAAATAAAGAATTACAACAGGTTTGTTTGCGGGGAGGCTATCGTTTGTAAACCAGGTAGTGTCTTTACCGGATACGGATTGTACGATCTTGATTTGGGGTAGAACCGGGTTTTTTAAATAGGGAAGTGTAGAATCAGCCACAGACTGGCTTTGAGCGATATAAGCTGTGCAGAGCATACACAGCAATACATACATTTTTTTCATGACATAAAATTACTATAATCGATCTATAAACTAACAATGCCCATCGGAATAGATGGGCATTGTAAAAAAATTAAGGTATGCTTAACCGTTTTTCTTTTCATGCATTTCATGAATTTGATGCTGGGCTCTGCGTACCGGGTGTTTTACGCCTTCTTTTTGTAACTCTTTTCTATCAGAGTTAACGTCTTTTTTGTCTGCTTTAATGTCCCTTGTGTCGGCTTTTGCTGCTGCTTTATCGCCTTCTTTGATTTCTTTGCGGCGTTCTGCTTTGTCTCTGTGTATATCACGAAGATCTTTACGCATGTCTTTCATGCCTGCTCTTCTTGCAGAATCTTGTGCCATTACACCTGTTGACAAGATCAGGGCTAATGCTGAGAAGAATACTACTTTTTTCATACTTACATTGTTTTGAGTGAATAATGCAATACAGACTTCTACCTTTTCTTCAGGTTTAAAATGTTGGCAGAATTTTTAAAGCATTAACAAATTAACAGCGAATAGAATTAGCTAGTTATTAGCCTTACCGGAGGCTTGCATCATTCTTAATTCCTTGGCATCCTGCAAGAAATCTGATGCAAATATGAAGTTGTTGAGTAGTTCGTCTTTACTGAAAATAATTTCTTTGTTACTCCCTTCCCATTGTTTTCTTCCCTGGTGAAGATAAATGATATTGTCTCCTATCTCCATCACACTATTCATATCATGCGTAACAACAATGGTAGTGATATTGTAATCAGTGGTGATCTCTTTGATAAGTTTGTCGATCAGTAAAGATGTTTGAGGATCGAGGCCTGAATTGGGCTCATCACAAAATAAATATTTGGGATTCAATACAATGGCTCGGGCAATACCTACACGTTTTTTCATGCCACCGCTGATCTCTGCGGGATATTTTTTATTAGCATCTTTCAGGTTCACTCTTTCCAGTACTTCATTCACCCTTTTTTTTCTTTCTGCAAGGGTAAGATTGGTAAACATATCTAAGGGAAAACGTACGTTTTCTTCAACGGTTTTTGAATCAAATAAAGCAGATCCCTGGAATAGCATGCCTATTTGTTGGCGAAGTTGTTTTCTTTCTTCATCATTAATACCAAACATGTCTGTTCCGTCATATAATACCTGCCCGTTATCCGGTTTGAATAATCCTACAATGCATTTTGTGAGCACGGTTTTACCGCTGCCACTGGTACCGATGATCAGGTTGCACTTGCCTGTTTCCATCACCGCAGAAATATCTTCAAGGATTGTTCTGTCGCCAAATGTTTTCTTTATGTTTCTGATCTCGATCATAGGTGTTGTTCGCAGGTGAAAATACCGAATAAAACGTATTGCTTCCTGATATTATACACAGATTGTATTTATGCTATTTCTACCTGGTTTTTTAACAGGTCTTCAAACGTATCTCTCTTTCTTATCAGGTGCATATTACTTTCTTTGATCAGTACCTCAGCCGGTTTAAAACGGGAATTGAAATTACTGCTCATTTCAAATCCATAAGCGCCTGCATTATAGAATACGAGATAGTCGCCTTCTCTTATTTCATGCAGTTTTCTATCCCATGCAAAAGTGTCTGTTTCGCAGATATTACCAACAATAGAATATTTTTTCTCCTGGCCGTCGGGATTGCTGAGGTTTTGAATACGATGATATGCATCGTAAAACATTGGCCTGATCAAATGGTTAAAGCCTGTATTGATTCCTGCAAATGTTGTGGCGGATGTTTCTTTTAAAACATTCACCTGCGCAATCAAATAGCCACAGTCACTTACGAGGAATTTACCGGGTTCAAACCATATTTGTAAGTTCCTGGCAACAGGATGTGCCTCGAATGCCTCTTTTACTTTTTGTGCCAGTAGAGGAATGTCTGTTTCAGCATCACCGTGTTTATAGGGTACTTTAAATCCGCCGCCGAGGTCAATAAACTTCAATTCATTGAAATGAGGGATTATGTCGAATAATACTTCAATGCCCTGCACAAATACATCAACATCCTTTATCTCACTGCCGGTATGAATATGTAAGCCCTGGATGTGAATATTGTATTCATTAACGAGTGTTATTACTTTGTCTAATTGGTCTACAGGAATGCCAAACTTGCTTTTATCATGGCCTGTAGAAATCTTAAAGTTGCCACCTGCAAGAATATTGGGGCGTAGGCGAATACCAACGGGATAAGAATGCCCGAACTTTTTTCCGAATTTCTCCAGGTTAGATAGGCTGTCTATATTAATGTGTATACCCAGGCTTTGCGCCTCTTCAATTTCTTCAAAGGCAATACCGTTGGAGGTATATAGAACCCTGTCGGGGCTAAATCCTGCATGCAGCGCCAATTTGGCTTCATTGATAGAACTACAGTCTACGTTAGAGCCAAGAGATTTCACATGCTTCAATATGCTGATGTTGGTTAATGCTTTGCAGGCGTAGAATATTTTTACATCGCTTTTTGCAAAGGCATTCACCAATTTTTGGTATTGTTCGGTAATTTTTTCTGCATGGTATACATACAATGGCGTTCCGAATTGTTGTGCTGCTGCTAAAAGTTGCTGGTTGCTCAATTGTTCTGACATGCTGCGAAGATAATAAGCCCGCTTATAGAATGTTGAATTGAGAGGGTGTATGCATAAAAAATCCCGCTAAAAAAGCAGGATGGAATTTATTCTGTAGCAGGTTCGTCAGGATTGGATTGCTCATCCGATGTATCATGATGCTCTTCTTCATTTGACCCTGTTGGTGCATCCTCTGTGTTTAAGGGAGAAGAAGCTTCCGGGTCTGTGCTTGTTTCTTCTTCTTGTACAACCAGTTCCCCGTCTCCATTTACTGTTAATAAAGAAGTAGCTTCTGTATTCTCTTCTACTGGTATATCCGTATTGCTGGTAAAATCTTCTGCTCTTATCAAAGTGCCTTCAACAATCTGATCGGCGAGTACCTCTTTTATCTTTGGCAGATCAGCAGGAGAGTTGATACCAAAGTAGTCCATGAAGTTTTTCGAGGTTATATATATCAATGGCTTGCCGGGAAGGGCTTCATTTCTGCCGCTAATAACGATCAGTTCTTTTTCTAATAGTTTCTGAATACTATAATCAGAATTTACGCCTCTGATTGCTTCTATCTCACCTTTTGTAATTGGTTGCTTGTATGCGATGATGGCCAGTGTTTCCATAGCTGCGGTTGATAAGCGTTTCAAGAACTTATCGCCATTCAGCTGGGCAATAGTTTTGTGATATTCTTTTTTTGTTAAGAACTGCCAGCCACCGCCACTTTCTCTTATTTCGAAGGGGTAAAATTCTGAGGCATATTTTTCTTTTATGCCTTCCATAGCTGCTTCTACCTGTTCCTGGGTAATTCTCTCTTCCATAAATCCAAAGGCATTATTGATAAGCTCCACCACGTCAGCAGCCGTTAAGGGTTTTTCACTGGCAAAGATGAGTACTTCAATATGCGGAATAATAGAAGATAGTTCCATTAACGTTAATGTTTTTAAGTAATAAGTTCTAAGTCCTGACGGGAACCGAAGATATAGATTCGAAACAAAAAAAAGTATAAGCCCGGTACAACCTAAAACTTAGCACTTATTACAGGTTTTATCCCTGCAATGCTGCTGCACCACTTACGATCTCCGTTAATTCGGTGGTGATGGCAGCCTGTCTTGCACGGTTGTATGATATCTTCAATGATTTCAGTAATTCGTTGGCATTTTCGCTGGCTTTATCCATGGCCGTCATACGGGCTCCGTGTTCACTGGCATGGCAATCCAGTACTGCCTTGAATAACTGCGTGTTTAAAATTTTAGGCATCAGTTCTGCAATCAGTACATCTTTTTCAGGTTCAAAAATGAAATCTGATTTTTTATTGCCACTTTTTTGTTCCACTTTAGGAATAGGAAGGAATTGCTCTGCTACGAAACGCTGTGTGGCCGCATTTTTAAATTCGCTGTAAATAATCTCAACAGCATCGAATTCTTTATTTTCAAAAGCCTTCATTGCCGCCTGAGAAGCAGCCTGCACGCTTTCAAAACTTAAATGAAGAAAAATATCCTTATAGGTATCTACGGTTTTGTAGCCGGACTTACTTAAGCTTTCAAAACCTTTTTTGCCAATATTCCAGATGGCTACATTCCCTTTTTTGAATTGGGCCTCGTATTTCTCAGCGATGGTTTGTTTGGCCAGTTTAATAAGGTTAGAGTTATAGGCACCGCAAAGGCCACGGTCGCTGGTAATAACGATCAATAAAACTTTTTCAACAGGTCTTGCTTCGGCCAGGGACAGGTTGGCGCCACCTTCTACATTACTCACAATATTGCTTAACAGCTCCTGTAATTTCTGGGCGTAGGGCCTCATTTGAATAATGGCATCTTGTGCACGGCGTAATTTAGCAGCACTTACCATTTTCATGGCCTTGGTAATTTGCTGTGTACTTTGAACGCTTTTGATACGGTTACGAACTTCTTTTAACTGACCAGCCATTGCTATTAAGTTTATTGATTTTGCTGTTTAAAAGAGGGAACAGGGTGTTGAAAATGGTCCTGATCGGTACAATCTTTTAAACCGTTTAACCTTTTTTAATTCGGCTGCAAAAGTAGCAGAAAAGAACTTACATTTCACCTGAGCTTAAAAATCTGTTGAAATTACTTTAAAAACGGCAGCAGTAAAGGGTTTTGACTAAAAATGTACCGAAAGGCCCACTCCATTGCCGGTGGGGCCAAAATCAATCTTGTTGAGTTGTTTGCCGTTATGGCGGTGTTCGAAATATTGTACAAGATCTAAAATTAATAAAAAGGAGCCTTGTACAATTATCCCCGTACCGTATCCTTCGGTTTGGGGATTGCCTGATCTTTGTCCCTTTTCGTTAAGGAAAAGACCAGTAGTAATATATCCAACATCCAGGCCGGTATTAAATAATAACAGCTTTTCTAGTTTATTTTGTTCCAGCCAGTTGTTGCGAAAACTTAACTTCTCTGCCATTTTTTTCTTTACCTGCCACAATCCCCAGCCCGCGATAGCGGCATTTGCAATGTTCCAGTACACATTCATTTTTAAAAAAGCCTGTGTTGCGCCGCTGGTATTGGTAGCAGAAATTCCGCTCTGTATGATGTTTAGCCCTGACCATGCTCCCAGGATGATCATGTTGTTTTTGATGAGCCTGTTTCGCCGATATTGCACCGAGTCGCAAATGCGTTGAATGGAATCGGTTAAAGCTGGCTTAAGTATGGCAACAGTTTGTGCAGTGTCTTTCTTTTGTGGTAGAGAACCTGATATGCCAACTTGTGCATTGGCTTTTTGAAAAAGCAGGAGGATAATGAACGAAAGGATGGCGTTTTTCATACCTGCAAATAAAACAGGGAATCGTTAACTAATTGATAAAGCTGTCTTCAAAATGAAAGGGGTATTTATCAACCTGCAAATTCTTTACCTTTGGCGGCTTTCAGAAATATGTGCCAATTTGGCGAAAAGCAAATTGAAGCAGGATTTTTGACAACAAAAACAAACTCAAATTGGAACCGGAACCCTGAAGTGTGCGACGCAACAGGCGATGCCCAATGGAAGGAAGCCCGGCTCACGCAAATAATTTTGAAATTATATGTTGAAGTTTCTTTCGAAAATTTTAGGTGGTAACAAAAGCGAAAAAGATGTGGCGAAGATTATGCCCATCGTAGAAAAAGTTAACCAGTATTACCAGCAATACCAATCTTTAACGCATGATGAGCTTCGTGGGAAAACCCCGGAATTTAAGCAGCGCATTAAGGAACACCTGGCTGAAATAGATGCTTCTATTGAAGCTAAAAGAAATGAGGCCGATGCATTGCCTGCCGAAGAGATCCATGCCAAAGATGCGATTTACCAGGAAGTTGATAAGTTGAAAAAAGAAAGGGATAAGCAAATTGAGGAGGTGTTGAATGATATTTTGCCTGAGGCATTTGCTGTAATTAAAGAAACAGCCCGCCGGTTTAAGGAAAATACCGAATTGGCCAGCGTTGCTACGGAGCTGGATAGGGAACTGTCTGTTAAAAAAGACTATATCCGCATTGAAGGAAATAATGCCATTTATAAGAACACATGGACTGCCGCCGGTGGTACCGTTACCTGGAACATGGTGCATTACGATGTGCAGTTGATAGGTGGTATTGTGTTGCACCAGGGTAAAATTTCTGAAATGGCTACGGGTGAGGGTAAAACACTGGTATCAACCCTTCCGGCTTATTTGAATGCTTTAGCCGGTGAAGGGGTACATATTGTAACGGTGAACGATTACCTGGCCCGTCGTGACTCTGAATGGAACGGAACTATTTTTGAATGGTTAGGGTTGACCGTTGATTGTATTGATAAACATGAACCAAACAGTGAATCCCGCAGGAAGGCTTACCTGGCTGATATTACCTATGGTACCAATAATGAATTTGGTTTCGACTACTTGCGTGATAACATGGTGCACAGCCCGGATGAAATGGTGCAGCGCAAACATCACTTTGCAATGGTGGATGAGGTGGATAGTGTATTGATTGATGATGCAAGAACGCCGCTGATTATTTCTGGTCCTATCGGTAAGCAGGATAATGTTGAACAGTTCTTTGAACTGAAACCCAGGATAGAAAGATTATTGGATGCACAGCGAAAAGCTACGAACCAGTTTTTGAATGAGGCTAAGAAAAAAATAGCAGAAGGAAATGATGATCCGAAAGATGGCGGATTGGCTTTGTTCAGGGCACACAGAGGTTTGCCTAAGAACAGCGCTTTGATTAAATTTTTAAGTGAGCCCGGCATTCGTGTAAAGTTGCAAAAAGCCGAAAACTATTACCTGGCCGACCAGCAACGTGAAATGTATAAGGCTGATGAAGAATTGTATTTCTATATTGACGAAAAAAACAATTCAGTTGAATTAACAGACAAGGGTATTCAGTTGATCACACGTACGGGAGAAGACCCTAACTTCTTTATTCTCCCGGATATCAGCGTATCACTGGCTAAGGTTGATTCAGACGGCAGTCTGGGTGTTGAAGAGAAAATGCATAAAAAAGAAGCCATCATTAATGAGTATTCTGTTAAGGCCGATCGTATTCACACGGTTCAGCAATTATTAAAAGCCTATACCTTATTTGAGAAAGATGTTGAATACGTAGTAATGGACGGGCAGGTGAAAATTGTGGATGAACAAACCGGTCGTATCCTTGATGGACGCCGCTATTCAGATGGTTTGCACCAGGCTATTGAAGCGAAGGAAAATGTGCAGATTGAAGCAACTACACAAACCTATGCCACAGTAACATTGCAGAACTACTTCCGTATGTATCACAAATTATGTGGTATGACGGGTACTGCTGAAACAGAAGCTGCTGAGTTGTGGGATATTTATAAGTTGGATGTGGTTTCTATTCCAACCAACATTTCTGTGGTACGTAAAGACCAGGAAGACCTAATTTTTAAAACCAAGCGTGAAAAATATAAAGCAGTTATTGATGAAGTAGAAAAACTTCGCAATGAAGGAAGGCCTGTACTGGTAGGTACTACTTCAGTTGAGGTAAGTGAATTGCTTAGTCGTATGCTTCGTCAAAAGCAGATACCGCATAATGTATTGAACGCAAAACAACATGCCAAGGAAGCGCAGGTAGTGGCAGAAGCGGGTTTAGCTGGTGCTATTACCATTGCCACCAACATGGCAGGTCGTGGTACGGATATCAAGTTAGGCCCGGGTGTTAAAGATGCAGGCGGTTTAGCTATTTTGGGAACAGAACGCCATGAATCACGCCGTGTAGACCGCCAGTTACGAGGTCGTGCCGGTCGCCAGGGTGATCCGGGTTCTTCTCAATTCTTTGTGTCATTGGAAGATGATCTCATGCGTATGTTCGGCAGCGAACGTATTGCTAAGGTGATGGACTTTGCCGGATATAAGGAAGGCGAAGTGATACAGCATAGTATGATCACTAAATCTATTGAACGTGCCCAACGTAAAGTAGAAGAGAACAACTTTGGTATTCGTAAGCGTTTGCTGGAATATGATGATGTAATGAACAAACAGCGTACAGTGATCTACACCAAACGTAGTCATGCTTTGTTTGGGGAAAGATTAGCACTTGATTTGGATAACGCTTTTTATTCCGTTGCTGAGGGATTGGTGAATTCATTTAAAGAGCAAAACGATTATGAGGGATTCAGGCTTGCAGTGATCGTAAATTTTGGTATTGATTCCTCTATTACGGCGGATGATTTGAATAGAATGTCTGATCATCAGTTGATTGAAAAGTTGTACGATGAGGCTATTAATAACTATCAGCATAAAAAACAGGAATTAGCAGCGCAGGCCTTGCCGGTGTTCAGAAATATCCGTAACCAGCAGGGAAGCCATATTGAAAATGTGATCGTTCCTTTCACGGATGGTAGAAAGGGAATGCAGGTGCTGGCGAATATGCAAAAAACGCTCGATTCCAATGGCGTTGAATTGGTAAATGCGTTAGAACGGAATGTTACCTTAGGATTAATTGATGAGGCCTGGAAAGAACATCTACGTGCCATGGATGATCTGAAACAAAGTGTACAAACTGCTACCTATGAGCAGAAAGATCCGTTGGTAATTTATAAAGTAGAAGCATTCAACCTGTTTAAAACAATGGATGGTGAGGTAAATAAAGATATCGTTCAGTTTTTATCTCATGCTACCATTCCACTGGAAGATAACAATAGCCAACAACTACGTGAAGGACATCAGGAAAAAACGGATCTGAGTAAGATGCGTACACAGAAAGAAGAGCTTGATGCTTCTGGGCACGACAATGATTATATCGATCCTTCTTCTCCGGTGAAACAAGAACCTGTTAAAGTGGGTCCCAAGATCGGAAGAAATGATCCCTGCCCATGTGGAAGCGGCAAAAAGTATAAAGCCTGTCACGGTAAAGACCTATAAAACTTACACTCAGAAAACCTTTACAAAACAGTAAAGGTTTTTTTATGCTGATTTATTACAGCTATTTTGCCTGTGCTTTTAACTACATTTGTTCCGTATTTTAATTTAATACAACGGATATGAACATTGCATCTTACATAGATCATACCATACTCAAACCTACTACCTTGCTTAAGGATATAGAGAAGTTGTGTAATGAAGCGAAGCAATATGGTTTTGCAGCAGTATGTGTGCCACCTAATTTTGTAAAGAAAGCAAAAGCTTTAACTGCAAACAGTGCCGTTAAAGTGGCTACTGTTATTGGCTTCCCGTTTGGCTACTCCGCTGTTGAGGCAAAGATTGCTGAAATATTACTCGCTATTGTTGATGGTGCAGATGAGTTAGATGTAGTGATCAATATCTCTGCTGTAAAAAATAGCGATTGGGAATACCTGGCTAATGAGATCAATCATATCATGCCCATTGTTAAACAAAAAAACAAGGGGATAAAAATTATCATTGAAAGTGGCGTGCTTACAGATGATGAGATCATTAAGTGTTGTGAATTGTATGGTGCAGCTGGTATCGATTATTTAAAAACCTCAACGGGTTATGCTGAAAAAGGCGCAACTGTAGAGGCTGTACGGTTATTTAAACAATACCTTCCGGCTCATGTGCAGATCAAGGCCTCCGGAGGAATAAGAGAGTATACGTTTGCTAAACAATTGGTAGATGCCGGTGCTACCCGTTTAGGTTGCAGTGCCGGTGTTGCAATAGTGAATGGTACGCCTGTTGCCGAAAAAGGATATTAATCTTCTTTGTTCATTCAATCCTTTCGTATGAAACTGCTTTTGTATCTTATTTTTTTATTTGGCTGTGAAACTTATGCTTTCGCAAAGGCAGATACCGTTATTATTCATAAAGATGCACGACTTGAATTGTTGGCGGCCAAGCAGGCAGTGGTCAATAAAAGAAATTCAATGCTTACGAGTGCCGGGTTATACAAAGGTTTTCGCATTCAGATCGCCAGTACTTCCAGCAGGGATAGAGCGTTTAATGATAAGGCAGAGTTGTTGTTGAGATTCCCGAATGAAAAGTCTTATGTGCTATTTCAGTCTCCATATTTTAAAGTAAGGATTGGAAATTTTTTAAAAAGAGAAGATGCTGATGAGTTTAGAAAGCAGGTGCTGAAATATTTTCCCGGTGGTGCGTATGTTGTAGAAGATGCTATTGAATATACTCCTTCGAATGAAGATGGGCAGGATGAATAGTTTTTGTGTATTTGATGGAATAAGGACGAAAGTAGGATATTAAAAGAAAGGATATTTAATTCGTATAATTCGATAAAATTCCAGTAACTAAATAAAAATGCTTCAGGAAAAAATTAAAGGATTAGCCAGGCAATATGCAGATGAGTTCATCCATGTTCGTCATCATTTGCATGCTCATCCTGAATTAAGCTATAAAGAATTTGAGACGGCTAAGTTCGTTCAATCTAAACTAAAGGAATTAGGTGTTCCTTACGAAGTGATGGCCAATACAGGCGTTGTTGGCTTAATTAAAGGAAAAAATCCTGCTAAGCGTATTATTGCTTTGCGTGCAGATATGGATGCTTTGCCCATCAACGAAGAAAATGAAGTAAGTTATAGATCTCAAAATACGGGTGTGATGCATGCTTGCGGACATGATGTACATACTACTTGCTTGTTGGGGGCTACCAAAATTCTGAATGAGTTGAAAGAAGAATGGGAAGGCACTATAAAGCTGATCTTTCAGCCGGGAGAGGAGAAAAATCCCGGTGGTGCCAGTTTGATGATCAGAGAAGGTGTGTTGCAAAATCCGCAACCACAGGGAATTATCGGTTTGCATGTGCATCCCGGGTTAGATTATGGTAAACTTAGTTTCAGGAAAGGAAGAGTAATGGCCAGTGCCGATGAAATTTACATCACCATCAGAAGCAAAGGTGGGCATGCTGCGGCACCTCATTTAACTGCCGATACCATATTAATTGCATCACACTTGATTGTAGCATTGCAGCAGGTTATTTCAAGAAATAAGAATCCTTTATCTCCTTCTGTTTTGTCTATTTGTTCTTTCCAGGGCGGACATACAACAAATGTTATCCCCAGTGAAGTGAAACTCATGGGTACTTTCAGGGCAATGGATGAAGAATGGCGTTTCAGGGCACATGAACTGATCAGGAAACAAGCAGTAGGTTTGGTAGAAAGCATGGGAGCAGAAATAGATCTGCATATTGATGTGGGTTATCCAACTGTTGATAATGATGATACCTTAACTGCAAAAGCATGGCAACAAGCTGAAGCTTATATGGGTAAAGAGCATGTGGAGGAAACCGAAGTACGGATGGGGGCAGAAGATTTTGGGTATTATACACAACAAATACCCGGATGTTTTTACAGGTTGGGAGTAAGAAATGAAGAGCAGGGAATTATTCACCAGGTACATACACCTAAATTTAATATTGATGAAAGAGCCATTGAAACAGGTATGGGAATGATGGCCTGGTTAGGTGCGAGTGTGTAATAAAAAAGAGACGAATATTGTTATTAAGCACTAGTGAGTAAAGCTTCTTCAGGAAGTTTTGAAGAAACATAAGAACTGTTTTCTTCAACTCGCTAACAAAGAAACAATCACATGGATACAAAAGAATTAAGAAGAGAACAGGCGCTGGAATATCATGCATCCGGAAGACCTGGTAAAATTGAAGTCGTTCCTACCAAAGAAGCGAAAACGCAAAGAGATTTATCGTTAGCATACAGTCCCGGTGTGGCCGAGCCTTGTAAAGAAATTGCCAAGAATCCGGAGGATGTTTACAAGTATACGGCAAAAGGAAATTTAGTAGCTGTTATCAGTAATGGAACGGCAGTTTTAGGATTAGGTGATATTGGTCCTGAAGCCGGTAAACCTGTGATGGAAGGGAAAGGTGTATTGTTCAAAATATTTGCAGATATAGATGTGTATGATATTGAAATTAACGAAAAAGATCCTGAAAAGTTTGTACAGATCGTGAAAGCTTTGGAACCCACATTTGGTGGAATTAATCTGGAAGACATTAAAGCGCCTGAATGTTTTTATATTGAGCAGAAGCTGCGTGAAGAAATGAAGATTCCGGTGATGCACGATGATCAGCATGGAACGGCCATCATAAGTGCGGCAGCGTTGTTAAATGCATTGGAATTACAGGGTAAGAAAATTGAAGAAGCAAAGTTTGTGGTAAATGGTGCAGGTGCAGCAGCTATTGCATGTATGAAGTTATACATAGCATTGGGGGCGAAGAAAGAGAACTTCTTTGTATATGATAGTAAGGGATTGATACATGCCGGCAGGACCGATTTGGATGTGTTAAAAAAAGAGTGGATAGCTAATGTTCCCGCTAATACGCTTGCAGAAGGAATGGTTGGCGCAGATGTATTCATTGGGTTGAGTAAAGGTAATGTGGTAAGTAAAGAAATGGTTAAAGCTATGGCCGATAAGCCTATTGTTTTTGCAATGGCTAACCCTGATCCTGAGATCACTTATGAGGATGCTGTTGAAGCTCGTAAAGATGTGATCATGGCAACCGGCAGAAGTGATTATCCTAACCAGGTAAATAATGTTTTGGGCTTTCCTTATATTTTCCGCGGAGCATTGGATGTTCGTGCAACAAAGATCAATGAAGCTATGAAGTTAGCAGCAGTAAGAGCTTTGGCCGAATTAGCTAAAACGCCTGTTCCTGATATTGTTACCATGGCATACAATCAAAAGCATATGGCTTATGGTAATGAATATATTATTCCCAAGCCGGTTGATCCGAGGTTATTATCTACTGTAGCCCCAGCGGTGGCAAAGGCTGCTATCGAAAGTGGGGTTGCCCAAAAAGAGATTACCAATTGGGATGCGTATGTAATGGAGCTGAATAAAAGATTGGGTATTGAGAACCAGTTGATGCGTGCCATTAGCAATAAGGCGAGAAAAGATCCTAAACGCTTGGTATTTGCAGAGGCTGATAACCATAAAATTTTGAAGGCAGCCAGTATTGCATATGACGAAGGGATTGCATATCCTATTTTGTTAGGTGAAGAAGATAAGATCAGGAAGATAGCACTGGAGAATAATATAGATATTACCGACCTTCCTATTATCGATCCTCGTTCTGATGCGCAGGAAGCTAAGAGGGATGAATATGGAGAATTGTTCTTTAAAAAGCGCCAGCGTAAAGGGTTTAATCATTACGAGAGCATCAAGGCCATGAAGGATCGAAATCATTTCGGTTGCATGATGGTAGAAACCGGGGATGCTGATGCGCTGATCTCCGGGTTAACACGTAACTATGCAGATGCGATCAGGCCTGCTTTACAAATTATTGGAACGGAAGAGGGTGTTTCAAAAATAGCAGGTATGTATTTGCTGCTCACTAAAAAGGGACCTTTATTCCTGGCAGATACAACTGTAAACTTTAACCCAACAGCCGAAGAATTGGCGGATATTACCATGCTGGTGGCTAAAGAGGTGCGTAACTTTAATTTGGTACCACGCATTGCGATGTTGAGTTATAGTAATTTCGGCAGCAGCGATTCTCCCGAAGCTACGCTTGTTGCAGATGCTGTTAAGATATTAAAACAGAAAAATCCATCGCTCATTGTTGATGGTGAAATGCAGGCCAGTGTTGCCTTTAACAAAGATGTGCTGAAAGATAATTATCCTTTCAGTGAATTGGTGGATGAAGATGTGAACGTATTGATGTTCCCCAATTTAACGGCTGGTAACGTTGCGTATAATTTACTGAAAGAATTAGGAGCAGCTGATGCTATCGGACCTATTTTGTTGGGTTTGAAAAAGCCGGTACATGTGTTGCAATTAGGTAGCTCTGTTCGCAGTATAGTAAATATGGCATTGGTTGCTGTAATTGATGCACAATTAAAAACAAAGGCAGATACACAGGTTGAATTCAAACAGGCAGATTGGTGGCAACGTTTGAGAAACATAAAAAAGTAATTTTGATCTTTTAGCGTTTGATTTAAAACCTTAAGCAAATGACCTTCTTTACGCATTTTGGGGCTTATTTAATTATGCTGAAAGGCATGTTTACAAAGCCTGAGAATTTTAAAATGTACTGGAAAGAACTGATGCACCAATGTGTAGAGATTGGTATTGGATCTTTGCCTATTGTTATTATCATTTCCTTGTTTTTGGGTGCTGTTACTACCGTGCAAACTGCTTACCAACTGGTGAGCCCTTTAGTGCCACAATCAACCATTGCACAGATTGTAAGAGATAGTATGATACTTGAATTATCTCCAACGGTGGTAAGTATTGTGCTGGCAGGTGTTGTAGGTAGTAAGATAGCGAGTGAACTGGGTAATATGCGAATCAGTGAACAAATTGATGCCTTGGAAATTATGGGTATCAATACCCGCAGTTATCTTATCATGCCTAAGATCGCAGGCTCACTTATCGTAATACCGGCATTGATCGTTATCTCTGCAGTACTTGGTATTTGGGGAGGAAGAGAAGCAGGATCATTAACGGGCATCATAGCATTGGATATTTTTGATATTGGATTACGTAAAAATCTTAATACCTATAACATGGTATTTGCTTTGTATAAAGCGTATACTTTTTCCTTTATAATTAGTAGCGTTCCTGCTTATTATGGATACCACGTAAAAGGTGGGGCGTTAGAAATCGGAAGGGCCAGTACTAAAGCCGTGGTGGTTAGTTGTATTTTGGTTTTATTTGCCGATTACGCACTGGCTGCATTCTTCCTGCCGCAATAAAGTTGCGCATTTATTTATAGATACCGGTTCGCAAATTTGTTTCATACCCATGTTTACAAAATACTGCGAACCGGTTTTTATTTTCTAAGATTTAGTCCGTTGAAGTAGTCGTATTATTTTTATTCATGAGAAATCATTAGATTGCTATAGATAAAACTTGCCAATGAATCCGGCGTTTGGATCATTCAGAAAAAAGATTATTCGTCCTTTATGGTATCGGTTGTTTTTATTGCAGCGATTACCTATGGCCTTTATTGCCGGGTTGAAAATTGTTTTGTTAAATGAAAGCCAATCCGTTGTTTCCGTTCGGTTTAAATGGTTGAATCAAAATCCTTTTCGCTCTATTTATTTTGCTGTTTTAAGTATGGCTGCTGAAATGAGTACCGGGTTGTTGGTTTTTGGACAAGTATATAAAAGAAATCCTGCGGTAAGTATGCTGGTAGTTGAGGTTAAAGCTTCTTTCTTTAAAAAAGCAGTAGGTGGAATTATTTTTACATGTGCAGATGGTAATACAGTTGATAAAGCTATTGAACAATGCATAACAACCGGAGAGGCAGTACAGATAGAATGTTGTAGTGTAGGAAAGAATAATCAGGGCGAAGAAGTGGCAAGTTTTATGTTTGTTTGGAGTTGTAAGGTGAAAAAGGTATAAGCTGATGAAGCGATTGTTGCTGTACAAGAGTGCGACGCAACGGAAGATGCATAGAATTACATAAGCTGATAAAAAAAGAGTTATGAAAATAACATTTCATGGAGCTGCAAGAACGGTTACAGGGTCGAAGCATTTGCTAACATTAGATAGTGGTACAACTATTTTACTGGATTGCGGTATGTTTCAGGGTTTGGGAAAAGAAACTGAGGTGCTGAACAAAGATTTTGGTTTTGATGCTTCAGTAATTGATCATGTGGTGTTATCGCATGCACATATCGATCATTCAGGATTGCTGCCTAAATTGGTAAAGGAAGGATATGGAAATGCTATTTATTGCACGCCTGCAACAAAAGCGCTTACTGCTATTTTGTTGGAAGATTCTGCGGTAATACAAAGGGATGATACAAAGTTCATTAATAAAAAAAGAGCAAAGCAGGGCTTACCTTTATATGAACCGCTGTATACGCTTGATGATGCCCTCTCTGTGATTCCATTGCTTGAAACTGTTGATTATGATGAATGGCAACGGATTTGCGATGAGGTGGATGTAATGTTTACTGATGCAGGGCATATTATTGGCAGTGCAGCTGTGCATTTGCGTATACGTGAAAAAAATAAAATCACTCATTTAACTTTTAGTGGTGATGTTGGGAGATACCGGGATGTAATTCTGCGTTCACCTGAAGTATTTCCGCAGGCCGATTATATTATTATTGAAAGTACTTATGGCGACAAGTTGCATGAGAACATTGCCAACAGCACTGATACACTCTATAGCTGGATTCGTAAAACATGTGTGGAACGGAAGGGTAAACTGTTGATTCCTGCTTTTAGTGTAGGCAGAACACAGGAATTGCTCTACTTTTTAAACCAGTTGTATAACGAAAGAGAATTGCCTCATGTTCCTGTTTTTGTAGACAGTCCTTTAAGTTTAGAAGCAACCAGTGTTGTGAAAAGTTATCCGGAATATTTTAATTCGAGAGTAAAAAAATTATTGTTGACGGATAATGATCCTTTTGATTTTCCGGGATTAAAGTTTATTAAATCTGTTGATGAAAGTAAAGCGCTTAACGATTTTAAGCAACCTTGTATAATTATTTCAGCCAGTGGGATGGCTGATGCCGGACGCATCAAACATCATATTGCGAACAACATTCATGATGAACGAAATACTATTTTACTGGTAGGATATTGTGAACCGCATACATTAGGTGGAAAACTGATGACAGGAGCAAAAGAGGTACGCATTTATGGAGAATATTTTGAAGTAAAAGCCGAAGTAGGATCAATGAGAAGTATGAGTGCTCACGGTGATTATGAAGATTTGAGCCAGTTTTTAGGATGCCAGTCGCCGGAACTGGTGAAGAAATTATTTGTAGTGCATGGAGAGGAGGAGGTACAGCTGGAGTTTCAGCGGCGATTGTTGAAAAAAGGTTTTAGAGATGTTGAAGTTCCACACATGCATGAATCGTTTAATTTAGACTAAGTATGAACTTAGAAACAGAACACATACTGAAAGTATTGTTTGCTTTTTTAGCCGGGGCACTGTTGGGTATAGAAAGAGAATACCGAAGCAAGCCCGCAGGCTTCAGAACTATGATACTCATTGCAGTGGGTTCTTGCCTTTTCAGTATGTTGTCAATAACATTTGAGGCAAATGCAGACAGGATCGCATCGAATATTGTAACAGGCATTGGTTTTATTGGTGCCGGAGTAATTTTTAAAGAAGGATTGAATGTTCGAGGTATTACTTCTGCCGCTACTATTTGGATGGCAGCAGCCATTGGCATGTGTATAGGCTTTGGGCACTATATTCTTGCAGCGATAGTGGTTGTACTGGTGCTGGCTACATTGATAGTACTTACAAGACTGGAAGAAGTACTTGATAACTTACATCAGTTAAAACAATACATTATCAGGTTTAAAAGTAAAAGCTATTCTGTGGATGAACTGGAATCGGAAATGAAGAAAATGAATATTTATTTTGTACGTTATAAGCTAAATAAGCAGGATGATGAGATTGTGGCTTATTATAAGATTGAGAGCGGTCAAACGGGGCATGATACTTTGAATCGTTTTTTAATTTCAAATGAGCATATTGCTGCTTTTGAAGTTTAATTGTTGCTGAAAGCCTTTTTATCCAGACTTGAACAGAGCTTTCTCAATTGTCTACTAAATCTCTATGATAAATTAAAACTTTGCAGTTACATTTGTTCTGAATGAATGGCATGGTCAGGCATTCATTGAAGGGTGATCAAATAAAAGAAAACCATGAGAAAAATTACCATCAATGATATTGCAAAAGAACTGGGGGTGTCAGCCTCTACAGTATCCAGGGCTTTGAGGGATAGTTACGAGATCAGTACAGCTACCAAGAAAAAGATCATGGCATATGCTAAGCAGGCAAACTATCATCCCAATCCACATGCCATCAGTTTACGAGAAAGAAAAAGCAAAACCATTGCCGTTGTCATTCCTGATATTTCCAATTACTTTTTCACACAGGCTTTGTATGGAATAGAGCAGGTGGCTTTGTCTAATCAATATCATGTACTGGTGTATCAAACGCATGATCAGTTGCAAACTGAGATAGAGTTCTTTAATCATTTTCAAAATGGAAGGGTAGATGGAGTATTGGTATCACCAGCCAATAATCCGGATCGTTCCTTCGAGCATATTGAAAGGATGAGTGAAATGATACCGGTGGTATGCTTTGATCGTGTTGAACCCAGCTTGCAAATGCCGTATGTTACCTGCAATGATTACGATAGTTCGTTCAAGGCTACAGAGCAATTGATCAAAAAGGGATGTAAGCGGATATTTTTCATTGGTATATCTGATATAATTCCGGTTATCAAACTTCGCCTTAATGGGTATAAAGATGCTTTAAAAAAGCATGGTATGCCCATATTGCAAGAAGATATTGTAATGTGTGATGCTGCTCAGCTGTTGGCTGAAAGAGTAAGATGGTTGCTGGCTAAACCTACCCGGCCAGATGGGTTGGTATCGGCCGTAGAACGTTACACTTTTACCGTATATGACGTATGTAACGAGCTTCAGCTTAAAATACCAACACATCTCAGAATCATCAGCTTTTCTAACACTCCGTATGCACATTTGCTAAACCCTTCTTTATCTACGGTAGTGTTGCCGGCAGGTGAAGTAGGTAAATCTGCTTCAGAAATTTTATTCAGAAAAATCAATAAAAAAGATACCAAGTTCGAAAGTTCTAACATTACACTGAACTGTGTACTCACTTTCAGAGGATCTTCGGCCTAGTGTGTTTTTTACATGAATCAGCTGCTTCTTTAAATGAACAGCATGTGCACTCCTTCACCCTGGGATTTATGATAGAAATCTCCAACAGTAATCACATCTGATACATCTTCAATCAAATCATCCTTTTCATAGTGGAACATATCCATTGCCAATTTGCATGCCCATATCTTAACGCCCGACGCCACTAATATTTCGAGGAATTCGCCAACACCGGGCATATCCACTTTGTCCATTTCCTTTTTCATCATGTAGGTGGCTAATGATTCCATGCCTGGTAAACCGCCGATCATAGTTGGAATATGCATAGCAGGATTACCAACCGTGGCAACATGCAGGTGTTCCATTTTCTTTTTATGAATCGCTTCCAGACCGAAAAAAGTGCAAAACATTTCTGCTTCTATTCCTTCCATTCTAGCGCCGTTGGCCAGTACAAAGGCTGCATAAACATTTTCCAATGTGGCTTTCGATAAGATGATCATCATCTTTTTGATCTTACCATTATTCTCGCTCATAACTTATTTTTTTTGAGTTAGATACAACTTGCGGGTTTAGGAATGCCTGCAATTTTAGTAGCAGTTTTTAAAGGAGCGTTGGGAAATAAAGCGTAAAATTCTTTAATGTCTACAACACCGCTTTTGCCTACTTTTCTAATACTCAGCGGACTATCTTTTTTGTGTTCATCCTGCAGGTAAGCAATAACATCCCAGTGGCGTGGAGTTAAGGTAAGCTCAGCTTCTTTTGCCAGTTCTTCTGCAACGGAGCGGTCCCATTGAGAAAAGTTAGTTAAATAACCTTCTTCATTAACTGTAATCGTTTTTCCTGCGATTGTCTTTTCCATAAAATTTGCTTTTGAGTTTTCTATTAAAAATGTTTTCCTGATTCACTCATGGTGGTAGAAACGAATGGTATATGTGTTCCTTTTAACAGCATATTCCAGTATATCCATCTAAAGGCCATTTTGCCCATATGGTTCATCCTGCTTTCTTTCAATAAACGCAACGGACCAACACCGGGAAAGGGGAATGTTCCTTCTACTGGTTCATGAGAGTAATTAAAATCAATTAATAATGCTTTGCCATTGCCGGTTTCAATAAAGCAGTTAGCATGGCCATCGAACTCTTCCTGTAAAGGTTCATCCTTAATAAACCTAACAATGTTTTCGGTTAAGATCTCCGCTTCAAAATGCGCCACCGATCCTGCTTTTGAAGCAGGTATATTAGATGCATCGCCGATTACAAAAATATTTTTGTGGTCTTTAGATTGTAAAGTGGCTTTATGCGTGGGCACAAAATTAAGTTCATCTCCTAGGCCTGACCTTTCTATCACAGCATCGCCTTTATTGGTAGGAACTGTAACCAGTAAGTCGAATGGTATTTCTCTGCCACCGTAATCTCTTATTGCTTTCGTATCGTTATCCACGCTTTCAATGGCAAAGTCGCTTACGATATTTATATTCTTTTCAGTAAGCAGGTGCTCTAATGCCTCTGTGGCCTTAGGTTTGGTAAAAGCGCCGCTCAAAGGTGTAACATATGTGATCTCAACTTTATCACGCATATGTTTGTTTTTAAAAAAGGAATCTGCAAGAAAAGCAAATTCCAAAGGAGCGACAGGGCACTTGATAGGCATTTCGGTAATATGAATAAGCATTTTGCCGCCTTCCCAGGTACGAAGTTTATTGCGTAAGTGCAATGCTCCTTCGAAAGTATAAAAGTCGAAAACAGATTTATGCCACAGTTCCCCTTTCATGCCTTCAATTTCTTCAGGGGCTATTTTAGCACCTGTGGCAATGATTAAAATATCATAATCTATCGCTTCTTTATTGGCTAATAAAATGGTATTTGATGTGGGAACTATTTTATCTATTTTTTCATTGATAAAATGAATTCCTTTGGGTATGAATTCCTGTATTGATTTTATAATGTCTGAGGGTTCATAAATATCGAAAGGAAGAAACAGGTATCCGGGTTGATAATGATGTTCTGTTCTTTCATCAATAATACTTATACGCCATTCATCTTTATTCAGTTCATGTTGCAGGTGATTGGCCATCATTGTTCCGCCTGTTCCTGCACCCAGAATTACTAAATGTTTCATAACGATCAGATTGGTTTTGATTTTACAATACGAAATTCCTTCAGTTGTTAAATAGTCACCGTGATATTAGTTACTTTAGCATATGATTTTTATCATGAATCATAACCGGAGATTCAATTACAGTGTAACTCTGTTTTGAGTGGATAAACGCAAGCATACGTAAAGTGTTTAATTTTTGTGTGAGCTTTAAACGATATACGGAAGTTAATTTTTTTTGTATTAATTGGCAATTAATTTATGAGTATAGAAATCCTTTCCCGAGTTCAATTTGCATTAACAGTTGGGTTTCATTATATATACCCGCCACTGAGTATTGGCCTTGGGCTGATATTGGTAATCATGGAGGGGCTTTATTTAAAAACAGGTAATGAAATGTATGAAAGGATGACCCGTTTTTGGATAAAAATATTTGCACTCATTTTTGGTATTGGGGTGGCAACAGGTATTATTATGGAATTTGAGTTTGGTACTAACTGGGCAACGTATTCAAAATATGTAGGTGATATTTTTGGAAGTGCTTTGGCTGCCGAAGGCATATTTGCCTTTGCATTGGAGAGTGGTTTTTTAGGCATCTTACTTTTTGGCTGGAACAGGGTGAGTGCACGTGTACATTTTTTCTCCACTGTTATGGTGTTTTTAGGGTCTATGTTTAGTGCAGTATGGATTGTGGTGGCCAATAGCTGGCAACAAACCCCTGCCGGCTTTCATATTGTTGGTGAAGGGATGCATGCAAGGGCGGAGATTACCGATTTCTGGGCAATGGTATTTAATCCATCCAGCGTAGATCGTTTGCTGCATGTTTGGGTAGGTGCTTTTTTATCGGGTGCCTTTTTTGTGTTAAGTGTAAGTGCTTATTATATCATTAAAGAAAAGCATGTAACTATTGCTAAAGCTTCCTTTAAAATTGCATTGGTTGTGGCGGTTGTGTTTTCCATAACCCAATTGTTTACCGGACATAAAAGTGCAGACGGTGTTGCAAAGAATCAGCCGGCTAAACTGGCATCTATGGAGGGCCATTTTGATAGCAGTGCAGCTGCTGATATGTATTTGCTGGGATGGGTAAATAATCAAACACAAACGGTAAGGGGATTAAAAATTCCTGGTGGCTTGTCTTTCCTTGTACATCAAAATTTTTCAGCACCCATTCAAGGATTAAATGCTTTTGCGCAGGCCGACAGGCCTTCGCAGGTAAATGCAATTTTTCAGTTGTATCATCTGATGGTATTAATGGGAATATTAATGATTGCAATAACAGTTTATGCAACCTGGTTATGGAGGAAGGGTATATTGTTTGAGAAGAGATGGTTGTTAATAGCGTTCACCTGGGCAGTTTGGTTACCTCAGATCGCTAACCAGGCAGGATGGTTTACTGCGGAAATGGGAAGGCAGCCCTGGGTAGTGTACGGATTGTTGAGAACTTCAGATGCACTTTCAAAAACGGTAAAAGCTAACCAGGTAATATTTTCCCTTGTCTTGTTCACATTGGTGTATATCACTTTATTGATTTTATTTCTCTACCTGCTAAATAAAAAAATAAAACATGGTCCTGTTGATGATACGGTGAAAGAACAGATAGAAGAAGGCAGTAAAAGAGATAATCCATTATTGGTTCATTAATATAATCGATTACGATGAATAATTTTTTAGGAATAGAATATAATGTTTGGTGGTTTCTTGTATTTGGTGCGGTGATCAGCGGATATGCGATTTTAGATGGCTTTGATTTGGGTGCTGGGGCACTGCATTTGTTTTTGAAAAAAGAAAATAGCAGGCGTATCGCATTGAACGCTATCGGGCCGGTTTGGGATGGTAATGAGGTTTGGTTGGTCATTGGCGGTGGGGCATTGTTTGCCGGTTTCCCAGTAGCCTATGCTGCTATCTTTTCAGCGTTTTACATTCCATTTATGATTTTTATGGTTGGACTTATCTGGCGTGCCGTAGCTATTGAATTCAGAAGTAAAGAGCCTGGTCTGAAATGGCGCTGGGCTTGGGATGTGGTGTATTCCTTTGCCTGTATCGTTATTGCACTTTCCCTCGGTCTGATGCTGGGTAATGTTGCGTTGGGTATACCATTGAATGAAGAGCATGAGTTTTCGGGAACCTGGTTAACTTTCTTCAACCCATTTAGCATTATGGTATCAGTTACAGCGTTGGCACTGTTTATGACGCATGGCGCTATTTACCTGGCTATGAAAACGGAAAATAGGTTGTATACCAAGCTTACTATCCTTGCAAAAAATGCTAATATTTTTTTTGTAGTAACCTTTGGTATTACAAGCTTATACACGCTTTTGTATATTCCGCACCTAAGTGATAAAATCCGTAGTAATCCGGTTTATTTTATTCTTCCATTATTAATGTTTCTCGCTATTGCCAATATACCACGGCAACTGAATAAAGGGAAGTACCGTTATGCCTTCATCAGTTCATCAGTTACTATTGCTACATTACTGGCGATGGTTGCCATTGAAGTATTTCCCAATTTGTTATATGCTACCAATAATGCACAAAATAGCATTACCATTACTAATGCAGCATCTTCTGTAAAAACAATGAAAACTTTACTCGTCATTGCATTGATAGGAACCCCCTTGGTGGCTTTATATACAGCTTTTGTATTCTGGACTTTTAAAGGGAAAGTAACTTTGGATGAAGCAAGTTATTAAACTATAATTTTTGAGCTAATAACCTTACAACAGAAGCTTTTCCTTTATGAAAATCTCCTTCATCTAAAAATATTTCTTCCTTGGTACAGGATAGAACCGACAATTCTTTAAAGTCTTCTAGCAACAGTTCTTTATTATAAAGTAAATCTATGTTGGTAGGACCTCCGCTTGTAAAGTTGATTTGCTCTTTACTAAAAGCTTCTAGTATAAGATACCCTCCTTTTTTAATGGAGCGAATGATTTCTTTATGAAACGGGATTCTGATAGTATGTGCGAGATGAACGTAAATTAAACCAACAGCATCATATTCTTTACCTGCTTTATAAGTAGTAATATCCTTTAACTCGTAGTTGAAATGCAAATTATTTATTTCTGCCAGCTGTAATGCTTTTTTAATTGCAACTTCGCTAAAATCGAAAGCATCTACTTGCCAGCCTTTGGAAGCTGCATACATGGCATTCCTTCCTTCACCTTCTGCCGCTAATAGTAGTGATCCCTTTTCATGCGTATCAATAAATGTTTGAAAATATTTGTTAGGATTGATGCCATAAACGGTTTCGTTATCACTGTAACGCTGGTTCCAGAAATCTTGCATAATCAAAGCTTTTGAAGTTAAAACCTGTAAAGTAAACATTTCTCTTTTTTCTCTTTTGTGATACTTGTCACAAACGCAACGGAGTTGGGTTTGTGGCAGCGTTGAGGTGCTTAAAATAGTAAGAGGTTTTTGTAGGTGATATATGTCACCGTGCTTGTTTCTTGCTAAAAATAGTTTTGCATTCAAATAATAAAAACGATGAGAAGAAAAGCATTTTCGATTGTTCTCTTATTTTTCTTGAATGCTGCTGCTATAAAAGTTATAGGGCAGGAAACGGCTAAGCCCATTACTTTGGATGAAGTGATTGCTTCCGCTGTTACTAACAACAGGGCAGTTCAGTTGGCTAAGCAGGATGAAAGTATTGCTTCGTCAAATTTTAAACAAACGGAAGCTGTCTTTTTACCGCAGGTTGGGTTATCCTATACGGCTATGAGTACGAATAATCCTCTCAATGCCTTTGGATTCAAACTTCAGCAAAAATCAATTACACAAATGGATTTTAATCCTGATCTGCTGAATCATCCATCAGGCACGCCTGACTTCACAACAAAAGTGGAGGTAATGCAACCCCTGGTAAATATGGATGCTTTATATATGAGAAAGGGAGCTCAGAAACAGATCGAGATTTACCAGCTCAAAACGCAAAGAACTAAAGAGTATATCACTTTCGAAGCTCAAAGGGCTTATCTGCAATTGCAATTAGCATACGATGCAGTGAAAGTGCTGGAAGAGGCATTAGAAACAACAAAAGCGGTATATAAGTTTACCGATGACCATTACAAACAAGGGTTAATTCAGCAATCAGATGTACTAAATGTTCAGGTTCAGGTGGCTACAATAGAAACTAACCTGGCTACAGCAAAAAGTAATATTAAAAATGCCTCTGATTACATCAGTCTGTTAATGGGTGTTCCTACAGGAACAGTGTATTCGGTAGATAGTAATGTTGCTACTGCTATTTCAGGTAATGATACGATCGTTACTGTACCTGCAACAAGAGCAGATTTTGTTGCCATGCAGCGAGCAATTGATGCAAGCAACCTGATGATTCAATCCAGTAAAATGAGTTATCTGCCCAGGTTGAATGCTTTCGGTTCTTATCAGTTAAACGACAGCAGGATGCTGGGTTTCGGGGCCAATGCCTATCTCGCAGGAGTACAATTATCATGGGATATTTTCAAGGGTAACAGAACAAAAAATACTATTACAACGCAAACGCTGGAACGAAATAAATTATCTGCACAGTTAGCACAACAACAAGAGCAGAGCAGCCTGGAGTTGAATAAAACAAGAAGAGATATTGCCAATGCTCAATACGAGATAAGTCAGCATAAAACGGCTATAGAACAAGCCACCGAATCATTACGCATTTTACGTAACCGCTACGAACAAGGCCTTGTAAACACCACTGATGTGATGATGGCTACAACTCAGTTATCACAACAAAAGCTGGCGCTGGCACAGGCAACCTGTAACCAGCAGATCAGTAAAGCATACTTACAACTTTTAACCACTTCTGTAAACAAATAATTCTAAATACAATGACGATGCATATCAATACAAAACAATCAGCTACATTATTGATCGGGTTAGGAATGGTATTCTTAACTGCGTGTTCATCTAAAGAAAACAAAGAAGAGATCGTAGCCAATACCGATGCGCCGGTTGCCGTAACAGTGGCAAACGCCTCTGGTAATGCGGGTAATACGATCGATATTAGTGGACAGGTTGAGGCTTCTCAAACTGCCAATATCAGTACAAGGGTGATGGGGTATATCACTTCTTTAAAAGTAAAAGTTGGCGATCATGTTAATAAAGGACAAGTGATTGCAACGATTAGTAATAATGACATTGTAGCTAAACGTGCACAAACAGATGCTATGATAGCAGAAGCTGAAGCTGCATTGAAAAATGCACAGAAAGACTACGATCGTTTTACTGCTTTGTATAAACAGCAAAGTGCATCTGCCAAAGAATTGGATAATGTTACACTGCAGTATAATGCTATGAAAGCTAAAGTTGATGCGGCTAAGCAAATGCGCAATGAAGTGAATGCTATGTTGGCTTACACTACATTAACCGCTCCTTTTTCAGGTATTGTAATACAAAAATTTGCTGATGCAGGTAGTATGGCTAACCCCGGAATGCCTATTGTTTCTATTGAACAAAGCGGAACATTCCAGGTGAGTGCAGAAGTGCCTGAAACAGAAATTAATGAGGTTAAGTTAGGTGAAACAGTTACAGTAGATATTAAATCAGCTACTAAAACTTTTCAGGGTAAGATAGTACAGGTGAATCCATCCTCTCAGTTTTCAGGTGGGCAGTATATCATTAAAGTAAGTATTCCAGATAACGCAAAGAATGGTTTGTATGCAGGTATGTATGCCAATATTTCTATTACTCCTGCTACAAAAGTTGCTGTAACTACAGATGGAGCCCAGGTGTTAGTGCCAGTTGCAAGTATTGTTAATAAGGATCAGTTAACAGGATTATATACAGTTAGTGCAGGTAATACAGCTTTATTACGCTGGGTGCGTTTAGGAAAAACTTATGGTGATAAAGTAGAAGTATTGTCTGGTTTAGCTGCCAACGAAAGCTTTATAGTGCGTGCTGAAGGAAAGCTATATAATGGTGTTCCTGTTAAAGTGGTAAAGTAAAAGATAATATATAGCTGCAGGAAGAATAAGGCGTTGAAGTGTGCGACGCAACGAAAGTTGAACAGCGAACAAAATGCCGGTAACCATAATTCAAACATTATTTCAAATAAACTTATGCAACAAGGATTTTCAGGAAAAATAGCCAATGCTTTCATCCGGTCGAAACTGACCATTTTGCTGATGATTGCATTCTTACTCATTGGTGCTTACAGTACGTTTTTAATTCCAAGAGAAGAAGAGCCGCAGATAGAAGTGCCTATCGCTGATGTGATGGTAGGTTTTCCCGGCGCTGAACCTAAGGAAGTAGAAAGCAAAGTAACGGCACCTTTGGAAAAAATTGTATCCAACATTAAAGGTGTAGAGTATGTGTACTCTACTACCATGAAAGGGCAAGCCATGCTGATCGTTCAGTTTTATGTAGGTGAAGATGTAGAACGCTCACTCGTAAAACTGTATAACGAGATTATGAAGAACATGGATAAGATGCCACAGGGAGTAACATTGCCTTTGGTAAAAACAAGAGCCATTGATGATGTTCCTGTGCTGGGATTGACTATGTGGAGTGAGAAGTATGATGATTACTCATTGAAGCAGTTAGGTGAAGTTGTAACGAATGAGATTAAGAAAATTCCTGATGTTGCTGCCGTAAATATTATTGGTGGCCGCAGTAGGGAAGTGAAAGTGATACTGGATAAAGATAAGATGGCACAAAACCATGTTGATTTTTTAAGTATCAGTAAGCAAATGCAGGGAAGCAATGCACAAATGTTATCAGGTAATTTGCTGAAACAAGACACAGCTTTTGCAGTAGAGACCGGAAATTTTTTAAGCAATGCCGCTGATGTTGCCAATCTTGTAATAGGCTCTAATCAAATGCAGCCTGTGTATTTAAAGCAAGTTGCCAAAGTGGTAGATGGCCCTGAAACGCCAAACCAGTATGCGTATTTCGGTTATGGAAAAGCTGATACGTCAAAAGCCAACCAGTTTAAATCAGAATATCCTGCGGTAACATTGTCAATTGCAAAAAAGAAAGGGGCAGATGCGATGCAGTTATCTGAAAAGATACTGGCAAAAGTAGATCATCTCAAAAAAGATATCATACCCAATGAAGTTACTGTAACTACAACACGTAACTATGGTGAAACAGCATCTGAAAAAGTATCAGAATTGTTATTCCACTTATTCATTGCTATTGTTGTAGTTACCCTGTTCGTAATGCTGGCCATGGGATGGCGCGGAGGTTTGGTAGTGTTCCTGTCTGTTCCTGTAACATTTGCCCTAACACTCTTTGCGTATTATTTCCTGCATTATACGTTGAACCGTATCACGTTGTTTGCATTGGTGTTCATTACGGGAATTGTGGTAGATGATTCCATCATCATTGCAGAAAATATGCATAGGCACTTTAAGATGAAGCGCCTTCCATTCCTGCAGGCTGCGATCTATGCCATCAATGAAGTGGGTAATCCAACGATATTGGCAACCTTCACGGTAATTGCAGCGGTATTGCCAATGGCGTTCGTATCGGGTTTGATGGGGCCATATATGAGCCCAATGCCTATCGGGGCTTCTATAGCTATGTTGTTATCGTTGATCGTAGCATTAACCTTAACACCTTATCTGGGTTATATTTTCTTACGTGAGAAAGAACATCATGGAAAGGAAAAACCACCTGTTGTGCTTGAAAAAACCGGTATCTATAAAATATACAGGGGTACTATCCAACCTATGCTGGAAACACGATGGAAGCGTTGGGCATTCATCATAGGTATTGTAATAGTATTATTGGGATCGATGACAATGTTCTATACAAAATCTGTTGCGGTGAAAATGTTGCCGTTCGATAATAAGAATGAGTTTCAGGTGATCATTGATATGCCTGAGGGATCAACACTGGAGAAAACAGCAGCTGTTACGAAAGAAATATCACAATATATTTCTCACGAGAAAATGGTAGAGAACTACCAGGGATATGTTGGTACTGCAGGGCCTATCAGCTTTAACGGATTGGTAAGGCACTACGATATGAGGCGTGGAGATAATATTGCTGATATACAAGTGAACCTTGTAAACAAAAATGATAGGAAAGAACAAAGCCATGCGATCGCTAAATCAATGCGTGCAGGCATCCAGGCCATTGCAAAGAAATACAATGCGAATGTGAAGCTGGTAGAAGTACCACCAGGTCCTCCGGTATTATCAACATTGGTGGCAGAAGTGTATGGCCCTGATTACGATCAGCAGGTGAAGGTAGCAGAACAGATCAAAACTTTATTCAAAACAACCGACGATGTAGTGGATGTAGACTGGAGAGTAGAGCATGATCAGCCTGAGTATCATTTCGCTGTAGATAAAGAAAAAGCAATGCGTTATGGTGTGGCTCCTGCACAGGTAGTAGCTACTATGAATGCGGCTTTATCGGGACAAACAGTAGGTACGCTGCACAGGCCTTCTTCTTTCAACCCGATAAATATCAATTTACAATTGAATGATGCAGATAAAGCAGATATCAGCGATATTAAAAACTTGAAAGTTATCAATCAGCAAGGTGCCGCCATTCCTATTGGAGACCTGGTAAGTATAACAAAGGAAACAAAGGAGAAGAGTATTTACCGTAAGAATCAAAAGCGGGTGGTATATGTAACAGCCGATATGGCGGGTAAACTGGAAAGTCCTTCTTATGCCATGAGTAAGATTTCAGACAGGTTGAAAGAAGTTAAATTGCCTGCAGGTTATTCATTAAAAGAAGAATATACCAAGCAACCTGAGCTGGAAGATAACTTTACATTGAAATGGGATGGTGAGTGGCAGATTACTTATGAAGTGTTCCGAGATTTAGGTATTGCATTCCTGGTGGTAATCATTATCATCTATATGCTGATTGTAGGTTGGTTCCAAAACTTTACAGTACCTATCATTATGCTTGCAGCAATTCCTTTATCACTGGTAGGTATCATTATCGGTCACTGGATGATGGGAGCTTTCTTCACAGCAACCTCGATGATCGGTTTTATTGCACTGGCTGGTGTGATGGTGCGGAACTCAGTACTGCTGATCGACTTTATCAATATCAGGTTAAGAGAAGGTATTCCTTTGAAGCAATCTATCATAGAAGCAGGAGCAGTGCGTACAACGCCTATCTTGTTAACTGCTGGTGCGGTAGCTTTAGGAGCGATAGTAATATTGTTCGATCCTATCTTCCAGGGATTAGCTATCTCTCTGATGGGTGGAACAATTACATCAACCTTCCTTACCCTCGTAGTAGTGCCTTTACTGTACTTTAAGATGATGCGTAAGAAATATCCTGAAGTGAAAAAGACCGTAGCAGAAGAATCAAATCAAGCTGAACAATAACCCCAAAACCTATACGTATGAAAATGTTAGTGATCACTAGTATAAAAGAAGATCTTCAGGTTGTTACCGATGTGTTTGAAAAAGTACAGATACCTGTATTCAGTGTATCTGATACCATCGGACATAAGGCTGCACACCACAATTATTTATTAAATAATTGGTTTGCGAGTGGTAGTGACCAAACAGAAGCGTTGTTCTTTTTCAGTTTTACAGAAGATAATAAAGCTGCTGAAGCTTTGCAGCAAATAAAAGAGCTGAATGAAAAGAGAAAAAACAATTTTCCCGTACATGCATTTATACTGCCTGTAGAAGCGAGTAGTCTTTAAAAATTAAAAATAAAAGTATGAGAGAAAGAATAGTAAGAGCTGTAGCCGGAACCTTCGTATTAACAAGCATTGTGCTGGCACATTATGTAAATATTCAATGGTTATGGTTGGGTGTTTTCGTAGGTGTGAACTTGCTGCAATCTTCTTTTACAAAGTTCTGCCCCCTGGAAAAAATTCTTAGCGCATTTGGAGTTAAAGATGCCAAGTGCTGCTAATGAACATTGTAGGTAGAGGTTTATGAGGAGCGTGTGAGCCCTGCTGGCATTATGCTGCAGGGCTTTTTTATTTTCTTTTCACTATCCTGCGTACTTCAACAGTATTGCCCTCTCCCTTTAAAACGGGGGATGCTTTCGCAAAGGCTATGGCTTCATCAATAGATTCGGCTTTTATTGTTATAAAACCTCCAATAGATTCAGCTTCTTTACCAAACACTCCTTTCGTAACAATATCATTATAGTGAACAACTTTTGCATCTTCAAAATATAACCCAGTTCCACTGATGAATTTATCCTGAGCAGCTATGCTATTGATCCATTCCCCGGTTTGTTGCATCCAGATTGCTATTTGCTCCGGGGTATCCGCAGCTTTTCCATCAGGATGCCGCATAATTAAAATATATTCTTCCATAACCTTCCTTTTTAAATGAACTGATTACCGAAGAGTTTTTTACATAGATTGGTATGTCCTATAGTCTTTCAAATGAACTATATCATTACTTGTGTTGCTCTGTCTTCAATACCTGTTGTTCATTTATACTGATTTGATACTTTAGGTACAAACCACTGATGAGTATAGCGTTTTTAAAATAATCATGTTTGAAATAAATACTTTGTGAAGAGTTAATCCAATAATGATAAAAAGGATTCTTCTGTTATGAATGTATGAAAATCGGCTTGATTATTTTGATTAAAAACTAAGCGGTAAATCGATTGTCTACCAAATAAAAGGAAGGATGCGTTTTGTGGTTGTTGAATAGTGACCGTACTCGGGGAATTTAGCGGAGAGATACTTTTCTTCTTTATGAATTTTAATAACAAGATCTGAAAGCAGGATAATGTAAACGCTTAGCTGTATCAGAGAGGGATCTGTGAGCAATAAGGAAAGGCAAAAGAGTAATACGGAACTGTACATGGGATGACGTACGAAAGCATAAGGTCCTTTAGTGATGAGTGAAATCGATTTTTTAGGTTCCGGCATTATCGTAAAATTCTTCCATCGCATTACAAGTAAAGCACTGATGGCCAGTAGAATTGATCCTAAAAGCAAAATGCCATCCACCAGGTGAAAGGCATTGTATTGAGCAGTAAACAAAAACCAGCCTATGCAGGCGAATTGTATGCTAACGAGAAGCATAGAGCTGGTTTTCATTTGCCGACTATTTATTACAAGATACTTAATTCAAGTGCTCAACAATTTTATTCTTTTCAATAAAACCGATGTTACGCCAGGCTTCTGTTTTGTTTTTGTATAAAAGCAATGTTGGTAAAGCATCTACTTTTAATGCTTCGCATAACCCTGGGTTTTCGTCTGCATTAATGCTTATTACTTCAACTTTACTGGCCATGTTATTTTTAATTTCTTCGATGGAAGGTTTCATCAATTTACATGGGCCACACCAATCAGCGTAAAAATCTATCAACACGGGCTTGTTTGAATTTAGCATGGCGCTGAATTGTTCCGGGGTTAATCCTGATGTTTTTTTCATATTCCCACTACCTGGGCCTATGGTTAATCCTGCAGCCCGCCATTTCATTAACCCGCCCTCCAATTCATATACGTTAGTAAAACCAAGGTCGTGCATTTTTTGCGCAGCAGCAGAACTTCTCCCACCGCTTAAACAATATACAAATACCGGTTTTGACTTATCTAAACTACTCACATTGGCGTCGAAACCATCTGCATTCCAGTCAATATTCATGGCATTATCCAAATGACCACTTGCAAACTCTTCTGCTGTACGCACATCAAGAATGGTTGCATCTGTGGTTTTCGAAATTGCGGATGCGAAATCTTTGGCACTTAAATTCACTACATCATTGCCATTGGTTGAATGTGTAGAACAGGCTTGAAGCATCACTGTGATTACAATGCTTGCTGCGAAAAGAATTTTTTTCATAATTCAGGTTCTAACTATCTTATTTTGTTTTGTAAGCTTATCCAGCTGCCACCATTATACACTTGGTCAAATCCGGCAGACTTTAAAATGCTTTTAGCAGAAGCACTTCTCATTCCCGATGCACAACAAGTAATAACAGGCTTATCTTTTTTTAGTTTAGAGATGTGCGACTGTAAGTTGTTCAATGGCACATTGATGGAGTTTTTGATGTGCCCGCCCTGGTATTCAGCTTTTGTTCTAACATCAATAATAACGGCACCGGATTGTAATAACTCTTTATAGTTTACACTTGGTCCTAAACCAAATAATTTTTTAATTAATTGTATCACCGAAATAAGTTTTAATTGTTTTGAAATGCAAAGTTCACTGCTAACCAGCTTCCGCCATTCTCGCATTCAATGCCAAGGTTTCTGAGATACATTGTAGCCTGGGCACTTCGGGCACCACTTGCACAGCAAAGAACAATCGGTTGGCCTATCTGCTTTATTTCATCTATCCTGCCGGGTATTTCGTTTAAAGGAATGTTAATGCTACCGGCTACATTGCCTCCCATAAATTCTCCGGGAGTTCTAACGTCAACAATTACTTTTTTCATCTTAAATATGTTTTTTGTATTAATGAGGGCAAAGAAAAATAAATGAGTAGATGAGTTTTGTAACTATTGTTACGAACAGCCTTTTTGTTATGTCTTTTTAAGGAAACTTTCAGGTAGATACAATGTAACAAATATCACTGTTTAACAGGGGTGCTGCAGTGTATTTTTGTGTAAAATTTTTAAATATGTCTATTAAAAAATTAACAACACAGGAATTCAAAGATCAGATATTTGATTATACTAAAAAAAGTGAGTGGGAATACAATGGCATCATACCTGCGGTGATTGATTTCTATGCAGACTGGTGTGCACCATGTAGAATGGTTGCTAAGGTGATTGAAGAATTGGCAGTAGAATATGAAGGAAAAGTTGCTTTTTATAAGATTGATACAGAGGTGGAACAAGAGTTGGCTGCTGTATTTCAAATTCAAAGTATACCTTCTTTGCTGTTTATTCCAACACAGGAAATGCCAGCCATGCAGTTAGGTGCTTTACCTAAAGCAGAGTTTAAACGGGTAATAGAAGAGCGGTTATTATCATCAGTAGTTAAATAATGAAAGTTGAGTAACTTGTTCTAAAATTTGTTAACTCGTAAATAGGGTTTCTTATGGAAAAAACTTCAGTTCAGTCATCTGCTGATAAGATGATGGATATGATTGCTTTTAAAATTACAAGCAACGTATCGATAGAGGAGATTTCAGAAAGAATGCCGGCTGAATGTGAGAAGAATAAATTCTCCGTTTTGCAAGTGTATAATTTTAATCAAATTTTAGAAGGGAAAGGTTTTCCTATTGAAAGGAAAGCTCGGGTATTTGAAGTTTGCCGTGCCTCCATGGCATCTAAAATGTTAACAGTTAGCCCTGAATTTTCAATTTTTATGCCTTGCAGAATCGCTGTGTATGAGCAAGAGGGGCAAACCGTTATTTCAACAATGAATATGGAGTTGGTGACAGAGGCAGTGAAACACAATGATCTTTTGTTTGTAGAGATAAGTGGAATGTTTAATTCGCTCAAAGCGATAATGGCTGCATTGGCGAAGGATTAATAAAATTGTAGATGTTTAGTTGTATGATAAAATGGGAAATGGCTATTGATTCAATAGCCATTTTTTCTTTTTGAGATGGCCTCATATCGAAGACGGTTTACACATTTAGAAACGTATTGGGTTCATTTTTAAGAATTAAGAGGTTGGGGTGCAAAATTTCTTGATATTAATCAAATCACAGGTGCTTTGATTTGGTATAATTTGTAGCAGGTTTTATTGAATTGACTACATGCCTTAATACTGCTCGCCATATGAAATCAACATCTACTCAATTTGTAGGTTTTTCTGATTCTAAAAGTCATTACCAAATACTCGACGGGCTTCGTGGTGTTGCTGCTGTTATCGTAGTTATATTCCATTTGCTGGAAACATTTACAGATGGTGATAATCAAAAACAGATCATCAATCATGGCTATATGGCCGTAGATTTCTTTTTTGTACTCTCCGGCTTTGTGATTGGCTATGCGTATGATGATCGTTGGGGTAAAATGACACTGGGAGAATTTTTTAAACGCCGCCTTATCCGTCTTCATCCGATGATCATTGTAGGTATGATTATTGGCGCAGTAACCTTTTATTTCCAGGATTGCTCCTTCTTTCCCGGCATTGGCCAGGTACCTGTGGGAAAATTATTACTTGTTATGTTTATTGGCTTTACATTAGTTCCGGTTCCGTTATCAATGGATTTGCGTGGATGGGGAGAAATGCATCCTTTGGATGGCCCTGCATGGTCATTATTCTTTGAGTATATCGGCAATATATTGTATGCACTTTTTGTTCGTAAATTTTCAAATAAGCTTTTAGGTTTATTCGTAATGGTTACCGGGATAGCGCTTATTCATCTTGCGGTAACAAGCCCTCATGGAGATATTATTGGAGGTTGGTCTGTAGAGCCGATGCAACTACGTATTGGATTTACAAGGTTATTATATCCTTTTTTTGCAGGACTTTTACTTTCACGCATTGCTAAACCCGGGAAGATAAAACATGCTTTCTTGTGGAGTGCTTTGCTTTTGATAATTATACTTGCTATCCCAAGAGTTGGTGGTACAGATCATGTATGGATGAATGGCTTGTACGATGCTCTTTGTATCATCTTTGCATTTCCTTTCATTGTGTATCTTGGTGCCAGTGGGCAAGTGAAAGAAAATTTTATCTTTAAGATCAATAAATTCCTTGGCGATATTTCATATCCTTTATATATCACTCATTATCCTTTCATTTATATGTTTATGGCTTGGGTATCACATAATCATGCCGATTTGAAAGGGTCTATGCCTATGGCTTTTGCAGTACTTATAATAAGTATTTTGGTAGCTTATGCCTGTTTGAAATTATATGATATACCGGTAAGGAAATGGTTAACTAAAAAGATGATGAACAATACAGTTAGGTAATAAGCGTAAGCTGTTAAGTGTGAATATGTATAGATACAGGAAATTTGTTATAATCGTATGCTGAATTAAAAAACCTTAAACATAAAACAGTAAACTATGTCCACCCGCAGAACTTTTATCAAACAGGCTTCATTGGCCACTACAGGACTAATGATAACAAATAAAAACTGGTTTAAACCCAAACCTTTAATTGGGTTGCAGTTGTATACAGTCAGGGCGGAAATACAAAAAGATCTTGAAGCTACAATAGCAAAGGTTGCAGAGATAGGATATAACTCAGTGGAGCTGTTTGGCTATAATAAAGGCAGCTTTTTCGGTAAAACTCCGGAAGCTTTTTCGTCTATTTTAAAAAAGAATCACCTTAAAACCCCCAGTGGGCATTATATGATGCTCAACTTTTTAACAAAAGGTGATGAGGACGATTTGAAGAAAACAGTTGCTGATGCTGCAACGATGGGGCATGATTATTTAGTGATCCCGTTCCTGCTGGATAATATGCGTACAAGTTTGGATGATTATAAAAAACTTGCCGAAAAGTTGAACATTGCTGCTGTTGAAGCTAAGAAAGCTGGGTTGAAACTGGTGTACCATAATCACAATTTCGAATTTAAAGATTGGGGTGAGGGTAAAACTGGTTTCGATGTTTTTGTAAAGGAAACAGATCCGGCATTGGTGGGTTTTGAAATGGATATTTACTGGGTTACAAGAGCCGGACTTGATCCAATAGAAATGATCCGTAAACATCCGGGAAGAATAAAACTATGGCATGTAAAAGATATGTCGGCAAAAGAATCGGCTTCGTTCAGTACGAATGGTGAACAGTACTTTACAGAAGTAGGTTCCGGTATCATTAACTACAAAGAAATTTTCAAATATAAAAAGGAATCGGGGATGGATTATTTCTTTGTAGAACAGGATCAGACTAAAATTCCTGTGTATGAAAGCATCACAAAAAGTTATAACTACATAAAGAAGTTCATTGAAGTGTAAGCAAAAAAGTTTTCTTATTTACTTACGGGCAATGACAGGGTGTTGGAAAGAAGAAACAAAAAGGTCGCTTTATAAACTAGCGGCCTTTTTGCATTAATATGGATGGCTATTTTTTAGAAGCTTTTGCTATTCTGTTATTCAATCCTAGGGCCTAATTCCCCATACCAGTAGGATGCAGTTACACCTCCATCCATCAAAAAGTCACTACCTGTGATAAATGCACCTTCGCTGCTCATTAGTAAAGCGCCAACGGCCCCTACTTCATCCGGTGTTCCCGCTCTGCCTATAGGTGATAGTGTGATCATTCTGCGATAACCTTCTCCCCGTGGCCCGTTTAGTTCATCTTTAGCTAAAGGAGTAATGATGATACCCGGACTGATCGTATTGATCCTTGCTCCACGCTTACCCCATCTCACAGCTTCTGCCATTACACGAAGTGAATTCCCTCTTTTAGACAATTGATATGCATGTAGTGAATCCCTCACCTGCTCAGGTTGTAGCATAGGAAGAGATAATAATTCTTCAGAAGGGGTGGTGGCAAGTGCCTTATTTTGTTCCGGTGTAAGTGCCGGCAATCGATGCCCTGATTGAGAAGCAATCACTATACCGGCTCCTTCATTTTCAATTACATTCCCAAATTCTTCCAGTATAACAGCAGTGCCATACAAGTCTACTTTCAATATGGTTACAGGCGATGCTTGTGAAGGAGAAACACCGGCAGCATGAATAAGCCCGGTAATTTTTCCAATAGTTGTTGCTTTTGTAACAAGCTCTTGAATAGATTGTCTTGATGCAATATCAACAACAGCAGTGCTTACATCAAAACCGGCCTCACTCAATGTTTTTGCAGCAGCTTCGGCGTTCTCTTTTTTCAGATCGGCTAATAAAATATGTTTGCCTGCACTCACTCTCCTCGCAATGGCCTGGCCTATCGAACCTGCACCAATGACTACTATAACTTTTATTGTATTTTCTTTCATGTTTTTATTTTATTGAAAAAGATAAGTTATCAGATCTTTATTTTCCTACAAGTTGTTGCAAACGTTCGGGGTAACGGGCTCCCTTTATTTCAATGGATGAAATGGTAGTGCTTATTTCTGCTAATTCACTTGCTGTAAGTGTAATAGCCATGGCTCCTAAATTCTCTTCTAAACGGTGCAATTTGGTTGTACCCGGAATAGGAACGACCCATGATTTTTGGGCTAATACCCAAGCCAGTGCTATTTTGGCATTTGTGGCATTTTTTGAGGCAGCTATTTTAGTGATCGCTTCAACGATTGATTGGTTGGCTTTGCGGTTTTCTTCTGAAAAACGTGGTACACTATTTCTAAAATCAGTTTTATCAAATGAAGTCTTATCAGTAATGGTGCCGGTGAGAAAACCTTTTCCCAACGGACTAAATGGTACGAAACCGATACCTAATTCTTCAAGTACAGGAATAATATCTTTCTCGGGTTCTCGCCACCATAAAGAATATTCGCTTTGTAAAGCTGCAACGGGTTGTATTGCATGAGCTCTGCGAATAGATTCTACCCCTGCCTCAGACATGCCAAAGTATTTTACCTTTCCTTCGGCGATCAGGTTTTTCACAGTTCCTGCTACATCTTCAATAGGTACATTCGGATCAACTCTGTGCTGATACAATAAATCAATCACATCGGTTTGTAAAAAACGCAATGAATTTTCTACAACTTTTCTTATCCTCTCGGGGTGGGAATCAACTCCCTGGGAAGGGTCTCCATTCTTAAAGCCAAATTTTGTAGCAATAACTACTTTGTTTCTGTAAGATCGTAATGCTTTTCCCAGCAGTGCCTCATTAGCGCCTTGGCTGTATGCTTCCGCAGTGTCAAAAAATGTTACACCTAGCGCAATGGCTTTTTGTATTAATGTAATGGCATCTCTTTCATTGGTGGCTGGCCCATAACCAAAGTTGAGTCCCATACAACCAAGGCCAAGGGCAGACACTTCCAATCCACTTTTCCCTAATATTCTTTTTTGCATACTTTCTGTTTTACCACACAAAACTACACATGGCTTTGGGGTTCACTATTACCTTACTTACGGATTTACTTACCATTTTTACAGTTTTTAAACACGTTATGCTGCTGCCTTCTTTTCATTGTATACTTTTACTCAACCAATGAAAAGGCAAGATGAGTGAGATAGTAAAACTTGAAAGTGTTACGCAATACAATGCCATGCGTGGCGCAGAAACACTGCATCCCCTGGTATCCGTACTAGATTTATCACAGGTTAAACCAATGCCTGCTCAAAACTTTCGTTTTGGGTTATATGCTGTGTATTTGAAGGAATTGGAATGTGGTGAATTAAAATATGGGCGCAGCCATTACGATTACCAGGAGGGCACATTGGTGTTTATTGCACCCGGGCAGGTTTTGGGTGTGCAGCCTAAGGTAACCACCTTTGAGCCTAAAGGTTGGGCATTGCTTTTTCATCCGGATTTAGTTAAAGGCTTCCCTTTAGGAAAACATATCCAGGAATATTCTTTTTTTTCTTATGATGTGAATGAGGCTTTACATATTTCTGAACAAGAGCGGCAAATAGTACTGGAATGTTTTAGAAAGATTCAGATCGAATTAAATCATGCTGTTGATCAGCACAGCAGGAAACTGATTGTTTCAAACATAGAATTGTTTTTGAATTATTGCGTACGTTTTTACGACAGGCAATTCCTTACCCGTGATCATGTAAATACTGGTCTTGTAGAGAAGTTTGATGCATTATTGAATGAATATTTTCAATCAGGAAAACAGCAAGAGGCAGGGATACCAACTGTTAGTCATTTTGCAGAAGCATTACATCTTTCTGCTAATTACTTTGGAGACCTGGTGAAGAAGGAAACCGGTAAAACGGCACAGGAGTATATTCATTCCAGGTTGATTGATATGGCGAAAGAGAAAATATTTGACCCTGCGAAATCGATAAGTGAAGTAGCCTATGAATTAGGATTTAAATACCCGCAACATTTTACCCGCTTCTTCAAACAACAGGTAGGTACTACTCCAAATGAATACAGGAGCACATTTTATTGAACTCATATATTAGCAGGTAGTTGTATTGATAATGCTACAGATTGAAGTTGGGAGAAGGCTTATGAAAGGAAGCTATCAATATTTTTCATTTTTGAGGCAGAAGAATATTCGAGTGATTTTTGAAAAATTTCTTTTTCGCAGAACCCATCCACACAAGCCTAATTCATTCTAAAACCTAATGTATTTGCAATTACCTTTATTTTCAGTTAGTATTTCCTTCTTTAATAAAAAGCATGAATATGCCCTGTAATGTTTTAATAATAGATGACGAAGAAAAACTTAGAAAATTAATTTCAAGGATCATTGCATTAGAGGGCTATACGGTAATGGAAGCGGCTACTATTAAGGCAGGTATGAAAATATTAGCTAAAGAAGAAGTAGATATTTTATTATGTGATGTAAAGCTCCCCGACGGTAACGGGGTTGATTTTGTGGCTACAGTAAAACAGAAATTCCCTTCGGTAGAAGTGATTCTTCTTACAGCGTATGGTAATATTCCTGATGGTGTACAGGCCATGAAAAATGGTGCTTTTGATTACATTACCAAAGGTGATGATAATGATAAATTGATTCCCTTGCTTAACAAAGCTTCAGAAAAAGTTCAATTGCAAAAAAGAGTACTGGCCTTGGAAAAGCAAGTGTCTGATAAATATTCCTTTGATAAGATCATTGGAAAATCATTAGCTGTTAAAGAGGCTATACAGCTTGCAAAAAAAGTAGCCCCAACCGATGCCACTGTATTGTTATTGGGAGAAACGGGAACAGGTAAGGAAGTATTTGCACAAGCCATACACCAGGAAAGCAATAGGGCATTTCATCCCTTTGTGGCATTGAATTGTAGCGCTTTTGCACATGATATACTGGAGAGTGAATTGTTCGGTCATATTGCAGGTGCTTTTACAGGAGCGATCAAAGACAAAAAAGGTTTGTTGGAAGAAGCAAACGGAGGTACATTGTTTCTCGATGAGATCGGGGAGATGCAGCTGGATTTACAGGCAAAGCTGTTAAGGGTTTTAGAAACCGCAGAAGTGATGCGGGTGGGAGATACAAAGCCTAAAAAAATTAATGTTAGGATTATTGCTGCAACCAACAGGAATCTCAAAGAGGAAATAATGCAAGGCAGGTTTAGGGAAGATCTGTTCTACCGGCTGAATGTTTTTACGATCCAGCTTCCTTCATTGAAAGAAAGAAAAGAAGATATCATGCTGTTGGCTGAATTCTTCGTTCGATTATTTTCCTTAAAGGTAAATAAACCTCCGCTTCAGCTATCCAATGAATGCAGGGAACGCCTCTTGTCGTATGAATGGAAAGGTAATATCCGTGAATTACGTAATGCCATTGAAAGAGCCGTTATTTTGTCTGAAGGAAATATGCTGACAGAGAAAGAACTTCCCTTCGAAATACAATACGCCCGCCAGTCAAATATGTTGTCGGCTTTTGATCTGGGTAGTGTAGAAAAACTACATATCCAAAGAGTATTGAATCATACCGGCGGTAATAAAACCGAGGCTGCCAGGTTGCTGAATATTGGTCTAACAACACTGTACAGAAAAATAGAAGAGTACAAAATTTTCTAACGATAGTCTTTCAAAATGAAAAAACACCTTTCCATTTTGGAAGGGTGTTTTTTGTTGTGTAGGCTGAGAAATAATAGTTGATATCTGCAAAACCATTATCTGCATTCATTCCTGTGCCACTTGTTGAAATTGCTCCTTTCAGTTGGAATGAAGTTTGGCATCAACTTCTTAACCAACAAAACGAATTATATGCAAGCAACCATTCTCCTTCTCGCAGGCCTTCTGGGCTTTGCACTCTTTTTTAAATCCATTGACGTATTCGATAAAATCTGATTCACCATGAGCTATCTGTTTTTCATTTCAATCCTGGTTTTTATATACCTGTGTTATGTATTGGTAAAACCGGAAAAATTTTAACATGAAATGGTCCAGGATAATAGAAATCATATTCATTGTTCTGGCATGGCTTTTTGCCCTGGCAATATTTTTTCTAATAATCCTGAAGGCCAGGATATTCTTCAATTTTTAATTACAAAAGATGAACTCGGAAATTTTAGGTATCAGTATAATTTTTCTTGCTACGGTACTTTTGGCTTTTCCCCTCGGGAAATATATGGGTAAAGTATATGAAGGGGATAAGACTTTATGGGATAAACTTTTTAACCCGTTTGACAAACAGTTGTATAGATTGTCTGGTATTGATCCATCAAGGCCAATGAACTGGAAGCAACATCTTACTGCACTTCTTACCATTAATCTTGTTTGGTTTTTAGTTAGCATGTTCGTATTAATGAATATGGGTTGGCTGCCGTTAAATCCTGATGCCAATCCGGGTATGAGTGCCGATCTTGCATTCAATACAACAGTCAGTTTTGTATCCAATACTAATCTGCAACATTATAGCGGAGAAACAGGCGTATCTTACTTAGGCCAACTTGTACTCATGCTATTTCAGTTTATCAGTGCAGGAGCAGGTATGGCAATCGCTGCGGTAGTAATGAATGCGATGAAAGAGAGAACTACGGAAAAGTTAGGCAACTTCTATTTTTATTTCGTTCGTTCCTGCACAAGAATCCTGTTGCCTTTATCGCTTGTGCTGGCATTGATCTTTTTATTCAATGGCATGCCAATGACCTTTAAGGGAAAAGATCAGTTCATTTCATTACAAGGAGATACGGTGCAGGTTTCACGGGGCCCTGCGGCTGCAATGGTGGCTATCAAACAACTGGGAACCAACGGAGGTGGTTTTTTTGGTGCTAATTCCGCACATCCTTTCGAAAACCCGAATTACTTCACCAATATAGTTGAGAATATTGCCATCATACTTATTCCTATTGCATTTGTATTTGCATTAGGATATGTGTTGAAGCGCAGGCGCTTTGCATGGATGGTATTTGCTGTGATGACGATTGGTTTTTTATTGTTGCTCATTCCGTCTGTGCATGATGAAATGAAAGGGAATATAGCCATTGCCAAGTTAGGTATTGCACAGCCATTAGGCAGTATGGAAGGGAAAGAAGTTCGTTTCGGCAGTGCCGCTTCGGCTTTCTGGGGCATAACTACTACGTGTACTTCTAATGGTTCTGTGAATGCGATGCATGATAGCTTTACGCCGCTTACAGGCATGTTTGCCATGCTGGGTATGATGATCAATTCTTTCTATGGCGGAGTGGGTGTTGGCTTTCTTAATTTCTATGTATTTATCATCATCGCTGTTTTTATAAGCGGTTTAATGGTGGGTAGAACGCCGGAATTACTTGGTAAAAAGATTGAAGCAAAAGAGATGAAGATAGCTGCTATTATTGCATTGCTGCATCCCTTCCTGATCCTGGCCGGAACAGCTTTGTCGTCATATATCTACTCCCGTAACCCTGCTGTGTATACGGCATGGTTAAATAATCCCGGGCATCATGGTTTTAGTGAAATGCTGTACGAGTATACTTCCTCTTCTGCTAACAACGGAAGCGGTTTTGAAGGATTGGGTGATGGGACACCTTACTGGAATATCACTTGTGGTGTTGTGATGTTGCTGGCAAGGTTTCTTCCCATCATCGGTCCTGTTGCTATTGCAGGTATCCTCGCCGGTAAAAAATATGTTCCTGAAAGTGCGGGTACACTGAAAACTGATACGGGAACATTTGGTATCATGGTTTTTGCAGTGATTTTTATTATCGCGGCATTAAGCTTTTTTCCTGCTTTATCATTAGGGCCGATTGCAGAATATTTTGGAATGAAGTAATCCGCTCACCTATTAATCAAAAATTGTATGAATACCGATCAAAATAAATTATTTGAAAGCAGCCTGGTGAAAGAAGCATTGAAACAATCTTTCGTCAAGCTGAACCCTGCTATCCTGTTTCGCAACCCGGTTATGTTTACGGTGGAAATCGGAACCGCTATCATGGTCGCAGTTTGCATCTGGATAGCTACAGGCGAACAATCACAGGGAAGTTTAACCTATAATCTTATTATTACTTCCATCTTATTGATCACGCTTCTTTTTGCCAATTTTGCCGAAGCTATTGCCGAGGCAAGAGGTAAAGCGCAAGCCGATTCTCTTCGAAAAACAAGAGAAGAAACACCTGCTAAACAAGTAGTGTTGGGGGAGATATTCGTGAATGAGATCAAAATCGTTCCTTCTTCTCAATTAAGAAAAGGAGACATATTCGTTTGCGAAGCAGGTGATATAATACCCATGGATGGAGAAATTATTGAAGGGTTAGCTACCATAGATGAATCGGCCATTACAGGCGAAAGTGCTCCTGTGATCCGTGAAGCCGGTGGAGATAAAAGTTCTGTTACGGGTGGCACTAAAGTGCTCAGTGATGCTATAAAAGTGAGAGTGACAACGGAACCTGGTGAAAGTTTTCTGGATAAAATGATCGCTCTTGTAGAAGGAGCGAGCAGGCAGAAAACACCGAATGAAATTGCGTTGACTATTTTACTGGCAGGCTTTACACTTGTATTTATCATTGTTTGTGTAACGCTTAAGCCATTTGGCGATTTTGCAAATACACCTATAACCATCGCGGCATTTATATCCTTATTCGTTTGTTTAATACCCACTACTATCGGTGGTTTGTTAAGTGCTATTGGTATTGCGGGTATGGACAGAGCCTTACGTGCCAACGTAATTACCAAGAGTGGTAAAGCGGTTGAAACAGCAGGCGATATTGATACTTTATTACTGGATAAAACAGGCACCATTACCATTGGTAATAGAAAGGCTACACATTTCTGGCCGGCCAATAATGTAGAGGATGCACTGTTTGTTGAAGCATGTGCTTTATCATCCTTGGCGGATCAGACACCTGAAGGGAAATCGATTGTTGAACTGGCTAATCTTAATGTGAATAGCTTACATACCCATGGGGCAAGCTTTATAGAATTTACAGCCGAAACAAGAAGTAGCGGTATTGACCTTCCCGATGGAACAAAGATTCGTAAAGGTGCATTTGATGCGATTAAAAAAATGGTTACACAGGCGGGTAATGCTTTCCCAGATGAAACGGCACAGAGAGTTACCGTTATCTCTTCTAATGGAGGAACCCCGCTGGTGGTGAGCAAAAACAATCGTGTTATGGGAGTGATAGAGTTGCAGGATATTATTAAGCCCAATATTCATGAACGTTTTGAGCGATTGCGTAAGATGGGTGTAAAAACCGTAATGGTAACAGGGGATAATCCTTTAACGGCAAAATTCATTGCTGATAAAGCAGGGGTAGACGATTTTATCGCAGAAGCGAAACCTGAAGATAAAATGAACTACATCAAGAAAGAACAACAGGGTGGTAAGCTGGTAGCGATGATGGGAGATGGAACCAATGATGCTCCGGCCCTGGCACAGGCAGATGTTGGCGTTGCAATGAACAGCGGTACGCAGGCTGCGAAAGAGGCCGGTAACATGGTTGACCTGGATAATGATCCAACCAAACTCATTGAAATTGTTGAAATAGGTAAACAACTCTTAATGACAAGAGGTACGCTTACTACATTTTCTATTGCCAATGATGTTGCCAAGTATTTTGCAATCGTTCCTGCCTTATTCATTGCGTCTGTTCCTGCATTGCAGGGAATGAATATTATGAAATTACATTCTCCTGAAAGTGCTATTCTCTCTGCTATTATCTTCAATGCCATCATCATTCCTTTATTAATTCCGCTGGCGTTAAAAGGTGTAGCCTATAAACCCATCGGTGCTTCTGCCTTGTTGAGAAGGAACTTACTCATCTATGGTTTGGGGGGTGTTATTGTTCCATTCATTGGAATTAAGTTGATAGACCTGGTAGTGAGTATTTGGTTTTAAGAATGTCAGGCTCAACATGTAGAAGTTTATATCAAAAAAAGAAGTTCCACTTCAGCATGAAGTGTGTTATAAAAAATAAAAATTATGAAACAGCATATTTTACCGGCAATTAAACTTACGGTGGTTTGTATTGTGGTGTTCATGGTAATATATCCTTTAGTGATATGGGTTGCTGCAAAAGCGGTACCTGCTAAAGGCGAAGGAGAAAAAGTAGTGGTGAACGGGAAAGTAGTGGGTTATGCTTTGGAAGGCCAACGCTTTACTTCAGATAAATATTTTAACGGACGGCCTTCTGCCGTCAATTATAATGCAGCAGGAAGTGGTGGTAGTAACAAAGGCCCTTCTAACCCTGATTATCTAAAAGAAGTAAGTAACAGGATCGATAGTTTTTTAGTGCATAATCCAACTGTAAAAAAAGAAGAGATTCCGTCTGAGTTGGTAACGGCAAGCGGTAGCGGACTTGATCCTGATATTTCACTCAAAGCTGCATTGGTACAGGTGAACAGGATTGCTGCAATTAGAAACAGAGCTCCCGAAAAAATTCAGGCATTGATTCAATCACAAAAAACGAGATCGCTTAACGGGATTGATAAAGTGAATGTTCTGCAGTTGAATGTTGCTTTGGATGCAATGAAATAAATCTCCGCAGCATGAAATTTTTTTTTACACTGTTTTTATCTTTTTGTATTGCAACAGTAAGCTTGGCGCAGAAAGATACCTCAAAGAATGTAACTAGTGTATTTACTTATGCAGTGGATGCCTATTACCGGTATGATTTTGCCAATGCCCCCAATGGGGATATCAATAATAAAACAAGTTTCACTAATTCAGCCAATTCTTTTGAGCTGGGGATGGCTTCTGTTAGAATGGATCATACTACAGGAAAAGTTGGTGCAACAATAGACCTGGGCTTTGGGAGAAGAGCCGAAGAATTCTCCTATAACGACAAGTCTATCCTCGCTTCTATCAAGCAATTGTTTGTGAGTTATGCCCCATTTAATAAACTGAAATTCACTTTCGGAAAATTTGCTACACATATTGGCTATGAATCGGTAGATGCTTATGCCAACAGGAACTATAGTATGAGTTATGCTTTTTCGTATGGCCCTTTTTTTTATACTGGGATAAAAGCTGATTTTACAGTAAGTAAGTCTTCGGCAATAATGATAGGTATAGCCAATCCTACTGATTATTCTACCACAACCTCAACCGGAAAAATTTACATTGCACAATGGAGCATCGTCACGCAAAATGCCAAACTGAAAGCTTATCTCAATTACCAGGGAGGAACCAATAATGTTGCCTTCAATGCCGATGCCCGATATTTTTTAAACCAGTTAGACTGGATAATGAACTATGCATTTAACGATAAATTTTCTGTGGTGTATGATGGTACTGTTCAATCAAGGAAAGCAGAGGTTTCAGGTGCTTCTCTCAAAATATGGAGTAGCAATGTGATTTATTTGAATTATGATCCGCGAACAGTTTGGGGACTTACGTTGCGTTGTGAATACCTGAATGATCAAGATAACGTGATAGGTATAGGAAGCAGAGTTTTTATTCCTACTTTATCTGTAAATTATAGGGTTCACAACCTGACGATTATACCGGAACTGAGATTGGATAAAGCTTCGGCAACAATTTTTTCCCGGGGTGATGGTACTTCTGTTAAGAATGCAGGAAGTTTTTTGTTGGCGTTAACCTATAAATTGTAAGCGGTCTATGGCAGATAAAGAACAAAATGTTCAGCATTTTCTCGACTTAATACGAAGGTCGAAGCGTGGCAAATGTAAAGTGTACATAGGCATGAGTGCCGGTGTGGGTAAAACATTTCGAATGTTGCAGGAGTCTCATGCATTATTACGTAATGGGGTTGATGTTAAAATAGGGTATATTGAAACGCATGGAAGGAAAGAAACACAGCAATTACTGGAAGGCTTGCCGGTAATACCCCGGAGAACTTTGTTTTATAAAGGAAAGGAATTGGAAGAGATGGATGTGCAGGCGATCATTTCATTGCGGCCTGAAGTAGTAATTGTAGATGAGTTGGCTCATTCGAATATTGAAGGTAGTAAGAACGAGAAACGCTGGCAGGATGTATTGGAAATACTGGATGCTGGCATTAACGTAATTAGTGCTGTAAATATCCAGCATATTGAAAGCCTGCATGCCGCTATCAAAGAAATTACAGGAGTAGATGTTGCTGAAAGAGTACCTGATAAATTATTGCAGGATGCTGATGAAGTGGTTAACATAGATCTTACCGCTGATGAATTGATCACTCGTTTGAAGGAAGGCAAGATTTATGCTGCGGAGAAAATACAACTGGCTTTAAACAATTTTTTTCAATCTGAGAAGATACTTCAGTTGCGGGAACTGGCACTGAAAGAAGTGGCTACACAGGTAGAACGAAAGATAGAAACGGAGCTGCCGAGAAATGCCCATTTAAGACAAGAGAAATTTCTGGCATGTATCAGCAGTAATCATGAAATAGCAAAAAAAGTAATTCGGAAAACAGCAAGACTGGCTGCTTATTATCGATCTAAATGGTACTTACTTTATGTGCAAACTCCGAAAGAAGATGGTGATAAAATAGGGCTGGCTGAACAGCGCCACCTGATCAATAATTTTAAACTGGCAACAGAGCTTGGTGCCGAGGTAATTAAAGTAAAAGGTAGCAACGTGGCTAAGGAAATTTTTTCTGTAGCCGATTCAAAAGACATTACTACCGTATGTATTGGTAAACCGCATCTACATTTAATCAATATTATTCTAAGTACGGCCGTGTTTCATCAGTTATTGAATAAGTTTTCTGCATCGGATATAGACATTGTAATTTTATCATAACATGAGATCAGGTATCAAAACCAAATTATACTATAGCCTGGGATTCCTTTTCCTGGTTATCCTGCTATTCGGAATACTTGGTATTTTTTATATCAATAGGTTAAGCGCTGATACGGATAAGATCATAAAGAATAATTATGAGACCCTCGTTTATAGTAACAATATGCTCAAGGATCTTGACCAGCTGCCGCAGAATGAAAAAGTGATAGCTGATTTTGAAGTCAATCTTTCCCGTCAGGAAAAAAATATTACTGAAGCGGGAGAAAAAGAAGCTACCGATGAGGTTAGAAAGAGCTTTGAACAGTTGAAACGAGATCCCGCAATGCCGGAGAATTACAAGGAGATACGACAGGCAATTCAAAAGATCAATGAGTTAAACCAGTCTGCTATCTCTCGCAAGAATGCCGTAGCTAAGCAAACGGCTGATGATGCTTCTTTCTGGTTAATGATCATTTTTACGATACTCACGTTGATAGCATTTACGTTGGTGTTTAATATTCCCTCCGTAATCGCTACGCCTATTGCGGCTTTATCTGAAGGTATTAAAGAGATCAGTCAAAAGAACTACAACAAGAGGATTTATCTTAAAAGAGAAGATGAATTTGGCGACCTGATTAACATATTCAATACAATGGCTTCAAAGCTCGACGAATATGAACATAGCAATATGGCAAAATTGCAATTGGAAAAGAAAAGGATCGAGGCTATTATCAATCAAATGAATGATGCTATTATTGGGCTGGATGCAAACCGTCATATCTTATTCATGAATGTAGTTGCTGAAAAATTATTGGGTTTGAAGGAGGCGGGTAATATAGGTAAGTATGTTTCTGATATAGCGTTGCATAACGATTTGATGAGAACACTCCTGCAAACGGAAGATACAGGTGAGTTGAAAATTTATGCCGATGGAAAGGAAAGCTATTTCAATAAAGAGATCATTTCAGTATCGGCAGGAGATGAAATAGTAGGTGAAGTGATTGTGCTGAAAAATGTAACACCCTTCAGGGAATTGAATATTGCAAAGACCAATTTTCTGGCAACAGTTTCTCATGAATTAAAAACACCGCTTTCCTCTGTTAAAATGAGTTTGCAGTTACTGGAAAATCCCAAAGTGGGTAATCTGAATAAAGAACAGCAGGAACTTGTTGATAGTATTAAAGATGATGCAGACCGATTATTAGGGATAACCGGTGAATTGTTAAAAGTAACTCAGGTAGAAAGTGGCTCCATGCAATTATCGGTTTCAGATACTGATGTGTCGGAAATATTTAATGCAGCTATACACATAAATCATGTAGCCGCCGAGAAAAAAGGTATTCGGTTTGAATTGAATATTATAAGGCCACTTGCAAAAGTGATTGTTGATAAAGAGAAGACGATCTGGGTTGTTTCAAATATTATCGCCAACGCAATTGTATATTCACATGATCAATCCATGATTTATTTGGCTGCACAACAGGATGGATCATTTGTTCACCTCACTATTCGTGATACAGGTATAGGGATAGATGCTAAATACCAGTCAAGAATATTCGACAGGTATTTCCGTGTGCCAGGCTCCAAAAAAGAAGGAACCGGTCTCGGCCTTTCCATTTGCAGGGATTTGGTTACCATACAGGGAGGAACAATTGATGTGGAGAGTGAATTAGGGTTAGGTGCAACTTTTAATGTGAAACTACCCGCTAAGGCATAATATTAGTATAGTTCAATGATGCTTTTTATTTACAATGTTATAAGAACCATCGTATTTAATTGATCTGTAAATATGAGGCTATAAAAGCAAAATAAAAAAGGCCACTTAGCTAAAAGTGACCTTCATTCTCATTTGGTAGCGGAAAAACAAAAATATCTAACCAAATTGCTGAGGATTATATCGAATTTTGTCTCTTTTTTAATGATAATAAATAACAGGAATCAAATCAAAACTGATGTCGTTCGGTTGTCTAGAAAGGACCCATAAGAACTTTTCCAACGTGTTAAAGTTTATGTCGTACTTTATTCTCATAACTCTTATTATAAATAAATAGGATTAGGTAGAATAAACGTAAAGTGTTTTTAGATAACTGTAAGGATGCAGAATTTGATTAGAAAGTAATAAGCCAAATGCTATAGATAATTTCTTCGCATTGCATCCGCATCTAAAACGTAAAATAATAAGTTGAAGTAGCTAAATGACTATTCAATTACTAATGTATTGGAAAAGCATCAGCCAGTAAAACTTGCCGGTTACTGCACGTTATATCGAAATGGTGGCAGAAATTTATCTGCATTTTGAAAATGATAATTTACCGGAGTTCGGAAGAAAAAGCCTTTGGTTTTTGTAGTGTACAGCCGGGACAACGCATTTGGTATGTTCAGTGCGTTCCTTTTAACCCCCTTCATTGTGCTTTTTTTGACAGGAAACAGTTAACTGGATTTTACAGTTACGAATATTACTTTTGTAGTAATAACCGCAGCAATATGTACGAAGTATTCTTCCAGAAGTTTAATGAAAAAGTTCAACTTACTGCGGAAGAACAAGACTTCGTCAAGCAATACCTAACCCCCAAGAAGCTTCGTAAAAAACAATACCTGCTTCAGGAGGGGGACATATGTAAACATCTTTGTCTTGTTGAAAAAGGTGCATTAAAAGCTTATGTATTAAACGAAACAGGTGAAGAACACATTACAGCATTTGCATTGGAAGGATGGACGATAGGAGACCTTTCCAGCTTTATAAAACAAGAACCTGCCACGCTTAATATTGATGCCTTGGAAGATTGTGAATTGGTGCTACTAAGCAAACCTGCACACGACGAACTACTCCAAAAAATACCAAAATATGAAACCTATTTCCGCATCTTAATGACTGATGCATACATGGCGCTACAAAAAAGAACAGCTTACATGATCAGTCTTCCTTTGGAAGAACGTTATAAGGCACTAACAGACATGTACCCGACCTTAGTTCAAAGAGTACCTCAACACATGATAGCTTCTTACATGGGTCTTTCTCCTGAAACATTAAGCCGGGTAAGAAGCCGTATTACAAACCGTAAATAGATAGCAACCTTAAAAGCCTTGACAAAAATCAATGCGTCTCCTTGCTCATAATCAACAGTATTTCTTGCTTATAAGCATTGGAACAGAGTAGCCGGCTAAAGTAGTTTTGTGTTATCAAAAAAATATAAAAATGAGCACAAAACAAACAATAGCAGTCATCGGAGCTACAGGAAATATGGGCTCCAACATCGCTAAAAATCTTTCAAGAGGTAATAATAGAGTACTTCTTTTTGCAAACGACAAGGACAAGGTTAATGCAGTAGTAAGTGAAATCAAAAGTAATAATGCATCTGCCGACGTAGAGGCATACGAATGTCCTAGAACCGCGTCATGGGAAGCAGATGTTATCATTCTTGCAGTTCCTTACCAGGCAGAAAAAGAAATTACTGCAAAAATTAAAGATGTGGCCAATACAAAAATCGTTATCAGCATTGCTAATCCTCTTAACGAGACTTATAGTGGTTTAGTTACATCACCTGAAACAAGTGCAGCAGAAGAATTACAAAAGCTGTTGCCAAACTCGAAGGTTGTAAAAGCATTCAACACCACGTTCGCTGCAGATTTTTCAATACCAGTGATTGATGGTAAACAAGTAGATGCATTCATTGCTGGCAATGATGCAAATGCATTAGAAACTGTTTCAGCACTGGTTACTACAGTAGGTTTCAATCCAATTGTAGCAGGTGATTTATCAGTAAGTAGAACCTTGGAAAACATGGCATTACTCCTTATTAGCCTGACGATGAAATACAATTACAACTGGTTAGCAGGCTTCAAAATCTTACATAAATAATTTTACTAAACAATTATAAATAAAAAGACATGAAAAAGTTATTAGCAACAAATTCAGAAAACACGACAGCCTTATTAGCAAGGATTACATTAGGCGTTGTGTTATTTCCACACGGGGCG
>JAGWUV010000027.1 GCA_028875875.1 Bacteroidota bacterium
CTTTCTGTTGCACAAAGAATATATCGATCACGATGGAATCGACTTTGATGAAGAAAATGAAAAGCCATTCTCCTTTTATTATCCTCTATTTCTGCCTTACAGGGAAATAAAGTATTTAATTAGTTCAACTTTCCCCAAAATAACCTGGAAAGAGTCTTACGATGATGGAAAAGCTATCGATGCTGCTTCTGCGCATGTAATTACCGCCAATGGAATCATCCTTTTTTTCATGACCATAGAAAATGGTAACGTGTATTGCCCCATACATGCCAGCGTAGAATTAACAGACTTCCCTTTTGTTGAACTTAAAAGGTTATCAAGAAGAACTGACTGGTTTCTTTATCATATTAATTCGCAATCCTACCTAAATGCAGAAGATGATAGACAGGTAGAAATTGATCTGCTCGCCTCTCTATAGATGCCTTCTAATAATCAAAAAAAGTATCACCTCTTTACATACTTTTTGTAAAGTCGAAAATTATCTTCTTGAATAAGATACAGAAAATATCTTCTATCATCACTTTTCCTAATTCGTTCAATCAAGTCAGACTCCTGCTTACAAATGACTCTGAACTTATGATTAATTTTATGCACTACCTCATTTCTTATTCTTTTTTGAACTTCCAACGCTTTTTTCTGAATTCCCAAGCATCTGTTTACTTCTTCAACCGATGAAAATATATTTTTTTCAGATTTTGAAAAAATTAGGCAAATGAGTAAGTCATCCAAATCAGTAAATTCTATTTCCTCCGAAACACTAGAATATTTTGGTTTAGGAGTTACTATTTTCTCTTTATTCTTTACTTTCTTGAATCCATAAAAAAGAGAGCCAATTAATAATGGAAACAACAGTATCGAAGCCCATAAGTATTGAACATTATTTATACGCTTATATGCAGGATAGCTTTCTAGACTAAAATCTGTAGCTAAAAATTTTGTAGAGTCAATACTATTGTCTGAATAGGAATAATACAGGGTGTTATTGATCGTAAAAAAGCATTCAATATATTTATTTGAATATTTAAAAAGTTCTTGTAATTTTTTTGCATTAAGCCTATATACTTTATTCTCCGAAAAATTAATAGCAGAGGCGTCTTCATCTCTAAAATATATGATTAAGGCAGTCTTAAAAAAATCAAGATTAGCGATGAGATAGTTACTATTAAGATGCTTATTTACAAGTTGGCTGCTCAGCGTTCCAATAATTTTATCTTCTTTATTCAGAAGGTCAAGCTTCATAATAAATGGTGTGGATGAAGGTGTATAGTTTTTTATTAAGTCTGGTGTTTCCGATTGAACTGCGAATAAAGTTGACGTATTAGGGATATAGGAAAAGATTGAATTGATGATAGGGTATTCTTTATCAAGTTGATAATTATGCCATTCATTTTCTTTCCCGAAATATCGTAGAAGTCCGTTTGTATGCCAAAACCCATAGCCTCCGTAAGAAAACAATGTATCATTATAAGAAAAATCTATAGCACGGTAGTTGGCTCCAAAATCTATGGTAGAATCAATCCTTATAAAAGCCATTTGCTTTGATGTCGTATCCAATGCTTTATACACTTGCCCTGTACCATTAACAAGAATGTATAACCCTTTACTATTTTTAATCAGATGCTGGTTTTTATTCTTTTTATTTTGATAAATAGGTAGATATTCCTTTTGTTCAATTGAATTAATTGAACTAATTGGCTTTTGTAATGAATATAGGTAGTTAAGTAGTGGTGTCTTAGCAGTCCAATAGGTCTGTGATTGGCAGGGAAGCCTGGTCATAAATATTAACACACCAATTAAAGCTAATTTTTTCATTGCATGAATTTGATATATATATCAACAGCTTATCCCAAGAAACAGATATATTCAAACTTATATCTAGTTCTTAAAAATAAACTTAATTTGTAACATCCTAAACTGTAAATGTTTATATTGATTCATGAGTAAATCCAAATTTCCTACCTAATTCCAAACCTATATTACAAATAAAGTTACTCTAAATATTAATTTAGCCTCGCAAGACAAGTATTACTAAATTAAGTAAGAAGATAGCTTGCTGTTGGATTAACTCTGCTTTGGCTGATAAGGCCTATGTAACAAAGTCCTCGTAATCGTTGATTTAATTATGCAGATTCCCCTTTAGATAGCAACAAATTCTAACAGATAGACTTTTTCTGGTACTATCATTTAGGTAAAATGAATTAAAAGATTAAACCTGCTATTATGAATCAGAATTGGGTATATAATACTCGCAAAGAGTTAGACAGATCCATTGAAAATTTAAATTGGGAACCCGGCTTGTTTCCTTTTAATGCATCAAACCCGGTTGATGACATTAACAACACTAGCATAAGTTACAATAGTAAAAACCCGATAGAAGAGTTATTAAAGCATGGCATTAGTCTTACCTATAAGAAAAATCAGCTCATCTATTCCGAAGGTAACCATGCAATAAATCTTTATTACATTATAAAAGGGAAAATAAAAACTTTCAAAGCCAATGATCATGGGCAGGAACTTATTCTTGACCTATATACTTCAAATGAGTTTATGGGATATATCCCCCTATTGGAGAATAGTTCTCATAAAGAAACAGCAAAAGCACTAGAAGAAACAGAATTACTTATCATACCTAAAAACGAATTTATCACACATATATCAAACAGTATTGTAGTCAATAACTTCTTTTTACGCTTACTAACCAAAAATATTAATGAACAAAGAACACGGTTAGTAATGCTGGCTTATGGTTCACACAGAAAAAAAGTAGCCGAAGCTCTTTTATTTATATTTTCTAAATATTATCAACTACATGACGAAAACTTGTTTATAAGAATGAACAGAAAAAACTTAGCAGCAATAGCCGGTACTGCGACAGAATCACTGATACGTACACTTACAGATTTTAAAAATGAGAAATTAATTCAAATACAAGATGCAGCAATTAATATCATCAATAGAAATAAACTAAAAAATCTTATTGATTAGTTCAGATTCTTTAATCTTAGAGAGCAAGTTTGAATATAACGAGTGTATTATTTTACACTGAGATTAGCTTAACGCTTTTTCAGAATTTATTTATGTGTATCCCTATATACATTGAATGCAAGGCCAAGAGTAAGTAGAATAAGAAAGAAGCATCGGCGATAGAGCTCAATTTAAACAGATGTTCCTATTGCCATTGGAAGAACAAATGGAGGGGATCTATTCGTAAGAAAGATGCTTGTCTAACTTTCTAAAGCTCATATCTCATGTTGCCTATGAAGTGGTTAATAATGAATTAAAGTGAACTACTATTCCTTTCAAAATAAAGTTATACTAAGATTATCTTTACTTCCTTTTGGGATCATTAATGATGTTGTTACAAACTTCGAGCTCATATATATTTTAAGTAAGCAGTCAATTGCTACAATAGCTTTTAATTTCATTATCAAACTTCAATAGATAGTTGGAACAATAATTTACCTTTAAACTTTAAAAGGTTCTCCTTGTATAAAAAAATATAATATAATTATATTGTAATCGTGCCACATTTGACTAAGAATACTATTTTGTAAAAGGCATCTTTATTCGCTTATAAAGTTGATCCATACTTAAAATATGCGGTAAACTCATGCAGGATAAAAGAATAAAGAATATACCCCAAGGATCGTTTTTAAATTCATACATAAAAGCTGCTAAGAGTAAAGCCCCAGCGATACTGAATGGTAGTGATTTTATCCATATTTCATAAGAGGACATTTTTAGTGTCGATTTTAGGTGTTTCCAACCATGTAAACTATGCTGAAAGGTAAAATAAAAACCAAAGCTTAGCAATAGAGGTAGTCTAGATAAAAGTAATAAGTACAAAGTTGTAAATAACATTTTCCATGACTTTGTAATTATAATAAGTGTCATCGCAACGAAAAGTACAAAAAATTGAAGATCATGTACTTGTATCTGACTTAGAAACTCTAATTTATTGATCAGTGATAGTCTAGGGATATGTTTTAAAATACTTATGGTTTCGGTAAAATTGAATATTAATATTATGCATAATAAAGTAATACCCCAAAATAAAGTATAGACGTTTTGCCTCAACTTCCATTCATAGAAATCAGTTTGCCCAAAATGCCAACTTGAGAATAAAAGAAAGCAGATTAAAGCTATATCAGGTTTAATTATCCATACTATCCCTAAAAGTAAACTCTTAAATAAATACTGTATAATGAATTTAAAAAAGTCATATTTATTTCGAAGATTTTTATCAATAAGATGATCAACTGCTCCGTGCGATAAGCCAACTGTAATAAAGCCTATGACCAGAATTACCCAAATGATATTTTGAAAGCCATGTATATATAGGATAATAGCAATAAGACTAAGTAAAAAAGTAAGTAATGACTTAGAAATATTGGATAACGTAAATAAAATATCGTTAAAGGCAGCTTTTAAAAAAAGATAAATTGGCAGCTTTGAAAAAATTAAAATTTCTTTTGAAATATTCGATTGTTCATTTAAAAATTCCAAAATATCTTTAATTGTAACATTGTTGAAAAGTGATTGGAATATTTCTTTTCCTTTATAGGGTTTTTCTTCTAGAATTTTTAATAATAATCTGTCGTAAAATTTAAACCTACCACTTCTTGAAATTCTAGTATATGGGATATCTTTTATCATTGAATTTGATAGATGAAAGGCATCCAAAACCATAGTATGAAAAGCATAACCAGTTGATGCTTTCAGCATACCCCCGTTTATACCAGTATTAATCCAGTTTTCTTCTAACTTTTTTATAGCAATATTTGAGGATGTCATTGGTATACAGCCCTCTTCAAGGTCTATGACTTCGTAATCATAGTTGTGTTTTCGTATATAATCTTTCAGTATTTGTTCAGCTTCCTGCTTTTGAATTTTTTCTTTACCGAAACGAGTGATTTCAAATAAAGCTTCGCTTTCAGAGAAGGGCAGTATATAAATAAATTGACAGAATCCATTTTGGGGAACATTAAAATCCATAAGTCTTGCAGAAGACACATCAAAATCGTTATTGAGATTTTTAATTTTCCATCCGACAAAAGATTGTACCAGATAGCTTTGATTTGTCTTGGGTATTAAAAAAGAGGGTGGCCGACTGTCAAATATTTTTTTTACTAAAATTGTTTCATGTTGTAAAGTGATTTCAAAATAATTTTGTTTGGAAATAATCATAGAGTCTACTAATTCATCATATATTATTACATCTAATTCATTTAAACAGGTAGTAATTTTATTGTAAATAGCAGATCCGTTTATATGATAATAATTAAAAGGACTAATAGGTTGACTATTGTTATCATTAAATGATACAAATGCCCATTTATTACTTATCAATTCATTTAATGTTAGAATAGATATTTCCTCTGAAGTAGCCCAAAAACAGAATGTTTTGTGTATTATTTTTTTTAAGTTCGGCTCAAATATTACTATTTTTTTATTAGTAAGTAGATTATTTTCATACATCTTTAGGAGTAACATGCTGTTAGCAGCACCTAAGCCTGCGAACACAAAGTCGATTGATCTTATTTTTTTACGTATCAGACTCTTTACCATATATGAAAATAAATGATTTGAACGGAGGAAGTCTTAAGAAGTATTATTATGAAGATAGAAAAAAGGCTATCTTAAGTAATTAAGATAGCCCTTACGTTTTTTTCTAAATATTATTAGTCTTCAGCATTTCTGCTTAATGAATAAATGACTAATCCAAATCCAATTTTGTTAACAGCATCTCCAATATTATAAACAATATCCATAGCATGAGAAGCTGCTGCGGGGTCTGCAACTATCTGAAACCCGAATAATCCCCCTGGTGTACCTAATATATATCCTAATGGATAAATAGCCCATCCAACTAAAACAAACCACGCTAATATGCGTGTTGCTTTAGCAACTTGTACTCCTGCACTTTGAGAAAGTTTTGCAATTTCGCCAAACCATACCAGATAAGCGATATAGAAATAGGCAATACCTGAAATGATGCCCCATAATACACTTCTACTACGATCAATAGTTTCACCGAAATATCCAGTAACAAGCATAACCAGAGATGCAAATATTAGCTGCCACAAAAGGGATGATTTTGCTCCGGCTTTTTTAGTGATCAAATAAAATTCAACACACATCAGAGGCACAGTAAGAATCCAATCTACATATCGAAAAAACGTTGGCGATTCGCCTGTTTCAAGATTGTAGCCTCGCATATAATAATAATGTACCGCAGCGATGAAGGTAATTAAACCAGAAACCAGAACCGATGTTCTCCATTTTTTCGATGTGTTGTTTAATTCGAAAAAAAAGAAGACAGAAGCAGCCATCATGGCCATAGTTCCAATAAAGAACGTAAACGCGACATAATTGTCACTTGCAATCTTTAGATGTTCCATTTTAAAGTGTTTAGGTTTTAATAATAAACATTCAACAAAAAGTTAGAAAAAAAGTTTTATTTATCTTAAACAGAGGTTATGCATAGTTAAGTTTTCAAGCTATCGTATACGGAGTTACGAACCTTAATGTAGTGATATATTTCAAGATAAAGTGTGTGCGTTATTCAATTATCTATTGATTGCTCAATTATCATAATTAAATGATCATTTGGTTATATTATGGAACAACTTATTAGAATACTTTCAATGAGCAAAGTTCTAACACATTATATTCACAAAACCTGCTATCTGGTGTAAAACGGATTTAATTTAAATATCAGGTTTCCCGCCATTTTTCTAAATGGAGGGCTTATATTAATTCAATATTCTTAGGTACCTATTGCCTCACCAAAAGTCATTCTATTACACTAATCTCTTTGTATTTCTAAAATTTGTTAGCTAGTAATTTATTACAGGGTTTGATATGAAATGAAAGAAAAATCATTACCAGATATGTCTGTATGTTTTACGATTTTATTTAGTAAAATCGTAGGCTCCCCATTTTCAGTATGCTTCAAAAGAATAAAATATTGTTTGCATATTTAAACTATTATTGGTCGTAGTGAAGCGAAGGCGTAGCCGAAGCCCAACGAAGACTAATAATAGGGTTATTTTTTCACGATACATTCTTGGAGATTATCCTCCAAGTGCATCAAGAAGAACAACAAAAAGATCCTGAAAAATAAAGAACTCAAAGAGTACCTCGGGGTATCCTATTCCACTTTAAAAAAAATGAGGAGCAATAACGTTATCCTCTTACAAAAAAGTAATGGCCAATTATTACTACGAGTTAGATGTGATCAAAAGAATCTTTAAATTAAAAAAACCACCTCATAAGAGGTGGTTCTACTATCAATATTCCCCCCAATATTTGATAGTGAAGCTTATTGAATTAAGGTAATTGAATAAAATTGGTTTGGAATAGAGTATAAAAAATTTCCGTAGCAAATAATTGCTTTATATACACCTTAAAATTAAGCACATGATAATTTATGAAGCTATCATAGGTTACCTTTTAGGTAAAGAATTAGGTTTAGGATATGAATTTTTGAAAGTGGTCTACTTAACTGTTTTTGAATATTCTACGAATAAGGTTATTTTAGCATAACTAAAATCTTAGCCTAATACCTTCCCATTTTTTAGATAGGTTACTCAAAATCACTCAATTTGCTGCTATGAAAACCCTTATCCCCCTGATAACTTTTTGGCTTTTCTATTGCTCTGCCGCCAATGCCCAAACTTATTGGGTACACAAAACACAATTATTGGAGTACTTATATAATCATAAAGGTGCTATTGACTACGTTCACTGTAATGCACCGATATCCAATATTCAAAAATCAATTCTTCCAATTCGAATCGGTAAGAATTTTAAAGTATTTGAAAAATTAGTTAAGACTAATAAGAGTCTTTACCTATTAATAAAAGGAACAGGTATTGTTTTTAAGGCAACTGGAATAAATGATACTGCCATTGCTTTTACAAAAGTTGATTCTACCTTCTTTATGGGATACAATAATGATGCTTTTATTTTTTCCTATCGAGATACTTTATTTTCTTTCGGCGGAAGAGGTTTTTGGAAATATAATGGACAGTTACTGTACTTCACTGAAGGGGAAGAATGGAATATGCTTCCCATCAATGAAGAGATCCCTTTTATTGACCAGGAAAAAATATTTTACAACCAAAAAAAGGGGAATATCTTCCTTTCTATACAACAAACCGCTAATGAGGCTGTAAAAACAAACCCTAATTATAATCCTCCCTATATTGCTGACAGATTTAGTTTAAACGAGAGGAAGCATACAGTTTTAGGTGAATTAAAAAATAATGCAATTAGTATTGTTGATAAAAAAGATAAAGAGATAATTCATTGGAACGCTCCTACGTTAGGAGGATGTGTAATTATTAAAAATGGAATCAGCTACTTATTAGATTTTGAACATAATCTCTTTTTTAAGGAACATTCAGAAAAAAAGGTCGTTAATATGATGTCAATACCTGCCAATAGCGATATTATGTCCATTTTCCAGGTAAAAGATACAGTGTATTATTCTCTTTTCAATAGCGATAGGCTCTATTCATTCACTATATCCAGATCAGATTTTGAAAAAGAGGGCCAACCTATCTATACACCTGTTACAGAGTTCTACAGCAAAATTGTACTTATTGCAGTACCGATATTGGCCATTGCCGGCTTTGTTCCCTTTTGGATGAACAAAAGAAAAAAGAAGCAACAAATCTCATCCTCATTAACAGAATTAGATACAGCAATAGCAGAAAACGAGGACAACGATAATGCTACCTTCAATGCAATGGAAAGGCACCTCATCACTTCTATCATTGCAGAGGGAACCGTATCCGTTGACAGGATTAACCAGATTCTGGGTATCAACAAAAAATCTATTGAGATACAAAAAAGGGCCAGAATGGATATTATCAATAAGATTAACTATAAGTTCAAAACCATCCATTCAACAGAAGCAGATTTGATCGAGCGTATCAGGTCTGAAGAGGATAAAAGGTATTTTAAGTACTTTATCGATGAAAAGAATAGAGAAATATACGGATAATAATGGCTAGAGATTTAGAAAAGTACTTGTCTAACAATAGCTGGTTAATTCAATTTACATCAATGCAAAAGAACATACTTATAATACTCGTAAGGGTTTAATTTATTTTACTATTGCTTTAAAACTATAGAAAAGGTTCACCAGTTCTTTTCCAATTCAAATTAAAATCGCTCGATTTGGGTTTGAAGAAAATAATGAGCTGGCGTATTAAACTTTTTCGATTCTCAACATTTATCACGAAACAACTTCCTTTTTTCACTTACCTGAGCATTGTGTATGGATTTTTAGATAATCAATGATATGCTTATAGGAATAAGTTACTGCCCCATAGGGTCTATCCTGAAAATAGCCTATTTTTCCTCTCATCCCTTAACTCCTGTAAAGACCTTATTGATTTTTTTAGGAGCCTCGCACACTTGTACTACCGTACCTTTGGCAGCAATTAAAACCTTTTCATGCCCAGCGGAACCGTTTATCTCATTCCTACAGTATTGCACGAAGAAGCCCTGCAAACCGTTCCTCCGTATGTTGTGGAGGCGGTGAAAGACTGTTCCGTTTTTTTTGTGGAGAACGAAAAAACGGCCCGCCGTTTCCTGAAAAAGGTATGGAAGGAAATAGTGATTGATGATTACCAATGGTTTGCCATTCACAAAGCAGAGGAAACGGTAAAACAATCCTTTGTGCGGTTATTGCAGGAAGGTAAGCATATTGGTATCATCAGTGAAGCAGGCTGCCCCGGTGTGGCCGATCCCGGACAACTGTTAATTGAAGCGGCCCAGGCACTCAATGCCCGGGTAAAACCTTTGGTAGGGCCCAGTTCTATCTTACTGGCTTTGATGGCCAGCGGCATGAATGGCCAGTGTTTCCAGTTTCATGGTTACCTGCCCATTGATGCACAGGAAAGAAGAAAGAAGATAAAGGAACTGGAAGCAGACTCCCACAAACGCAATTGTACACAGCTCTTTATTGAAACACCATACCGCAATAACCAACTGATCAAAGACCTGGTACAGGCCTGCAGGCAGGAAACAAAACTCTGTATTGCGGTAGATATCACCGCTCCTTCAGAAAGTATTCATACCAAAACTATCCGGCAATGGCAAAGCCAGCTGCCTGATATTCATAAAAGGTTAGCGATATTTTTATTGCATAGTGCTTAAATGCTTAAACAGGCACTGCAATAAGTCTTCGACAAGCTCAGGCTGACATAAGCTTTCTGTCATGTTGAGCTTGTCGAAACATAGACAGAAAGCGGTTGTAAGTAAAAAAAATCGCTAATGCAACGCGTTAGGTTACAAACCATGCTGATCAATCAGGTAAATCAATGCCGTCATATTCACGGCACCCAGCAACAGTTCACGTTTATTCACATTTTCAAATACATCGTTCCTCGCATGGTGCAGATCGAAATAGCGTTGATTATCGGGCTTTAACTCACCAACCGGTGTATGCAGTAAACTGTACAGCGGACCAACATCGGCACCGCCGCCGCCATAGTCGAGGCTTTCGCATCCGTAAGGTTTCAACAGGGGCAGCCAACCTTGCACTTTTTGTAACTGGGTAGAGTTGAGTGCCAGGCTAAAGCCCCTGGGCGTAAAGCCGCCGTTATCGCTTTCCAGCGCAAAAATGTGGTTCTCATTCCTGGCTTTAGCTTCTTCCCCGTATTTCTTTCCACCTCTTAACCCATTCTCTTCGTTCGCAAACAATACAAAACGGATGGTATGTTTAGGCTGGTAGCCCAATGCTTTTAAAGTGCGTAATATTTCAATGGTATGTACCACACCGGCACCATCATCATGGGCACCCTCATTTACATCCCAGCTATCCAGGTGGCCGCCGATGGTAATGTATTCATTCGGGAATTCAGACCCCTTTAATTCAGCGATCACATTATGGCCAATGGTATCGGGCAATTGCTTACCATGTGTTTGGATATTCACCGTTACCGTACGCTTACTGGCAAGTTGGTACAGGTAGTCTGCATCTTTTAGTCCTAATGCCGCTGCCGGTATCTTCGGAAAAGAGTCGTTATACGCCATACTACCCGTATGCGGGTTATTATCAGTTGATTCGGTTAAAGAACGGATCAGTACGGCCACAGCGCCATATTGGGCAGCCCGGCTGGGTCCGGAATGACGGTATACGCCACTTTCGGCATAGGCTTGCATAGGAACAATATAGGTGGGGTTGAAAGCATAATCGTAATACACGATCTTACCTTTCACCTGGTCTTTCTTTTGTTCCAGCTCCGCAAAATCTTTTACCGCCAGCACTTCTGCAGTAACCCCGCTAATAGGCCCACCTAATGAATTGCCCAGGGCCGTTGCATCCAGCGATTTATTTTGTTTTTGTTTGTTTACGGCAACAATACTTACCTTATCGGTACCGCCGCGAACCCAATGGGGTACCATACATTGCTGTAACCAAACGGTATCAGCACCTGCCTCCTGCATCGTTTTTTTACCCCATTGCACGGCTTTAGCAAATTGCGGTGAGCCTGCCAGCCTGCCGCCAATTTGTTTGGTCAGTTGGTGCAGCAGGTCGTAAGCTGTACCATGCACTAAAATTTCATCTGCAATTTTTTTGATCATTGTGGAGTCTGCACTTTGCTGTGCATAGATGTACAAAGGCGTACAAGCCAATATTCCCAGTAGTTTTTTCATACAACTAAAGATAAGGTTTTATGCAGAAGGAAGAGGGCAGAGGGCGGAGAGCGGAAAGCTTAAGGCGGAGGGCTTAAGGCAAAGATCAGAAGGCAAAGAGCAGAGGGCTGAATGCTAAATGCTAAAGGCTGCACTAGAACTTACAAGGTATCGCTTGCCAAATAAATATTGACACGGCGCTATCCTGCTTATTCAATTTTTATATAGTAAGTGAGCTACATTGTTCGGATCAAGATTTTGAAAGCCTTATGCTGCCTACATTTCAGCATTTTTGTTCGGGATTTTTCCGAACATCGTTTGGATCGGCTTCGGATCGATCCAAACACGACCCGAAGGAGTATCGAAGCAATATCGAAGAAAGATAAGTACAGTTATCGGGTATTGGGACCTTGTCTTAGAAGCAGTTTCCTATAAAGCCTTTACAAGTTTGTAGTAAAATATCGGGTAGGGATTGGGGCCATCTGTTTGGTCTTTGGGTATTGGTTTTTAGCATATAAAAAACAGCAATCGGGTAGGTTAATGTGCAAATGATTGATTATAAGTGGATTGCCAGTATCATAGTGGTTTAGTAGAATACTTAAGTATTGATTATCAGCACTTTGTTATTTTCATGAACTCCATACGGCTTATGTAGGGCGTATATAGGGAGTAACAAGGAAGGGAGGAGGACGGAGAGGAGGAAGGATTAGCGGATTTCGGATGACGAATTCATGAATTGGTAAATTGTGGATTAGGGAAGTGGTGTTTAGAGGTGCCTTACCTCTGATAATCTAATGAATACATTGTATAAAAGCCTGTTTTTTCACTACCTCTTTTAGCAGCACTCGCTCTTCGGATCGCTATATAACCTGGTCATATTCGGGTATTGGCCGATAATAATATAGATATACCACAATATCAAGCTGTGTATAAAGCATATATATCCCATCTCTTTAAAGGAATGGGATATATATGGGACATATATGGCTTGTATATGGGATATATATGGTTTATACCCTTGTTTGAGTCGAAAAAAACCGTTGCAATTCCCGGTACAGCAGGGAGGGTATAAGGGCAAAAACTAAAAAAATAAAGGCTAAAGACTAAAGACCAGCTCTTTATTAACCGGCAACTTTATATAAAAAATAATTACATTGTTATTTGGAAAACAGGTATTAAAAATCTTATATTCGTTTAAGGCACTACAGTGTCCTGTTATTTATTTTCAACCCGGCAGTGCTCCCGGGCATCTCTATCGACTGTGACTGAGCAGGCGGAGCTGTAGGAAAGATGAAAAATAAGATATAATGAAGGGCATTCTAAAAATTGAAAATCTGATTGACGCAATAGTCAATACAAAAAACGCAATATAAAAGTGTTGATAATCAATGTATGATTTTTTATGTATATTCGTATGATACGTAAATGATTGCGTTATAGGCAACCAATAATGAAACCCATTTTCAATTCATGGCAGACAATTTTGTAGCCAGTAATTGTTGGACACATTTTTTAGGTTTACATATTTTAATATTACATTTTATGACAAGAGACGCAAACCTTTATATTTTATCAGACAAAGATTGGAGACCATTGGCTGACTTATTTAAAAGCCATAAGGACTACAACCTTAAACATCAAGTTTCTATTTACCAACTTATGACATCTACAAGCGTTGGACACCATTATGCAATTTTGACATTATCTGACAAAGCAGATGAAATTGTTGAAGAATATGGTGCGACACCCGCTTCTGAAAAAAATTATTTAAGAATCACATTACATGATTATCATGGAGACACTTTATTTGGCGACAAATCAAATGTAGTGTTCCTTAATAAATTCTATTGAGAACCATTACTGACAGAAAACTTAAACGAACCGTACTCAATGTCCAAAGCATCAAAAATTTTTGGTGCTATCGTCTTAAATTCATCTGTAAACTTTTCATAGGTATTGTTTGGGAACTCAAAGTTTATTACAATTGAATAAGGCTTTTCACCTATACATCTGTATGCTAAAAGAGCATCACAAACAGTATTCAGTAAGTCAATAGCGGTAAATTTTTGTTGACTTTGGCTGCCTATAACATTCGGTTTTGCAATAGGCTGGCTGACGGAATTGCCATCAGCATTTGTACTTTCTTGTACTTTTGTTTCGTCTAACATATCTTTATTGAGCGACACAATGTTATTTAAACTTCAGTATCGTTGTTCGGCATTTGTTCCAAGCTGACGTGTCGCTATTACCAGCCCATCGCAAAGCCGCCCAACGTTGTAGGTAACCCTATTGCGACACACTACACAAATTCAAAACCATACTGCATGACACTTCATAAATTGCCAACTCACAAATTGCAGCACATTTGCAGGCACACAAAACCATACGCACAAGACCAAACCTGCAAAAGAGCTGCAATTTAGCCGACGCTCACTTCAGTACAACCATGAGCTACATTAACCCATATGAATTTTTAGGAATTACCTCAACCAATTTATCTGAAGTTGACAGTAAAACTATATTAAAGGAAAAGAAAAAGCTATCACAGGAAATTGAATTAAGCGATACTGACTCAATAATTCATAATGGTATTGAACTGACAAAGTCCGATTGTTTAAGAGCAATCGATGATTTAGACGATAGAACTATAAAGGAGTTTCATTTTTTTATTTTTAGGAATAAACCTTTAAACGATTTTTTAGCAAAAGGAAGCCTTTTGTTTTTTGAAAAGTATCAGGTTGAAAGCATTTATAAGTTACCTGCTTTTATAAACTTTGTTGCTCCCTATTTTGAGCCACGATATGACAAAGCATTAAGCATAAATTACAAATCTGGCAACAAAGAAAGTGTCGAGAAAATACTATCTGTTCAGCCTTTAAGCACTTCATCACTTTATGAAAATTGCTTTAAAGGCACTTATCAAATACTAATTGATGCTGACAGAGAAATCAACAAACTAATTGACGAGATTAAGGATGAAAAAAGTCCATATATTCAAAAGTCTTTTCGGGGAATTGAAGCAGAAATTAAATCTAAAATAAACATTGAGCTAATAAATCTACTACCTCCGTACTTTCAAGGTATCAGAAATCAAATTGCAATGAGCATTCGAAACCTTGCAAGAGATATAAACAATGACCCATATAATTTGGTTGAGCCTGCTTTTAAAGTTAGCTCAATTGCAAATGAAATCGAATCTGACGGATTAACCAAACAAACTGTTTCCAAAGGTTACAACATAATTAAAAGTCGCTACGAAGATTTACTTCAACAAAAAGAAGATGAAAAATATCAACCGCAAATTAACAAATGCTATATACTAATTGATTCAATAGTTGATAAAAGAGATTCAGTAAATAAAAAAGAAATTTCAGCTTCAGTTGTAAGTAGCTGGATTAATTCCAATATCAATATTGCTGAATTGAATAATCTTCCAAGTGCCGCATTTCAAGTTAGGAATTTAATTGCTCTTTCTCTAAAAAGCCTATCTGTTGCTGTTTGGAATAACCTTGATGAAATTGATGTTGCATTAAATGTTTTAGCTAAAGCTACTTTACTTAAAGTAAATGAAGAAACAAAGGCTGTATTGGTTGAGGCTAAAATTCAGTTAGACGATTTGAAAACTAAAATTCAAAGACAACGATTAGCCACACTACAACAAGCAGCGAATAATCAAAAAAAAGAAACGTCAAATTTTGGAGTTTTGATAGTAATAGGAATAATCATTTTCGTTATTTATTTGATTTCAAACTCTAACAATTCCAATAATTCCTCAACTCCATCATACAATGACAATTCGAGCAGTTCCTATTCAACTGCACCAGCAACAGTTGATACCGCCAAATCAGATGTTGCTATTCCTCCACAAACCACAGATACCTATCAAACAGAACCAGTGTACAACAAGGTTACAATGCCGAACGGCAATATTTCCAGTTGTTCAGGCATAACACCTAAATATGATAAAAACATAAGCACCAGACTTATTATTACGGCAGAGCTTACAGATGTTGCAGTTAAGCTTTATGATTATGAAACTGATAGATGTATTAGATATGTTTTTGTTAATGATGGAAGCACCTACACAATGAAAAATATTCCTGAAGGTAGATACTATTTGAAAATAGCTTATGGAAACGATTGGGAGGTTAAAGAGGGCGACCCTATCTGTAAAGGTCGCTTTGCAACACATTCATCATTTAAAAAAGATTTGAGTGTATATGATTTCAACAAAACATATTACGATGACGGTCGTGTATCTGTTCCATACTACACATTGAAACTCTACAGAACTTACACAACAAATACGTACGATGATAATTCCGCAGGTAGTTCAATTTCAGAATCTGATTTTAATAATAACTAATTATGGATGCAATTAAAATACCTAAACATTTTCCAGTTGTTCTTAACCAAGTATTCGAGATAGAGAATAAATTAAAAAACATTACAGAAGCAAATTCTATTCAAAGAAATCTTGATAGAATAAAAGATTATTTTGAAAATGAGGCATTACAAGATGGACAAGGATTAGTCTATCATAACCCAATTGGTGAGCCTTATAATGTTACGAGAGCAGATTGTGAAGCAACAATATCAGGAAATGACCATGAGAATCTTGTAATCATTGAGGTATTAAAGCCAATAATATATTTCAAATATGCCAATACGCAAATGATAGTTCAGAAAGCAATTGTCATAGTTCAATCTCAAAATCTAAAATAATCATATTATGGAAAATAGAATAAACTTCGGAATAGATTTAGGTACAACTAATTCTGCCATTGCAAAATTTGTAAAAGGCGATGTTGCAGTATTTAAAGACCCCTTAGATACTGGCAAAGAGACGTTACCTTCTGTGGTTTATTATAAAACTGATAACATTATAGTTGGCAGTAGAGCCAGGACTTACTTAACACGAGATGCAAAGAATGTTTTCAGCACTTTCAAAAGAAAAATGGGTACTACTGAAAGTTTTAAAGTGAAAAATTTAAACCAATCAAAAACACCTGTTGAACTATCTGCCGAAGTAATAAAGCAACTTAAAAGTTTTATTCATTCTGGAGAGATACTTGATGCTGCGGTTATAACAGTACCAGCTTCGTTTGAATTACCTCAAACTAAAGCTACCCAAGAGGCTGGCTATTTAGCAGGATTTAAACAGGTAATTACATTACCTGAACCAATTGCAGCAAGTTTAGCTTATGCAAATAAGAAAAAGGAAAATGATATTCAGAATGGTCAGTGGTTAGTTTATGATTTGGGTGGTGGCACATTTGATGTTGCACTAATGAAAATAAAGGATGGAGAAATAAAAGTACTCGACCACGAAGGCGATAATTTTTTAGGCGGTGCAGATTTTGACAATTTAATTGTGGAAAAATTTATTATCCCATTCTTAAATAAGAACTACAAATTTCACGACTTAGAAGTAGAACTTAAAAGCGAAGCAAGCAAGAGAAACGTCTTGTATTATCGCTTATTGCTTTTAGCTGAAGAAGCTAAAAAACAGTTGTCGAGTTTTACATCCACTGAAATCGAATTGATAGATATTAAGGATGATAATGATGTAGAAGTTGATACAGTTGTTACAATTACTCGTTCTGAATTTGAGAGCTTAATAAAAGAGCAAGTAGATAGAACAATTGAAATGATTAAGAAAATACTTGTTCGCAAAGGACTAAAGCCGTCAGACATTTTATTTACATTAATGGTCGGCGGCTCAACATATATCCCATACGTTAGAAAGAGAGTTGAAGAAGTTCTACAAATACCAAACAACTGTGATATTGACCCAACAACTGCCATTGCAATTGGAGCAGCATATTACGCAGGTACAAGAGAAAAAAACTTTTCTAAAGAAGAACCCAAAAAAATCACTCATGGCATTAAAGTAAAATTTGCGTATCAAAAAAATTCACTGGAAGATGAAGAAATGCTTGCTGTTAGAATCGATGGTAATATAGATGGATTGTACTACCAAATAACAAGAGAAGATAAAGGTTTTGATAGTGGTAGAAAAAAACTTACTGCCAGAATTTCGGAAGACCTTCCTTTAGTTAAAGAATCATATAACTTCTTCAAATTTGTTGTACTTGATGAACAAAATAACACAATTGATACTGATGCAGAAATTATTGGAATAGCTCATGGCAAAGTTGAGTTTACAGGCACACCGATTTCCCATGACTTTTGCATTGAGTTAGACAATACAGAAGCCGTTGACAAGTCAACAAAGCTTGAACTAATTTTTCAAAAGGGTTCTATTTTGCCTTTGAAGTGGAAGAAAACTTATACTCTACTAAAATCATTGATAAAAGGTACAGACGATAAAATAGTAATACACATTTTGGAAGGTTCTCATACATCTATTGCTCAAGCAATAAGCACTGTTGCTTATTTAGAAATTAACGGCAGAATGATTGAAAGAGATATTTTAAAAGGCACTGATATAGAGATAAAAGTTGAAATGTCAGAAGATAATGAATTAAAAGCATCCGCTTATTTAGTAATGACTAATCAGGAGTTTAATATTCCTGTAGCCATTAAAAACAGGGGTACTTCTGTTGCCAAATTAAAAGAAGATGTGGGGATTTTGAATGACCGAATTGAAACTGAAATTAACCAAGCAATAGATAGGGAAGATTATGAAGTTGCAGAAGAATTAACTATACTAAAATCACAGATGCAAGAATTGGAAGATGACGTTGTCAAAATTCAAGATGATGATGTTACAGATAAAAAATTTCAATCCGAAGATATAAAGCGAAAGTTTGCTCAAAAATTCTATGATATAACAAAGGATAAGCAAATGTCGTTGTTGAAAGCAAAATACAACGAGGATAAAGAATGGTGTAAAGAAATTCTTGATGAAAATGGGAATGACCATGACCATAAAATGTTCAATGATATTGTTGCGAGAGAGCAAGTATTTCTTAATTCCATAAATCCAATAAAAATTACAGAAGCGATTGATGAGTTAATTGATTTAGGAAGTAACATACTTTGGCGTACTCCTGCATTCCTTGAAGCAAGGTTTAAGAAGCTAATAGAAAAACCTCAAATATTTAACGACCAAGAGCAAGCTAAAGTTTGGATAGAAGCAGGAACTATAGCTATCCAAAACAAGAACTATGACAAATTAAGAGAAGCAAACTGGGGCTTAATTTCATTAATGCCAAAAGCAGCAAGAAACAACGATGATTTAAACGACAGGATAAGAATAGGCTTTAAATAATATCAGCATGGTAATTAAAATCATCAAAACAATACTTGCAATTTTATTCTTTATTTGCCTTGCAAATATGCCTTATGGGTACTATCAGCTTGTAAGGTTTTTGGCACTTATTGGCTTTGGGTTATTAGCTTATTACTCAAATGAAAGCGGAAATAAAATTGAAGCAGTAATTTTTGTTGCATTGGCTATTTTATTTCAGCCGATAATAAAAATTGCTTTAGGTAGAACCTTATGGAATGTCGTTGATGTAATTGCAGGAATATACTTATTGATTTCCATTTTCCTTAAACCATCAAACAATATAAATGGAAGAAAAAATTAAAACGACTATACCTGATTTCGATAGCAAGGAGAAGGAAGAAGATAAGGATACTACCAAATATTTGCTGATTATTTTTATTCCGATAATTACTGTTATTATTTTATGTTTCAGGTATCATACTTTAAGAATTATTAGCCTGTGCTTATCTGGGTTTGCGATGGGTTATTTGTCTTACAAATCATATAAAGCAAGGGAAAAGAAATTGGATAAAGAAATAGTCTCACAAGTGATACTTGTTATATTAACTGCATTCGGTATCTTTTACAAATTCTTTGGTGATTTAGTTCTATCTTATTGGGTTATTGCATTATCGAGTATGATACTTATGATTGTTTTAAAAATACAAAACGAAAAACAAAAGGCATACATAACCTATTATGTTTTTTTTGGAGCCATTATAGCAGCACTGATTTTAAATTATCATGCTATTTATTTCCTTTTTAGAGATTAAGTAATTAGTTTAAACTAATGACGTTTCCGACCCACCAAGTCAGGCACATTTGCAAGGCACACAAAGCCGACACACAAAACCAAACCTTGCAAAAGAGCCTGCCTTGTTCCAACGCTTCCGGGACACACCCTACTTCGTTAGACACATACTTTCAATTTGACAAACCCGAAAGAAGGGCTACCTACAACAAGTGTATTGCCAAAATGCAGGCTGACGGAAGCCGTGTTTCAAATACAGTAAGTTTGTTGGGCTGCATATCCAGCTTGACCTTATCTATTTTGCTATGTGCATATCATCATCTTTTTTATTTTTACTCAGCAGCGGTCAGCCGGGCGGACGGAATTCTATTTCCTGCACTTCGGCAATACCTGGACGTTAGCTGCTACTGTAAGACAATTCGCAAACCAAAATTATTTTTCATAAACATAAGATGGAGAAATGTTTTATAAGGAAATAAAACTAATCGCTGCTCACAGAATTTTAAAATCTATCAATAACACATACATGAAGTGGCATGGCAAAAATTCTGCTCCTTCGTATTTATGGCTTGACTTTAAACATATCAAAAAAAGCAACCGTTTGTTAAGCAATAGAACATTAAGAGATGCCGCATTCCTGCTAAAACAAAACGGACACGCAGACATTCTTGACAACACACGAGATGTTTACGACATAAAAATCGGGATGCTTAAAGACCATTTTTATGAATGCGAAACTGCTTACAAAGAAAACTTATATCTCCGAAAGATTTTTAATTCTGTTAATGGATTTATCTTAGCTCTTAGTGCATTAATCATTGCATCAGGTGTAATATTAGGTGCAATAAAGTTGCTACTAAAAATATTCCACAAATGAAAATCAGCAATGGGAAAATATAGGCTGTTAACACGCACATTAAAATAAAGCCATCTACAATTTTATCTTCTATCCACCTCATAATGACAGACAACTTCTCCATATTTCAAAGGACTGTGTTTAAAGAAAAACAGCAGTAGCCAACAAGAGACTTTGCAATAGCAGGGTTTGACCAACTGCACTTGTGCAGCAGTAACTTTATTCTGCTGTATATCCAGCTTGACATTTGCTACTCAACTGTTATTTCATATATTCAACAATAATTTTTCAATTGAGCATTTGTTCCGGCAGAAATTACGCTATTGCCCTGTCATCGCAAATACTTGTTCGTTAGTAAAAATTAAAATAAATTAAATAAAATTCTATGCTTTTCAATAATCAAAAAGTAAAAGAAATATTCAATGACAATTTTATAAAAGCAAGTAATGTTTTAAAGACATTAGATTTTTATTCAAATAGGCATACCAATGAAGAAATAAATTTCAGGGGACTTGTTGGTTGGGTCTTTGAAGAGACAATTTTTTCTTGCTTAAACAACGAGTTAAATTCACTGAATCTCCGACATGAATTAAAAGTGCAATTCAATTTGTCAAGCTTATTCGTGATTGGTAAAAAAAGTAAAGGGAAAGCTGACCTCTATTTGCATACAGACAAACAAAACTATTTAATTGAACTTAAGCATACTGGTGTATTTGGCATTGCTGATTATGACAAATATCGAAAGTATAGAGAAATTGTTAATAACAATAATTTTAAATATTTATACTTGACAAAGGGTGAATCTTATGAAAAATTTGTAACTGAATGTAAAAATATTTTTGGTTCAGAAAATGCATTCTTCTTGGATAAGGACGGAGATTGGGAAAAGTTTATCAATTTAATTCAAACTGACAATTTATAAAATTCACTTTTATTTTATTGCTTACAAATAACAAATTAAATGGACTGCCACTAAGAAAGCATTTAGCGTTATTGCGGTTGGACGACAAATCAAGCGATGAACTTTTTATCTTTACTGAACAAAACAATTTATTCAACAATATAATTTCAAATACTGCATAACGCAAATGCGTGAACGTTATGTTCCATACTATGCGACATTTCAAAAACTAATGAAAAGATTAATAATCGCTTTACTCATCTTGCAGACATATAATCCTTCTTTTTCTCAACTTGTTATTCAAATAAAAAAAGAAGGAGGGGTTTCTATTGTTCCATGCAAGGTAAATGGGCTAAGCCTTTCTTTCATTTTTGACACTGGTGCATCCGACGTCACAATCTTGCTTGAAGAAATTAATTCATGAATTCAGTATTAACTCTGACGAATTAGGATTGCAAATCAGTGGATTATAAAACGGTAGTCAGAATTTTCTGGGACAGATCAAAGTAATTTTATTATCTATTCATAATTGACCATGTTACGGAAAGACAACTTTTACCCTAATTTAGGATACTGGTTTTTGTTGTATATCATCTTGGTATTTGCCGGGTTTTATTATACCTATTTCTCTGTATTATTTAAAGCGAAACCCATTATTATCCATGTACATTTTGTGTTAATGTCTTTGTGGATTGTTATGCTCATCGTTCAACCATTTTTAATAAAATACAAAAAGTTGCCGCAGCATAGATTAATTGGTAGATTAAGCTATTTTTTAGTTCCACTAGTTTTGCTTTCTGCTTTTTTGGTGATAAGATTAGAGTATTATACGAGGATTAATGACTTTCGCTTACAAATTGCAAATGGGCTAAGCCATATCTCCGAATCAGAAATATTAAAGCAATCATGCAACAATCCCAACGGGCTTTTCTTTTTTTTATTCTTTGCGTTATTTTATGTGCTTGGTATAATTAACCGGCACAAGTCTTCCGTTCATGCAAGATATATGCTTGCGACAGGCTTGACATTGTTAGCGCCTACATTTGACAGGATAGTGGAAATTGATTTTGGCATTAGAATAATTGCTGGTATTATCCCAGCCTTTGTAATTACTTTTTTACTCATTGATTTTATCTTAATTATTCTTATTCGTAGAGACTATAAAATTGGAAAGCCAATCAAGACATTGACAGCTTGCTTAATTATTTACGGTGTTGGACAAATTCTTTATTATGTGATTCCCAACTTTGATTGGTGGGGTCATTTCTATGCGTTTATTATGAAGCCTGCACCGTAATTTTTTCATTGTTTGAACTCAAGAAATCAAAATAACAGCAGCCAACACTGGTATTACTAATAGTGGTGGTGGACATTAGAACAATCAGCAGCAGTAATTCTGCTATACAGTGGTTCAGGGCTCGACGAATAAAGCCCAGCTTTAGTTCTTAATATTTAACTTTATCAAAAAGCCGGGTAGCAGTTCCGGTGGACGGAATTCTATTTCCCCGACATCGGCAATACCTGCTCGTTGCCTGCAAGCCGGGCGGGACGCTTAACAACTAAATAAAACTATAACTATATGAATTTAAAATTGATCATATTAATTGTAGTATTGTTGGCCAAAACTTCAATTTGCAATGCGCAAGGGACTACGCAGGTATATTCCCAGAACAAAGAAGCTAATTCCTATTATGCTAAGGCCCTTCATTATATTGAAATAGGAACTCCAAGCAAGGGTGGCTCACCCGATAGTTTACAAATAGCCGTTCAATATTTACAAAAGGCAGTAAAGGCAGACCCAAATTTTGTAAATGCCTACATTGAACTGTGCAGAACTTACTGGAAATTTAATTTTTCTTTTCCCAATTATATTAAATACTATGGTAATGCCCCGAGCATTCTGCCAAAAGCGAAAATCGCAATTTCTAAGGCATTGCGGATTGACAGTGCTTCATCGCATGCGTATTCAGAATTAGGAAGGATGAACCTATTTTATGAGTACAAATTTGATGAGGCTTTAAAAAATTTTGCAAAAGCAATCAAGTACGATTCAACAAATGCAGCCAATTATGCATATTATGGTGAAACACTTGCGCTACAAGGAAAATGGGACGAGGCTCAACAATGGTTGGGCAAAGCAAATAAAATCAGTCCGAATGATGCGAGTGTTTTAGTGACAACGGGATGGTATTATCATTGGCAAAGGAAATACGATACTGCTGAGCAGTACTTCAACAAAATTAATCCGGAAAGCTGGGCAAGAGCATTTTATTTATGCCTGAATGATATTGCCAAAGGCAAAGCAGCACAGGGTGTTGAAATTTTAAAATCATTTGACCCAAGTGGAAACGGTATATTAGCAAACGGTGGCACAAAAGCATTATTGGCTTATGCCTTAATCAAAAGCGGGCAGATTGATGAAGCAAGAAAATTATTAAAGAAAACAGAAGAACTGAATCAAGTGGTTAATTACCGTTCCGCAATTTGTTATGTTGCACTTGGTGAGTATGACAAAGCGTTTGAATTGCTAAATAATGAATTAAATGAACAACATGACAACTGGCTCATCTGGCTTAAATATGATAATGCATGGGATGCTGTTCACAACGACAAACGTTACAAAGAAGTACTTAAAAAAATGCCTTTTGACAAATAAGGACACGAAGGCCTGCAGGCAACAAACGGTCACTGTTGCACAAATAAGATGTACACATGGCATAAAAGAAAGAGGTGTTAGAACGATTTTTGTATAGTAATAGTTATGCAAGGCATAAAACAATTCACACCTAAGCTGTTTCAAAGTATTCAGTTACAAGCATTATGTTCTCATCTTTTGTAACTTTACACAACACCAATAGGAGGGAGGAAACAGGTGCTTCCTATTGATTGTCCGCTGCTGGTTCCTGCAGCACAAACCTAATTAGAAGATAACGTACGGGAACGATACAATTTTTTTAACCCTGTACCTTTTCTAATAGATGTATAAGGTGCAGGCAACTCTTCTTTAAATCATTCAGTTCGTACATGATGTAATACTGTTCCGAGATCCTCATTTGCACCAGTTTATTCCTGTATTTTTCCATGGTAACAGCATCATCGGTAAGGAGCGATTTATGGGGTGCATTCATATGCAGCCCGTACTCCAGTTTAAAAATATTCTGTGCGAATACAACACAGTCCATCGTATTCGTTTCTACCACTTTTGCCTGTGCTTCTGCTGTTTTTACTTTATCATAATAATTCACGATGCTGTCAGACAATTGTTCGTTCTCAATGAGCCTGAAATTACCTGTATTGATCAATTGGTTAAAGGTTCTTTCCGTTGCATTAAATTCGGGCATAATAGAACCATACTTGAAAAAGAGCTGGTAAACTGTGTCAATAGAAGAAGCAGGGAGTGGCCGTGCTTTCAAAGCAGTTAACAAAGAATCTTGTCCTTTGGCTAATTTTTCTCCGAGAACAATAATGTCATTCAATTGGGCAGAATCATTTTTGATGTCTGTATATAAACTGGCCAGGTATTTCTTTGCCTTGCTGTTATCGGAAATATGTTCCCTGATATTTTCTGCGATGAAACCCATAAATACCGCCAGGAAGATCATTAAGCCTTCCAGCAGGTATTCACGAAAATGTTTGGCCTTATCCTTTGAAATTTTTGCGTGATGAACTTCCATAGGTGTGTATAGATGTGGATGATGACAAATGCGTTAAAGCTAATATACGTGTTCGCTTGCGATACGCCTACAGTAGTGTATTAATTTTTATTAAAAGGAACCGATTGGGCTACCGTGGATATATCGTTTAATATGCAAGGTTGAATACATTTGATTTCTAACTATTGATGATAGGAACCTAAACGAAGTCAGCTTTTTTCTGTTTTTATCTATTTGAACGGATGTTCAGCAAAGCTTAATTGGATGGAACTTTTTCAAAACAGGAAACTCTTAATTGCGACCAGGCATCACAAAGAAAAAGTGATTGCACCTATTGTTGAAAAAGCACTGGGTGTATATTGTTTTGTGGATGCCGGTTTTGATACGGATGTATTCGGCACTTTTACAGGCGAGGTAGATAGAGCATTGGATCCGCTGGCTACGGTACGGGAAAAATGTTTGCGGGCCATGCGGTTCAATAACTGCGACCTGGGCATTGCGAGTGAAGGTTCTTTCGGTCCGCACCCTTCGCTGTTTTTTGTGAATGCAGATGATGAGCTATTGATCTTTATCGATACGAAGCATAACATAGAAGTAGTGGTAAGAGAGTTGAGTACGGCAACTAATTTTAATGGAAGAACAATACACGATCAAGAGGAGTTACTGGCTTTCGCAGAACAGGTACAGTTCCCCTCGCATGCGTTGATCCTTAGAAAAGCAAAGGAAGAGAACGTTGCAATACACAAAGGCATAACAGATACGGCTACCTTGCTAAAGGTATTTGAAGACCTGTATAATCAATACGGATTGGTATATGCAGAAACAGATATGCGGGCCATGTATAACCCTACCCGTATGCAGGTAATTGCACAGGCGGCAGAGAAGCTACTGCAAAAGATTCAATCGCTTTGTCCTCATTGCCAAATGCCCGGTTTTGGTATTACGGATGTTCAACAAGGCTTGCCCTGCAGCTGGTGTGGTTTCCCTACACGATCTACGCTTAGCTATCTCTATGTTTGTTCGCATTGCAGGTTTACCCAAGAAGAAAGATACCCACATCACAAAACCGAAGAAGATCCTATGTATTGTGATCGGTGTAATCCATGAGGTAACTTATGCAAGAGAAGTTTTTAGAAATAACAGGTCCTTTGTCCGGCTTCCGGCTATCGTATGCCCGTTTCCTCCCAATATGAAGGAATGATGAACGGGGTGAACTGATTGAATAATTAGTTGTTACTTCGTTAAACAAAGTACGGGTGTTGAAGTGTGCGACGCAAGGAACGATGCCAGCAGTGCTTCAGCCGGTTACTAAATAAATTATTATGCGTATAGGAATCGTTTGCTACCCTACTTTCGGGGGTAGTGGTGTTTTGGCAACGGAATTAGGCAAGGCCCTGGCCGATAAAGGGCACGAAGTTCATTTTATTACTTACCAGCAGCCGGTTCGGCTGAATGTGTTCAATACAAATATTTTGTATCATGAGGTGAGGGTTCCTACCTATCCTTTGTTCGATTATCCGCCGTATGAACTGGCCTTGGCCAGCACCATGGTGGATGTGATCATCAACCAGGATCTCGACCTGCTGCATGTGCATTATGCTATTCCGCATGCTTCTGCCGCTTACCTGGCCAAACAAATTATTAAAAGTAAAACGGGCCGCGATGTGCCGGTGATCACCACTTTACACGGAACGGATATTACATTGGTGGGAAGGGATAAAACCTATGAACCGGTGGTTACTTTTTCTATCAATGAGAGTGATGCGATCACAGCGGTTTCCGAGAACCTGAAGCAGGAAACGTATAAGAATTTTCAGATACACAAGGAGATTGAAGTGATCACCAATTTCGTAGACGTAAGCCGCTTTAACAAAAAGCCTTTCGATGCATTTAAAAAAGTGATTGCACCGAATGGCGAGAAGATACTGGTACATGCCTCTAACTTCCGGAAAGTAAAAAGGGTGCTGGATGTGGTGAAAGTATTTGCGGAAGTGAATAAATATATTCCCTGTAAGTTGCTGATGGTAGGGGATGGCCCTGAAAGGCCTGCTGCCGAAGAATTAGCCAGAGCCCTGGGCGTAGAGCATGAGATTCGTTTTGTAGGAAAACAAGAACAAATTGAAGAAATACTGGCTGTGTGCGACCTGTTCCTTTTGCCTAGTGAATATGAAAGTTTCGGACTGGCAGCACTGGAGGCAATGGCTGCACGGTCGGTAGTGATCAGCACTAATGCAGGTGGCTTACCAGAAATTATGGAGCAGGGTAAAACAGGCTTTATGGCTAATGTAGGCGATGTTGCTGCCATGAGCGATTTTGCTATCAGCCTTTTAAAGAGTGAGAGCCGTTTGGAGGAGATGAAAGAAGCTGCCTTTCAGCAGGCTTTAGCCTTTGATATCCATAATATTGTTCCGCAGTACGAGAAATTGTACAGTCGTTATTGCAGGAATGTACCTTGTACCTAATCAGTTTCCATTAAGCTGTCGAGGATGATGTTGCACATGGTGTTTAGCTCTTCCATGGAAATAGCCAGAGGGGGTGCAATACGCATACAATGAGGGGCAAATAAAAACCAATCGGTGATCATTCCCCCGGCGATACATTTTTTGATGATGGTATAGCAGGTATCGAAAGAGTCAAATTCTACTGCCATCCATAATCCGATGCTTCTTACTGCTTTTATTTTGGGATGTTGTATTTGTTGTAAGAGATAAGCTTGTTTTTCTTGTACAGAACCGATCATTTTTTCTTGCAACAACACTTCCATTGCCGCTTTGCCCGCAGCACAGGAAACAGGATGCCCGCCGAAGGTGGTAATATGGCCGAGTACAGGATCATGGGTTAGCTGTCCCATCAATTGTTTATCTGCTATAAAAGCACCCAGTGGCATACCGCCGCCCAGGGCTTTGCCGAGTAAAAGTATATCGGGTATAATGCCAAATTGTTCAAATGCCCATAAGGTTCCGGTTCTGCCAAAGCCACTTTGTATCTCATCGAGTATTAATAAGACTCCCTGTTCAGTACATTTTCTGCGGATAGCTTGTATCCATTCTTTTGAAGGTGCTACCACGCCGGCTTCGGCCTGTACGGTCTCCATGATCACACACGCAGTGGTAGCATCAATGGCAGTGATCGCTTCTTCCGTTCCATAATCAAAATGATCAATGCCGGGTAACAAGGGCCTGTAGGCATTACGCCAGTATTCATCTCCCATTACACTCAATGCACCTTGTGTACTGCCGTGGTAAGACTTATTGAACGAAATGATCTTAGAACGATTCGTAGCTCTTTTGGCCAGTTTCATGGCACCTTCCGTTGCTTCAGCACCGCTGTTGGTAAAGTACACGCAGTTCAGTGATGACGGTAAATGTTGGGTAAGTAGTTGCGCATAGGCTACCTGTGGCTGCTGTATGAATTCGCCATACACGATCAGGTGCATATAGGCTTCACTTTGGGCTTGTACGGCTTTGATAACGGCAGGATTACCATGACCGATATTGGCTACGCTAAACCCTGAAATAGCATCTATATAAGCCTTCCCGTCAACATCATACAAATACACACCCTGCGCTTTCACCATTTCAATACCAATGGGGGCATCAGATGTTTGTGCCACATGATTCAAAAAAAGCTGCCTGTTGGAAATACTGCCCATTATTTTTTTGACTGAATTTAATATTCGACATTCGGTACTCGAAATTCGTTTTTTTATGGCAACCATACTTCCTGTTTTAGACAAACATCCTCAATTTGGTAAGAAATGTTTTGTAGCCCCCAATGCAACGATCGTTGGCGATGTGGAAATGGGAGATGATTGCAGCGTGTGGTTCAATGCGGTTGTAAGGGGTGATGTGAATGCTATTAAAATGGGCAATAAAGTAAATGTGCAGGATGGCGCCGTGATCCATTGCACGTACCAGAAAAACCCAACGATCATCGGTAATAATGTTTCCATCGGCCATAATGCGTTGGTGCATGGCTGTACGGTGATGGATAATGTGCTGATCGGGATGGGGGCTATCGTGATGGACAGGTGCATTGTGCATAGTAATTCCATCATTGCTGCGGGTGCAGTAGTATTGGAAGGAACAGTGGTGGAAGCTGGTAGTATTTATGCAGGTGTTCCGGCTAAAAAAGTAAAAGATGTTTCGCAGGATTTGATCAATGGTGAGATCAACCGTATTGCCAATAACTATATACATTATGCTTCCTGGTTTGAGGAGTATAATGAAAGCCCTTCAAAATAAATGCGGCTACAAGGCGTTATAGAAGCTGAAAACCTTACTGCGTATGAGGAAAACAATTTTACTTCTTTGGGTTGTTGTGAGTGCCAGTGCCTGCAGCCTGTTTCATAAAACTGAAAAGCATGGATGCCCTACTAATGGCAAAAATGTAGATGCTGGAAAGCTGGCTGCGGGTGATCCTAAAGCAGCACATGATGCCGCCAAAGCTCCGAAATTCAAAGCAGGTAAACAGTTTGATCAGTAATTCTTCTCGTCTATCGTTTCTAAGATCTTGCAGTAACTGATGTAGCGGTCTTCCGATATCTCTCCCTTTAATACGGCTTCTTTTACGGCGCAGCCGGGCTCATTGCCATGCAGGCAGTTATTGAACTGGCATTGTTGTATCAGCCGGCGCATTTCAGGAAAATAATGTGATAGTTCTTGTTTGGTAATATCTACCAGTCCTAATTCACGGATACCCGGTGTATCAATAATTCTTCCGCTACTATCAGGCAGATCGAACATTTCCGCAAAAGTGGTGGTGTGCATGCCCTTGCCACTCCAGCCGCTTACTTCCTGGGTACGTAAATTCAGTTCCGGGAACATGGCGTTAATGAAAGATGATTTGCCCACACCGCTATGTCCACTAAGCAATGTAGTTTTTAAATGAAGCAAGGCCTTTGCTTCCTGCACGCCTTCATTCTTCTCAACACTGGTTAAATAAGTGGGATAACCGATAGACTCGTATATGTTTTTCCATTCATGAAAAATATCCATCTCTTTTTTACGGTAGAGATCAGATTTGTTGAATACAAGAATAGCAGGTACATGATACATTTCGCAAGCCACCAAAAAACGATCAATAAAACCCTGAGATGTTTTGGGATCTTTTAAAGTAGCGAACAATAAACTCTGGTCGAGATTGGATGCAACGATGTGGTGCTGCTTTTTGTGGTGCGGACTTTGCCTGGCTACATAATTCCTCCGATCGTGAATGGTAGTGATGGTTACAGTATTCTCCCATTCGTTCTCCATTTCTATTTCCACTTCATCTCCTACGGCAATGGGATTGGTAGAAGTGATGCCATCTATTTTGAACACCCCTTTGATACGGGCATTGAATGCTTTGCCTGCTTCGTTCTTTACCACGTACCAGCTACCAGTAGATTTATATACCCAGCCTTTCATGCTAACGAAGATAAGATGATTAGAGGGATGAGTTATGCATGAAGGGAGATAAGTGTTTTGCGTTGACCGTTGACCGTTTATCGTAGACGGAATAATATACAAAAGACTAAATACCAAAACACCAAAGACCCCCTATTAAGGAAATTTCCTGAAAACAGTGAGTCGTAGCAACAGTTCAATAATGATACAAGCCAGGCCTATCAATACAAGGGGTAAGAATTCTTCTGTATATCGATCGTAGGTTGTTATCTCCACTTTGCTTTTTTCAAGAAGGTTAATGCTATCGTAGATCTTCTTCAATGCCTCATTATCCGTAGCATGAAAATATTGCCCACCGGTTTGTGTGGCTAATTGTTTCAGTAAGCCTTCATTGAATTCCATCTTCCTCGTTTGCGTGGTAGTGCCCAGCATTGACTGTACCTGTACATCCATGCTTTTATTACTGCCCACGCCAATGGTGTATACTCGTATGCCATACAACTTGGCCATGTTCATGGCGATGTCAGGCGATATCTGTCCGCCGAAATCAACGCCATCCGTAAGTAAGATGATCACTTTACTTTTGCTCTTGCTGTCCTTCAGCCTGTCTACACTGGTTGCCAATCCTGAACCGATCGCCGTACCTTCTTCCTGTAAATAACCGTTTTCAATATTACTGATCTGCGCAAGCACTGCATTGTGGTCTGTTGTTACCGGGCATAAAGTGAAACTCTGGCTGCTGAAGATCACGATACCGATTTTATCACCCGGCCTTCCCTCTACAAATTTTGATGCAACTGCTTTGGAAGCTTCTAAACGATTGGGCGTAAAGTCTTGCTCCGTCATACTGCCGCTGATATCGAAGCAAAGAACAATATCAATGCCTTCTCCTTCTGTTTGCTGTTCCGTGAATTTTTGCCTGGGTCTTGCTATCGCTACAATAAATGCTGCAATGGCAATACATCGAAGTAACAAAGGCAGATACCTGAAAGTTGTTTTCCAGTTTTGTGTATGCTGGATGAAATGCGTGGTAGTAATGGTTAGAGCGGCTGTTTGCTTGCGGTGCGACCTGATATGCCAAAAGATAAGATATGGCACTATCAATAAAAGTGGCAATATCCAGGGATAAGCAAATTCTATATGTTGCAACCAGTTACTAAGCATTATTTTTTTGTTGAAAGCGAAACTGATCGATCGTTTTTACAAATGTGATGGCCGATTGAACTGCTTCTATGCAGGTTTCTTTCGAAGGTGTATATTTTGCAAACTTCACAGCATCAGCCATTCGTAAGAGTTGAAAATATTGTGTTTGTACCGGCTCCGTTCCCACTTTGCCTTTGATCAGTAGCATGTATTCGTCTGTTGTTTTATCTGCGGTAGCTGTATGTAATCTTTGGTCCGAAAAATTTCGGCAGAGCATAGTGATCTCAGAAAAGAAAATTTTGAATGCTTCTTTTTCTATCAACCCTTTGTTCAGTAAGGCTTCGAGCTGTTGTATGATGTCTTCTGTTCTTTGCGGTTTTACGGGAACAGCACTACGTTTCGGTCTTTTTCTTTTTAGTAGCCTGTACAGGATAAATAATATAAGCAGTAATACTACTGAGCCGCCTGCATAGAGGATTATTTTGTTCCAATCTTTTTCCGGTTCTACTTCAACGATGTCTTTGATATCATGGTATTCCTTCAGGTCTTTTACATTGGCCGGAAGAACGGTGATGTTTAAAGGATTGGTATGTATGGTTTGTTTATCGGAGAAACTAACCGTTTGGGAAGGGATCTGCCAGTACCCTGAATCGAAAGAAGTGAGGAGTATTTTTTGTTCGTAAGTAGTAAGCGCATCTATGTTGATGGTATCGATAGGTAAACGCTTCACTACTTCCAAATGATGAAAGGTATCGGGCAGGTTGATCCATTGCTGGAGGGCTACCGATTTGGTATCAATGTCTTTTACTGTGATGGTCAGTTCTACCTGTTCACCGATCAATATCTTATCATGGTCAAGTGTTGCGGTGATCTTCTGTGAGAAAGCAGTACTGAATGGCAGCAGTAATAGCAGTAATATCCATCTTATTTGGATGGAGCAATAATGAATCATCTGCCTTGCTTTACTACTCATGCTCTCCTGATAAAAAATTGTTGTAATGATTTCACATAGTCATCTCCCGTTGCAATCTGAACCAGGTCGGCGCCTGCCAGCCTGAATGTTTGTTTCGCATCATTCTGGATGCGGGCAAACTGTTGGGCATAGTAATGCTGCACCATGGGATCGTTGGTATCCAGCAGTAAGGTTTTGCCTGTTTCGGCATCCTGAACTTCTATTAAGCCAATCGCAGGTAAAGCCGTATCGTTCTTATCAAATACCTGTATGCCGATCACATCATGTTTTTTAGCAGCCACACGCAATGCTTCATGATAACCCTCGTCAGCAAAATCACTTAATAAAAAAACAATGCTTTTATGCCGCGTAATATTGTTCAGGAATTGTAATGCCTTTACAATGTTTGTGGCAGATGATTGGGGGTGAAACGTGAGCATTTCCCGAACCATATGCAATACATGGTCTCTTCCTTTGGAGGAAGGAATATATTTTTCAACTGTATCCGTAAAGAAGAGCAAACCCGTTTTATCATTATTGCTCAAAGCACTAAAGGCAAGCACTGTGCATATTTCAGTGATCAATTCTTTTTTATTTTGCTGGTGCATACCAAAAGCACTGCTCGCACTGGCATCTACTAAGAGATAAACACTCAGTTCTCTTTCTTCTTCAAATACTTTGCTGTAGGTGCCGTTCATACGGGCACTCACGTTCCAGTCGATAAAGCGTATATCATCGCCGGCCTGGTATTCTCGTACTTCTTTAAAGGCCATACCTCTTCCCTTGAAAGCAGTGTGATATTCACCGGAGAACAAGTGGTTGGTGAGCCGCTTGCTTTTGATCTCCAGTTCCCTCACTTTCTTCAGCAGCGTAGCTGCATCGGTAGTAGCAGGTGATATGTTGGAAGAACTGCTCATTTGTTAAGGTACCTGGATGGTTTTTAGAATATCATCGATGAGCATTTCGCTGGAGATATTTTCTGCTTCTGCTTCATAGGTTAATCCTATGCGGTGACGCATCACATCTTTGGCGATCATCTTTACATCATCGGGTATAACGTAGCCGCGTTTATGAAGAAAGGCAACGGCTTTGGCTGCCAATGCCAGGTTGATGCTTGCCCTTGGGGATCCGCCGTAGCTGATCAGGTTTTTCATTTTATGTAAACCATATTGCTCAGGGTAACGGGTAGCAAAAACGATATCTAAAATGTAGTTCTCAATTTTTTCATCCATGTACACTTGGCGCACTAAGTCGCGGCTTTCCAATATCTCACGAGTGCTCACCACTTTTTGAACAGTGGGTATTTCCAGTCCCTGCACTTGCTGTCGTATGATCAGTTGTTCTTCTTTTTTATCAGGATAACCTACGATCACCTTCAGCATAAAGCGGTCTACCTGTGCTTCCGGTAAAGCATAAGTGCCTTCCTGTTCCAAAGGGTTTTGTGTAGCCAATACAAGAAATGGCTGCGGTAATGGGTAGGTGGTTTCTCCGATGGTCACCTGTTTTTCCTGCATGGCTTCCAGTAAAGCACTTTGCACTTTAGCCGGAGCACGGTTGATCTCATCTGCCAGTATAAAATTGGCGAAGATGGGGCCTTTGCGGACAGTGAATTCGTTCCGCGGCTGGTTGTACAACATGGTGCCAATAACATCGGCGGGTAAGAGATCCGGTGTGAATTGAATACGACTGAACTGGCCATCTACAGCCTGCGATAGTGATTTGATGGTTAATGTTTTGGCTAATCCCGGGACACCTTCCAGCAAAACATGGCCATTGCTTAAAAGTCCGATTAACAACCGGTCTACCATGTATTGCTGCCCAACGATTATTTTGGATAACTCATTTTTGATCCGCTCGATCAATTGCGACTGGTATTGAATCTTTTGGTTAAGTTGTTCTATATCTGCGGCTGTTTGCATGCATTAAGTTTGAATAGTGAATGTACAAAGCCTTCCCCATTGATCGGCTCATCAAATTGTGAAAACCCGGCGCTCTTTTACAAGAAATATCATGCCAGAGAACGGAAATTATCCTTTCCATTTTCTTAATTGTTGCAATAAAGCCCTAAGGTCTTTAGGAACTTCAGCTTCCAGGTTGAAGGTTTCTCCGTTCAGCTCAAAACTGAGTTTCCATGAATGAAGGGCAAGCCTTGCTAAAATGGGTGTTTCTTCTTCAGCCTGTTTGGAGAGTTTAAAATTTCTTTTGAATGAAGACAGCAGGATGGGTTTTGCATCGCCATACAACTCATCACATACAATACTGTGGCCAATATGCTTCATGTGAACGCGTATCTGGTGAGTGCGGCCGGTATGTATCTGGAATTGCACCCATGAATACAGGCGAAAGGTTTCCAGTACTGTATAATCGGTTAAAGAAGCTTTGCCTTTCTGATGGGTAACCATAAAGCCGGGTTTGCCGGGATGTTCCATAATGGCAGCATCAACGCTTCCTTCGGAGTGTAGCATCATGCCATTCACTAAACCGAGATAAAATTTTTGTACATCCCGTCCTTCAAAGCGTTGTGATAACTCTTTATGTGCTTCTTCTGTTTTTGCAAATACGATCAGACCACTGGTATCTTTATCCAAACGGTGTACGGTAAAAATGTTGCCGTACTTTTCTTTTAAAATATGTTTTAAAGAAACTTCTTTACCCATTCTGTCGGGCACACTCAGTAACCCCGAAGGTTTGTTAACGGCAACAAAACTTTCGTTCTCAAAAATGATCTCAGGCTTCATTCGTTAATTACGTTGTTCTTTAGGCTTCTTTACAAAACTTTGATTCATGAATTTCAACAAGCGTACTTCTTTTTCATTCAGCATACGCCACTTGCCGCGTTCTACATTTTTCTTTGTGAGGTTGGCAAACATAACGCGGTCGAGGTTTCTTACATCATAACCGAGGTGCTCGAATATTCTTCTCACGATCCTGTTGCGGCCGCTGTGTATCTCAATACCTATTACGCTTTTATCCTTTACATCTACAAAAGCTAAGCTATCTGCTTTTACAAAACCATCTTCGAGAGTAACACCATTGAGTACTGCATCAAAATCTCTTTTGGTAAGCGGCTTGTCTAATCTTACCTCGTATACTTTTTTGATCTCGAAAGAAGGGTGGGTAAGCTTTTGCGCCAGTTCACCATCATTGGTAAGTAATAAAACACCCGTAGTATTCCTGTCTAATCTGCCAACGGGGTATACTCTTTCTTTAGTAGCTCCTTTGATCAGGTCGAGCACAGTTTTTCTACCTTCAGGATCCTTGGCCGTAGTGATATAATCTTTGGGTTTATTCAGTAAAATGTAAGTAAGGTTGCGTTGCAGGAAGATGCGTTTGCCTTTCACCTTTACATCTTCATTGCCTATTACTTTATAACCGGGTTCGTAAATGGTGTCTCCGTTAACTGTTACTAATCCACTTTTTACTAACTCGGCAGCTTCTCTTCTGCCACAGATGCCACAGTAAGCAATCAGCTTATTCAAAGGCATCAGCTCTACTTCTGATTTTTGTCCTTTTGTCTCTCTGAGTTCTTTTTTAGGAGTAATATTTTTTTCGGGAGATTGATTTTTTACAAATGGCTTATCAGGTCTTTCTTCCTGGTTCTGGCGATCTTCCCAGGGCTTACGGTTGGGATTTGAGGATGGTTTCCTGTCATCTCTTTTTTGCCACCTGTCTTCTGTTGGCGGCTGGTTGATTCCTCGTTGCTGTTCCCACTTTCTTCTTCTCGCTTCTTCTCCCGCAGCTCGGGCTTCGGCTTTTGCTTTTCTTTTTTCCTGGCGGATGGCTTCTTTCTTCTTAGCCCCTTTAAATTCAGGTTTTACGAACTTTTCGAATCCTTTGTTTGTCATGTTCATTTGATTTGCTGTTTTTCAACAGGTGAGCCTCAAAGGTAAGCAAATAAAAAAGAAGCCACTTTTTGGGTGGCTTCGGTATACTTCAAGAATGGGACAATCATTTTATTATCTCGACATTTTCCTGTTTTGTTTCAGAGATTCCAATTTATCCAACTGCTCTTTTGTGAGCATAGATCTGAAGTTTTCTTTTTGTTCTTTCAGCAAGGCTTGTACCTGTGCCTTTTTCTGTTCTGGAAGTAGAGTGTCATTTTCATGAATGGCTTTCATCTTTTCGTGGTTGGCTGTTTGTTGTGCTTTCAGCTTTGCAACCTGTTCGTCATTTAGGCCAAGCTGTAAGCGCATTCTTTCCATACGGGCAGCGGCCATTGCCTGTACATTGATCTGCCTGTTGTTTTTGGTCTGTTCTATTTTAGCTTTCTGATCTGTTGTAAGTAAATGTTGCATTTGATCCTTACGTTCCCTGCGTAAGGCAGCACTTTGTTGTTTGTATTCGCCCAGGCTTATTTTATCATTTGCCTGTAGTGCTGCCAACTTTTGGTGATAGTTGGCATTGATCTTTTTCGCTTGTGCTTTTTGTTCCGGGCTAAGGTTCAGGTGATGTGCCATTTTCTTTGCCATTTCCATCCGGTGGTGCTGCAATGGCCTTTGATTATCCCACTTATGTTGCTCTTGCGCCATGGTTGCTGTAGTAAGCAACAGTAGGGTTGTGCTTAGGGTGATTAACTTTTTCATGTTCATTGTTTTTAGTATGTATAGGACATACAACGCTGAACAGGGTTTAAATCAATAACCTTTTGAAACCAGCGATTCGCCGATTTACATGCGATCTTTATTAGCCAGCTGGCCGCAGGCCGCATCAATGTCTTTACCTCGGCTTCTTCTCAGTCTCGCATTCACACGATGCTTTTCAAGATAACCCATGAAGCTTTGAATAGTACTTTCATCGGGTTTGGCAAATTGGGCATTATCAATGGGGTTGTATTCAATGATATTCACAAGGTCGGCAGGTACTTGTCTGTACACCTTCACCAGTTCCTCTGCATCTTTTTGAGAATCATTGAAATTTTTGAAGAGGATATATTCGAACGTGATCTCGTTGCCGGTTTGTTTATAAAAATAATTCAATGCCTCTATTAAGGCATGGATATTATTCGTTTCGTTGATCGGCATGATCTCGTTGCGTTTCACATCATTGGCTGCATGTAAGGATAAGGCCAATTTAAAGCGTACTTTATCATCTCCCAGCTTTTTTATCTGTTTAGCTACACCTGCTGTTGAAACGGTGATGCGTCTAGGGCTCATGAAAAGTCCGTCTTCAGCCGATATACGTTCAATGGCTTTAAGTACATTGTTGTAGTTGAGTAAAGGTTCGCCCATACCCATGAAAACAATATTGGAAAGCTTTTTCTCATACACACGTTCACTTTGCTGGTTGATAAGCACCACTTCATCATAGATCTCATCATAAGTAAGGTTTCGTTTACGTTCCATGGTGCCTGTTGCACAAAATTTACAGCTGAGACTACAACCTATTTGTGAAGAAACACAAGCTGTTTTACGGTCTTCGGTAGGAATTAATACCCCTTCTACCTTGTAGCCATCCTGTGTTTCAAAGCGGCTTTTAATGGTGCCGTCGGCACTGTATTGTGTTGCATCTACTTTTAAAGCAGGGAAACTAAAATCACTTGCTAATTTATTACGCAGCTCTTTGCTCAGGTTGCTCATGTCGTCGAAACTATGTGCATGTTTTTGCCATAACCATTCGTACACTTGTTTGGCCCTGAATTTTTTTTCGTTGATGGAAAGAAAATACTCCTCTATCTGGCTGTAACTGAGATGTCTGATATTCTGCATCCCGCAAAGATAGCCATGATTATTGGTTTTACTGTTTTTGATGAATCGGGTACAGGTGTTGAAGTGAGTGACACAACGAAAGCTGAACAGTATTACTGCAGCCGGCTACATAATATGTTACAAGGTTTGGGATCGCTTATATTTGCAGCTTATTCATGGAAAAGAACAACTTCATAGACTATATCCGCATTTTCTGCAGGAGTGGGCACGGGGGTGCAGGTGCGAAGCATTTTATGCGTAATAAGCTTACAGCAAAGGGTGGCCCTGATGGCGGTAATGGTGGACGTGGCGGCCATATTATTTTGAAAGGTAATGCGCAGTTATGGACCTTATTGCATTTACGCTATTTTAAAAATGTATTGGCAGAGAATGGAGAGAATGGAAGTAAAAATAATTGTACGGGTCATGATGGGCAGGATATCATCATTGAAGTGCCTTTAGGAACTATTGCTAAAGATGAAGAAACAGGAGAGATTGAAGCGGAGATACTGGAAGATGGGCAGGAGATCATTTGGATGAAAGGAGGAAGAGGGGGATTGGGTAATTCGAATTTTGCAACACCTACCAACCAGGTTCCGGATCATGCACAACCGGGCGAAGAGGGCGTGGAAGGATGGAAATATTTGGAGCTGAAAGTATTAGCCGATGTGGGTTTAGTGGGGTTCCCCAATGCGGGTAAATCAACATTATTAAGTGTAATCACAGCTGCGAAACCCAAAATTGCTGATTATGCTTTTACAACATTAACACCTCAGCTGGGTATGGTGGAGTATAGGGATGGCAAGAGCTTTTGCATTGCAGATCTGCCCGGTATTATTGAAGGTGCTGCTGAAGGAAAAGGGTTGGGGCATCGTTTTTTAAGGCACATAGAACGCAATTCAGTGTTACTGTTTTTGATACCGGCAGATAGTGATAACCATGCCCGCGAATTTGAAGTATTGAAAAATGAGTTGGAAGAATATAACCCCGAGATGCTGCAAAAAGATTTCATTATAGCGATCAGTAAAAGCGATATGCTGGATGATGAACTGAAAAATGAAATAAGCAAAGAGTTGCCCAAAGATGTTCCGCATTTATTTATTTCTTCTGTAACCAATAAAGGATTAACTGAGCTGAAAGACCAGCTCTGGCAAACATTGAATAAGCCGGCAGATAGCTAAAAGCCTTACTGCTACTGCATTGTTAAGAATTTGTTACGCAAGCGATTGCGGAAAAAACAGGTGTCCCGGGGTTACCTCCTGGGTTACTTTTTTTAATTTACGGTATCAATTGGTGTAATGCAGGCTTTTAAATAGTTTTCTCATACCGCAACGAATCCGCTTGCCTGCAATATGAAAATCCTCTGTACACAGACTCCACGATTGTCTCGCCAGCATTAATGAAAGAAAAATTTCTGAGAAATTATTTCAGGCTTGTTTACGCAACAAACATTCATTTAAAACATTAAAAAAGGAAAGATCATGAAAAGAGTATCAGTAAACACAATCGCAAAAAAATTATTCGCAGGAAGCATATTAGTAGCCACTTTATTTCTTTCTGCACAAGTACATGCAGCTGGTAACAAAGAAAAAGCCGGTAAGGAAGTAAACAATGTAAGTGTGAAATACAATGGCTCTTCTGAAGATGCCCTGTTGTTCACAGTAAAATACAGTAACCCCTCCGGTGATGCCTTCTACCTGTTCCTGACAGATGAGAATGGAGAAGTTTTGTACAGAAGCAAATTCAATGACAAAAACTTTTCTAAAGTATTCAGCTTACCAAGAGCAGAGTATAACAAGGTTTCATTCATTGTAAAAAACAGTAAAAACAATTACGAAGAGAAAAAAGATGTAAACATTTCAGTGTCTACTTTAAGTGTAGATGATGTAAACATTAACGAATAGTACAAGCGCCTGAAAGTAAACCATGAACGGCTCCGCGAAGCGGAGCCGTTTTTATTGCTTGTTATGAACCAGCTGTTTGTTAATGTGCCGGAAATGAAAAGAGCCGCTCAAATGTAGCGGCTCTTTTGTTATACATTAAATAGATGAAGATTATGCTTCTTCCATTTTCATTTGCTTTTGCTGTTTCTTTCTTTCTTCTTCATCCAGTGTTACCTTTCTCATACGTATATGGTTAGGCGTTACTTCGATGCACTCATCAAATTGTATGTATTCCATACATTCTTCCAGTGTCAGCAATGTTTTAGGAGCAATGTTGGTAGCCGCATCACTACCGCTGGCACGCATGTTGGTGAGCTTTTTACCTTCAATAGCGTTCACTACCAGGTCGCCGGGTTTAATATGTTCTGCAATGATCTGCCCTGCATAAACTTCTTCTCCCGGATCAACAAAGAAAGTTCCCCTGTCTTGTAATTTATCGATAGAGTAACCGGTGGTTGTTCCGCCTTGCTTAGCCAATAATACACCATTATTTCTGCCGGGGATAGCACCTTTCCAGGGTTTGTATTCTGTAAAGCGGTGAGCCATCACAGCCTCTCCGGTGGTGGCAGTAAGCATTTGCGTACGCAAGCCGATCAAACCACGGGAAGGAATTTCAAATTCAAGATGCTGCATTTCGCCTTTCGTTTCCATCACATGTAATTCTCCTTTACGGCGTGTAACAAGATCTATCACTTTACTGGCGAATTCCTGAGGTACATCTACTACCAGGTTTTCGTAAGGTTCGCATTTTTTTCCATCAATAGTTTTTACAATTACCTGTGGTTGACCAACCGTTAATTCATATCCTTCACGACGCATGGTTTCTATCAATACACCTAAGTGAAGGATACCACGGCCATAGACCAGGAAGGCATCCCCGCTTTCGGTATCCATTACCCTCAAGGCAAGGTTCTTTTCGGTTTCCTTCATCAGGCGGTCGCGGAGGTGACGGGAAGTAACAAACTTACCATCTCTTCCAAAGAAAGGAGAGTTATTGATGCTGAACGTCATGTTCATAGTCGGCTCATCTACACTGATCACCGGTAAAGCTTCCGGATTTTCTGCATCTGCGATGGTATCGCCAATGTTGAAGTCTTCAATGCCCACTACCGCACATAAATCGCCTGCCAATACTTCGGTTACTTTCTTTTTACCCATCCCTTCAAATACATAGAGTTCACGAACTCTTGTTTTTTTGATGGAGCCATCAGCCTGAACCAATGAAATGGGTTGGTTTTCTTTAATAGAGCCTCTGCTTACTTTACCAATAGCGATCCTTCCAAGGAAAGAAGAATAATCAAGCGAAGTAATCTGCAACTGCAGGTTCCCTTCTGCTACTTTTGGTGGAGGTACATGCTGTAAAATGCCATCCATTAAAGGAGTGATATCATCACAAGGAGTTAAACTATTGTTGAACCATCCGTTCTTACCGCTACCATAGAAAGTAGGGAAATCCAGTTGTTCTTCAGTAGCATCGAGGTTAAAGAAGAGTTCAAATACCGCATCGTGTACTTCATCGGGGCGGCAGTTGGGTTTATCTACTTTGTTAATTACAACAATCGGGTGCAGGTTTAACTGAAGGGCTTTTTGCAGTACAAAACGAGTTTGGGGCATCGGACCTTCAAAAGCATCTACCAGTAAGATTACACCGTCGGCCATTTTCAGTACGCGTTCTACTTCCCCGCCAAAGTCGGCGTGGCCCGGTGTGTCGATCACATTGATCTTCACATCTTTATAAACTACTGCGGCGTTCTTACTAAAAATGGTAATACCTCTTTCACGTTCAAGGTCATTATTGTCCATGATCAGTTCGCCGGTTTCCTGGTTGTCACGGAACACTTTGGTTGTTTGTAAAATTCTGTCTACCAAAGTCGTTTTGCCGTGGTCTACGTGGGCAATAATGGCTATGTTTCTGATTTCCATGTAAAAATTTGAAGCTGCAAATGTAAGGTATTACAATGGCATTGCGGCTTTTTAGGTTTTAGCTTAATGTTCAGTTAATACAGAAATCTGTTATATTTGAGAAAATACTACTGCGATGATGAGAATTTTTACGGCCTCCATCTTGCTGGTAATTTCATTTGCCTTTATACGGAAAGAAAATCTCCCACTTGCAAAAATCTCTACGCCACCCGGTACTGTTATGCTGAAAGAAGGGTTATTTATCGACAGGGAAGAAGTAAGCAATAGTGCATGGCGGGAATATAATGAAGGTTGGATATTAGGTGTAGATGGAGATACGGAATTGTACAAAAAGAATTTACCTGATTCAGGGGTTTGGTATTCCATGCGATTCGACAGGGAGCGATATGTAAACAACTATAATGGCGGTGCTGCTTTTGATAATTACCCGGTAGTAGGCATTACTTATGACCAGGCTGTTGCTTTTTGCGAATGGAGAACAGAAAGGGTAAATGAGTATTTACAGAAGACACCCGGTGCTTCATTCAAAAGCGTAACATACAGGCTTCCAACGGAAAAAGAATGGGAGTTGGCAGCATCCGGGAAATTGGATACAGCTAAATATCCTTATGGAATGCAGGATACGATGATGAGGATAAAGGGCCAGTTACACAGAACCTTTAACTGTTATTACAATCAACTGGATTCTTTAAACGAATACAATAACCAGGTGGGACCGGTTGATTTTTCCGTTCCCAATGCCTATGGTGCGTATAACATGATTGGTAATGTGGCCGAAATGGTTGCGGAAAAGGGGCTGGCAAAAGGAGGCCATTATGAATTGCCACTGGACTTTTGCAAAATCAGGGAAGAAATGAGTTATGCGGGCCCTAACCGTTTTTTGGGTTTCCGCTGTATTTGTGAAACCAGCAATGTATTTTCCTCTAAAGAAAAAATAAAGGAAATGAAGAAAGAACAAAAGGACAGTTTTAAAAAGCAAAAGCCTTCCAGGAAAGTGAAAGGCTTTGCACAGCAAGGTGAAACGCAGGAATAGGGTTAAACCCTGATATAGATTTTCTTTTTATCCATCCAATAGCCAACACTCCAGCATAAAAGCATGTATGCAACGGCAAAAAGGAAGGCGCCGAAGTAGCTGCCTGCATATACAAATATGTTGTTGTAAATCCAGTGAAACAGGTTTTCGTCTCTTGCAGGAATCATATATAATACAGTTACCAGGAGTTCAGACAAAAGATAAATGATTAAAGGGTTTTTGCCAGCACTTTCGAAGAATGGCGCCCATTTGGTTTTGTGTAAAAAATCTACTACGTATATCACTGCAGACAGGATCATACAATCCAATCCTACCGTGTGTAATACAAAAGAGCTAGTCCATATCTTTTTGTTAATAGGGAAGGATAAGTTCCAGAAATAGGAGAGTACTAATAATCCAAAGCCTGTTAAAAGTAATTTAGTCAGTCCTTCGTAAGTATTTCCTTTCTTCTGTACAAAATCGCCTACTGCATATCCTGCCACAACATTTGCAATGGCCGGCATGGTGCTTAATAGCCCTTCAGGATCGAACGCCATACCTTCTCCATGATACATGTGTTTATCTCCAATTAACCACATATCCAATTTCAAAACAGCGTTGCCTTCCAGTGTATAATCTCCGAAACTGTACATAAGTAACCAGTACAACAACAGTAGTCCAATACTTATATAAATAGCTTTTCTTAAAGAAGTAAAGTAAATGAGTGTTGCAGCTATACCATAGCAAAGTGCAATTCTTTGTAATACTCCAAATATTCTTGTATCGCTGATGGGAAAAGAAACAATCTCCTTTTGATCATTCAGCCTAAAGAAAGGGAACCAGTACATGAGATAGCCCAATAAAAAAATGATGGCCGTACGTTTTACTATTTTACTCATTACTTCAGCTGTTGTTTTTGTATTCCATTTGGCCATAACAAAACTTAGGGCATTACCAACAGCGAAAAGGAAGGAGGGGAATACAAGATCCGTAGGTGTAAATCCATCCCAGTGTGCATGCTTTAATGGTGCGTAAGTGGTGGCACCGTTACCCGAGGTGTTTACAATGATCATAAAGCAAATGGTCATTCCTCTGAAAACATCCAAGGCAAGAAATCGTTGTTTAGGGGGCATTGTTTTGGTTTTAATTTTAATTGCCCTAAGTTAATTAATTCTAGTAGTTGTTGTTGTACTAAAAAATCATTTGAATAATGTAGCTTTAAATAATACTAAAAAGCTTCCTATGAAATGGCTTAAACGAATAACGATTGTTGTATTATTGTTGATTGGTCTTTATATGGTTGGGCCAAGGCCGGAACATCCTGTTTACGGTAATGCACTGCCCGCTGTGCCATCAACAGCGGTAGCATTAGAACAATATGTTGGTAATGAAGAAGCCCGCCATAAGTTGAAGCCGGATAATGAAGCGAGGATTGTTTGGGTGAATGATTCATTGAAACAACCAACGGAGTATGCTATTGTGTACCTGCATGGTTTTAGTGCTTCGCAGGAAGAAGGGAACCCGGTACACCGGAATATCGCCAAAGCGTTTGGTTGTAACCTTTATTTGTCAAGGCTTGCAGAACATGGTATTGATACTACTGAACCGTTGATGAATTTAACAGCACAGAATTATTGGGAGTCTGCAAAACAGGCTTATGCTATCGGCAAGCAATTAGGAAAGAAAGTGATCCTGATGGGAACATCAACAGGAGGTACGCTGGCTTTATTGCTTGCGGCGGCATATCCGGATGTGGCGGGAGTTATATTGATGTCGTCCAACATTGAGATCAATGATCCTAATGCCTGGCTATTGAATAATCCCTGGGGATTACAGATCGCAAGGCTGGTGATGCATTCCAAATACAGGGATATTACCAATGATAAACCTGCTTACCGGCAATACTGGAATGGGCATTACCGGCTGGAAGGTGCGGTTGCCCTGGAAGAGTTATTGGAGACTACCATGAAGGAAGCAACTTTTAAAAAAATACATCAACCTGTGCTTACTTTATACTATTATAAAGATGAACAGCACCAGGATCCTGTAGTGAAAGTGAGTGCTATGAGAACAATGTTTAGTGAATTGGGAACACCGGCAAGTGAGAAAAGAATGATAGCTGTTCCCAATGCTGGTAATCATGTATTGGGCTGCCCAATTGTTTCGAAAGATATTGTAACACCACAGAAAGAAATTACAGCTTTCCTGAAAGAAGTTATGCACCTGCCATAAAATAAGCGATCCGGCCATGGCCGGATCGCAACTATTGATTTTTATATTCTTATTCTAAGATTAACCTACAAGATCAATATCGAAGTTTACCAATTGTACAAACTCCTGCAACCTTTCATCAATATCGTTTTTATTAATTTCTCTTAATCTTTCTGTTCCAAATTTTTCAACGCAGAAAGAAGCCATTGCAGAGCCAACGATAATGGCTGTTTTCATGTTCTCAAAAGAAATATCTTTTGTTTTGGCAAGGTGTCCGATAAAGCCACCGGCAAATGTGTCTCCGGCGCCTGTTGGATCAAATACTTCTTCTAAAGGTAAGGCCGGTGCAAAGAATACTTTGTCATCATAGAACAATAAAGCACCATGTTCTCCTTTTTTAATAATCAGGTATTTTGGGCCCATGGCCATGATGCTTTTTGCAGCACGAACCAGAGAATAATCACCGCTTAGTTCTCTTGCTTCACTGTCGTTCACCAGCAGAACATCTACTTTTTGTAACACTTTTTTCAGGTCCTCCATGGCAACATTCATCCAGAAGTTCATGGTGTCCATTACAATAAGCTTGGGTTTTTGCTTCAGCTGTTCAATTACACTCAACTGAACAGCGGGTGCCAGATTGCCCAGCATTAAGAATTCGCAGTTTTGATAACTTTCAGGTACAACTGGTTCAAAGCTGCCCAATACATTCAACTCTGTAGCCAAAGTATCACGGGTATTCATGTCCAAATGATAACGGCCTGCCCAAAAGAATGATTTTTCATCTTTTTTTATCTGCACACCTTCAAGCGAAACGTTTCTTGCAGTTAAGGCGTCTAGTTCTTCCTGCGGGAAATCACCGCCTACAACTGATATTTGGTTTACGGAAGTGAAATTAGAAGCACACCATGCGATATATGTGGCAGCACCGCCCACGATCTTATCGCTTTTGCCAAAAGGTGTTTCAATAGCATCGAAAGCCATTGAGCCAACAACGAGTAAAGACATAGAATTGCTTTTGTTTATCGGGATGCGAAACTATAGCAAATGAAGGATACTGCACAGATATTTTAGTAGGGATACAGAAAAGCCGCATCCTTTAACAGATGCGGCTCCGGTTTTCATAGCGTTCTTTTGTTTTTAATGTCTTCCCCAACCATGTCCACGACCGCGGTCATGGTCATCATCACCACCTCTTCTCCATCCGCCGTCATGATCATAATGGTTTTCATAACACCTGTTGTAATACCTGTCGTCACGGTCTCTTCCTGCATAAACAGGCCTGCCGTAAGCATATCTTTCCCTGTATACATCTGCATGTATCCATGGTCTTGGTTCATTAATGCAAACTCTTCTTGCATGGTAAATATCATAACCCCTGTAACATGAAGGTATACCTGCACTGTACATCCAGCGGCCATCATCGAAGTATACATACTGGCGTGCTGCTACATCAAAATACATATCCAATTCAGGATAATAATAAAAATCATCATTATCGTAATACACCGGAGCTGGGGCCGGTGCCACATATACGGGAGCCCCCACATGGATGCCAACATTAAATCTAACTTGAGCATCTGATTTAGTATATGATGAAAATACTATTCCGGCAATGGCAATTGTAATAATCTTTTTCATAACGAATGGTTTTATACTTACTATATGCCAAACACAATGCCAAAACGGAGATGAATTGTTATAAAAAAGTGAATGCTTGAAAGGCTTCAAAAATTCTCATCAATACTTAATCTTTTTCAAAGCCTAAACTGCGTAGTTTTTGGTACATTCATCACTCATTTTTATCTATCAAGATTGCACATATGAAAATCAAATCAAACCAACCATTCAAAGCTTCCAGGAGACAATTTATTCGTAACACGGCCTTGGCCGCAGGTTTTTACATTGTACCAAGACATGTGCTGGGCAAAGGTTTTATTGCACCCAGTGATAAACTGAACATTGCAGCAATAGGCGCCGGCGGAAAAGGCCAAAGCGACTTGTTTGAATTCAGTAAGAGTCCTAAAGCCAATATCGTTGCCCTGTGTGATGTTGATGATAGGGCTAGTGTTAAATCACGTCAGCGTTTCACCAAAGCAACCTATTATAAAGATTTCAGGGAAATGCTGGAAAAGGAGAAGAATAACATTGATGCAGTATCGGTATCCACTCCCGATAATACGCATGCTGTTGCAGCGCTAACGGCCATGCAGTTAGGAAAGCATGTGTATGTGCAAAAGCCTTTAACACATGATATTTATGAAGCAAGAATTTTAACCGAAGCCGCTGCAAAGTATAAAGTGGTTACGCAAATGGGTAACCAGGGAGGAAGTGGTGATGGTGTAAGGAAGATGAAAGAAATGTATGATGCAGGTCTTATCGGCGATGTGCATACGGTATATTGCTGGACCAACAGGCCTGTTTGGCCGCAGGGCATTCCTACGCCAACAGGTAAGTTTGATGTTCCTAAAGAATTGAACTGGGATTTATGGTTAGGCCCTGCCAGGGCAATCGATTATAATCCTGCCTATGTTCCTTTTAGCTGGCGTGGCTGGTGGGCTTTTGGTACAGGAGCATTGGGTGATATGGCTTGCCATATTATGGATCCTGTTTTCAGGATATTGCCGATCTTATATCCGAGTGAAGTAGAATGCAGCGTTGCCAATAGCTGGAAATCTATGTGGGCAGAATCAAATAATCCAGATGGTTGTCCTTCTTCTTCTATTATTCACCTTACATATCCCAGGAATGATGGCAAGGGAAAGATAAAAGTTACCTGGATGGATGGAGGCTTGTTGCCCGAACGGCCTGACGAGTTATTACCCGATGAACCGATGGGTAATTGGGATGGTGGAGCCATTTTTGTGGGCACAAAAGGTAAGATAATGGTTGATTGCTACGGTGCAAATCCAAGATTGCTGCCTACGATAAGAATGAAGGAAGAAACAATGCCTAAGGAAACCCTTGCAAGAGTACCGGAGGGGCATTATGTGCAATGGGTAAATGCCTGTATAGATGGGTATGGCAAAGGTGTTACTAGTTCTCCTTTTGAATATGCCGGTCCTTTAACGGAAAGCATCCTCATGGGTAACCTGGCGATCCGAAGCTGGCAAATGATCAATCCAAATATGAAAGGCTGGGGAGATAAATACCTGGGCAGAAAGAAATTGTTGTGGGATGCTAAAAATATGACGATCACCAATTTTGAAGAAGCTAACCAATTTGTAAGAAGAACGTATAGGGAAGGATGGGATTTGAAATTATAAATGTTCTGCAAAATCAATAGAAACAATAGAAAAGGCTCCATACAATGGAGCCTTTATTTTCTCAATGTAACGAAACACTTCTCGACTACATTACATAGTGAATGATTTCATATAGCCTGCATCAGCTTTAGCACTGCTCAAAGGGTTAGTGTTTGTAAAAGCTTCCTGTTCAACAATATAGTATTCCATGCCGTTGGCCGCAGCAGTTTTGAGGATAGATTTAAAATCTATAGTTCCTTTACCAAGTATGCACGACTCATGGCCTTTATCTGTTCTTGTAAGGTCTTTTACATGGCATAAGCGGAAACGATGGCTATATTTTTTTAGCCATTCATGGGGATCATTGCCCGATGCAACTACCCAATAAATATCCATCTCAAAATCCACCAAAGAAGCATCGGTATTTTTCATCATTACATCTTGTGGTAATTGGCCATCTACAGCTTTGAATGAGTAATCGTGGTTGTGATAAGCAAATCGAATACCGTTCTTCTTGCATATCTCACCACAATTATTGAATTCGTCTGCAAACTTTTTGAAAGCATCAATGTTGGGCTGAGGGCCTTTCCATGGGCAGATCAGGTATTTCATTCCTATCTCCGCTGCTTCTGCTGCTTTTCGTTCGAAATCTTTTGTGATATCACAATGGGCGGAAATGATCTTCATCCCCAGTTCATCCATATATTTTTTAAATGCTTTGTTACTCATTCCCCAGAACATGCCTTCCTTGCCTTCAAAGCTTTCTACTTGTTTATAGCCAAAAGAAGCAAGTTGCTTTAGCGTGTCTTTTGCATTGGCTGCCATATCTTCTTTCACCGTCCACAGTTGTATGCCAAAGTTGTTAAGCTTAGCAGAAGGTGAATACAGCTCTTGTGTTAAGAGCGAAGATGCTTTTGCTATCGGGGAAGCAAAGGCAAGGGCAGATAAGCCGCCCAGCTTTAAAAAATCTCTTCTGGAATTTTTCATATGCAAACGATGAATTGATGATTAATAAGATACTTAAAAATTGGAGTAAACTAGGAAGTGGCCCAGGCTTTCTCTCCTTTTTTATACTCTGTGCAACCTTCAAATTTTCCGGGAACCTGTACATACCGCAATGCTTTGGTAGCACCGGGTTCTGATGTAAAATAGCCTAATAAGGTAAGCTGTTTCATCATCGTGAAATAATGGTTAGGTTGCCACGTAAATAGTTTGTCACGCTCCTTGTTTGCTTTTTGGCGTTCAGCGCTTTCTTTCGCATCTTTTTCTTTTTGGTATTCTTTTGCCTCTTTGTCAATGGCTGTGAGTAAAGTTTTACGCTGGTCGGGAGTGGCCTTCATAAAGTCAACGCCGTTAGCTTTCTTACTTGCTTCGTTTAATTGGTCTATACCTGCCATGAAAGCTTTCTGGTCGTCTTCTGTATAGCAATCTGTTACCATTACTTTCATAAATTCGCCAATCTTGGCAGCCTTAGCACCTGGTGAAGAAGTGGTGGGAATAATTGTTTCGCCCACTTCATCTAAAAAAGCAATGTTATCGGCAGAGAAAGAAATGCCTGCTCCTGTTTTTGGATTCTTGCAACCGCTTAATAAAAATTCACCACCAATTACTGCTCCTCCTGTAGCCAGTGCTACCATTCTCAATAGTTCTCTTCTGTTCATAGAAAATTATTTTACCTGTTTACAGATTTTGTTTTTTCAGTTCCTCTACGGCATAGTTGGCTGCTCTTGCAGTGAAAGCCATATAGGTTAATGATGGATTCACGCAAGATGCACTTGCCATAAATGCTCCATCAGTTACAAACACATTGGGTGCATCCCAAACCTGGTTCCATTGATTAAGTACAGATGTCTTAGGATCTTTACCCATACGTGCTGTTCCCATTTCGTGGATACCACGTCCGGGAGTACCATCGCCATCGTGGCCTTTTACATTTTTAACACCGGCTGCTTCAAGCATTTCCACTGCATCATTCAGCATGTCTTTTCTCATCTTCAATTCATTCTCTTTCAGTTCACAGTCGATTGAAAGAACATTCAACCCCCACTTATCTTTCTTGGTCTTATCAAGTGTTACTTTGTTATCATGGTTGGGCAGCATTTCTCCAAAGCCACCTATACCCATTGTCCACTGACCGGGTTCGGTTAACGCTTCTTTAAAATCAGCGCCAATACTCAGTTCCGCAATTTCGCGGCTCCAACCCTGGCGCATACCGCTACCCTGGTAACCAAAACCTCGCAGGTAATCACGTTTATCATCCATGAAGTTGCGGTAACGTGGAATGTAAATACCGTTGGCCCTTCTGCCGAAATAGTATTTGTCTTCATAGCCATCTACAGTTCCGGAAGCACCTACTCCTAAATGGTGGTCCATCAGGTTGTGGCCTAACTCTCCGCTACTGCTGCCTAAACCTTCGGGCCATACATCTGTAGCTGAGTTCATCAATATCCAGGCACTGTTGAGTGTAGAGGCATTGAGGAATACGATCTTGGCTTTGTATTCGTATGTTTTATTGGTTTCTGCATCCAACACTTCAACGCCGGTAGCCCTTTTCTTGTCTTTGTCGTATAAAATTTTTGTAACGATACTCCATGGACGAAGGGTGAGGTTGCCGGTTTTTTGTGCTGCCGGTAATGTAGAAGATTGTGTGCTGAAATAACCGCCGAAGGGGCATCCCAACCAGCATTTGTTCCTGAACTGGCATTGCGTTCTTCCTTCCAGTGGACCAGTTACGTGGGCCACCCTTCCGATGATCATGGCACGCTTGCCTTTGTAATATTGTTTGATTCTTGCTGCTACATCTTTTTCTACGCAGGTCATATCCATCGGTGGGAGGAAATGGCTATCGGGTAATTGCGGAAGGTTTTCTTTGCTACCGCTGATACCGGCAAATTTTTCCACATATTCATACCATGGCTCAATGTCTTTATAACGAACAGGCCAATCTATACCCACACCTTCTTTGGCATTGGCTTCAAAATCCAGGTCGCTCCAGCGATAGGTTTGCCTGCCCCATAGTAAAGAACGGCCACCTACATGGTAACCCCTGAACCAGTCGAATCTCTTCACTTCTGTGTAAGGGCATTCGCTGTCTTTCACCCACCAATCCAGGTTGGTTTCATTTAAAGGATAATCCCTTCTCAATACCGGATAATCTTTGATCATCTCTTGTGTTCTGCCACCCCTGTGTGGAAACTCCCAGGGATCTTTTGTAGCGTTCACATAATCTTTAATGTGTTCAATGTTTTGTCCTCTTTCGAGCATTAATACTTTTAAGCCCTTTTCGGTCAGTTCTTTGGCAGCCCAGCCACCGCTGATGCCGGAGCCAATCACAATTGCGTCATAAACATTTTCGGCCATGGTGTATCTTGTTAATCGTTAGGAATTTTATAATTATTGTTTTCTTCAGTTTGTAATACGTTGAATGATGGATGTGTTGTACTTTATAATTTGGTAAGTATTGATGAAGTGATGAAAAGCCTTTCAGGATTCATCCTCATCACAAGTACTATACATCACAAATAGAGATCGCTTTTTCCAGGGAACCAATTTTATTATTGCCTGTTGGAATGAATTCCTGGGCTACATAACCTTTATGCCCTGTTTCAACAATCGCTTTCATAATGGCAGGATAGTAAAGCTCCTGTGATTCATCTATCTCATGCCTTCCCGGAACGCCACCTGTGTGATAATGTGCGATGTATTCATGATTCTCTTTGATAGTGCTGATCACATCTCCTTCATCAATTTGCATGTGGTATATATCATACAGTAATTTGAAATTTGGCGAGCCCAAACGTTTGCATAATTCAACGCCCCAATGTGTTTTATCGCACATATAATCTTTATGATTCACTTTACTGTTCAGTAGTTCCATTACCAATACCACGTTCTTCTTTTCAGCAAGGCCAATGATCTGTTTTAATCCTTCAACACAGTTGTTCCATCCCGTTTCATCATCCATGCCTCTTCTGCTACCGCTAAAGCAGATCAGGTTTTTATAACCTGCTTTTGATACCAGTTCAATATGCTCTGTATAACGTTCTATTAAAGCTGCATGAAATCTTTTATCTGCAAAGCCATCTGTTAAATTCAGTTCGGCTCCATTACACATTGAAGAATCCAGTCCGTGTTTTTTTAGCGTATCCCACTCTTTCGGGCCCACGAGATCAATTCCTTTTATTCCGATCCTTTTAGCGTTTTCACATAATTCATCTAATGGCAGGTATTGATAGGTCCACCTGCAAACGGCATGGTTGATATTTCCTTTCAAAGCGATTTGTATTTGTTTTTTAGATTCTGCAGTAACTTGAATGGGCAAAGCCGCTGAAGCAGCAACGCCCATGGCTCCTGCAGCGATGTTTTTGAGAACTTCTCTTCGGGATGTTTTGTTTGTCATGATGATACTAAATAGTTAAACTGGCTTTTTTCGCTTTTCTCATGTATAAGTTCAAACCGATAAATGCTACGGTAAGCACAATCGGAATGATTAAGGTAACATTGATGATCTCCGGCCCTGCAGCTGTTTTAGCATCTGCAAAAGCTTTTGCCATTTCAGATCCAGCGGTGGCATTGCTATAATCGGCCAGGTTGGCGCCGGCCGGCAATTTTTTCATTACCAATCCATCATAAAATCCACCCATGAACATCATATATACCGATACAGCAAACATGCCGGCTCCGCCCATCAGGTTAATACCTACTGCGCCGGTTCTTGGCAGGTTCTCAGATACAAAGCCCAGCATGGTAGGCCAGAAATAACATACGCCCATTCCAAACACAACTGCCCCGATAAACAATAGATTGCCTGTTGCATGCCCGAGCATGTACAAGCCAATGGCTGCCAATACTGTAGAGATGAGCAGCACACCCTGTGGCGAAAACTTATGTACAACCGGTTCTGCAAAGGCTCGTCCTAGTACCATTACCCCGGTTTCGATGGTTAGTAAAAGAATGGCATTGTCTGTAACATTTTTCAACAGCACATCAATCCATTGTCCGGTGAACAATTCAGTGATCGCTGTTCCGAACATGCATATGATCATGAAAAAGAAAAGCGGGTTTAATAATGAGGCATACATCTCTTTTGTTGATACGCCGCTTTCCACTCTTTCTGTTTTAGGAAATTCAAGTTTCGAGAACAGGTAGCCGTATAAAAAGGTAGGGATAAGCATTACTCCCACCTGAATTTGAATGTTCAATCCAATTTTATTGAAAAGGAATACCAGTAATGTTCCAATTACAATACCACCCGGAAACCATAAGTGAAAGTGATTGAGTTTGGTGGTTTTATTATCAGGGAACAAAGATGTTACCAACGGATTACAAGCAGCTTCAACTGTGCCATTGGCAATACCGATTAGTAAAGTAGAAATAAATAACGACCAAAAGCCGTTGGCAAATATGGTTAGCAGAATACCGGCCAGGTGAAATATGAAAGCCATTACCAGCAATTTCTTCATACCTATGATATCTACTACGATGCCGCCAAAAATTACTGCCAGCGGAAAGCCCCAGAATGCAGTGGCTGCAATAGTACCTAACTGTGAGGCATTGAGATGAAAATCAATACCCTGCTGATTCAATACGCCTGCCCTGATACCGAAAGAAAGCGATGTGACCAACAACGCCAGGCAACTGGCAATAAAAAGTTTATTACGCTGAATGGAAGCTTGCATAATCGTTAGATAGTTTTTATGGCTTTTATAAGGCTGATTTGCAGGCATTAAATGTAAACGTTTATTTCAAAAAATTTCGTTTAAACGTCTTCTTTTTGACGTACATCAAAAAGAATATCTTTTCAAACGTTTGCAGTTAATTAAAGCCTGTATCTGCTGTAAATATTTTCGAATATCTTCTCCTGATTCATTTTTCCATACGATATTTAAGGCTCAAATGCTAAGCCAATGAAAAGAAAACTACGTATGGGCATGATAGGTGGTGGTAAGGATGCTTTTATCGGGGCCATTCACCGTATCGCCGCTTTAATGGATGGCCAAATTGAACTTGTTTGCGGGGCATTCAGCAGTAACGCAGAAAAATCTAAGTTAAGCGGTGAAGCGTTGTTTCTCTCTCCTGACAGGGTTTATGCAACTTATGAAGAAATGATCCGAACAGAAGCTTCGCTGCCTGAAGATAAAAAGATGGATTTTGTAAGTATTGTAACGCCTAATCATGTGCATTTTGGTCCTGCAAAAATGGCTATGGAGCATGGTTTTGATGTGGTGCTCGATAAGCCGATGACTTTTACATTGGAAGAAGCCAAAGCTTTACAGCAAGTAGTTGAAAAAACGGGAAGAACATTCTGTTTAACGCATACCTACTCCGGTTATCCCATGATCAAAGAAGCCAGGCAATTGGTTGCATCGGGTAAGCTGGGCAGGATCAGGAAGGTTTATGTTGAATACCCGCAGGGTTGGTTAAGTACTTTTTTGGAAAACAGTAACCAAAAACAGGCAGCCTGGAGAACAGATCCGAAACGCAGCGGTATTGCCGGCTGTATGGGTGATATTGGAACACATGCTTTTAATATGGCCGAATACGTGAGTGGTTTGCAGGTTACATCCATTTGTGCAGATTTACAGGTAGTAGTAGAAGGAAGATTACTTGATGATGATGGAACTGTTTTGCTTAAATTCAACAACGGGGCAACGGGGATACTGTTTGCGACACAGGTGGCTGCCGGTGAAGAAAATAATATTAAGATAAGGGTCTATGGTGAAGAAGGCGGCTTGGAATGGCAACAAAGTGATGCCAATACTTTGTTGTTGAAATGGTTGGATAAACCTACAGAAATCTTAAGAGCCGGAACGGGGTATCTTTCTTCTTATGCAAGTCATAATGCCAGAACACCGGCCGGGCATCCGGAAGGTTACCTTGAAGCTTTCGCCAATCTCTACCGCAATTTTGCTTTAACAGTAAGGGCCAAAGCCAATCAAGAACCTGTGCAGCCCGAATGGCTTGATTTTCCCGGTGCAGAAGAAGGAATCAGGGGCATGGCGTTTATTGAAGCAGTTGTGGCTTCTTCAAAAACAGATATGAAGTGGATGCCTTTTGAAGTATAAATAATCACCTGTTTCATTACTTAATTTAACTTCCATACAATGACAACCATTAAAGGTCCGGGTATTTTTCTGGCCCAGTTCATGGGCGATACTGCCCCTTTCAATACGTTGCCTTCTATTTGTGAATGGGCGGCTTCATTGGGTTTTAAGGCGGTACAATTACCTACATGGGATAGCCGTTGCATCGACCTGCAGAAAGCTGCTGAAAGCAAAACGTATGCAGATGAGCTAAAGGGCATTATTAATAGTTACGGACTAGAAATTTCAGAACTTTCAACTCATCTGCAAGGCCAGTTAGTAGCGGTACATCCTGCCTACGATACTTTGTTCGATGGATTTGCTCCTGAACAGTTCCGTAATAATCCTACAGCACGCACAGAATGGGCCGTTCAGCAATTGAAACTCGCTGCCCGGGCTTCGCGTAACTTAGGTTTAAATGCCCACGCTACTTTTAGTGGTGCCTTATTGTGGCCCACCGTATACCCATGGCCGCAACGGCCTGCTGGACTGGTAGAAACCGGTTTTACAGAACTGGCTAAACGCTGGTTGCCCATTTTGAATGTGTTTGAGGATAATGGGGTTGATCTTTGTTATGAGATCCATCCGGGAGAAGATCTGCATGATGGCGTCAGTTACGAAATGTTCCTGGAAAAAGTGAACCATCATGCACGTGCCTGTTTACTGTACGATCCCTCTCATTTCGTATTACAATGCCTCGATTATCTTTCATATATAGATCATTATCATGAAAGGATCAGAATGTTCCATGTGAAGGATGCGGAATTCAATCCCACTGGTAAACAAGGCGTGTACGGAGGATATCAAAACTGGATAGACAGGGCTGGAAGATTTCGTTCGTTGGGAGATGGGCAGGTTGATTTTAAATCAATCTTTAGTAAATTGGCAGCTTACGATTACAAAGGCTGGGCGGTGATGGAATGGGAGTGCTGTTTGAAGCATCCTGAAGATGGTGCCAGGGAAGGTGCTCAGTTCATCAAAGAACATATTATTCGTGTTACCGATAAAGCCTTTGATGATTTTGCAGGAACCGGTGCCAACGAAGCTTTCAATCGTAAAGTGCTGGGTTTATAATAACTATCGGAAAAATTTTTCTTATCATTTCATAATTCAAATCATGAAAAAGTATTTAATCATTTCTGCAATTGCACTGGTTGCAGTTGCTTGTGGTAGTAATTCGAGTGAAACTAAAAAAGACGATGCTGCATCTGCAACCGCAGCAACAACAGCGGCAGATGATATTTCCCAAAATCCCGATTATCAAAAAGGGTTAGCATTGGTGGCGAAGAACGACTGTTTAACTTGTCATAAGATCGATCAGAAAGTAACCGGCCCCGCTTACCGGGATGTTGCCAATAAATACACTGATAAAGATATTCCAACATTAGCCCAGAAAGTAATAAAAGGTGGCCAGGGTAACTGGGGCCAGATACCTATGACGCCGCATCCTAATTTATCTGAAGCCGATGCAGAGCAAATGGTGAAATACATTTTATTACTCAAGAAATAATCTCGCCATGAAAAAAGTATTTTTAGGCACAGCCATGCTGGCCATCGTGTCCATGAGTTTTATTGGTATTCATAAGGTGAAGACAACTTCTGGTAATGCAGATGAATGGATTTCCTTGTTTGATGGGAAGACCACTAAGGGCTGGCATACCTATGGTAAAAAAACAGTTGGCGATGCGTGGAAAGTATCTGATGGAACTTTACACCTGGACGCTTCTAACAAAGCGGAATGGCAAAGCAAAGGTGGTGGCGATATTGTAACCGATGCATCGTTCGATGATTTTGATCTGAAACTGGAATGGAAGATTTCGAAAAACGGTAACAGTGGTGTAATCTTCTGGGTACAGGATGAGCCGGAGAAATACAAATATGTTTGGTTCACCGGTCCTGAAATGCAGGTACTGGATAATGATGGGCATCCTGATGGAAAAATATTTAAACACCGTGCAGGTAATTTGTATGATCTTGTTCCTGGGAAAGAAGGTGCTGTAAAACCCGTAGGAGAGTGGAACAAAGCTGAGATCGTTTGTAGTAAAGGCGTTCTGAACTTCTATCTCAACGGCGTGAATACCGTTTCTGCCACCTATGGAAATGCCGCTTGGAGAGAGTTGATCGCTAATAGCAAGTTTAAGGATATGCCGGATTTTGCAAAGGTTTTCAAAGGCCATATTGCATTACAGGATCATGGTTGTGATGTTTGGTTCAGGAATATCATGATCAAAAAATTATAGTCTGCCCTTGCCTAGCAATAAGAAGTCACTTGCAATTGCGGGTGGCTTCATTTTTTGTGCCAATAGTATATGCAGGAAGAAAACCATCTTTTACACGTTACTGATTATATTGAATAGGATGGCAACTTAACAAATCACTCATCCTGCCGTTATGTAGTAAATCAATTACATTTATTACATTCGTATCATGACAGAAATGTATACTGTTGGATGGATTTTCTTAACCTTGATACTGGTAGGCTTTTTTTCCGGCTATGAGATTGCGTTCATCAGTGCCAATAGACTGGGTATTGAACTGAAGAAAAAGCAGGGAAAACCTAGTGGTATTATTTTAGCCGGTTTTCTTGAGCAGCCTGCGAAATTTATCAGTACCTGTTTAATAGGACTGAACATTTCCCTTGTGATGTATGGATTACTTTTTGATGAGTTGTTGAACCAGTCGATCTGGGATCCCGTTCGTAAGTATTTTCATATTCATAATGACTACTTTAATCTTGTAGTAGACACTTTCTTCTCTACTATCATCGTATTGATTTTAGGCGAGTTCATTCCTAAAGCCATCTTCAGGGCTAAAAGTGAGGTGTTGTTATATCTCTTCGCTCCATTGGCTAAATTCTTTCATAACCTCTTTCAGCCACTGGCTCATTTGTTTGTAAGCATTTCTCAATGGGTATTGAAATACATTTTCAACGTACATATCCGGGATAAAAATGAAGCGTTCAACAAAATGGATCTTGAACATTTTTACCAGCAAACCAAAGAACAGGATGATGAGAACCCTGAGCTGAATAAAGAATTATTTGAGAATGCGCTTAGCCTGCCCACTGTAAAAATTAGGCAATGCCTTGTTCCCCGAACTGAGATCGAAGCGATTGAGTTGAATGCTTCAATTGAAGAAGCCAAGCGGCAGTTTATTAGTACCAAGCTTAGTAAGCTTGTGGTATACAATGAGAATATTGATGATGTTCAAGGTTATATTCACCAGCTTGATCTTTTTAAAAATCCACAGTCTGTAAAAGATATTCTGTTGCCTATATCAGCAGTTCCTGAAAGTATGAGCGCTACAGACCTCATCAGTAAATTCACTAAAGAAAGAAAAAGTATTGCATGGGTAGTGGATGAGTTTGGCGGAACATCAGGCATTGTAACAATGGAAGATGTTTTGGAAGAAATATTCGGCGAGATTAAAGATGAGTATGATACAGAAGAATTTGTAGATAAGCAGTTGTCTGAAAATGAATTCATTTTCAGCGGAAGGTTGGAATTAGATTATTTACAGGAAAAGTATGAACTAGAGTTTGATGAAAATGATTCTGAAACATTAAGCGGGTTCATCATCACACAACACGAAACTATTCCCAAGCCTAAAGAAAGAATCATCATCAGCAATTACCAGTTTGATATTTTAAATGTTAGTGATACAAGAATTGAAATGGTGAAAATGAAAATATTAAAGTAGGTATGTATTAACCGAACTTCATTCCAATATTCATGGTACCACAGGAACAACTTAATTCTCCTCATACCCCCGGATCAGAACTGCAATTACAGCTTGAAAAGCTGAATACCATTTTTAATAGTCTACGAGAAATCATCTTCACTGTTGATATTGAAAAAAAAATGATAGAGAATGTAAATGGCTCTATTGAATTATTGGGATACCAGAAAAGCGAATGGGAAAAACAAGTGTTTACAGAATGGACCATAGGTAAACGGAAAAAATTTGCAGACCTGATAAAACATGCCAGTCGCAGCAAAACAGAAGCCACAAGCCAGCTCGTTTTTTTGCCTACCAAAGATGAAAAAGAGTTAGTGCCTTTTGAATTTTCAACAGTGCTGTACACTTTTAAAGGAAGCAAATACTTGTTGTGTGTGTTGCGTGATGTTACGGAAAGGGAAAAGCTTTTAAAAGACCTGGAACAATCCCTCCAAAAAGAAAGAGAGTTAAATGAATTAAGATCGGGTTTTGTATCAACAGCATCACACCAGTTCAGAACACCGCTCACCATTATTCAAAGTGGCATTGATATAATGGATATGTATTTGGAAGATTTGCCTGAAGAAAAACAGCGTCCGTTTCAAAGGCAGTTCAAAAGAATACAGGGTGAGGTAGAAAGACTGCAAAGTTTAATGAGTGATATTTTGCTGTTGGGCAGAACCTACGCCAGCAGAACACCTTTTCAGCCTGAACTACGTGACTTAGTGGAATTTTGCAAGGAATTAATGGTGCAAAAATTCAATAACCGTTATCCTATTAATCGCTGGGTTTTGCTGGAAGTAATGGGAAAAGAACAGCCTGTTCTCTTTGATCCTAAACTAATGGACCATGCCTTGGAGAACATCATCAGTAATGCTTATAAGTATTCAGAGAAAGGACATATTGATATGAATGTGGTTTTTGAATACGATAAGGTTTCCATTGCCATCACCGATCACGGAATTGGCATACCGCAGGCCGACCTTGCACACCTGTTCCAGCCTTTTTACAGGGCTTCGAATACAACGGAGATCCAGGGAACGGGCTTGGGATTAGCTATTGTAAAAGATTATATTGATATTCACGGCGGACAAATTTTTGTAATAAGTGAAGAGAACCACGGAACTACGGTTACAATTTTATTACCTTTAAACAACATCCCTTTAAGCCATGCAACCAAAGGTTAAGATACTTGTAATTGAAGATGAGCAATATATTCGAGAGAACATGCAGGAACTGCTGGAAGCCAGGGGCTTCAATGTTCGGGCTGCCACCAATGGCAAACAGGGCGTTTTAGAGGCGGTAGATTTCAGACCTAACCTTATTCTTTGTGATATTATGATGCCCAAAATGGATGGATTCAAAGTGCTGGAGCAGATCAGGAAAACATCTTCTATTCAAAATACACCCTTCATTTTTCTTACTGCAAAGATCGACAAGCAGGATATTAGGCAAGGCATGGAAATGGGGGCTGATGATTATCTTACCAAACCTTTCACGGCCAAAGAACTTACGGCGGCCATTGAAGCCCGTTTAAAGCGGCATGAAAAACTGAGTACACAGTATTCAAAAGTGAAGCATGAACTCGATACCTCTGTTTTTTCAACCTATTATCATGAATTCAATACGCCTTTGCATGGTATTGTAAGCGGTTTGAATTTGCTGATCAATGCAGGTAAATCTTTTAGTGAAAAGCAGGTGCAGGATCTTCTGCTTTCTATCCTCAAATCTTCTATACGTTTAAATCATTCGCTTTCTAACTTAATGTTGTATGAGGAAATTAAACGTGCAGAAGTACATCCAGAACTTACTACGATGTTCACTAATGGACAAAGCGGCATTATGTGGCCTCAAAAGATAAGAGATGAGTTGATAACTATTGCCCGTGAAATTTATAATAGGCCCAATGATATTAGTGTAGATTTTCTAGATACTACGGATCTTGGAATAAGCTTCGAATACTTACTTCGTATTTTAATAGAGATTACCGATAACGCATTGAAATTTTCAAAAGCCGGTCAAAAAGTTACCGTTACGGGAAGAAAAGAAGGTGAAAATTATATTTTTGAGGTCATTGATAACGGAACAGGTTTCGGTTTAAAAAGTATTGATGAGATTGGTCCCTTTAAGCAGTTCAACCGCAAAAGGTTCGAGCAGCAAGGTTTGGGTATCGGTTTATACCTTGTAAAACAACTGATCGGTTATAATCGCGGTGATCTAACCATTGATACCGTAGAATTACAGGGTACAAAAGTTACAGTTGCATTGCCTTTACTGGAATCTTTTTAAACCTATTTCCGATTGATGATGCCTAATGCACAGTCATCCTTTTTTATTTTTTAGGAAAGGTCATCCTGTTAACTTTGCCGCTTACTGTTTAATTCAAATAGCAGTAAATACAATTCATCAGTAAGTATTATTCAGTTTAAAAATCTCAGTATTATGAATTCTGTGTTCGATACAGCAAAGCCTATTGCCATTGGTAGTGATCATGCAGGTTTTGAATATAAAGAAGCAGTAAAAAAATGGTTAGAAGAAAAAGGTTTCCAGGTAAAAGATTTTGGGACGTATTCTGTAAGTTCTGTTGATTATCCTGATTTTGCACACCCGGTGGCCAGCAGTGTTGAGAATAATGAAACAGCATTTGGTATTTTATTCTGCGGAAGTGCCAATGGTGTTGCTATCACTGCCAATAAACACCAACATGTGAGAGCCGGTTTATGTTGGGAGAACGATGTGGCCAAACTGGTTCGCTTGCATAATAATGCTAATGTTATTTGTATTCCCGCCAGGTTTGTAGCCTTATCGCTGGCGCAGGAAATGATTGAAAACTTCATGACTACTGCATTTGAAGGTGGCCGTCATGCTAACCGTGTGAACAAAATAGCTTGTTCTTAATCATTCAATATTACACTTACATCATGAGAAAATTATTGTTGTTATGCCTGCCTTTCGCTGCTACGGTTGCGATGGCGCAAAAAGCAGAGGATGCATTTAAGTATGCCAACCTCATTACCGAGAAAGCTTTACAAGAAAAACTTTCAGTTATTGCCAGTGCAGATATGGAGGGGCGTGAGACTGCAACACCGGGACAGAAAAAAGCAGCTGCGTACATAGAGCAGCAGTTTAAAAGAATGGGGTTGAAGCCGGGTAATGGGGATAGTTATCAAATGTATTATCCTGTTTACCAAGATGAGTTAACCGGCGAGCAATTGCAGGTGAACGGAAAAACATTTGCATGGGATAAGGATTATTCCTTTTTATTGAATGCTATTTCTTCCGGACAATGGACATACAATAACATCGTTTTCGCTGGTTACGGAATGGAAGATGCTGCTAATAAAATACATGATTATGCAGGCCTTGATGCGAAAGGGAAAATAGTGCTCGTGTTGGAAGGAGCACCTGATAATTATCCCAACAAAGCGAATACAAGGTTCAATCCTTCCTCTACCTATGCCAAAGTCAATGTAGCTCGCACACAAGGTGCCGCAGGATTGTTAATTGTTTCGCATGATTTTCCTAAACAAATACCTACACCTTTCCAGGGTAATATGTATTTGCAGCGTAATGAAGGTGCCTCATTTGTGGTTGGACAAATTTCTGCCGAAGTAGCATCGGCCTTATTGGGCAGAACGTTTACGTTGAGCGCTGATCAATTCAAAGAAATACCGAAAGGCGTATACGTTGCCGCATTAAAATTGATGCTGCAAAAGAAAACTAATGAATTACAAAGTAGCAACGTAATTGGTATACTGCCCGGAACTGATAAAAAAGATGAATATGTATTCTTAACCGGGCACTATGACCATCTCGGGAAAAGAGGAGATGTTATCTACTACGGCGCGGATGATGACGGCTCCGGTACAACAGCTGTATTGCAAATGGCTGAAGCGTTTACTACTGCTGCGAAAAAAGGCGATAAGCCTCGCAGAACTATTGTATTTATGACTGTAAGTGGTGAAGAAAAAGGGTTATGGGGATCGCAGTATTATTCTGAGCACCCTATTTACCCTTTAGATAAAACAAGTGTTGACCTGAATACGGATATGGTGGGTAGGATTGATACTGAACGTAAGCTGGGTGATACGTTGAATTATGTATATGTGATTGGTCATGATAAGTTAAGCAGTGAGCTGGCTCCGATAAACGAAGGGGTGAACAACAAATTCACCAAACTTACTTTGGATTACAAGTATGATGATCCAAAAGATCCCAATAGGATTTATTACCGCAGCGACCATTACAATTTTGCACGTAAAGGGGTGCCCATCCTGTTCTTTTATGATGGGATGTTATTAGCCGATTATCACAAACCAACAGATACGGTTGATAAAATTAATTTTGGTTTGATGGCCAAAAGGGTACAGATGATTTTTTTAACCGGATGGGAAATGGCCAACCGGGATAATATGCTGAAGAGGGACACACCTTTGAACATGCCTTCTACAAGATAAAGCTCGATAGAATTATACCGGCTGCAGTGTGCGACGCAACAGGTGCTGAATAGCACAACTGCAGCCGGTTACATAAAAATAACTCACCCTGCTAACGGGCATAATTCAATATCTTCGCCCAACTATGGCAAAGTTTGCACATGATACTGTGGTGCCGGATACCGACAGTGAACTGAATAAGAAACAGCAGGTTGCGCAGATGTTTGACAATATTGCGCAGCGTTACGATTTTTTTAACCGCTTTTTGAGTGCCGGGGTTGATGTTTGGTGGCGTAAAAAGGCAATTGCTCAATTAAAACCACTGCATCCGAAGCAGGTGTTAGATGTAGCAACCGGAACAGCTGATGTGGCTTTAATGACGTACAATATTCTGCATCCGGAAAAGATTGTTGGGATAGACATCAGTGAAGGGATGCTGAATTTGGGAAGAAAAAAAATTGAGGAGTTGGGATTATCGGGTGTTATTGAACTGCAACAGGGAGACAGCGAGAACATTCGTTTTGCCGATAATAGTTTTGATGCCATTACCGTGGCATTTGGTGTTCGTAACTTTGAAAACCTGGAAGCCGGGCTGAAAGAAATGTTGCGAGTACTGAAACCCGGTGGCAAACTTGTAGTGCTTGAGTTCTCGAAACCAAAGGGCTGGTTTAAAATTTTGTATAATTTTTACCTGAGTGTACTGGCCCCAACGTTTGTTCAGTTATTTTCGAAGAATAAGAAAGCATATAAATATTTGAACGATAGTGTTCAGGCCTTTCCCGAAGGGCAAAACTTTATAAACATAATGCATGGAGCAGGATTTACACAAACGTATTTAAAACCGTTGAGCTTAGGCATATGTACTATTTATTGCGGATCAAAATAATCCTGCTGGTATCTTTTTTTGTGTTCAGTAAACCTGCTTCTGCACAAACCGAAATATACAGGCCATTTCATGATGACCTCCCTTATTATTTTGGGTTAACATTGGGGTACAATTCTTCCTTTCTGCATCAGGTAAAATCAAGAAATTTTATTCAGAGTGATAGTATTTTGGTGGCTGAGCCGGGGGCCAGTGGAGGTATTGCATTGGGTTTGCTGGCTACAGGAAGATTAAGCGATCATTTTCAAATAAGAGTGAACCCGCAATTGATTATCGGTGGAGCCAGGTATTTCAGCTATACATTAAGTGCGGCCAGTGTTCAGCCGGGAGAGCCCATTTTTCAAAAGAAAGTGTTACCGGCTACCATTGTAAGTTTTCCTATTCACTTCAAATTCAATTCGGACAGGATTGATAATTTCAGAACCTATTTGTTATTCGGGGTGAAATTTGATACAGACTTGTCAAGTAATTCTACGGTAAGAACGGCTACAGATATGATTAAGTTGAAAAGAAATGATTTTGGCCTGGAAGGCGGGATAGGGTTTAATTTCTTTTTACCGTTTGTTACCATTTCTCCAGAGATAAAGATCAGTTATGGTTTAACTGATCTTCATCAGCAGGATCCCAGTTTAAAATATTCTAATGTACTGGGTGCTATTCAATCGAGGATGATAATGTTCTCCCTTCATTTCGAAGATTAAAAATCAAAGCTTCTTCTGGCAATATTCCAACGAATACCGAGCATAACAATGTTGGAATTGAAATCAGGGCTGCCTACTACTTTGTATTTCCTGATAATGCCCGTAGCATCTAAGTATAGGTTAGGGATAACTTCATATGAAGCAGTTGCGGTAAGCATGATGGTCTTTGCCAATAATCCACTGCCAATATGAAAGCCATAATCGGAGGGTCTGTTAGTATAGAATTCAAATGGATTAGAACCGTAATTCAGCCCTGCAGAATCCAATCCCTGTTCTGTGTACATCAGTCTTGCATTCAGGCTTATGCGGTTAGCCGGCTGATAACGAATGATACCAATAAATTCACGAAGATTGGCGCCGAGTGGATGTGCCATTGGCTGATTGTAATTGGTAAATGAACCTACTGAATCATAATGAGAATATACGAAGGGTCTGATGAGGTTCATTTCTCCCTGGATATCAAGGTTTTTAATATTAAACACATCAATTAGTTTGGCACCCAATTGCAATGCCTGTTTATTGGCAAAATATCCATGGCTATAACGCAACACTTCCTTCATCACAAACTCATTGATGATCACTTGGCTGTAGAATTGTACATTTTTAAAAGGATTCAGTTTGATATTACCACCGAGTGTTACTTTATCCGGGCTACCCAATTGTTGTTCTACAGAACGATAGAAAATAACAGGATTAAGGTAATTCAAATCAAAACCATTAGATCTTCCGAACATTACATCCTCAAATAAGCCAACGTTCATCCATTTGTTTACCTGTAAATCGAGGTAATGTAAGGCCATGTACTTTTTAGGTCTCAGGTAATCACTGGTAGGTTTGAACGAAGAGGTGAGTTCTGCGAAAAGGTTGTAATAGTTGAATTTCCAAAATCGGGTACTGATTTTAAGGAAAAGCATATCGTTGCTAAAATCGCTCAGGATCAGGCTTCTGAAGCCATTACCAATAAATACCTTGTCGTATGCAAATTGAAAATTGATGCTTTTGCCCGCTTTGAACATAATGCCGCCCCTGGCATCAAAATAATCGTATCCATTGGTTTGATAAGACTTATAATATCCGGCACCAGGAACGGCCGTAAATTTTTGCTGATACTGCTGCACGTATAAAGGATCTCTTTCCTGGTTAGTGGTGAAATAGCTGTAATAGCCGATACCTTTACTTAATGTACCCCTAAGTGCAAAGCCTCTTTTATTAAGGAATAAGCCATCGCTAACATTATTATCTTTCCCAACCTGTATATCTAACACAGGTGAAAGATAGGCAGAGAATTCACCACGTTTTATACCAATATAAGCAGGTTGTTTTTTTATTTGTGAGGTGAAAAGACTTTTAAACTGGAGAGATGTATCCCCTAAACCTGTTCTCCAGTCAAAATTATCTTTGAGGGCAATGGCCAGGTTATACTTATCAACCGGTGAAAGATCAAT
>JAGWUV010000071.1 GCA_028875875.1 Bacteroidota bacterium
TGAAACGGCCTCGTCTTACTTCCTCGGAGGAAGAAGTTTAAATGCACCATTAATTGCTATTTCAATGCTGCTTACCAATATATCAACAGAACAATTGGTAGGCATGAACGGGTCTTCTTATAAAAATGGTTTCGTAGTAATGGCCTGGGAGGTAACTTCTGCAATAGCATTAGTAGTAGGAGCTTTGTATTTTATTCCACGGTATTTAAAGATGGGGCTCACTACTATCCCTCAATACTTAGAACTACGGTTTGATAAGTCGGTGCATACCATGGTGAACTTGTTGTTACTGGTTTCATTTCTTATCACCTTGTTACCTGTAGTGTTGTATACCGGTGCATTGAATATGGAAACCTTGTTTGATGTTTCTGCTAAGTTTCATGTATCAAAGGATACCTCTATTACTTATTTGATCATCGCCATTGGTGTATTGGGTTCTGTGTATGCCATCTTCGGTGGGTTAAAGGCCATCGCCTATTCCGATTCAATTTATGGTATTGGATTATTCATAGGAGGTCTATTAATTCCTGCTATTGCCTTATTGAATATTGGCAATGGCAGTGTTACAGATGGATTGTCTAAAGTGTATCATGCAGCACCTCAAAAGTTCAATGCGATTGGCGCTCCTAATTCTGTACTTCCTTTCAGCACTTTGTTCACAGGATTAGTAGTGAACCAGGTGTATTTCTGGTGCATGAATCAGGTGATTGTACAGAGAGCATTGGGTGCTGCTGATTTAAAGCAGGCACAGAAAGGATTACTGATCATGGGTGTGTTTAAAATATTAATGCCCATTATTATCGTATTGCCCGGTGTGATCGGCTATTTCTATTTTAAAGACTCATTGTATGGTGCACAGGATACGATCTATCCTACGCTGGTTAAAAAAGTATTACCCGTGAGTTTGGTGGGCCTCTTTGCAGCCGTGGTAATGGGAACGGTGTTGAGTGTTTTAAATGCAGTGTTGAATAGTGCGGCCACCTTATTCAGCCTTGGAGTGTATAAACGGCAGATCAATCCCAATGCCAGTGAAAGAAAGACGGTGAAAATTGGAAAGCTAACCACGATATTCATGGCTGTATTCGCTATGGCGTTAGCGCCACTGGTAGCCAAGGCACCGGAAGGCTTGTACCAGTTGTTACAACAATTAAATGGTATCTTTTTTATCCCTATCGCATCTATTTTAATCGGAGGATTTTTCATCAAGCAAATATCTGCAACAGGAGCCAAAGTAGCAGTAGTAACAGGCCTGGCCTTTTATCTCATCACATCGTTTGTGTTGAAAGTGAATATCCACTTTGTGCATGTATGGGGAATAGAGTTTGTGCTGAATATTCTTGTGATGCTGCTGGTTTCTTATTTCTATAAAAATCAAAATAATTATTCGGTTACGTATACCGGTGAAGTAAACATCACTCCCTGGAAATATGCCGTACCGGTGGGCATACTTCTTATTATCATCACCATTCTTATCTATATCCTCTTAAGTTAAATATCAAGTTATGCATACATTAAAAAATTACATTAACGGTTCATGGCAGGATAGCCGTTCAAAAGAAACGATCGATGTGGTAAATCCTGCCACAGCAGAAGTATTGGCTCATGTACCTTTTGGAGCGCAGGCAGCAACCGATGTGGCCGATGCAGTAGCCTATGCACAGCAGGCGTACCTGCAATGGAAAGATGTACCGGTTTTAAAACGTATTCAGCCGCTTTTTAAATTCAAACAATTATTAGAAGCACATAAAGAGGAGATCGCAAAGACCATCACCATGGAATGTGGTAAAACGCTGGCCGAATCTTATGGTGAATTGCAGCGTGCTATTGAAAATGTAGAAGTAGCCTGCGGTGCTCCTATGCTGATGCAAAGTGAGTTTTTAGAAAATGTAGCCACCGGTATTGATGAATATATGATTCGTCAACCCCTGGGCGTTACCGCTTGTATTGCCCCGTTTAATTTTCCGGCCATGATCTCTTTCTGGTTCTTACCTTATGCTATTGCTTGTGGCAACAGCATGGTAATAAAGCCGTCGGAAAAAGTGCCGCTCACCATGATGAAGATATTTGAGTTGATCGATCAGCTTGATATTCCCAAAGGGCTAATAAGCCTTGTACATGGCGGTAAACAAACGGTAGATGCTATTCTCGATCATCCACATATCAAATCCATCAGCTTCGTAGGTAGTACGCCTGTTGCTAAGTATATCTACGCTCGTGGAACCGCCAATGGTAAAAGGGTGCAGGCACAGGGCGGTGCTAAAAACCCTGTAGTGGTATTGCCCGATGCAGATGTGGATATGACCACCCAAATTATTGCTGATAGCGTGTATGGATGTGCGGGCCAACGTTGCTTAGCCGCTTCCGTGATTGTTACGGTTGATAATGATGCTACAATAAAAGAATCATTAGTAGCGTCTGCTAAGAAAAGAAGTACAGGATATGGATTATTGGAAGGAATAGAAATGGGGCCGGTGATCAGCAAGCAAAGCAAAGAAAGGGTTGAAAGCCTCATCGCATTGGGTGTAAAAGAAGGGGGCAATCTTTTGGTAGATGGTAGAAGTCCCAACATTCCATCTTATGAACAAGGCAACTTCATTAAACCATCCATCATTGAAAACCTTCCTTTGGAAAGTGAATTGATGCGTACCGAGATCTTTGGCCCGGTAATGAGTTTAGTTCACATGAAAACGATCGATGATGCCATTGCATTCATCAATAAAAACACCTATGGTAATATGGCCTGCCTGTTTACGTCCAGTGGTGCCAGTGCAAGAAAATTCAGGAATGAAGCGATGGCAGGTAACATAGGCATCAACATTGGTGTGGCGGCACCTATGGCACAGTTTCCTTTCAGCGGATGGAAAGAAAGTTTCTTCGGCGACCTGCACGGACAAGGTAAGCATGCCATTGAATTTTTCACACAAACAAAAGTGGTAATAGAACGCTGGCCTAAAGAATGGTCAAGAAAGTTTTAAATGAATCATCTATGAAAAGCAATATTCAGATAGCCAATGCACCCTGTTCCTGGGGGGCTTTGGAATTCGAACTAGAAGGAAAGAAGTTGGGTTATGAGCAAGTGCTGGATGAAATAGCAGCCACCGGTTATATGGGCACAGAGTTGGGCGACTGGGGCTTTATGCCTACTGATCCTGAACAATTGAGTGCAGCAATACGCAAACGAGGATTACAGTTGTTAGGTGCTTTTGTTCCGGTTGCTTTGGCTAACACCGAAGCACACGAAGAAGGTATTAAAAGGGCATTGAAAACAGCCGGACTGATGCATGCGGCAGGATACCAGAATGCTTTTATTGTGTTGGCTGATGAAAATGGTAGTGTGGCTCAACGAACCCAACTGGCAGGCAGAACAATACCTGCTGATTCTTTATCAGATCAACAAATGTTGGTGTTTGCCAGTGGTGCCAATGCTATTGCAAAAGCTGTGTTTGATGCGTATGGCATGCGAACCGTATTCCATCATCATTGTGCAGGGTATATAGAAACGCCGGAGGAGATTGCGTTGCTGATGAAGTATACCGATGCACAAGTGTTGGGATTGTGTTTTGATACCGGGCATTATGCATTTGGGCAGGGTACTGATCCTGTTT
>JAGWUV010000072.1 GCA_028875875.1 Bacteroidota bacterium
TGGGTCCAAGGCGGGTAGGTAAGACGGTAATGATGCATCATGCAATAGAGCGATTAATTGATGTCCAAAAGATTTCAAAAGCAAAGATTGCTTACATCAATATCGAGAACCCTTTGTACTTACACAAAGGGCTTGAGCAATTGTTTGCGCTAGCGAGACTGGCATTGAATGATACCGACCCGAAAGGCTGGTTTGTATTCTTCGATGAGATACAGTATTTGAAGGAATGGGAGATACACTTAAAGACAATTGTAGATAGTTATCCAAATACAAAATTTATTGCATCGGGTTCTGCAGCTGCGGCATTAAAGCTAAAAAGCAATGAAAGCGGAGCAGGTAGGTTTACAGAGTTTATGCTTCCGCCATTGACTTTTCACGAATACATTTCATTAAAAGGTTATCATGGTTTGGTTGATCAAAAGGAGTTTCTTTGGAAGGGAAACCCTACGTTCTTTTTTACCAGTACCAATATGGTGGAACTGAACAAACATTTTATCGACTACATCAACTTTGGCGGTTACCCCGAGGTAATCTTTAGCGAGAAAATGCAATCTAACCCAGGTCGCTATATCAAAAGTGATATCGTAGACAAAGTATTGCTTCGCGATCTACCCAGCCTGTATGGGATAAGAGATGTGCAGGAGCTAAATTCTTTTTTTACAGCGATCGCTTATAATACCGGAAATGAAATAACTCTTGGCTCATTTTCAGCGAAGAGCAATGTAGACAAGGACACGCTAAAGAAGTATATTGAATATCTGGAAGCTGCCTTCCTTATTAAGCAGATCCATCGTATCGATGATTACGGTAGAAAGTTCCAGCGTAATACCACTTACAAATTATACCTAACCAATCCATCACTCAGAAGTGCGTTGTTCTCCCCCTTGAAACCCAAAGAGGATGAAGTATTTGGCCACGTTGTTGAAACTGCTATTTATGCCCAATGGCTGCACCGTGACTGGAACATCCCAAGTTATGCGAACTGGGGCAAAGGAGAAGTCGATATGGTTTTTTTAAATAAAAACTACCAGGCCATCAGTGCAGTTGAAATCAAATGGAGTAACAGGTTTTTTTCACATCCACACGAACTGAAAAGCTTAATTGAATTTTGTAAGAAAAATGACATTACCGATGTAATTTCAACGACCATTGACAGGGAAGGAATGAAGACTGTGGACGGTATTAACATCTATTTCTTTCCTAATGCTACTTATGCATTGACGGTTGGTTTTAATACATTGGTACAGAAAATGCAACAATAGCGGATTTGAAAATCAGCTATTACCCGAAAATGCGCAATTGCGACAGGGCAATGGTTAACCGTTCCGGGGATGCATACCCGATATTTTTAGACAAATGGGATATGGATACCATATATTTGGTTGAAAGCGCCTATTTAATGTTATTAAACCGGGGGAACAGGGTGTTGGGTATTATGCCGATAAGTATGGGCGGAATTACGGGTACTGTAGTTGATCCGAAAGTAATTTTCAGGTATGCTTTGGTTGCAGGAGCTGCGGGTATCATGCTGGCACATAACCATCCTTCGGGTAACCTCAAACCAAGTAAAGCAGATGAACTGGTAAGCAAAAAAATAAAACAAGCTGCATGGTGTCACGACATCCAGTTCCTGGATCATTTGATACTTACACCAGAAGGGTATTTATCAATGGCAGATGAAGGGATGATCTGAGTAGTCACTTTTTTACCATTCGCTTAAATGCTTACTGTATAATTGTTTCAGCGAATAGTGCCCGGGCAGGGATAACCCCGGATGAATGGGTTTATTTTCTGACACGATAACATACTCCTTCGGCAGTAAGTTAATTTTATACCTGAAACCTGTATGGCAATTGGTTATTTTTTTATTAAATTATATTTAAGTATTTGCTTAAATACGAAATAAAATGTTTCTTTACTTTTTAAATTAGAATATGGAGAAATGTATCCGTCTTTACGCCGACAAGGCTCAGCTTAATGAATGTCAAAAGAAACTAAAGGCAAATTCTGCGTCCCTGTCACGCTTGAGCAAAGTATTGGAACTCGCTGGCAATGAAGTCAGGTTGAAGATTTTATACCTGCTCGAAGAAGAAGGCCAACTCTGTCCTTGTGACCTGAGTGATATATTAAATATGAGCATTCCTGCAGTTTCCCAGCACCTGCGTAAGCTGAAAGATGGAAACATCATTGAAGCCTCGCGCGACGGGCAGACTATTTACTATTCACTGAAAGAGGAACATGTAAAGATTTTGAAACCATTCTTTAAGTATATCAACCAGCAAAATATAAAAATGCAAACGTTATGAGCAAAACCAAGCTTATAAGCACCGGTATAATTGCTGCAATCGCATCCTCTATTTGTTGCATTACACCCATTTTGGCTTTACTGGCAGGATCAACAAGTTTTACTGCATCTTTTTCATGGATAGCAGCGGTACGACCCTATATGATCTTACTGACCGTTATCGTTTTGGGATTAGCATGGTACCTGCAACTGAGGCCAAATGCAACTGACGATTGTGATTGTGCAATTGATGAATCCCCTAAATTATTTCAGTCAAAAACGTTCCTTTCGGGCATAACCATATTTGCTATCTTAATGATGGCATTTCCATTTTTTGCAAAAAGAATACTTCCGGCAAATGAGAAAACTTCACTGGTTGTAGTTGATAAGTTGAAAAGCAAGACTATCGAATTAAATATTGAAGGAATGAATTGCGAAGCTTGTGAACTTCATATAAATGGTGAATTAGCCAGGCTGAAAGGTATTTACCAGTATCATACTTCCTACCCGCTTGCGAAAAGTACCGTAACCTATGATCCCGGGAGAGTTTCTAAGGATAGCATTATTGCTGTTATAAACCTTACGGGTTATAAAGTGAAAAACAGTATTCTTAAATAACAACATTAATCATGCAAGAGACTATTAGTTTACAATCAGTTATTACCTGCCCTGCGTGTGGGCATCAAAAAGAGGAAACTATGCCTACAGATGCCTGCCAGTTTTTTTATACTTGTGAATGTTGTAATACCCGGTTAAAACCACAGGTAGGGGATTGTTGTGTGTTTTGTTCTTACGGATCGGTAAAATGTCCACCCATACAGGTAAATAAATCGTGATGTGGATGATAGGGGTCAATCCGACAATTTGATGTGTTAAAAAAATCATTTTGCTGACATTGCAGGGAATTGGTATCATGGGAATGAGTGAAACATAAATACTTGAAATAACAAAGAATAAAAAAGCAACACCGCTCACTTCTTTTTGTAGCAACGCAAGTGGTTATATAAATGCTATAAATAGCAAAGAAGGGATTATATATCAGAAGGTGGGATCGTTGTTCGATTAGCCGATCTTTCCAGTTTATGGGCCGAGGCCCAGGTTTATGCCTCTCAACTATCGTTTTTTGAAAAAAGGTGAGCCGGCCACAGTTCAGTTTCCCGACCTGAAAGGAAAAGAAGTTACCGGAAAAATTGAATTTGTGAACCCTCAAATCAACTCTATACTAGAATCAATTTAGTACGGATATCGGTTCCCAATTCCAGGAATTATTTAAATCCTGGTA
>JAGWUV010000050.1 GCA_028875875.1 Bacteroidota bacterium
AATGAAAGTTGGAAAATTGACGGATTTGGCTATTTTTGCGCCTCTTGAATCGAAAGATTCAGGGCCTATAGCTCAGCTGGTTAGAGCACCTGACTCATAATCAGGGGGTCCCTGGTTCAAGCCCAGGTGGGCCCACCCCCTAACAGAATAAGCCTGTAAACCGGAACGTTTACGGGTTTTTTTGTGACTGTAATTACCTGTTTTGGGTAAACATTGGGTACCCAAAATGCGTTTTTTGGTGGCCCAAAAAGTCTATCCAAAGAACTTCATTCAAGATAAGATAACCAGGTTTGTAAGGCAGCAACAGCATACCTGCTGTTAAGCGATGCTATCATTAAGCTGCAACGGTATTTCAATCATGATTTCACAACCCTCTCCTTTTGTTGAATGAATATGAAATACCCCGGAGAAAAGCTGTACCCGCCGGTTAATATTAGATAACCCAATACCATTCTTAACCTCTTTTACATCAAAGCCAACACCATTATCCTTTATCCTGAGTACCAGTAAGCCACCTTCCTCAACCAAAACATCTATCACCACACGAGTAGCTTTTGAATGTTTATTGATGTTTCTTAACTGCTCCTGCAAAATTCTGTACAAATGCTTTACCAGTTCTCTATCCAACAAATAACCCTTTGCTGCCTCATTAATATAAAAATCAACGGTGTACCTGTTTTCAAGATTGAAGTTGTGTAATGCTCTCTTTAAGAGTATTTCCAGTTTATCATCTTCGTAAAAAACAGGGGCTAGTTGGTGCGATAGGTTCCGGGTTTCTTCAGAAGCATCATGCACAAGTTTCCTGATCTCATGGTAATGGGTTTCTCCTTCGGGTAGCAGTACTGTTTTCAACATACTTAAATACATCATAGCAGTAGCAAGTAACTGGCACACATTATCATGCAGTTCAGCACCTATTTCATATCGCTCATCTTCCTGTGCTTTGATCGTAGCAATGGCTAATCTTTGTTCTAATTCTACCCGCTCCGTAATATCCAGGCTGATCATCAGCATTTTATTTTGCTCATCAATGATCACCGGTATGCTCGACATAATGACCACCACCCGTTCTCCGGATTTGGTTTTGTGTACCACCGTTTCAGTGAATGAACTGCCCCTGCCCTGTTCTTTGAAAAAATCCTTCCTGTCATTTGCGTTCCCCGTTTTTTTCTCAAAGAGAATATCATCGAATTTCATGTGCAGGAATTCATCCATAGAATAGCCATACTTACTCAACGCAGCACTGTTCACCTGTTCAAAATTTTTCGTGGTTTCATCGATCAGCCACATGGAAGCCGGACTTAATTCGAACAAACGCCTGTAGTTCTCTTCAGATTTTTTGATACGCTCTTCTGCCCTCAGCTTATCCGTGATGTCAAATAAAATTTTCGATACACCTATAATGTTCCCAAAAACATCTTTAATGGGCGAGATGTTTAACGACACATCTATGTAATTGCCCTGTTTATTGATTCTTTTGGTAATTAAACGATCAATATGCTTGCCTGCACGTATCGTTTGTAAAATGTGGTCTTCTTCAGCAGACAATGCTTCCGGTATGATCAACCGGATAGATTTTCCTATCATTTCCTCGGCAGTATACCCAAGTATTCTTTCTGCACTCTTGTTCCAGGAAGTTACAATGCCTTCCGGTGTTTTACTGATAATCGCTTCATTAGAAGAATCAACTATTGAGGCCAATAATAACTGCTCCTCTTCCAGTTTTTTTCTTTCGGTGATATCGCGGTAATTGATTACACAGGCATTGATATCTTTATTATCTATCAAATTAACGGCCGTTCCTTCTACCCAAATGATATTGCCATTCTTATGCAGTAACCTGAACTGACCGTTGATAGGTGTGCCCGGAAGCTGCATCGATTGTTTCAGGAAAGAAAAGAAAGAGGCTGTATCTTCCGCATAGATAAGATCATTCAAAGCTTTGCGTTCCATTTCTTCTAAACTATATCCTATCACTTTTGCAACCGAAGGACTACGATATACTGTAGTAAAATCTTCATTAATAAAAATAATAGCATCACTTATATTCTCTACCAGGGCTCTTAGTGTTTCCTCACTTTTACGCAGCTTTTTTTCGGCCTGTTTACGTTCGGTAATATCCCTCAAAATAGCAATCGCTCCTGAACGGTCGGGCAACATAGTTCTGCTGATCTCCACTTCAACAGGCGTTCCGTCTTTTCTTATAAAAACTCTTTCTTCCGGATAATAAAAACCATCTCTTTTCAATTGCTCCCAAATGGCAGGTATTTCATGTATTACGTTTTTGGGGTGCAGGAGCAATACACTCTTCCCCTTTAATTCTTCTTTCGTGTACTGAAAAAGTTTACAAGCACTTTTGTTTACATCAAATATTATTCCGTCTATATCTACAAAAAATATTGCATCTGCAGCATGGTCTACCAATGAATGAAATGTTCCTTCCTGTTTTTTCAGCGCATCCTGTATTTTCACTTGCTCCGTAACATCGATCGCTAAAGACAGGATTGCTTTTCTGCCATTATAATTGATTTTGTGAGAAACGATCTCCATGATCATTTCTTCCTTGTTCTTCTTTAGATGATGCCATTGACCACGGGTAAAAGATTCATTGCTTTCCAGCATTCGCAGCGCAAATGCTCTGATACGATCTGCTTCTTCGGGCCTGCGGTAATCGAGTACTGTCATTCGTAACCACTCGGCTCTCGTATAGCCGTATTTCTCGAATACCGTATTGTTGATGTCGATCACCTTTAGCGTTTCAAGATCCCATAAAATGATATATGCCGGGGAATTGTGAAATAAATACTTGTACTTTTCTTCAGATTCTTTCAGGCCGGAATTGGTTTGATGCAGTTTCGTGAGCAGTTTTTTTACATCGCCAATTACATAATAAGAAAGAACGATAATGAAGAGAAAGAAGATCGGCAGCAGTATATAAAATCTTTGAATGGCAGTTTTATATACATGCACATTTGCATCAAGCAATGTACCACCTACTTCAATTTGTAAATCGATCAGTTCATTCAGCTTTGCCACCAAAGGGTTAATAATAGCTAATGCTTCTTCATCCATACGGTCTTCCGTTAAGGCCGGATTCTTTTGATAAATCTTATTCGTTAACTCCTGCAATAATTGGTCTGCACTTTGTTTCAGCGGAATGGCTGCGTTTACTATAGAACGTTCTTTGGGCGTTAAATACGTTTTCAAATAAGCTTGCCAGATGGTATTGATCGTTTGTTCAGCAGCTTTGATCCTGTGTACCGCATCCTCTGTTTTTACCTGTTTATTTTCGATTGCCTGCAATAAAGAAACAATGGTATTGGCATATTCAAACCTGATGGTATTTAATTCCTGTACAGGGATGGTTCGGTCGGTTATTAAAGATTGTGTATTCCGGTTCATCACACCCATTTCCCTGATTCCAATTACTCCCGTGATCACAATAAAAACAGAGATAATGATCACCAAAAGGTAAAGCTTGGCAGAAGTTCGGGTAATAGTTTTCATTCAGCAGTGATTGGAACTGAAAATAATTCATTTTTTCCATTTCATCTTATATTAAAAATGTCTTCCAAAACTTCCACTATTCCTTATAACTCATACCCAACCTTACTTTGCGAAAAGGAAATAATCAATATCAATAACTAAGCCGTTACTGTTATACTGAGTTGTATGTAAATCCATGCAGTGTTAGATATTATTGCTTAAATTGAAAACTCATTTTTTACACTTTATCTACCGGAAATGACCATTTTCATAGTTGTGCTTTGCATTACATTGCTGGTGTTGCTGATTACATGGGGAAAAATCAATTCATTTCTGGCATTTTTAATTGTGTCTTTAGTAGCAGGCTGGCTACTGGGTATACCGCCTGATAAAATTGTACATTCCATACAACAGGGTATCGGCGATATTCTTGGCTCACTGGTTACCGTGATCTGTTTGGGAGCCATGCTCGGAAAACTGGTAGCAGAAAGCGGGGCCGCACAGGTAATAGCCCGTTCCCTTCAAAAAATATTTGGAGAAAAATATATTCAGTGGGCTGTGATGATCACCGGGTTTATTGTTGGGCTACCCCTTTTTTTTGATGTAAGTTTTGTGTTGATGATCCCCCTGGTATTTTCTGTAGTCTATCAATACAAGTTGCCTGCAGTTTACATTGGTATTCCGATGATGGCTGCTATTTCGGTAACCCATGGTTTTTTACCACCGCATCCTGCACCCGTTGCACTGGTATCTGAATTCCATGGCAACATGGGCATTACCTTATTGTATGGTATCCTCATAGCCATACCCACTATTGTATTAGCCGGGCCTGTATTCGCAGCCTCACTCAAAAATATCCGGGCCGTTCCTTTACAAACCTTCCTTCCAAAATATATTCCGGAGGATCAAATGCCGGGCAGGTTCAACAGTTTTATCGTGTCTTTATTGCCTGTTATTTTATTGATGCTTTTTACATTGCTATCATTCCTTGATATACCCAACAGCCAGGTAAAAGCAATGCTTTCCTTTTTCGGTAACCCGGTAGTGGTTATGATCATTTCACTATTGGTGGCTACCTACACGTTAGGCATCAGGCGGGGAAAAACGATAAAAAACATCACAGAAGATTATGGTGATTCGGTAAAAGACATCGCCATGATACTGTTGGTCATAGCCGGTGCCGGTGCTTTAAAACAAGTATTTGTTGATAGTGGCGTAAGCAACCAGGTAGCCAGTGGCTTAAATGGTTTATCCATCAATCCCTTGGTGTTGGGTTGGCTTGTGGCCGCCATCATTCGTGTATGTATAGGATCGGCTACTATTGCCGGCTTAACTACTGCGAGCATGATCATACCGATCATGCAGCAATCGCATGTGAATCCTAACCTGATGGTATTATCAGTGGGAGCGGGCAGCCTGATGTTTTCACATGTAAATGATGCCGGTTTCTGGTTATTTAAAGAATATTTCAATATCACTATTAAAGAAACATTTTTATCATGGTCGTTGATGGAAACCATTGTTTCGGTAATGGGATTAATCGGCGTACTCATTTTACAATCATTCGTATAAATCAAAGACTGTGTCAGCAGAACAACACTTAATCAGCCTCGGGCTCGTATTGCCCCATCCTCCCACACCCAAAGGAGTATACAAACCGGTGGTGATTGATGGGAAACATTGTTATATCTCAGGACAAGGGCCTTATCTACCGGATGGCAATCTCATCACGGGTAAAGTAGGTAAAGAACTAAATGCAGAAGAAGGCAAGCAGGCCGCACAACAGGTAGGACTTACTATTCTTGCCACATTGAAAGCATACCTGGGATCGTTGGATCAGATCAAAAGGGTTATTAAAGTGCTGGGCATGGTAAATGCAACGCCTGACTTTGAAAGCCATCCTTATGTGATCAATGGCTGCAGTGAATTGTTTGCAAAAATATGGGGCGAGGAAAACGGCATTGGTGTAAGAAGTGCGGTTGGCATGGGTTCTCTTCCCGGCAATATTTCGGTAGAAATAGAAGCTCTGTTTGAACTGGTGTAAGGCATTTATAGTAAGTCTTTTTTCAAATTAAATTTTCAGTAAGCGCTTAACAAGAAACACAAGCATGAACACCGCTATAAACCAATGGTACCATATTGATAATAGTAACGATGTAGATTCACCGGCCTTGGTCGTATACCCGCAACGCGTAAGATCGAATATTCAAGAGGCAGTAGCCATGATAGGTGATGTGCAGCGCTTTAGACCGCATGTAAAAACAAATAAGTGCAAAGAAGCCGTGATGCTGATGATAGAAGAAGGGATAAGCAAATTCAAATGTGCCACCATTGCCGAAGCTGAAATGATGGGCATGTGCCAGGCGAAGGATGTATTGTTTGCCTACCAGCCTGTGGGACCAAAACTCCACCGGTTCATCGAGGTAATTAAGAAGTATCCTGCGACAAAATATTCCTGCCTGACAGACAACATTGCTGCAGCAGGTGCCATGTCGGATGCCTTTACTAAAAATGGATTACAAGTAGCGGTGTATATTGATGTAAATGTGGGGCAAAACCGAACGGGTATTGTACCGGAACATGCCAAAGAATTATACCTGCATTGCTCAAAGCTGGCGGGTGTAAGACCGGTGGGCTTACATGCCTACGATGGCCATATCAGGCATATTGATCTTGATGCCCGTCAACAACAATGCGATGAATGCTTTGAGAAAGTGATGGCGGTGAAAACAGCGATCATACAGGCCGGGTTATCTGAACCGGTTATAGTGGCAGGCGGTTCTCCTACATTTTCCATTCATGCCAAAAGAAAAGAAATTGAGTGCAGCCCTGGCACCTTCGTTTACTGGGACAAAGGCTATGCAGCCCTATGCCCCGAGCAACATTTTTTACCAGCCGCATTGGTAATAGCCAGGGTAATATCATTGCCTTCCGGGAATACATTATGCATTGATTTAGGACATAAATCCATTGCTGCTGAAAATGAAATAGGCCGCCGCATTTATTTTTTAAATGCCCCGGAATTGAAAGCAGTGAGTCAAAGTGAAGAACACCTGGTAGTGGAAGCAGAAGCCGGTCATGGGTATAAGATAGGAGACTTGTTATATGGGCTGCCCTTTCATGTATGCCCTACCATTGCTTTGTATGAGCGGGCACTTACTGTTTATGATCATATAGCAAACGGAGAATGGAAGACGATAGCGAGAGACAGGAAAATAACTATTTGAATCATTCAATAAATTGACAATAGCGCTGAAACAATAATCTTGTTCGGTTTACTTCTTTAACAGTGAGATTTTAAACTTTTAATTTATAATGTTCACCATTGATGCACACCTCGACCTGGGTATGAATGCCATGGAATGGAACCGTGACCTGCGTTCCTCCATCAGTGAAATCAGGGATAGGGAAAAGACAATGACAGACAAGCCCGACCGTGGTAAAGGCACTGTTTGCTTGCCTTCATTACGCAAAGGCGATATCGGGCTCGTGGTAGCTACTCAAATAGCCAGATATGTAGCTCCGGACAATAGTTTACCGGGCTGGCATTCCCCTGAACAGGCATGGGCACAAACACAGGCACAGCTTGCCTGGTATAAAACCATGGAGGAAGCGGGTGAGATGGTACAGGTAAAAGACCTTGATTCCCTCGATCAGCAGGTAAAGAACTGGATGAACACAGATGCAGCGGAAAATAAAAAGATCGGTTATATACTGAGCCTCGAAGGGGCCGACTCTTTACTAACCGTAGAGTACCTTGAACGAGCTTACGCTTATGGCCTCCGTGCCGTGGGGCCGGCACATTATGGCCCTGGCAGGTATGCGAACGGAACAGATGCTTCCGGTAAAATGGGGCCAAACGGCCTTGCCCTTTTGAAAAAAATGGAAACGCTGAACATCATCCTCGATACCACTCATTTGTGCGATGATGCTTTCTGGCAAGCCCTCGAAAACTTTAACGGCCATATTTGGGCAAGCCATAATAATTGCAGGGCACTGGTGAATCATAACAGGCAATACAGCGATGAACAAATCAAAGCATTGATAGAACGTGGCGCTGTAATAGGTGCAGCTATGGATGCCTGGATGATAGTGCCCAATTGGGTTCGTGGCCAATCAACACCAAGAGGAATGAATTGCAGCTTAGATACACTGATAGACCATATAGATCATATCTGTCAGCTGGCAGGCAATACATTGCATGTGGGTATTGGCTCAGATCTCGACGGGGCTTTTGGAACAGAGCAAACGCCTTATGACATGGATACTATTGCCGACCTTCAGAAAATTCCTTCCTTACTAACAAAAAGGGGGTATTCAAAAAAAGATATTGAACACATCATGCATGGCAACTGGCTGCGCTTTTTATACAAAGCCTGGGCCTGATAATACACCTTCTTCGTGCATACAAGATTGTTTTTCAATAGTGCATCAGGTACAACCCTTCCTCTATATAAGACATTTGAACCTGCCACCCCCTAACTATGAATTAGTCCGCCCTGTATATGCGGAATAGGTTGCAGAACTTTACGCTCCATTAAATAACACATCCATGCATCTAAGATTCCGCCATATTTGCCTGTTAGGTCTTTACCTGTTCCTGGCACCTCTACCAATGCTGGCACAAAACATTGTTCCGGCCAGTATTTTTGGAAATGAGATGGTATTACAGCAGGGTATCCATGCTCCTATTTGGGGAACTGCTACACCCAACCAGCGGCTCACCGTTTCTTTTGCCGGCTATTTCTTAAAAACAAGAGCCAACAAAGCCGGCAGATGGATCATCCATTTACCTGAAATGAAAGCCGGCGGCCCTTTCCGGCTGCGTATTTCCACTGCAAAAGATTCCGTTGTTTTTAATAATGTTTTCATTGGTGAGGTTTGGCTGGCTTCCGGTCAATCCAATATGCAGTTAACCTTACCCGAGGTAAACAATGCAGTAGCTGAAATAGCAGCCGCCCAATACCCTGCAATTCGTTTTTTTACCGTTGAGCACAATATCAGCAGCAAGTCGCTCGATAAGGTAAAAGGCGAATGGAAGACCTGTACTCCTGAAAATGCAAGGAAGTTTTCAGCGGTAGCTTATTTTTTTGCTAGGGCACTATATCTCGATAAGCAGGTTCCCGTGGGTATCCTCTCTTCATCATGGGGCGCCACTCCATCAGAAGCATGGACATCCGGAGAGTCGTTGATCAATCACCCCGATTTCAGAGATTCGGTTATTCGTTACCGACTATTGCAGGAGGACTGGGAAGCACTCTACGCAAACTATCTCAAGGAAACAGCAGTTGCTAAAACAGCTGTTCCCGGCAGTAAAGCACCCGTTGTTCCTGCACAGAAAAATTATCCTACAGCCTTGTATAACGCTATGATCGCACCGCTGGTTCCATATGGCATCAAAGGGGTGATTTGGTACCAGGGAGAAAATAATGCAAAAAAAGCCATACAATACCGTAGTTTATTTCCCTTGTTAATTACCGATTGGAGAGCGAAATGGAAGAATGATTCATTGCCTTTCATTTTTGTTCAGCTCGCTAATTTCAAGGCTAGAAATACAGAGCCTGTGTTCAATGATGATTGGGCATTATTAAGAGAAGCTCAATCCATGGCGCTGCAAATACCTTATACAGCTATGGCTGTAACCATTGATATTGGTGATGCAAAAACGATACATCCCAAAAACAAACAGGATGTAGGTAAAAGACTCTACCTGGCAGCCAATCATGTAGCCTACCATGTAGCCGGGGAGTATTCGGGTCCTCAATATGCTTCGATGAGAATCCTCGATAACAAAATAGAATTGGAGTTCCTTCATACGGGGTCGGGTTTGGTTAGCAATGCCACGAAGCTGGCAGGTTTTACAATAGCTGGTGCCGATAAAAAATTCTATTGGGCAGAGGCAGTCATCAGTGGTGACAAGGTTATCGTAAGCAGTGCACAAGTTCCCCACCCTGTTGCAGTACGGTATGCGTGGTCCATCAATCCCGATGCAAGTTTATATAACAAAGAAGGCTTACCCGCCTCGCCATTCAGAACGGACGACTGGTAGGTGCTGGCGGTTAACGAATGAAAAAGACCCAGTATGAACTGGGTCTTTAAGTGGTGTGGGGCGGGATCGAACTTTTGCCTTTCACTTATAAATAATTATTAATCAGTTTATTCGTTTAAAATCCTTTACAGTAAAGCCTTTCAACGAAATCAAATGTATGAAACAAGTAGTTCAATAACAAATATTTTTTGTGCTTTTTAGGGGGATGTCTCAAAAAGTACACCATTGATTTTCAGCAATTTTTATATTAATTTTATAGCTTTTTTCAGAGCCTATTTTTGGATAGCATTTAGAGAGCATTTTTTTATGAATTTCAACTTGCCTTCAAGCGTTTTCGTTTGCTACAATTTGCAATTTCATTTATGAACTTTCGTCATAGACAGTTAGGATTAAATATTCTAAAGGACATAAATCCAACCCCGCTTTTTTAACCGGGGAGGGTTAATAGGTTACGGAAACCCACCTCCTTTTCCTCACAGAAAGCATACAGTTAGATTTTGCAATGATGTTTCCATCATTTAATATCCAGCCTGATCCAAAATATACATGAACAACCTACAAGTGTACCGAGAGTAAATTCAAGATTAGAATGTTTAGTTATTCGAAAATTTTTTCAAAGAGGTTCCTTTAAGAGACCATAGGAACATACTCTGCTTTTCTGGATATAGTTATTAAAATTATTATTTTTCATGCCTTATCCATTGAAATGATATAACTAATATTTATATTTGAAATTTAGCGTCGAATCCATTCTTTGCTGTTAAATCATACCCTAAAGACGCTCCTTAGTTCGATTGCTGATTGTGACTGAGAGGGCGGAGCCGTTAGCAAAGTAGCGTTAAAATAATTTTGACGGCCTGAATGTGCCAGAAATTGAAAAACTGATTGACGCAATTGTCAATACAAAAAACGCAATACAAAAGTGTTGATAATCAATGTATTTAGGATTTATGTGTTTTGATTGTATTGCGTATATTTAGGTGTTGGTGGCTATTGTAAAATGACAAAACTCACAAGTAATATCAAACAATCATTTAAGGACACATTACTTTTCAACTGTTTCTATTTTATAATTTTCCTTTTTCTAATTGGGACTTTTAGCGACGGAAGTCAAACAACAGGAATGTTTATGCTAATAGATTTTTTTGTAGTTGCTATCGTGACTGGTTACTATGTAATTTTCAGCTTCATTATTAAACTTACAGACAAGACAATTGCAATTCTTTTGACAGCATTCTTATTTTTTGTTTTAGCAGAATTAGCAGTATTTACATTGACTGGTGAATTACCAATATTTGGACTTTTGCAAAAATATATTTATAGCAAAAAGCCTTATTCTGGTGACAAATATCTTGACGACAGTATTTATTTATTTAGACAAAGCAGAGACTTAGCTTTTTCAATCGCTGGTTTGACAAGTGCAATATTTTTTGCTATTGTTAAACTGGTGACAAAAAACAACAGCCACCAACAAAAGGTTTAGCAAAAAACTGGCTGACAATACGCAGCATCAACTTTTGTCTCGTTATTCGGCTTTTGTTCTCAGCTTGACTTTATAAATTCAGCAGCAACAATAACAATGAACTTTCAATTATAAATTAAACTTTAGTTCCGGCTCGACAGAACTCTATTACCAGTTCTTCGCTAAGCCGAGAACGTTGTAGGCAACCTTTTCTGACACTTGTTACATCAATGAAATTAATTTTCTTTTTCATCATACCTTTCACTGCTTGCAATCTCAGTGCGGTAGACACAAAGAAGACTGGCTTGTATAAATGCTCGCAGTCAATTGAGGAATCAAAGAGCAATGGAGTATTTCGTAACAGTGTACAAGTTGATAAATCGATCATACATATAGGCGACAATAAAACTGACACGATAAAACAAATTTGGGTTGAAGATATGTGGCAGTATGTTGACGAAAACGGCGATATTAAAATTCAAAAGGACTCGACACAACAATTATTAATAAAACTTAGTAAACTGTCTAAAAAATATCATGATAATATTCTTTTAAAACATCACAATGACAAATACTTTGGATGGAATGGTGTTTTATTTGAAACATATTCTAAAGGTACAGACACCATTTATGTAGAATCCAATCAAAATAATAAGGAAAATATTTGGGACACCTTAATAGTGAAACAATAAATAAGGCTGCCTACAACATGAGGCTTAGCAAAAAACTGGCTGACAATTTGCAACATCAACTTTTATTACGCTGTTCATCATTTGTTCTCAGCTTGACCTTACAAATTCATCAGCACCGGTAACAATGAACTTTTGAATATAAATTTAACCGTAGTTCAGGCTCGACGGAACTCTATTGCCAGTTCTTCGCTAAGCCGCGAACGTTGTGCGTCATGTTAGACGATACTGTTTTAAAATCATATCAGTAGTATAAGCCTTATTTTACTGAACAACTAATGACAAATTAAATTGGGTTACCTACAAATTTTTTAGACATTAATAGGAAAGAAAAATCTTGAACCTTTTTAAAAGACATAAAATATCAAGTACTTTTTTAGCAATATATTTTTTGTGGTGGACACTTATAGTTTGTTATTACTTTTTTAAACCGTCGCCTACTCAATCAGTATGTGACTTTAGTCCTTTAGTTTTTATATATATTACACCAATTATTGGACTTGCATATTCAATTGCTTTTTTGATAAAATCTTTTATTACAAAAAATCCGCTTCGGACAGACTATTTAATTTTTATTGCAATTGTTACTTTGCCTTTAGTAATTGGTGGACTTTATATGATTAGTAGCCTTTAGTTTTAAATAATACTATACCTCGTAGGATAAGTAAAGTAAGAGTGAAGAGTTCTACATAAAATAGGCAAAACACGAACGCACAACAAGAGGCTTAGCAAAAAAACTGGCTGACAATACGCAGCATCAACTTGTGTTTCGCTATTCGACTCTTGTTCTCAGCTTCACTTTATAAAATTAGCATCAACAATAACAATGAACTTTCAATTATAAATTAAACTTTAGTTCAGGCTCGACGAAACGAAATTCCAGTTCTTCGCTAAGCCGCGAACGTTGCAAGCAATAGTATGACTGACTCCATAATCATAGAAAAAGCCATAAATGAAATTTTTATAAAAGAGTTTGGAACGACAGAGCAACTTTTAGAAATACATGAAGTTGTTTATGAGAATGAAAAACCAAAAGTGCTTAGAGTTGACAAAGAAAGTAGTGACGGTACGGCAATTGTTTATTTCCCACTCAAAGACGAAAAATTTTATTTAGCCATTTGGCTTGACACGGAGCCAGAAGTCAATGTTCGTAGTGTTACGACAGAATACTTTAATTCAGTTTATCTTAATGTAACATCTGACCATTTTAGTTTTCAAGAACTTGCTAAAATGACAAAGCTGCAAATGACAGGTGGTTGGAACAAAGGCGACATAAGAAAATCAGGAAAATCGACTTATAATTTTACTGCTTTGCATTTTGAGCCAAACCCTGAGCCAGACGAGTTTAATGACAAACTAAAGAAATTGTTAGATTTTCTAGATCAAGACAATGAAGGCGTGACAAAACTTATTGATCAAGCAGACGCTCAAATTCAAGTTGTTACAATATTTCATAATGGTAATACAATTCTTGGTGGACACCATTTAAATAAATCAATTATCAAACGATTGGCATCATACAATTTAGAAATAGATTTCGATTTATATGCTGAAGGTAAATTTTTTAAGACCTAAGAACTACTGCTTGCAACAAGAGGCTTAGCAAAAAACTGGCTGACAATTCGCAACATCAGCTTTTATTACGCTGTTCATCTTTTGTTCTCAGCTTGACCTTATAAATTCAGCATCAACTATAACAATGAACTTTCAATAATAATTCAACTTTAGTTCAAGCTCGACGGAACTCAATTCCAGTTCTTCGCTAAGCCGTGAACGTTGGCTGTCATTGTAGGACAACGCCCAGAGGAACAAAATCTTAAAAGTAAAACTTATGACAAAGGACGAACAAATTGAAATTCCATTAAGTAAACAGAAAATGGTTTTAACACTTTTAGGTTCAATCGCTTTTGTTGGACTTGGAATTTGGTTTTTAATCAATCCTCCGAAAATCAGCAATCCAATCTTTGGTAATCCGACACTAATTTTCATAGTAGGACTTGCTTCAATATTGTTTTTTGGACTTGCAGCAGTAACAATATTTCGCAAATTTTCAGATAAAAAACCTGGACTAGTAATTGACAGACATGGTATAACTGACAATTCAAGCGGAGTTTCAGCAGGACTTATTCCTTGGACAGACATTCAAGAAATAAAAGTTTCGCAAGTAATGAATCAAAAGTTTTTAATGTTTATAGTGAGTAATCCACAAGACTATTTAGACAAAGTGACAAACCCACTGAAACGAAATGCTATGAAAATCAACTATAAAACTTATGGTTCGCCAATTAGTATTTCTTCAAATGCATTACAGACAAATTTTGACGGCTTACAGAAATTATTGGTTGAAAAAATGAATGAATATAAATCGTAAAAACAACGAACAGCCAACATAAGCATTGGCATTAAGTCGGCAGACAGTTCGCAGGAATCAACTTCAGTTAAAAATGAGCTTCAGTTTAAGCTCGACGTTAGAAATTCAGTAATAGAATGAAAAATCAAATTCTATACCTTTAATCATCAACAGTTCAAGCTGGACGCATTTCAAATATCGCCTCACGCCAATGCGTGAACGTTGCCAGTAATTGGTTCAGTACCCTAATACTTCAAAAAGTAATGACAAGAATAACTCTTATTTTTCTAGCATTTTTTATTTTGACAAGTTGCTCTAATAGCGACACAAAAACAGGCAATTCGCAAAATATTGACTCCAATAAAACTGATACAACAAAACCAGTTATTGAAGCATCTAATGTTGATACGTCGTTTAAGCTAGACTTCTTCAAATAACTTCCAGACACTATTAACGGTTGTGGAGAATACTTCACTTATGACACGAGCAAAGTGACGAATGGTAAATACATTTTTCTATCTAACCTTACAGACTTTGCCATCATCAAAATCAACGGACGAGATGTGTATTTAAATAAAGACACGGCAGAAAGTAAAGAAATCAACGACAAAAATTACATAGCTGTTTATAAGGGGCAAGGTTATAAAGCTAAATTGACAGTTAAGGAAGAAAAGGCATCTGACGAAGGTGGTTTCTACTCGGGAACTTTAGAGATTACAAATGACAAAATGAAAGTAATATTTAAAGTTCATGGTGATGCGGGTTGTTGAAACAACTACTGGCAACATAAGCATTGGCATTAAGTCGGCTGACATTACGCAGTTGTTGAGCTTCGGTTAAAAATAAACTTCAGTTCAAGCACGACGTTATAAATTAAGCGGCAAATAAATAATCAACTTTTTTTACTTTAATCATCAACCATTCCAGCATGACGTATTCCAAATGCCGGCTCAACGCCAATGCGTCAACGTTACAAGCAACTATAATGACTCGTCATTGCATAATAATCATACTATTTTTTTTGCCTTTGAATTCGGTTTCCGGACAGACTAAAACAACATCGTGTGACTGCCCTAAAACACAATATGCAGGGACAAAAGCAGATACGAGTTTTCATCTTTCTAATGGTAAGACAATTGTTTTATGTGGCTATAAAAATGTAGACAATAAGCCGACAACATTTTCTGAGTTTATACTTGCAGTTTGCGGACAAGATACAATCATTGACTTTTGGGGTGCGATATTGACTTGCCGACTGAAAGTTAATAAAGACACATTGCTTGTTGAACAACTTCAAGACTTACCAACAGGAAAGAATTTTAAATTTCAAGAAACAATTTGGACAACTGAAAAAATATATTTTAGCAGACAAAAGCTTGTTAGAAAACTTATAGTTGACAGAGAAATCAGAAAATACAGCCAAGACGAAATACAATCTGTTTTAAGAGCATACAAAATAGCAAAGACAGGGCTTGACAGGGACAAAATGGAACTTGCAAACAAGCTGTTCATTGCGACAATTTCAGGCGATAAAAAAGCAAGGCAATATTTTAAAGAGTTCAAAACTAAGTTTGGAATACTTGACGGGGTATTTTCAGAAGAATATAGAAATTTGACGACAATGTTAAAAATTTGGGATAGAACAGAATAGCTGCTTGTAACATGAGGCTTAGCAAAAAACTGGCAGACAATACGCAGCATCAACTTGTGTTTCGCTATTCGACTCTTGTTATCAGCTTGACTTTATGAATTTAGTAGCAACAATAACAATGAACTTTCAATTATAAATCAAACTTTAGTTCAGGCTCGACAGAACTCTATTGCCAGTTCTTCGCTAAGCCGCGAACGTTAGCTGTTATTGTAATGAGACACTTAGTAATAATCATAACTCTCTTAATAGTAATACTCCCAGTCAGTAATAGTTGGGCTCAAAAGTCCAAACATTTCTATTATAATTATGACTCAAGTAAAGAACGTTATGAAAATTTTGATTCTGGATACGTTGACACATTTTCAGTAAACAAAATAAAATTTAGAATTCGTGAGGCAATTGA
>JAGWUV010000028.1 GCA_028875875.1 Bacteroidota bacterium
TACTTTCTATGCATCTTTGCTGACTCCGTTTCCATATTTGTTTTTGTTATTGTTGTTTTATCTCAAAGGGTTGATGGAGAAATTGGGGAGGGGGTAGGTGGTAGTGACCTTCGCTTAACAAAGGTTATGGCTTCGTAAAATATATTCTGTTGCATCCTGGATCAAAAATGGCCCCCTTCTTTTCTGTTCTGAATAAGCATGTCGCTTAAAGATCTGAACTATGATTTGGGGGATGTAAGGATGGACTATGATTGAAAAATTTCTAATAGTAGTTTTTTAGATCCAGGTTAGTTCCGGTGTAGGTGCATTTAAGTGGTATTTCTTCATCCTGTTTATCCATTCATCTATTACATCATCGTTCAGACAATACCAACTTCTCACGATCATGGCGTTCTCTATCCTGAGTTTTGGATTTTTCAGCTAAATAATTGGTTGCTACTGTGTTATGAATATTCTACTTTTTTGATAGTCTATTTAAGTGCTGATTATCAGCATTTTATCATTTTCATGAACTCTATACGGCTTATGTAGGGCGTATGTAGGGAGTAAGAAGGAAGGGAGAAGGATTGGCGGATGGCGAATTTGTGGATTACGGATGAGGTGATGATGAATGAGAAATGGTAGTGAGATTCCTTCAGTTTTATCGACTCTCGCTGTAGAAGAGTAATAGAAACGGATTGCCTGCTTAATTTATTTTTTCATGTAGTAATTTCACTACATTGTTCGGATCGTGAATTTGAAAGGCTTATCCAGCTTAGCTTTCAGCATTTTTGTTCGATACCGATCCGAACATCGTTCGGATCGGCTTCGGATCGATCCGAACACGACCCGAAGAAATATCGAAGAAATATCGAACAAAGTACGGATGGGAGAAGTTAGTTTTTGGCAATTTGTCTTTGATGTGTGGCTTTCCGGCCCTTGTACATACTTACAATGTTTTGTATAAAAGTTATAGTAAGAATACTATGGCTTATTGTTTATCTCTTCAGTTCTCTTGTATAAAAAGGAGTAAAAGTTAGAGCTTATCTAATCGATTATCATAATAATATTCATCTGTTCTTTTTTGTTTGGCCAAAAAAGAACCAAAAAAGGCCACCCGCCAAAAAAACTGCCTTTTGGCGGGGAGGGTTCCCTGATTAAGCTATATTGCTATTGTGGTGAAGGGCTGCAGGGTCTTGATGGATGGATATTCATCATAGTTTATCAGTATATCCGCTTTATCATAGTTCAGACATTTCATCTGTTCTTTTTTGTTTGGCCAAAAAAGAACGAAAAAAGGCCACCCGCCAAAGAAACTGCCCTTTGGCGGGGCGGGTTCCCTGATTAGGCTGCAGTAGTACTGTGATGAAGGTCGGCGGGACCTTGATGAGGAAGCTTTAATCATAGTGCATCAGTACATCCGCTTCATCCTAGTTCAGACGTTTATCTCTTCTTTTCTCTTGAAAGAAAAGAAGCAAAAGTTCAAGCCTGCAGCGGAAAAGCTAAAAATGAAGTCACAACGCTACACCGAAAGAGCTAACCATGTTACTTTCTATCATTACGAAACGAAGACTTGTGAACAGCATTGGAAAATATCCACCCACTTTCGCTGCTACGCTTCGTTCCATCATTTTCTTAACGCTTTTCCACTGATGGCGGTGGATACTTCGCAACTGGTTTCTTTTGAACTTATAACGCTTCGTGCTACTGTGGTGAAGGGCGGCGGGGCCTTGATGAGGAAGCTTTAATCATAGTGCATCAGTACATCCGCCTCATCCTAGTTCAGACATTTCATCTGTTCTTTTTTGTTTGGCCAAAAAAGAACGAAAAAAGGCCACCCGCCAAAAAAACTGCCCTTTGGCGGGATTGGTTCCCTGATTAGGCTGTGGTGCTAATGTGGTGAAGGGCGGCGGGGCTTTGATGGGTGAGCCTATTTTCTGATAATTATTTTATAACGTACTTTTTTTACTTATTACTTTTCAACCGCTTAACTTATTAGCTGCTACGCTTCGTTCCATCATTTTCTTAACGCTTTTCCACTGATGGCGGTGGGTTATAATTGATCGGCAGTGCTCTGTGGTGAAGGGCAGTGGGGCTTTGATGGGTAGGGTACGAGGTTTATAAGTTAATAAGTTGGTAGGTTGATAAGCAGGGGGGCGACAGATAACGATTTTTGATTTCTTAATTCTTTAATGTGGCTTTCTTGCAACGCTTTGTGCTACTTAGAGCCATAGTGCTTTGGTGGCGAAAAGCATCATTCCGGCTTAATAAAAAAATTTTGCTGATATGAGACTCAGGTATAGTTTTGCGCATCATTAGAACATCACTCACCTGTCTCACCCCCAACAGTTACAGAGGATGTATTACAAACGTAACTGTTCTTACATTCAAAGGTTCTGTTTTGATCTTTATCTTATGCTTATTGGCATGAGCTGAAGTATTGATTTGAATGATGCCAATGTGTATCTTAGATAACAGTTTCGTTTTAATGAATTGAGGAAGAGGAACTTGCAGGTATTTCTATGGTACAGCGTACCAATTTGAACAGCCACCGGATGTGACTGAGGGGGCGGAGCCGTGGTAAAAGGATTGTTAAGTTTAGCATTTGTTTTGGTCGGCCGTTAACTGTCAGCCGATGATAACTGTCAGAAATGTGATTGATGGGATGGAATGATTGTTAAGATTGGAAACACTTCTAATAATAGTTTTTGATAGATCCAGGTCAGTTTCAGTGTAGGTGTTTTTTTAAGTGGTATTTCTTCATCCTGTTTATCCTTGTATCCTTTACATCATAGTTCAGACCGGTAGTGGCATCTTATTGGTTTTTGACCACAAAGGGCACTAAGGTTTACACGAAGGACACAACGGGTTGATAAGTTGATAGGTTAATGAGTTAATAGGCAGTCGACCGCCGATAGTCCACCGTCAACAAAAACCTTAAAACATATATTGACTCTGAAACTTATTAACCAATCAACTTTGTGCTACTTCCAGCCTTATTGTCTTCGTGGCAACAACGTTTCTAACCTATATTTGCTTACTTATCATAGATTTATAATATTCATTTCATGCGTTTAGTCATACACTTGAACCGTATCTTTCTTGTTATATTGGTTTTTTTGGCGGGAACTGTTGTATCGCAGGCCCAGTCGGTAAATATCGACCAGCTTTCCGACCAGCAATTGCAACAATACATGAGCCAGGCCCAGCTCTCCGGGTTAAGTGATGCGGAACTGGAAGCCAAGGCCCGTCAGCGGGGTTTATCGGATGACCAGATCGCTAAGTTGAAGCAAAGAATGCAGGGCTTATCTACAGGCAGTCAGGGTAAGATGGCTGGCGGTAACCTGGCAGATACAAACAACACAAGAAATCCACTTTCTTTTAAGAATACCAAAAGAAATATTGAACCAGCCAAACGGAATGAACCTAAAGTGTATGGTGCAGACTTGTTCTCAGGCGAGAACCTCACGTTCGAACCGAACTTGCAGTTGCCTACGCCACGCAATTACCTGATTGGAACCGGTGATCAGCTGGTACTGGACTTATTCGGGTATTCGGAAACGAATTTCAAATTAAAAGTAAGTCCCGAGGGGCAAATTCGTATTCCCAATATCGGCCCGGTAAAAGTAGCAGGCTTATCCATTGAAGATGCAGAGAAAAAAATTAAGGGACAATTAATAAAGATCTATCCTCAAATCGTTACCGGTAAAACTTCCTTTCAGTTATCCCTTGGCCAGATCAGGAGTATCAGGGTTACCCTGATCGGAGAAGTACAAAGGCCGGGTACCTATACGCTTCCTTCCCTGGCAACCTTGGCCAATGCTTTGTATGTATCCGGTGGGCCAACGATCAACGGGGCTTTTCGTGCTATTGATTTGGTTAGAAACGGGAAAACATTGGTGCGTTTTGACTTATATGATTTTTTGCAGAAAGGAGACCTTACTAAAAACCTCTTATTACAGGACGATGATATTGTGAAGATCAATGCCTACCAAAAAAGGATACAGCTAAAGGGGGCGGTGAAACGGCCCATGCTCTACGAAGTAAAAGAGGGGGAAAGCCTGGAAGATGTGCTGTTTAAGTTCGCAGGCGGGTTAACCGACAGTGCGTACCGGGAGCAGATCAAACTGGTAAGAGTTGGTAAGAGTGAAAAGGAAATTATCGATATACCCTTTGACTCCATTGCGCATGTTGCCATGCAGACCGGGGATGTGTATACAGTGGATGGTATTTTAGATCGTTTTACGAATCGCGTAACTATTACAGGGGCATTGCTGCATCCCGGTGAGTATAGCCTGAATAGTTTCCCTACTTTACATGCACTCCTTGATAAGGCCGGATTAAAAGAAGAAGCTTATATGAAGCGGGCAGTGATCAGGCGCTTGCAGTCTGACTACACCCCTTCGATGCTTAATTTCAATATAACGGATGTCATTAATGGAAAAGCAGATATTAGGTTGCAAAGAGAAGATATTGTAACCATTTATTCCCTGTTCGATGTAAGGGAAGCCTACAATGTGAGTATCAACGGGGAAGTGAATAAGCCCGGGACTTATGAATTTTCAGACAGTATGCGTTTGCAGGATCTCGTATTGGTAGCAGGTGGTTTTACCAATGGAGCCAGTGGAAAAAAGATCGAGATTGCCAGGCGATTAGCGAATACAGGAAGGAGCATTGAGGGTGATACTAGTGTGTATGCCATTGTGCAGGAAATAGCGCTGAACCGTTCCATAGAATCGGAGCAGCAATTACAGCAGGTACTATTAGAACCCTATGATGTAGTATCGGTGCGCAAGAACCCGGCTTACAAAGAGCAGGTAAAAGCGACGGTTGAAGGTGAAGTATTGTATCCGGGTGAATTTGTGATTGAGAAAAAGCAGGAACGGTTGTCCGAACTCGTACAAAGAGCAGGCGGTTTGAAAGAGGGGGCTTACCCTGCAGGGGCCATATTGATCCGCAACAAAGAATCTATTACCAAGACCAGGTTTATTGAGCAGGAAAGAAAGAGCCTGATCGCCGCTTCCGACAGCGTTATTAATAAAGACAGCTTATTGTCGAATGTGAATTTAAATTCTGGTACTGTTGGGATTGATTTGAATAAGGCCCTTGCGCAGCCCGGTTCGAGCTATGATATATATCTGGAAGAGGGGGACATATTGAGTATTCCTAAAAAGCTACAAACAGTAAAAACCTTCGGAGGCATTTACCTACCCAAACAGATTGTATACAATACCACACGCTTTAAAGAGTATATTAACCAGTCCGGTGGCTTTGTACCTAATTCCAACAGGAACAGGTCTTTCGTGATCTATGCCAATGGCCATATTCATAGAACCCATCATTTTCTCTTCCTGAAGAGTTATCCGAAAGTAGAGCCGGGTTCTGAAGTATATGTTCCTGTTAGTAAAGGAAACCGAAAATTAAGTGCACAGGAATTAGCGGCAATAGGTAGCACAATAGCAGGTTTAGCCAGTGCATTAATCACGATTATTTATGTATCTAAATTATGATGAATTGCGTGTGATTTATTAGATCACAATAAAGGGTGGTAATCAAAGAGTTTAATATTGGGGTATTGTTACATTGATAATTAATTTATGGCTAAACCTAAGTCTTTTACTTTATCTATTTTCTTCGTTTATTTGGTTGCGACAAAGTAATGGATAATAGAATAATGTCAATGTTGAGTTATGGATAGCTTTTAATGATGGATAAAAATTATTTAGTTATGAAGTTTGGGTTGGCTACAATTAAAATATGGAAATATCTTAAGTCTAATTCATTTTCCTTTTTAAGGATTAAATATTAGTTATTGTTTGAGCTAAAGGGTACAAATAATTTGCCGAAAGCTTTTAAAATTAATTCAACTATATGCCTCAACAGGACGATGAAATTTCACTGCAGGAGTTGTTACAAAAAATAAAAGGATTTATCGCCTATATCAAGAGCAAATGGATAAGCCTGCTGATTGCAGGGATTATAGGTGGCTTGCTGGGATTAGGTTATTATTATTTCCAAACACCAAAGTACACGGCTACCTGCACCTTTATCTTAGAAGAAAAAAGTGCAGGCGGTGGAGGATTGGCCGGGCTTGCCTCCCAGTTTGGTTTTGATGTAGGCGGCGCCATAGGGGGAAGCAGCTTATTTGCCGGGGACAATTTATTGGAAATCATCCCTTCTAAGAATATAGTAGAAAAAGTGTTGTTGAGTAAAGTAGACGGCAGTAGTCAGCAAACCTTGGCTGACCTTTTCCTTGATTTAACGAAACTCAAAAAGTCCTGGGCCAATAAAGAGAGACTAGCACATATCAGTTTTGAGCAAGTACAAAACCCGGAGCAAATGAGTTTAGTACAGGATAGTGTGTTGAACGTGATCTATGGAGCGGTGGTAAAATCGTACCTGTCCGTTGACTGGGCAAGAAAAAAAGCTTCCCTGATTAAAGTTTCGGTTACCTCTAAAAACGAAAAATTTTCTAAGTACTTAACAGAACGTGTAGTTCAGCAGTCCAACAATCTCTATGTCCATTTAAAAACAGGAATTTCGCAGGCCAATGTGGACCGTTTACAAAGAAGGGCAGATTCTTTATACGCTTTACTGAACAACAAATCCTACCAAGCGGCGGAGAGCCAGGTGTTGAATGTAAACCCTGCCATAAAAAAGGCTTTAGTGGCAACAGAAATATCAGCAAGAGATAAAACAGTGATAGGTACTATTTATGCAGAAGTGGTAAAGAATTTGGAAACCAGTAAAATTTTATTGAGCCAGGAGATGCCGGTGATACAAGTATTAGATATGTCAGAGTTTCCACTAACAAAAGTTAAAAGCAAACTACTTATTTGTTTGATAACTGGCTCTTTAACTTTATTTACATTGTTTTTATTTTATTTATTAATTAAATTTATTATAAAAATTTAATTTCATTCTGTATAGATAATATCATATAAATAATTTTCTAGTTAACTATAAATGATAAAATTAAAACCTTTACTTGCTCCTGGTTCATTAAAAAACAACACTCTGTGGAATCTTTTGGGGGCAGGTGCCCCTTTTTTATTAGGAATTATTACTATTCCTTTTTTAATGCATCAGGTAGGCGTTGAGCGATTTGGGATATTGACTTTGGTTTGGGCATTGATCGGTTATTTCAGTCTTTTTGATTTCGGCTTAGGTCGAGCCTTGACACAACAAGTAGCCGCTAACAAAGCTATTGGCAAAGTTGAGCACCTAAAACGATTAGTGAATACTGGATTGCTTCTAACCTTAATTACTGGTCTTTTGGGAGGAATATTGCTGGCTATCATTTCAAAGGAATTAGGTTACCATTGGTTAAATGTTAGTCTAGATCTTCAAAAGGATACTTTTCATTGCTTACTGATTGCATCACTAGGTATTCCATTAACCACTTTGACATCTGGCCTAAAAGGAATTCTAGAAGCCTATGAAGATTTCAAAGCCGTTAATCTACTAAAAGTTTTACTTGGAACAGCAAATTTTGGTTTCCCTACAATAAGTATAATTATTTGGGGTGATAGTCTTGAATTAATGGTTGCGAGTTTAATCTTTGCCAGAATAATTATATTAATAGCTCATATTTTTCTTGTTCAAAAAAAGATACCTCGTCATTACCAAGCTAAACTTGGAAATAAAGCAGAGCTAAAAGAATTGCTTTCTTTCGGTGTGTGGATGACCATTTCCAATATTATTAGCCCACTCATGGTAACAGCTGACAGATTCGTAATCTCTTCCATTGTTGGAGCGAGTTTAGTGGCATATTATACGGTGCCATTTGAGATGTTATTTAGAATATTAATTATACCATCAGCACTTACAACAACCTTATTTCCTCGATTTACTTCTTTATCGAAAGTAGATTTATTTGCAGCTAATCTTTTATATAGAAAGAGCTTGAAAATTGTAGGAATGATATTGTTTACAATTTGCGTTATTATTGGAATAGGGTCATTTTGGGGGATTTCTATTTGGTTAGGCAAAGATTTTGCATCACACGCGTGGAATATTGCTTCTATTATGGCCATCGGCATTTTTTTTAATGGGTTGGCTCAAGTTCCATACGCTGCTATACAAGCAGCCGGTAAAGTAAAAATTACTGCTTTATTGCACAGTGTGGAATTATTAATCTACCTGCCAATTTTGATACTTTTTTTAAAACTATTTGGATTGATAGGAGCTGCGATAGCATGGGTTTTAAGAGTATTAATAGATTTAGTAATACTTTTAATATTTGCTAAAAAAAGCTACTTTAATTAAAGAGGGAAGCTGTTTGATGGAAACAAAAATTGCAATTGGATTGGTTATATATAATTGTGAGCCTAACTTATTAAAAAGAATTAGCCAAGCTTTACAACTTGGCTATTCCGTTTATGTTTATGATAATTCGCCTGAAAAAGATTTTTTCAGAAACTTTAGTAAAGGGAAAAGTAATTTAAGATATTTTACATGTGGAAAGAATGTAGGCTTAGGGATTGCAATGTCAACAGTATGCGCACAGGCTTATTATGATAACTTCTATGGCTTGCTTTTTTTCGATCAGGATACTGTTTTTTCTTCTGAAACTATAGATTTTATTAGTAAATTTTATAGTTCAAGATATAAAGCTTTGAAAGAGATTTATAGCTCAATAGTTTTTAATGCTAAATCAGTTGCTAAGGTGACTGTTGAAGATTTAGAGATTAAAGATGTTTTATTTTCAATTAACAGTGGAAGTCTATATTTTCTTGAGAATTTAAGAAGGGTTGGATGGTTTAATGAAACATTTTTTGTTGACTGTGTTGATTATGAATTTTGTCTTAGATCGAGCAATCGAAATTTTAAAGTTGGAGAGTGTTCAACCACACCAGGTTTTGACCATGTATCGGAACAGGCTGATGAAGTATATACTATCTGGAATATGAAATTAAGGCTGCGGAAATATCCCTTTAAAAGGCTAACAGGTACTATAAAAGCTAGCTTACGTATATTTCTGATGGCTACAAAGTCGGGAAATATCAAATATTCAATAGCAATTATTCGATCACTCTCTATTTATTTATTTTTCCAATTTGTGGTTAGGGTAATGCTTCTTTTTAAAAAAGGCTAATAAAAATTATTTAATAAATGAACTATACCGTTTTTACAGTTTGTAACTTGGCTTACTTACCAAAGGCTTTGGTTCTTGCTGATTCTTTTTATGAATTTAATTCAAAAAAAATTACAATATTTCTCTTTGATAAAAAGCAGGATTTGCCCGATAAAGATATAAATGCAGAGATCATTTGGGTGGAAGACCTGAGGATACCTAATTTTAAACAGCTTGCTTTTAAATATGATATCATTGAATTTAGCACAAGCGTTAAACCTTTTATTTCTTTAAAATTATTAGAAAAATACGATTCTGTTATTTTTTTTGATCCAGATATTTGTTTGTACCATTCTGTAGAGCCAATATTAGCAGATTTAGAGAATCATTCTATTGTTTTAACGCCACATCATACTACTCCCCAATCTGATGACTTATCGGAAAGTGATACAGCTATGATGCGTTTTGGTTCTTTTAACCTCGGATTTTATGCTGTGAAAAAATCAGAGCAAGGCTTGTATTTTTTAAAATGGTGGTCTCGGCGTTGTTTGGATTTGAGTTATATGGAAAGCCAGTTTGGTTTATCTACTGATCAAAAATGGGTAAGTATTGCTCCCTGTTTTTTTAAGGATATTCATGTATCCTTTAATTTGGGATATAATGTAGCCGCTTGGAATAGCTGGGAGCGGAAAATTAAAAAAGATGACCTTGGACAATATTGGGTGAATGATCAGTACCCACTAATTTTTTTTCATTTTAGTAATTTTAATAGCTCTGATCCAGGATACATGAATAAAAGATCCTGTTATGAAAAGAATATTTTTCGGCCTGATTTTTTGGAATTAGGGGAGAAGTATGCAAAGAAACTTTCTTCAAAAGGTTCTCCTTCAGTTAGGTATAGTTTTGATTATATGTCGGGAGGAGAATATATATCACCCACTTTAAGGCAGGCATATGCTTGCATCTTACCCGAGCTACCTTTAGATCATGATCCATTTGATTCTGCGGGTGTAGTAGGAACTTTTGCCCAGAAAAACTTTTTGTTTGAAAAGGGAAATCTTAAGTATTCCCGTGAAAGTTTTAATAAGCTATCAGAAAACGGGCGTAAACTGAAACTTATTTATTTTTTTATGAGAATCCTATTGCGTTTATTCGGACCAAACAAGTTTCAAAGTTTCTCAAGATTACTTGTTTATTTATCAAGTTATAGACGGAATAGGGGATTGTGGAAGCTTTGAAAAAATGAAAATTGATTCAATTTTATTCTGACCTACTTATTATAAGTTTAATAATAATTTGTACTTATCAAAAAATTAAGTAGGATATTCGAAATTTTAAATAAGGAAGGAATATTGATTCTTTTGAAGAAGTTTTTTAATAAGATATTCATTAAAAGAGTTCCTGGATTTCAAAAAATGAACAGTTAGTTTGAGAATAAATCAGGATTTGAAATAGGCGGCCCATATATTTACAAACAAAGGTCATTTCCAATATAAAAAAATCAAACCTTGGTGCTTGTAATTTATCAAATAATACTTAAGGAAGGAAATATATCAAGTAGTGAATATGAATTTTACAAAGAAAAAAAGGGAAGATAATATATTTCAGAGGTTACTGATTTAAGCTTCATAGAAAGTGACAGATATGATTTTGTTTTGTCGTCTAATTGACTTGAGCATGTTGCGAACCCTTTTAAAGCTTTAGAAGAGTGAATTCTAGTACTTTAAAATGAGATGTACTATTGTTAGTTCTACCAAAAAAGAAATCTGTTTTGATCATAATCGAAAAATAACAGGCTTTTCCTGTCTATTTAAAGATTATAATAATAATCAAGAAGATGATTTGACTCATTTGAATGAAATTTTCGAGTTGCATGATTTAAAACTTGACAAGACTGCTGGAACAAAAAACAATTTGAGGAGAGATGCTTAAATAATTTGCTTAATCGTACAATGAATTACCATGTTTTTGATATCATTCTTTTAAGAGAAATATTCGATTATTGCAAGTTGAGTATTCTATTTGTAAATGACGATTATAAAAATATTATTCTTGGTAGAAAATAAAATAATGATTTTTTGTAACCTTTCGAATTTTCAAATAAAGTAAAGATTTGAAAGGAGAAAATAAGTAATGATAGTTTTGTGTTTCAACTATATGATGTTGAAATAATTTATAAATTCAAAATGAGTATTTTTTTTCTAAAATTGATAGCAATATTTTTTAGTAGCCTAATTTTTTTTCAGTCTTATATTACTAAAAAATTGGTAGGAACTTATATTATTCCCGCTGCAATGTTCTCTGTTATTTGGTTTTTATACACAATAATTCCATTATTAATTTTGCCAACTATTCAAATAAATCCGCTTTCAGTATTATATATATTCATATGTTCGTTTTCATTTGGAATTAGTGCTTTACCTTTTAATTGGAAAAAAGCTTTTGCCAAAAACAAGAGTAAGAAAGAAAAAGTTTATTGTACCTTCAACAGTTCCTTTTTGAGATATATTTTCTACACTTCCTGTATTCTCGCTTTTGTATTCTCAACCTTGATAATGATCACTAATGGATTTAGTATGGCATTATTAATGTCTAATTTATTAGAAACAAGCGGATTGTATGCTGCAATGAGAGGACATGAAGAATTAGACTATGGACTTTTGGGGGTATTAAGCATATTCTTTACTTATTTTACTCCAATGCTTGGAGCTATTGTTGTAGAATTTTCAAGTGAAAGGGTTGTAAGGAGAAGATTTTTATTATTTTTATCATTTGCTCCATCTTTATATTGTATGATAACTCAATCAACTAAATTAGCTTTATTGGTTGCTATAATTTTTTATTTAGCTACAACTTTAGTTATGAAGATATATGCTAATAAATTAGTTTTATTTAACTTTAAGTCAATTTTAAAAAAGTCCGTATATATATTTATACTATTGCCACTAATATCAATATCTTTTCTTTCTAGGCAGGGTAATTCTAATTTTAGCGATCAAAAGGAAGCTTTAGGGATTATAAAGTATTCATTAAATACATATGCCTTTGCTCAGATTTATGCTTTTTCGGATTTTTTTTCCTTTACAGTGGGAATGAAATCAGAAACGTCTTACAAAGATGATTATAACTCATATGGTTACTATACCTTTAAGTCAATATTTGATTCTTTTGGAGGGAAAAAAAAATTTCCTCCAGGTTATTTTGAAGAATCATATTATGTTAAGGATGTTTTTGAAACAAATGTTTTTACAGTGTTTCGAAGTTTGATTTATGATTTTGGATTAATAGGTACAATATTTTTTTTCTTTTTGTTTGGTTTATTTGTTCACTTTTTCTTTTACAGGCTACTTTTCTTGAATAATTCTTGGATATCGGTAACGATATTTATTATTTCAATGGTTTTTATAATGCTGTCCTATCTTTTTAGCATTTTTACAGCCAGATATATCTTTCTACTAGGTGCGGGATTCTTTTTAGTTCTCTTAAGTAATGGGTATTTGTCGAGGCCAAAAAAAATAAGTTAAATCTATTTGTTGTATTTAACGCTTACCTACCAAAATTTTTAAACTCAATAGAATAATGATATACAGAAGTAAAGCCCCTTTAAGAATTGGACTGGCAGGAGGTGGCACTGATGTAAGCCCCTACTGTGATATTTATGGAGGATCTATTTTGAATGCAACCATTTCTCTATTTGCCCATTCAAGTATAGAGGTGATTGATAATGAACAAATTGTTTTATTTGCACCTGATAGAAGTGAATTGGCCATTTATGATTTAAATGTTGATTTACCAATTGATGGAAAATTGGATTTGTTGAAAGGAGTGTATAATCGAATTCGAAAGGACTATTATTTTGAATTTAATAGGGCTGTAGGGAACAAAGGACTTAAAATTACTACTTACGTAGATGCACCAGCTGGAAGCGGTTTAGGTACATCTTCTACCTTGATTGTTGCAATTTTGGGGGCTTTTGTAGAGATGCTTCAATTACCTATGGGTGAATATGATATAGCAAAGTATGCGTATGAAATAGAAAGAATTGATTTACAATTGGCAGGAGGAAAACAAGATCAATATGCGGCTACTTTTGGCGGTGTTAATTTCATGGAATTTCACTCAAATAATAATGTTATCGTAAATCCGCTCAGAATCAAGTCAGAATATTTATCCGAGCTTGAAAACAATTTGGTATTATTTTTTACAGCTACCAGCAGATCTTCTGCCAAGATTATTAAGGAACAGCAAAAAAATGTAAATGAGAAAAAGCAAAGTTCAATAGAAGCTATGCATCATTTAAAAGATCAATCTAGGCAAATGAAAGAAGCCTTATTAAAAGGGGATTTAATTAATATTGGGCTTGTTTTGGATTATGGATTTAAACAAAAGAGGCTAATAGCTGCTAATATTTCAAATCCTATGATTGATTCTATTTATGAGTCAGCTATAAAAGCAGGTGCATTGGGTGGAAAAATAAGTGGTGCAGGGGGTGGTGGATTTATGATATTTTACTGTCCCGGAAATTCGCGATATAGCGTAATCGAAGCACTATCAGGTTTTGAAGGGAAAATTCAACCTTATCAATTTGTAAGTGAGGGATTAAAAACCTGGGCAGTAGGCAGTAAAGTGAGTTTGTGAAATTAGATATTAGGCAGCGCAATTATTTCGTAAATAAAAGATTTGGGGAACTAAATGAAAATTGTTATAACCTCTTTAAAATATAACATCGGCCATTACTCCCATTTAGCCGCCTATTATAGGCTATTTGAGAAACTTGGTTTTGAACCTATATTTTTAATTCATAAATCTTATTATAAATTAGATACTAATAATGATTACCAAAAAATAAGCGAAAAAAGAATTTTTAAATTAGAATCCTGTAATTATTTATTTATTTATTCTCCAAGTTTCAAGAATATCATCATACAAATTCTTTTTAAGTTTTTTTATAAATGCAAAATAGTGTATGTATTTCATGAACCGTTTGATTCAGTTAAAACTTACTTGAGCTCTGGTTTCTCCAGAAAGAGGGTAGCAATGCTTTTTTTAAATCATTTATATCATAAAGCTGTTATAAAGCTAACATCTATTGTCATTCTACCATCAAAAAGTTCAATGGACGCATTTGGTAAGAGATTTAGTTTATACAAAAAAGATAAGTATCAAACTAGTTTAATTTTCAACGACGAATTAAAAGAAGAAAATGAGAATATTTTGAATAAAAAATATATATCATATATTGGTACAATTTCAGCAGATCATGCATTTTCTGAGTACTTAAATTTTGCAATGTATTGTGCCGAAAATGGTTTATTAAGGGGGATTACATTTCTTATCGCATCCAAAAATTTTCTTGATAGTGAACAAATGAGCAAAGTGTCAAAATATGTAGAATCTGGAAATATTAAATTATTAGTTGGAAAGCCATTGATGACCGAGGAAATAAATCGTTGTTTTGCAGAAAGTGCTGTAGTTTGGAATGCATATCATAGATCAATGCAAAGCGGAGTCTTGCCGAAGGCATTTATGTTTAAAACACCGGTAATCATTTTAAGAAAGAATGACAATGAATTTGTAGAAGAAGGGAAAACTGCTCTTTTGTTAAACAGTAATACTGATTTTATAGAGATAAGCGAGGCGATAAAAAAAATAGTTGAAAATCAAGTTTTTTATTCTGAGAATTGTCGTAACTCTTTTATTCAATATTTCTTTAATGAAAGTAAAACTGAAGAGTATAAAAAAATTTTCAAAATATCAGACATAGAAACTAAATCATTATAAATGGAATTATACAAAAATGAACCACTTATTAGCTGGCTACAAAGTTTTGTTTGATAAATTCCTAAAAATTTAATATAATTTAATTTCAATGAATAAGGTTACGGTTGATTTGCAAAAGCCCTCGTTTTATGCAGAAGCGGATTCTAAATTTTATAGATTTAAACGAAGATTAACATATAAATCAATTTTAAGAATTATAAGAAAAGCGTTTAAAAAGGATCAAAAATTTTCTTTGCTTGAAGTTGGAACTGGTTCTGGGTTTTTCATCACTTTTATGGAAATGGAGTTCCCGAATGCAAGGCTTACAGGTATTGAATATGATCCAAGATTAGTTGGATTAACTCAAAAGAAAGTAAGGAATGCGGAAATTATGCAAGGCAATGCAGAATCTTTTTCTTTTGAGAACATTAAATTTGATATAATTGTTTCTTTTCAAGTTATTGAGCATCTTTATTATCCTGAAAAGATGATAGAGTGTGTAAAAGAATCTCTTAGAGAAGGGGGGCTGTTTGTTTTTACAACACCTAATCTTAGTGGTTTAGGTGCTACGATAATGAAAGACAAATGGCACGGTTACAGGGAAGATCATGTGTCACTAAAAGGCTATGATGATTGGAAAGTTATGTTGGAGAAACATGGTTTTGATGTGATTTATACCGGGTCTACTTTTTTCTCTGGAATTCCTTTTTTAAATAAATTTCCTTTAGGCTTTTTAAATTGGGGATTGCTTTTTACGTTAGGTCATTTAAGATGGAAGAAGGGAGAATCATTTATTGGTGTATTTAAACTTAAAAAAAAGAATGAGAAATAAGTTATTTCAAGGGAAAAAATTATTGATCACCGGAGGTACTGGATCTTTTGGAAATGCAGTATTAAAAAGGTTACTACTTGAAGATGATTTAAAAGAAGTCCGAATCTTCAGTAGGGATGAGAAGAAACAAGATGATATGCGAAAAAGATTGAATGACCCCAAGATTAAATTTTATATCGGAGATGTTAGGGATTATCAAAGTGTTGACAGTGTTGTAAAAGGGGTTGATTTTATATTTCATGCTGCAGCTTTAAAACAAGTACCATCCTGTGAGTTTTTCCCTTTGGAGGCTGTAAGAACTAATATACTAGGAACTGATAATGTACTTACTGCGGCAGAGAAGTATGAAGTAAAGCGAGTAGTGGTTTTAAGTACAGATAAGGCTGCGTATCCTATTAATGCAATGGGAATGTCGAAAGCATTAATGGAAAAATTGACAATTGCAAAATCCAGAAATTTAGATGACACAAAGACTATATTTTGTGCTACTCGTTATGGGAATGTAATGGCCTCTCGTGGATCGGTAATTCCTTTATTTGTTGAACAAATAAAATTGGGTAAACCTATTACTATAACCGATCCTAACATGACGCGTTTTATGATGACTTTGGAGGATGCTGTAGATTTAGTGCTTTATGCTTTCGAGAATGCACAGCAAGGGGATATATTTGTTCAAAAAGCTCCGGCGGCTACCATTGAAACCTTAGCAAAAGCCCTGTTGGCGCTTTATAATGCCGATACTGAAATTAAATTGATTGGAACAAGGCATGGTGAAAAAATATATGAAACTCTGGTTAATAGAGAAGATATGTTGAAGGCAAAAGATTTGGGTGGGTATTATCGAATACCTGCTGATAATCGGGATTTAAACTATAATCATTTTTTTTCGGAAGGTGAATTAAAGATATCTTCTTTGGAGGAATATCACTCACATAATACAACGCGGTTAAATATAGAAGGCATGAAAAGCTTGTTACTAAAACTCCCTGAAATTAGAGATCGTAGTTTCTTTGAATAGAAATTGAATGGACGAAATAAGGATTATACAAGGCGGTATTTCAATTGATGAACGTGGAACAGTAAAATACGTTAACGACTTTATTATGAACGATGTTAGTAGGTTTTACATCATACATCATACTAATAATAATGTTGTGAGAGCTTGGCAGGCTCATCAATTTGAGAAAAAATATCTTTATGTATTAGAAGGAGCATTTCTATTTGCTTTCGTAAAAATTGATAATTGGGAACAGCCATCCGATAACCTTTGTCCAATTGTGATTACTATTCATCATTACGAAAATAAAATTCTTTGTATCCCTCAAGGTTATGCAAATGGTATTAAATCTATAGAACCAAATTCTAAAGTAATAGTATTTTCAAATAAGGATTTGTCAGAATCTTCAGAAGATATTTTTCGTTATGATAAAGATAAATGGCTCGATTGGAATAAATATTGAAATAATATGATAAAAGTTGGTATTACTGGGCAAAGTGGATTTATCGGGAAGCATTTGTATAATACATTAAAACTTTTTCCTGAGGAATTTGAGCTTATTAATTTTCAGAACAATTTTTTTGATGATGGTGAGTTATTGCGAAATTTTGTTTCCCAATGTGATACAATAGTTCATTTAGCTGCGTTAAACAGACATGAAGATCCACAAGTAATTTACGATTCAAATATCAGCCTTGTCAGGAGGCTAATCGAAGCATTGAATAGTACTAATAGTAAAGCTCATATATTATTTTCATCTTCCTCTCAGGAAGATATTGACAATCTATACGGAAGAAGTAAAAAGGAAGGGCGGCTACTTTTGAGTAATTGGGCTAAGTGGTCAGGGGGAAAATTTACTGGTATGATTATCCCTAATGTATTTGGGCCGTTTGGCAAACCCTATTACAATTCATTCATCGCAACTTTTTGTTATCAGCTTACACATGAGGAGTTGCCTAAAATTGAAAAAGATAGTGTAGTAAAATTAATTTATGTTGCAGATTTAGTGGATTATTTTATCAAAGCAATCAGAGAAAATATTGGAAATGATTTATTAATTGTACCTGCTACTAATGAATATAAAGTATCAGAAATTTTAGGTTTGCTCCAAACATACACTGGATTGTATTTTGCATCCGGAATTATCCCGAAATTGGAAAATCGTTTTGAGCTAAATTTATTTAATACTTTCCGAAGTTACTTTGACCTATTCAATTATTATCCTAAAAAAATTACGAAGCATACTGATGCGAGAGGCTCTTTCGTAGAAATTATTAGACTTGGTGTGGGAGGACAGGTGTCTTTTTCTACCACCATTCCAGGAATTATTAGAGGGAATCATTTTCATACAAGGAAGATTGAACGTTTTGCGGTAATAAAAGGGAAAGCGCTTATTCAGTTGCGTCGTATTGGTACAAGCGAGATATTGAACTTTTATTTGGAAGGAGATGAACCTGCTTATATTGATATGCCTATTTGGTATACCCATAACATTAAAAATATAGGAGAAGATGAATTGATTACTAATTTTTGGATTAATGAGTTTTATGATCCTATTGACCCTGATACCTATTTTGAATCAGTATAATATAATTTACTAAATGATGAAGAAAAAATTGAAAGTTATGACCGTTGTGGGTACTCGACCCGAAATTATACGGTTGTCAAGGGTTATATCTAAGTTGGATGAATCAGATGCAATAGAACATATAATTGTACATACAGGTCAAAATTATGATTTTGAATTGAATGAGATTTTTTTTGATGATTTAGGCATTCGGAGACCCGATTTTTTTTTAAATGCAGCAGGTAAAACAGCAACTGAAACAGTAGGGCAGATTCTGATTAAAATAGATCCATTGTTAAACACTGAAAAACCTGATGCTTTTTTAGTGCTAGGTGATACGAACTCTTGTTTATGTGCCATTCCTGCCAAAAAATATCACATTCCCATTTTTCATATGGAAGCGGGGAATCGTTGTTTTGATCAACGAGTTCCTGAAGAAACTAATCGTAAAATAGTTGATCATGTTTCAGACATTAATTTAACTTATAGCGATATAGCTCGTGAGTATTTATTAAGAGAGGGGTTGCCTGCCGATCGGATTATTAAAACAGGGTCTCCTATGTTTGAAGTGTTAAACTATTATTTGCCTAAAATAAAGTCATCTGATATTTTAAATGAGTTACAGCTTGAGCAAGATAAGTTCTTTGTAGTTTCATCACACCGGGAAGAGAATATTAATAGTGAAAAAAAATTTAGTGCATTGATGGGAACTCTAAATCAAATTGCCGAAAAATACAAATTCCCAATTATTGTGAGTACCCATCCACGCACTCGTAAAATGATTGATATTAAGAATTTTTTAATGCGTCCTGAAATTCAATTTTTGAAGCCCTTAAGCTTCACAGATTACAATGCATTGCAAATGAAGGCCTATGCAGTGTTATCGGATAGTGGGACAATATCTGAAGAATCCTCTATCTTGAATTTCCCAGCTTTAAACATTCGCGAAGCTCATGAGAGACCAGAAGCAATGGAAGAAGCTGCCGTAATGATGGTGGGGTTAAATCCGGAAAGAATTTTGCAGGGCTTGTCAGAGTTGAGTAATCAAAAAACTGGTAATGCCCGGAGCTTTAGAAATGTTGCAGATTATTCGATGCCAAATGTATCGGATAAAATTATTAGGATTATCATCAGCTATATAGATTATATTAATAGAGTAGTTTGGTTCAATGAATAATAAAAAAAGACTCTGGGTTGTATCGGAAATGTTTTATCCAGATGAAACTGCGACTAGCAATATTATGACTCAAATTGCGAAATCATTGAGTGAAATGAGCATTGTTAATGTTTTGTGTGGTCCAATTGGATATGATTTTATTTCAAATGAGGCGTCTTGGGATAGTAATTCTATAAAAATATATAGGGTGCGAATTCCTAATTTTAATAAGAATGTTTTGTTTTTTAGAATTATTAGATTTTTATTCTTAAGTCTCGGTATGTTTTGTAAAGGCCTTTTTTTAATAAAAAAAACAGATCGTGTTTTAATAGTTACAAACCCAGCGTTTAATATCCCTCTATTTTCTTTAATAAAGATTCTCAAAAGGAATAAGTATTTTATTCTAGTGCATGATGTTTTTCCTGAAAACTTACTAGCTGCTGATCTATTGAAAAGACCTGATTCTTTTTACTTTAGGCTTATAAGGAGAGTATATAATTGGAGTTATTGCAAAGCAGACAGTTTAATTGTGTTGGGGCGTGATATGAAAGAGGTAATGCAAAAAAAAACTAAGTACAAGAAAGATATTGAAATAATTGAGAATTGGGGTGATACGGAAACAATATCAATAGAAAAATTTGAAAATAACACGCTAATTCAAAAATTAAATCTGCAAGATAAAATTGTTTTTATGTTTGCAGGTAATATTGGACGGGTTCAGGGGTTGGAGTATTTTTTTAAAGTGATACAGAAAGTTGATAACTCCTTAATTCATTTTTTATTTATTGGAAGTGGTAGTAATTTAAATTCTTTGAAGAAAACATTTGAAAATAATAAGAATGTTACTTTCCTAAATTATATACCAAGATCCGAACAAAATACTTTTCTAAATGCTTGCCATGTAGGTGTAGTAACTTTATCTCCCAAATTGTATGGACTTGGGGTTCCATCTAAAACTTACAATATTATGGCAGCTGGTAAACCTATTTTATTTCTTGGAAATAAAAAAACAGAAGTAGCACTTATGCTTCATGAGAATGAATGCGGATATGTATTTGCACCCGAAGAAGAGGATCAATTATTAAATTTTTTTCAATCGTTTAACAAGAATAGTTTAATTCAAGTGCAATTAAAAGGACTTAAAGCTAGGCATCTTTCTGAAACTAGATATAGTAAGGAAAAAATTATTAGGAAATTAGAAAATATAATTTTTAAAAATTATTAGAAGAGGTTTTTAATCCCACCAATAAATATGCAATTAGATTCGGATTGAAAAAAAGTTGTTATACTTATCATCAATATGTTAGTTAATTCTATTAGTGTTAAACCTTGAATAAAATCTCATGTTGATCAAACATATATTCTAATAAATTGAGTGTATGTTTTGAAAATAAAAATCCATATTAAACTTTTTTTTGTCTAGTTAATTAATATCTTTGCTTCACTCCCCCATAATGACTATAGTTCATTACGTTTAATTACAAGTAACTCATGTCGATGCCCATCCAAACTAATGAGGGGAGTGTCTACCCGGAACTAACATATAGCAGCTACACAAATGTTAGCTATCGGTTACAGCATATTCGCAGGTCTGTTGCAGGAAAACAACCCAATTGTTGTTTGATTTTAAATCCAGGAGTATTAGCCAATGAACTGGTAAATGATGTTAAATTTTATAGCCGTTTTTCAGTACAGTGTTGGAATCCTGAAGATGGTTCTCTTGTAGAGGTGTTAAGGCAGGCGGATGAACAGGAATATGCTGCGATCCTGGTGGATCCATCCGGCAAAAACAGGCTCACTGATAAGGAGCTTACCTTAATAAGTCGCTTGAAACTTAAAGGGGGGCGTATCTATAATGTGAATTCCTTTTTCGAACATCTTACCGGGAGAATTCCGTTGATTGCACTTAGAAACGAATGGGTGATCAATAACGACCTGTTTTTTGTGAATACAAGGGCTAAATTTCTCCTTTTGAAAAGGGCTATAGACCTTTGTTTCTGCTTATTTTTAGCACCCTTCGCCTTACTGCTGAGCTTGTTGGGTATGTTACTCACCAAATTGAGTTCTAAAGGGCCTGCTTTGTTTGTGCAGAAGCGGGTAGGTAAAAACGGCAAAGTGTTCTCCATTTACAAGATACGTACCATGGTACATGCTCCTGCCGGGCATACCGCTTTTACGGTAAAAAATGATAATCGAGTAACAGGGATTGGTAAGATATTACGGCGCACCAAAATAGATGAGCTCCCGCAATTGCTGAACATACTGAAAGGAGAGATGAGCTTGATTGGTCCCAGGCCGGAAAGGGATGATATTGTAGCCGCTATGGTAAAAGAGAATCCCTATTATCATTTACGTCATACAGTTAAGCCGGGCGTATCCGGATGGGCGCAGATACATAATCCTACCGCCACGCCTGCGCAAAACCTGGAAAAACTGGAATACGATCTGTATTATGTAAAGAACATGTCTGTATTTCTGGACTTGAAAGTGCTGTTCAAAACTATCAAGATAGTGTTTACATTGGATAGTTTATAAAGTGAACTTTCGTTTTCTAAATTATCCCGTTCATGAAATAACAGGGTTAGTGAATCTAATCAATCAGCTTTCCCACACAGTAAAGAATCCGGAATAGAGTTGAATTAAAGAGAGGGGCATAATAACGCTACGAGTTTAAACCATTAAAGGTTTTGTTACTTCTTTATGTATCTTTTGACAGGCTCAAGATAACAAGTTGACCCTAATTTGTTTGATTGAATTAAGTTTGTTTAAAGACTGCTATTAAAATTGTAACAGGGCTTCCTTTTTAGACGCTATTCTTCTTAAAACCTCTTTTCAAACAATTAAGTAAATAAAGCTTTGTTTTGAGAACCTTGTTTGACCAACGTATTGCTCAGTACACCGGTTTCTGTGTTATTTTTTTTCTGCTTGTTTGTACAAGGTCATTAGCACAACAGGTAGCTGTGAATGATGATTTGCTCATGGATTATCTAAGGGCCCAATCATTGCGTGACACTAGTGAGCAAATGAATCGTTCGCTTTGTGTGCTACCCGGCGGAGAAAAATGGATAGCTGCTGACACGTTTCTCAGCAGGCACTATTACAGTCCCTTGGTCACAAAAAAACACATTGGGTTAGGTCTTATTCCCTTGTCTTTAACGCAAAAATATAATTCCCATCATCCTTATGGTTGGAATGGCAGTTCATTTTATCCCACGGCAGGTTACCAGGCCCGTTTGTCCACCGGTTTTTATGCCCGCTTGGGTCCTTTGCAGCTACAATTGCAACCAGAATACGTGTATGCGGCTAACCCGGCTTATGAACACGGGCCCCATTGGGGAACGGATACCAAAACAATGGCTTACCATCAGTTTTTCCCAGGTCAGTCTTCAATCAACCTGCAGCTGGGTGCTACCTCCTTCTCTGTTTCTACCGCGAATGCCTGGTGGGGGCCGGGCATATATAATAGCCTGATGATGAGCAACAATGCCCCCGGTTTTTTGCATGCGAGTTTTCATTCCAACCGCCCTGTGAAAACAGTAATCGGATCCTTTGAATGGGAGCTCATGGCCGGCAAGTTGGTAGAAGACACCAATGTGGTACTGGAAAATAAAGACCTGCTCACTTCGGTGTACAATCCTGATAACTATAATGGCACTGGATTTAGTGATTATCACCCGGAAAACAAATGGCGCTACCTGAATGCAGTAACCCTTACTTATCAACCCAAATGGGTTCCTCATTTGTTTGTGGGCATCACCCGGGTGGCTTATGCGTATAATGATAACCTCACGAAAGACAGGAACAGTTTCCTGCATAATTATTTCCCCACCATTTTTGGGGTATTCAGGAATAATTACGCTTATGGAAGTGATACCGGTTCTTCTGCCAAGCGGTATAAACAATTGCTATCCTTTCATGCCAAGTATATTTTCCGCAAATCGCACCTGGAAGTACACGCAGAATATGGCTGGGATGACAATTTCTGGAATGTACGCGATTTCTTCCTCGATATTCCCCATTCCGCTGCATATACCTTGGGATTTATCAAAATGTGGCCGGTACGTAAAGGCTACTGGATGGATGTGACAGGGGAGGTGACACAGATGGCACAGACCACTGATTACCTGGTTCGAACTTCCGGTTACTGGTATTTGTACCAGGGAGGGTATACAGAGCAAAGCCGGGTGATTGGCGCCGGGGTGGGAGCGGGTAATAATGTGCAAACACTGGCTCTACATCTGCGGGGAAAAGGATTTACTCAATGGGGGTGTAAACTCTTAAGGGTACAGCACGATCCGATGCAGGATAATCCGTACCAACCCCTTATTACCTTGGGGCAGCGACCGCAAAAATGGACAGATATTGCCGTAGGGGTCAATGCTAACCTTCAGTATAAAAAAATGGTTTTCAGTGGTGAAATGCAATGGGTAACCAGCCGCAATTATGCATGGCAAGAAAATGTAGTGACGGGTAATTTATATGCTTTGTTAACAGTACGCTATCTATGGTAAAAAAACTGTTGGGGGGAGCATTCCTGCTCCTGTTTTTTACAATATCCGGGCATGCACAGGATGGCCGGTTAACGGGAATTAACTGGACCGATACGAGTAGGTTACAACAACTCATAGGGAGGAGAGAAGATTCGGTTTCTTACACATTGCGGGGGGAAGCGTTCGCACCACTCGATTGTAAGAGATCCCGGTTTACAATAGCACACTTAAGGGCCGGTATTACTGTGATGAATAACAGCAGTTTGCCCTATACTTATAATGCGGGAAGTTTTTATCCCGCCGCAGGTGTACAGACAAGGATTACTGGAGGGGCCTTATTGCAGTATGGTCATTTTAGCCTGCAATTGTTTCCTGAATTAGTGCGTGCTGCCAATACAGCACCGAACGGGCTGGATCCGTATTTCGACAGGCCCAATTACTGGCCCCGGTATTATGAGGCTGTATTGAATAGGATTGACCTTCCCGATTATTTTGGAACAGCTCCTTTACAAAAACTATATCCCGGGCAATCGTCTTTCCTATATAATACCCGTTATCTTTCGTTGGGTATTTCCACAGAAAATGTATGGTGGGGACCCGGATTACGGAATGCGCTGACCTTATCGAATAGTGCACCGGGTTTTTTACATTATACCCTACGCACCAATCACCCCATTCCAACACCTATTGGTAGTATAGAAGGAGAATGGTTAACTGGCTATTTATCTAATTCAGGCATATTGCCGCCGGAAAATCAAAGATTAAATAATGTGAGTTATTATATAGCGGGAAACCAGGATAAACGTATGCTCACCGGATTAACTGTTAGCTGGCAGCCTAAATGGATTCCGCATTTGTTTGTAGGATTTACCAAAGCTTATTACCAGTACCAAACCGGTTTCCTATGGCACGATGCGATACCCTTTGGGCATATTGACAGCAGCCGGAGGAGCCTGGGCTCTTTGTTTGCGAGGTATGTGATGCCTGCAGATCATGCTGAATTGTACGTGGAATATGGCAGAGGAGACCGCCCAGCTACCCTCACCAATATTTTTTATGACACGATACCTACTGCCTATACGATAGGGCTACGAAAACTTTTCCCTCTCCGGAGGTCTGATAGGTATTTGTCTTTTGGGTTAGAAATTTGTCATCTGCAATTGCCGGATGCCAAGTTAATTTTCCAAAATGCCCCGGCACTGTTATCGCAGGCTAAAACATGGTATGTTGATCAGTACATCCGGCAGGGGTATACACAGGATGGCCGATTATTAGGGGCCTCCATTGGCCCGGGCAGTAACAGTCAAACACTTACCATTAACTGGTTGAAAGGCGTTAATAAATTCATTGGCATCACCCTGGAAAGAGTGGTTCATAATAACGATTTCTATTATTATAATTATTTCAATGGGTTAGTATTTCCTGGACCTAATTTTGAGTATTGGGCAGATCTTTCCGCAGCACTGCATTGGCAATGGCAATTCGGTAAATTTAATGTGGCGGCTAATCTCCAATATACAAGTGCGTTAAATTATAAATGGGTGAAACTGGGCGGAGGTGGATTATGGGATCCATCTTCTATTTCAGATAAGAAAAATATACAGTCTACTTTTTCTTTATACTATCTTTTATAGATTTAGAAAGGTTGTTAATAGTATTCTAATACTATACCCAAAAAGCTTCGTTGAAGAGTATAATGGCTACAGGGGGGCTGCATCGAAAACGGGTGCAGCCTCTTTTTGTTCAATTGCCTATTGTTGTTGATATGCAAGTACATTCAATTCATGCACAATTCTTTCTTTACATACTATAGCTTCTTTTAATGAATCATTTCATGCCAAGTAGCCTCACTTACCTACCTTTATCGCGTTATAAGTTTATTGATATGGTTAAATTTTTCAGGATTTTTTGTTTTGCATTTTTCTTTCTCGGTCTCAGCGTTTCCTTACAAGCACAGCAGTTACCCATTAGTGTTGAAGCTTTATCCGATCAGCAACTTATCCAGCTGATAGGACAGTACCAATTGTCGGGTTTATCTGAAGCCGAATTAGAAGCCAAGGCTAAGGAGAAAGGATTATCAACGGACCAGATTTTATTATTGAAAAAAAGAATTTCCCTGCTGGACCCTTCATTGGTGGGAGGAACTACTACGGTGAATAAAGTGGATACGTATACAGAACGGAATAAGACCTACATTAAACCTCCTTCTATTAAAAAGAAAGATTCTACGGGAGTGTTGGAAGTTTTCGGTGCCGATATATTTGATAATGCGGATTTGAGCTTTGAACCCAATCTTGCCATCGCTACTCCTTCTAATTATGTATTGGGGGTGAACGACCAGCTAATCATTGATGTTTACGGGCTTTCGGAAAATACCCGAAAACTCAAAGTGACTAATGAAGGTGATGTGCGGTTTCCTAACCTGGGGCCGGTAAAGGTTGAAGGTTTAACTGTTGAAGAGGCCGAACAAAAACTAAGAAAAGCATTAGCGGGTATTTACCCGGGCATTCAGGCCGGAAAAACCTTCGTTAAGGTTTCTTTAGGCCAGATAAGGAGCATACATGTGACGCTGATCGGGGAAGTGAAACGTCCCGGCAGATATACGGTATCATCGCTTTCCACCATCATGAATGCTTTATATGCATCAGGCGGGCCATCTGATATTGGTTCTTTCCGTGATATTAAATTGGTTAGAAATGGTAAGGCAATTGTAATTTTTGACTTGTATGATTTTTTATTGAATGGTGACCTGAGTAAAAATAAAATGTTACAGGATGAAGATGTGATAAAAGTGGGAACCTATACTACCAGGGTAGCCCTGAAAGGAGCGGTGAAAAAGCAGGCCATATACGAAATCAAATCCGGGGAATCGGCTTATGATGTATTTAATTATGCAGGTGGCTTTTCCGATAATGGGTATAAGGACTTAATCCGCGTAATTCGTATGGGAAATGCACAAAGGGAAGTGCTGACAATAAAGGCCAACCAGTTAAAAAATTTTACACTTCAATCCGGTGATACACTAGCCGTAGATACTCTTTCAACATTCTATAATAACAGGGTATTGATTAACGGGGCAGTGTATTACAGGGGGGCTTACGGGATTACTGATTTCCCTTCTTTACAAAGCTTACTGAAGGCTGCCAGGCTTAGAGAAGATGCGTATATGGAGCATGGCATCGTAAGAAGGTACAGGCCGGATTTTACGCCTGAGATGATTGATTTTAATGTTAAAGACATTGTTGATGGTAAACAATCCGTTCTCTTGCAAAAAGAGGATTCCGTATACATATATAAGTTTGAAGAGGTAAGGGAAAAATATACGGTAACAATAAATGGGGAGGTGAATAAACCGGGCATCTATCCTTATTTTGAGAATATGAGTATTACAGATCTTGTATTGCAGGCTGGAGGTTATACAGATGCTGCCTCTTCTCAAAATATAGAAATTGCCAGAAGAATACGAAGTAAAGTGGCTGGGAAAGATACCATGTTATACGCCATTGTAAAAGAAATTGATATGGCAGCTCTCAATCAGCCTAAAGAGGCGCTGGCTTATATACTATCACCTTTTGATGTCGTTTCCATACGTCGTTCTCCCAACTATAAGGAGCAGATCACCGTTACCATAGAGGGAGAAGTGATGTACCCGGGTAAGTATGCTTTGATGGAGAAAGTAGAAAAGTTATCTGATATCCTTAAGAGGGCCGGTGGGCTCAAACAAACGGCAGACGCTTCCAGTGCCATTTTAGTAAGACAAAGCTATGTGCATAAGTCTGAAACAGATATGGCAACCGTAAATTCGAAACTGGGCGTCATTAATAAACAGGGGAAAAGAGAAGTTTTACCCATTAATACGGATACAGCTCAACTAAAAAATTCGTTACAAAGTTTATATAAACTGCAGAAACCCGTAGGGATAAGATTGCTTAATGCTTTGCAGCATCCCGGATCTAAAGATGATTTGTTGTTAGAAGAGGGGGATGTAATTAAAGTGCCAAAGATGGTACAAACGGTACAAACTTTTGGTGCAGTAAATGTTCCGCAGCAGATAGCTTTTTCTGAAGGGGAACGTTTCGGCACATTGATAAAAAAGTCGGGTGGTTTTGCTTTACATGCCTCAAGGAAAAGATCTTATGTGATCTATGCCAATGGAGAAGTGAAGAGTACCCGTAAGTTCCTGTTCTTTTACAGTTATCCTGTTGTGAAAAGAGGTGCTGAAATTTACATACCCTTCAAGCCAGAAAGAAAAGGAACAAGCACAATTGAGCTGGTGGGTATAGGGTCAAGCCTGGCTTCTCTTGCAGGATTAGTCATCGCACTTATTAATGCCACTAAGTAAAAAAAGATTTAGAATATACGTTTTTATATGACGGAAAGTGTAAATAAAACAGTAAAGCTTACAGATGTTTTTCAGTCAGTAGTTGTCTGGTCTCGATTTGCTTTAGGACAATGGAGAAAGCTTGCTGTAATATGGTTATGCATTGTAATAGGGGGAGTGATTTACTATTTTGTACAGAAGCCAAAGTATGAGGCCGTTGCTACTTTCGTTTTAGAGGAAAAAACTTCGGCAGGGGGAGCATTGGCCGGTTTGGCTTCACAGTTTGGTTTTGATGTGGGAGGCCTTGGAGGGAGTACCGGTTTTTTTGCAGGAGACAACATCTTAGATATTTTGAAATCCAGGTCGATCGTTGAAAAGGTATTGCTATCTAAAGTTGATAGCGGAGTGGGGATAGCTAAAAGTAATACACTGGCTGACCTTTTTCTTGACTTTTCAAAGTGGAAACATAAATGGCGTCATAAAAAAGAAGAGCTTGCCAACGTCAGTTTTGTTAATTGTACACCTACCAATCAACATACCTTGGTGCAGGATAGTGTACTCTTTAAAATATATGAGGCTTTATGTAAGGATTATTTAAGTACAGACCGGTTAAATAAAAAGGGTTCCATTATCAGGGTTAGCACAGTTTCCGTAAACAATATTTTTTCGAAGTATTTTACTGAACGGTTGGTGTATGAGGCAAGAAAAATGTATATTGATTTAAAAACATCTATCGCAGCATCAAATGTTGAGCGGTTACAACAGCGTGCTGATTCTTTGTTAGCTATCATTAATGCTAAATCTTACCAGCAGGCATCTTTACAGGTTTTAGATCTTAATCCTGCACGAAAAAATGAAATTGTTCCGGTTGAGCTGTCTCAAAGGGATAAAACCATTGCCATGGCAGTTTATTCAGAGGTGATGAAGAACCTGGAAGTGAGCAAAATGACTCTTTCACAGCAAATGCCAATCATTCAGCTATTAGATATGCCTAAGTTTCCTTTGGATGACCAGAAAAAAAGCATTGCACTTATAATGGCTATCTGCGGGGGAGGTGGCTTGGTATTGGTGTTGTTTTTCTCTGTACTGAGTTATAGAAATCAAGTGCTTCCATAGATTATTGAGAGCGATATATTATACATGAGGACAATATTTTTTCTGAGATCCTATGGAGATTTTATCATAGCTGTTTATACGATACAATTTTCACCTGGCAACCACGAATACAGATGGATTGTTTCCAAACACCTGGAAGCGTTATTTGCGTCGTTACCCAAGAATTATATTCCACCAAAGGTGACTATCGAGTTTGCCAATTTTAAGATTACACATGGCATTTTTGCTGGTTTTACAAATCGCTTCCTGTTTAGTATGCATACTGTAAAGCAATTCATGGCGTTTAAAAAGTTTTTTCTTACTTATTGTAAGACGCAGGTGCTTACTTATTCTACAAATATTTTCTTTCTTGAGCAGCAAAAAAGGGCATTGATTTTTTCTTTATGTATAGGGAAGAAAATGCAGGCTATCTGTAATCGCGGAAATGTATATGAACAATATGCATCTTTTTGGAACACACCATTACCCAAACAACAAGTTCACTTCAATTTTCATCAGGGTAAATCAGTTGCTGTACTTGTATTTCCTGGCTCACGAAAAAAAAGTAAACGTTTCCCTGAACCGATAGTTCATTTTTTGAATGAAGTTAATTTTAGGAATGGGGTTACGCTAAACATTGCAAGGTTTGAAAAAGAATACAATTCATTAACCGAAAATTCAATCGTGTATAAGAACTTTTCAGAGTTAATACAGTTAATTCAGTCAGCTGATTTTATTGTTGCTGCAGATAGTGTTGTAGCACATTTGAGCCTGCTTTTAGGAAAGCCTCATTGGATCATGTATCCAGATAAAGTAAACGAAGACTGGCTAACGCCTTTTGCAAAAGCAAGCGGTTGGTATTGTTGTTTTAATGAGCATCATAAATTAGAATATTTTCTTGACCAAAATATTGGAGCATGAAAGTTTTCCTGGTAGCATCAACTGTTTATGAAGCAGAAAGGCTGCAAAATGTAGTGCAATTGAAAAGAATGTTTAATGACTTGGAATTAATTGAAGCTGTATATCCAGCCTTTGAAAAGATTCCTTTTAAGGAAAAACTTATTGAGCAATCATTCAGGAAAACGGGACGTACGTTGCGTGCAGGAGAGTTAGGGTGCTTATTATCGCATAGACGGGTATGGTCTATCATTAAAAATATGGATGTGGGTAATGATGTAGGATTTTTGATTCTTGAATCTGATAGTCGGTTACACGATTTGGATATACTAACTTCTTATTTCAGTGAAGTGCATAAGCAATATGATATTTTCTTTTGGGGTGCTTTTGATGGTAGAATGCAGCTGTTAAGAAGTAAAAAACAAAAGATTGTGAAGAATTACAGTGTAGGTAAACCCTTGCTGAATTCTGTTTACTGTACTTATGGATATTCTATCAACAGAAAGGTTGCCATCTTTCTTTTTGATCAAACAAAACAGGTTGACTATCCCTGTGATTACTGGAAATACAGGTTAAGTGAGTCTGGTTTATCAGTAGGAGGAATTAGCCCATGCCTGGTAGAAACTGATGAGTCTTTTGGAAGTATGATACAGGCAGAAAATTCATTTAGTTTTCTGTATAGACTTAGGGATTCTATTGTAGATTGTAAGAATAAAATTATTGGTAACCTGTCATGATGAGCTGGATTAAAGATTTATATCTAAAGGCATATGTGCTGGTATTTGCATTATATGTGTATTTAGGAAAGGGGGTAGCATACAGTTATGCGGCAGAGATATTATTAGTAATAGGACTGCTTCTTATATTCTTTGAATATTCCCTGATAGAGATATATAAAGACCGTAGGTTTATCATTCTTTTATTCCTTATTGGATTAAATATTGTATATATGATCAGGGGGATACAGAAATACCCTTTGATAGAAGTGATTAGGGATTCTTTTATACTGAATTATTCGGTCTTTGTTTTAATCATCTTTCTATTTAAAGATGAGGTCAATTATTTGTTTAGCCAAATTGTTTTGATATATAAATGGTATCCTTTTATACAGTGTGCTTTATTTTGGCTCTCCTTTAATGATACGGCAGGTAATTTTTCTTTATTTGGAGATACTCATCTTTTATTTTTTAAATTTGGGGATATTGCTGTACACTTATGTATTGCTACACTATTGTTTCTGAATCATTACATCAAGTTTAAGAGCAAATCCTTATTAGTTTTATTCGTTATTGCTATCGTTTATATATACATGATAGCAGCCTCTTATAACAGAGCAGGAATGTTGGGGTATATACTTTCGATGATGCTTTTTTTATACCTCTCTGTTAATTCGCAAATTAAAGAGATGATCTACAAATATTTGAAGTGGTTGCCTGTTGCAGTTATTGTGGCACTTCCCTTTTATTTGCATACAAAGGTAGATGAGAACTTTCAAGGCAGGAAGCCGGGGCTTGAGCAGCTTAAAGAAAATATTACGAGTATATTTATTTCTAATGCGGATGGATCTTTGGGAGATAATAAAGTATGGCGTTTAGTTTGGTGGGGAAAGATTATTGGCTATACATTTGGCGGAAATTATTTTTTTAGTGGGAAAGGACTAGGTGTGAATTTACGAGTGGATGACGAAATTGATACCGAAGAACTTTCCGAACTCCGCTCTCCGCATAATTTTCATTTAAATATTCTTGCACGGTACGGAGTACCCGTTTTTTTCCTGTGGTTGTATTGGATATATTTGATTTTGAAGGATGTATGGGTACGGCGGCATCATTTAGTTGATGTAATGATGGGGGTGATATTCTTCATGTTTATTTTTAATGCTTCTTTTGATGTATATCTTGAAGGGCCAATGGGTGCTTTTCCTTTTTGGACTTTTGTGGGTTTATTTTTGGCCATTAGTGCCTATGATATAAAATTAGAAGCCGAATTAAAAGATGTTTAAACTGGAATTTAAAGACCGTCCTTTTTTAATTATTGCGCGACTGATTCGATCAAGATACTTTTTTAATCTTGTAACCACTTTTTTGTCTCAGGCTACTAATGCGTTGTCTGTACTATTATTGACTCCTGTTTTTTTAAAATATTTGGGGATACAAAAATTTGGAATTTATGGGGTTATATTAAATATAGTCACTTTCTCGGCTATGTTTGATTTTGGACTCAATACAGGCATGCTAAGGCGTTTGATCCACAATAAAGATGCAGGTGTAAATTTAATCAATAGTGTATTCTTTTTTTTCTGCCTTTCCTTTTTTATTACCTTACCGGTTATTGCATGGCTTCACTATACATCTTTATCTACAGTAGATAAGAATTTTTTATATTATATTCTTTTTGCAGCCATTCTTTTTACACAAAATATCTTAATTCTTTTTTTTGATACCATTATCCAAACTGCCAATAAAATATATATAGGTAAGATTGTAAGGATGCTTAAGCTTATGATCGAATTTGTATGTTTATATCTGCTGTCTAAATATGAGTCTATTATTTATTTATTGCTTGTAAGTTGTTTTTTAAATTTTATATATGCATACATACTCTTCTTTCTATCAAAAAAAGAAGTAGGGTATACTATTTCATTTCATTCATTTCGGTTTCCAGTACTCTATGACCATTTTAAATACAGTTTTTGGTACTTCTTAAATTCAATTGCCAATGTACTTGTTTTTAATGCCCAGGTGATAATGATTAGTGCGTTAATGGGTAGTACACAAGTAGCTAAATACCTTGTGGTGACACGTTTTTTTGATATTATCAGGATTGGTATGACCAACTTCACTCAGGTTTTATTCCCATCACTTGCTGTTATGGAGGCAAATGGCGATTGGATACGTATTAAGAAAACTTTCTGGAGAACTTTTCTTGGAATTTTACTACTTGTTCTACTTGCCTTTCCTATCTTATTTATATGGGGACAAAAAGTATTTATACTTTGGAGTAAGCAAAGTGATGCGGAAATAGTGCATTTATATTTATTGTTCAGTGCGTTTATCCTGCTAATCGTATTGGATAATGTGTCTGCCATTTTTTTGGCTGCCTTAAAATTAAATAAAAGTCAAACGGTCATATCTATATTACAGGGATGTATAGGGTTGTTACTAGGGTTAAGTTTAATGAAGTATTACGGAGTTGCCGGTATGGTTATAGCTTCTATTACCGCCCTCCTTTTAACTAACTTAATTTTTAATCCAGTCTTCCTGCTAAGGAAAATTAATTTCCGGCTATCTGTCTAAGAAATCAGATATTATTATTGCTGTATATTGCATGTGATTTTTTCGTTTGAAAACCGTATTATAATGTCAAATGCTCCGGCAATTGCTGAAAAAGTTTCCATCACGGGAGTTGGTATTTCAAATATTGATATCGAAGAGCTTATTTCTATTTTTAATCAAACTATCGAAGAAAAAAATAAAATACAGGTATGTGTAACTCCTGTTAATTGTTTGGTTTATGCCAATAAAAAGGAGTTTCTAAAAAATTTATAATAATGCAGATATAGTATTATGCGACGGGGTTGCCATTTTATGTGCTTCTTATTTGTTAAAAATCCCGTTGAAACAAAGACTAACTGGTTTGGATGTTATGCCTGTGTATTTGGAAGAATGTGCGAGGAAAGGATATCGTGTTTTCTTTTTTGGTGCAAAAGATGGGGGGGTAGATGAATTACAGAGAAAAATATTCAAAAAACTACCTGCATTGCAAATTGCAGGAATTTATACGCCACCTTATGCTGAAAGGTTTTCAGATGCAGCGAATGAGAAAATTATTAGTCTTATAAATAGTTGTAAGCCTGATGTTGTATGGGTAAGCCTTACTGCACCTAAACAAGATATATGGATATATGAAAATATATCAAAACTCGAAACTTATATAGTGATCGGCGTAGGTGGTACTTTCGAAGTAACAGCAGGCCTGATTAAAAGGGCCCCCAAGTTTTTTCAGAGAACAGGGCAGGAGTGGTTTTACAGGTTTATAAAAGAACCAAGAAGATTGTTTGTACGGTATTCTATCGAAGCTCCTTCTTTTTTTCCGCTACTGATAAAAGAAATAATCAGGAGATAGTAAATCCTTCCTATGATATACACAAACCGCCATAACTATATAATAAGAATCAGTATTGATATCGGCATTCTTTTAATCATTGCGATACTCTGTTTTTTCTTTGATAATGATATTCCCCCGTCTTTTACTATATCCTCTTTGTTTGCAGAAAAAGGTAGTATTCTTATGGCGGGTATTTTAGGATGGTATGCCGGTGCTCGAATTTTTCATTTATATAAAGAGGTAATCTTTTTTTCTTTTTCGCAAGAAATTGTAGCACTGATGAAAGTGCTGGTCTTATATGTTTTGGTGGTCAGTTGTATAATTTTTTTCTTTTTTGAAAATGGTTATTTATTCAGGAAATGGGTATTGTTCGATAGTGTAATTCTTTTATTAGTAACAGTGATTGAAAAATACTTTTACAGGCTCATTACGGCCTATCTCAGGAAAAATAAGCGTCTTCAAAAAAATATTGTAATTATAGGGGCCGATTCTCTTAGTTCAGATTTTTATCATTCCGCTATTTCTAATAATAATTTCCGTTATACTGTTGCTGGAATACTGGATGATGAAAAAAAAGATAGCCTTAACGGAATGTATTTGGGTAAGATTGATGCTTTGGACGATGTTTTAAGTCAATATTCAATTGATGAGGTCTTTATCGGATTATCTGGAAGTGCGTATGATAAAGCTGGTAACATTATAGATATATGCGAGAAAAGAGGTAAAAGGGTAAATATTTTATCAGACCAAACAAAACTTACTGATAGTGGCTTTAAAGTAACCAATTATGCAGGTTTCCCTGTTGTAAATATCAGGTATTTTCCACTTGATGATCCTGAAAACCAGTTTTTGAAAAGACTTTTCGATATTTTTTTTTCGCTTTGTTTTCTTCTGTTCTTTTTTTCCTGGACGTTTCCCATAATAGCCATTCTCATTAAAATTTCTTCCAGGGGGCCTATTTTTTTTAAGCAGGAGAGATGGGGCCTGAATAATCAAAAAATCATATGCTATAAGTTTCGTTCTATGTATGCTTCAAGCATTAATACAGATGCAACAGGATGCTATGTTCAAGCTAAAAAGAATGATGCGAGAACCACGCCGTTAGGAAGATTCCTCCGGCGGACCAGCATTGATGAATTCCCGCAATTCATCAATGTTTTAATAGGCAATATGTCTGTAGTAGGCCCAAGGCCTCACCCCATTCCTCTTAATTTAGAATCAAAAGATATTGTTCAAAATTATATGTTAAGACATTTGGTTAAACCTGGCATAACTGGTTGGGCCCAGGTGAACGGAAGCCGTGGAGAAACCCGGATGGCCTGGGAAATGCAGCGAAGGGTTGATTTGGATTTATGGTATATAGAAAATTGGAATATTTGGCTGGATTTTCAAATTGTTTTTCAAACTATTATTAATTGGATAAAAGGAGATGACCGAGCATATTAAGTTGAGTTCTTTATACCTGATTAAATCATAATTTAAGGGATCGATTACATGAAAAATTATAGAAGCACGCTGCTTGTTTTCATTTTTATTTTGTCTGCATATGTTGCACATGCGCAGGTAATATACGAAAGGCACGATAATGAAGTGTATAATTACCTTGCAAGAATGGCGCAGAAGGGAATTATAGAATTTAGAGATTTTATAAAACCTTTAAGTAAAGAACAAATTTTACGCGGTCTTGATTCTGTTCAGGTACATAGTGAATCTCTTAGTCAGATAGAGAAAAAAGAACTTACTTTTTACAGAACTGAATATATGCTCAACGGGCGGAAAAGAATATTGTCGGCTTCTTCAAAAGAATTTAGAATACAAGCAGACCCTATACTTACATTATCGTACATGAACGGTCCAGGTAGAAGTATCGTCCACGAAAGTAGCGGTATTAACTTTTGGGGGGATATTGATAAAAGATGGGGCTTTCAACTTTCTTTTCAGGATATCAATGAACATGGAGACGGCTTCGATTCGATAAGAAACACTTTAGCTGACGGCCCGGCAACAGGAGTTATAGTTTTAAGCAATGCTAACCGGAAAGATTATCAAAATTTTACAGAAATACGAGCCCACTTAAGCTATAGTTTTAAGAATGGGAGTATTAGTGTTGGGCAAGATTATTTAACCTGCGGATACGGTCAGAATGGATCAATAATATTATCAGATAAGGCGCCAACATATCCCTATATCCGATTTGATTATTATCCCTTATCATGGTTGAAATTCAATTATACACACGCATGGCTCCAATCGGGTACACTTGATTCTAACAGATCCTACACGATTCCCAGTGGTGTATTTGGCGGTATACGAGAAGTGGATATACCTAAATTCATGGCTAGCCATAGTATAGAAATGTTTATTAAAAAGGGATTGTCTTTTGCTATCGGAGAGTCTATCATATATAATGATCAGCTGAACATTGGTTATCTTATTCCCATTATGTATTTTAAAGGTTATGATAATTATGCTAACAGAGGGGTGATCCATCAGGGCTCAAATGGCCAGTTTTTTTTGAATATAAATTCAAGAAACCAGATCAAGAATACCCAGTTATACGGAACATTGTTTGTAGACGAGATTAAATTAACTTCTGTATTTGATAGTAAGAATAGCAGAAACCAACTGGGTTATACTATTGGGGGTGTGGTTACCGATTACTTCATACCCTATTTGAGTATTGGTGCGGAGTATACCAGGGTACGTCCATTTGTGTATGAAAATTTTCTGCCTGCACAAACTTATACCAGTGCCGGATATAATCTTGGTGACTGGATCGGAACCAACTCGGATAAAGTAATTGCATATCTAAAATACACACCCATGCCCAGAGTAAAACTGCTGGCAAGATATCAGTACATCAGAAAAGGAGGGAACGGTACCGTTTATCAGCAATATTACCAACAACCTCAGCCGCCCTTTTTATTTGATATGCAGTACAAGATGTCTGAAGTTTATCTGAAGGCCTCTTATGAATGTGTGCATAGAGGTTTTATAAATATAGAGTTGAGCCATGCAGACTATCAAAACTTTAATGGCGCAACTCCATTATTATCCGGGAATACAGTTAAGTTTGGTATTCTTTACGGATTATAATTTTTAATTTTTTACCTGGTATTAAATGACGGGGACCTTCAATGAAAAAAATTTAGTGGTAATTACCTGGAATGGGGAGACTATACCTTTTAAATATGTTTTTTTCGATGCAGCTCCCCAGTTCGAAATTCTTCTTTTTAATTATTCCGGGAAAGATCAAACTACCCCATCCAATACTCATTATGATTATTTAATCAGCGCCGCTACAGAATGCAAAGGGCAAGTACTTTATGAAGTAGAGAAATATTTACATGAAAACCATAATGTTAAATATAATTACATTGGCTTCCTGGATGATGATATTATTCTTAAGGTTTCCGACATAAATTTCATGCTGCACATAGCTCGTTTGTATGAGCTGGATGCATTTCAACCTTCTGTATTGCATGATAGTTTTCATAGTCACAGGTTTAATCTTACAGATTCAAGCAGGTTATTAAGGCTTGTTAGTTGGGTAGAAATAATGGCTCCCTTTTTTAAGCATGAATTGTTAATAGCTGCTCGTCCTTTTTTAAGCCGATCGATTTCTTCTTACGGGATTGATTGTTATGTAATTCCATTTTATCAAAAAATTATGGGCATGGAAAAAACAGCAGTAATTCATGCTGTAGCAATTCATCACTTTCAACAAATCACCAGTAGTCAGAAACGCTATTCCAATGGTTTGACAGCTTTTGAAGAAGCAGAGAAGTTTAGAGCTGAGATTTTAAATATGGTGCTAAAAGACTACCCCCACTTATTGAAAGACGATACCTTTATGAGAAAGGTTCTGAAACAAAACCAAAATTGGGTAGATAGATTGGTTTCAAGTGTAATAAAATTTAAGAAGCTATTAGACTTTATGGTAAATACACTAAAAAATTTATACTCAAGGATTAATTGAACTGGATTTCATTTTGATTCGAGATAAAAATCAATGTAGAACTGAAACTAGCGATCATTCTGCTCTGCTACTTAATTAGTACTAGCTCTTTTTGAATACTCACTCACTTTATTTTATGTTCATTTTTCTCGCAGCCTTTACCCTTTTTAATTAACCCTAGATCGCTGATTACGCTCCTTTTTTCTCGTAGGTAAATATTTCTATGTTTTTAAGTGTTGGCTCTTGCATTTGGTCATTATATGGATTGTCGGCCAACGACGTTTAATTTATCCACCTATCCACTCACTTCTCTTTCCCCCGCATCGCCTACCTTCGCGGCATGGAAAAAATAAGGGTTAATATCATCAATCATTCTGCATACCCGCTTCCTGCTTATGCAACCGAAGGTTCTTCAGGCATGGATATCAGGGCTAACCTTACAGCCGCAGAATCTCTCTCTCCGCTTGAACGCAAACTCATTCCCACCGGCTTATTCATCGAACTGCCTAACGGCTACGAGGCCCAGATAAGGCCCCGCAGTGGTTTGGCCATTAAACAAGGTATTACCTGCCTCAATACCCCGGGCACCATTGATGCTGATTATCGTGGTGAAATAAAAGTTATTTTGGTCAACCTCTCCAACGAAACAGTAACTATTCATCCCGGCGACCGTATTGCACAAATGGTCATACAAACCGTTCAGCAAATTGAATGGCAACCCGTAGAAAATATTAACGAAACAAAACGGGGCGAAGGTGGCTTCGGCCATACAGGAAAGCAATAACTTCGCAGCGTTTAAAAATCGTTTAAAACCTGAACATTTACATGCCTGGAATACGAAAAATAGCCGGTTGGGTTATGCTGCTTTCTCTTGTATATGCCTGTAAGCCTGTTAAAAAGGTGCAGATCATTGAGAAAGCGATCTCCAAAAAAGATACGGTGCAAACGGTGGTAATCAAGGAAAATCCCAAAGTAGACTCCGCTGCGATCATCCGCGATATCATGGGTAAAATGGTGCACCGCAAAATTGATTTTAACACTTTCAATGCCAAGGTGAAAGTGGATTATATTGGAGCTGAAGAGAGCCAGCATGTTACTGCCTATATCGGTATGCAAAAGGATAGTATCATCCTCATCCAGTTAAAAGGTACTTTCCTGGGCATTCCAGGGTTGGGCATGGAAGCGAAGATCACACCTGATAGTGTGGTTATTGTAAAGCTGGTGGGTGAAAGATGGGTGATGAAACGTTCTATCAGCTATATCCAGGAAATCGCACAGATACCTTTTGATTTTTCTACTTTACAGGATATGATCATCGGAAACCCGGTATTCATAGACAGTAATGTGGTATCGTATAAATCTACGCAGGATCAACTGTTGGTATTGATGGTAGGCAATGTGTTCAAACACCTGCTAACGCTGGATAATGCCGATTTTAAAGCTATTCACAGCAAACTGGATGATGTAGATGATCTGCGTAACCGCACCTGTGATATCACTTTCAGTAATTATCAACTGGTGAATGATCATCCCTTTGCTACCTACAGGAGTATTTCTGTAGCTGAGAAATCGAAGCTGGATATTTATCTCGACTTTAAAGAATTCAGCTTTAATGATCCGTTAAAGTACAATTTCAGTCTGCCTAAAAATTATAAACGTAAATAATTTCAGTGCAACTTTAGCGTTTAGCAATCACAAGCCTCACCTTAATATCCGGTCATGATCAGAAAAATGTTTTTGTTATTTTCTCTTTTCTCATTGTTTGTGCTGCGTTCCCAGGAACAGACCAACCAGCAGGGACAAACGAAAGAGGAATTGCAAAAACAACAGCGGCAATTGCAGAAAGAAATCGAAGAGCTGAATGCCAGCCTGGTGCAGATACGCAAGAGCAAGAAACAATCGCTTAGTCAACTGGCTATGGTACAGCGGAAAATAGCAGCACGGGAGCAATTAGTTAATAATATCAACCGGGAGATCAGGCATATTGATGATGATATTTACAATAAACAAATAGAGATCTACCGCCTTCGTAAAGAACTGGATACGCTGAAGCTCCGTTATGCACAGAGCATTGTTTTTGCCTATAAGAACAGAAGCAGTTATGAGTACCTGAACTTCCTGTTCTCGGCTCCCAATTTCAATGATGCCATCAAGCGGATGATGTATTTGAAGAGTTATCGCCGTTACCGGGAAACAGAGGCGCAAACCATCGCTAAAACACAAGATCTTCTTCAACAGAATATAGGAACACTGAATTCAACAAGGGAAGAAAGGAAGCAGGTACTGCAAAACCAGAGCAGCCAGTTACAGGTGCTGGAGCAGGATAAGAAAGAAAAAGACCAGGTGGTAAGGCAGCTGAAAGACCAGGAAAAAGACCTGCAGGCACAGATCACCCGAAGGGAAAAAGAAAGGATACGTTTGAATAAAGCCCTTGATGTGGCCATCAGGCGAGCCAGGGAAGAAGCAGAAAGGCAAGCCAAATTAGCCCGCCAGAAAGCATTGGAAGAACAAAAACGGTTACAGCAACAGGCGGCTAAGCAACCTGCTAATGAGAACACTGCCGGTAAAAACAATAAACCGGCAAATAATGGGGCTATTACTTCTAACGAGCCTACCGAAAAAACGGTTGCAACGGTAGGAGGGGCTTCAACAAGATCATACAGCGTATTTGAATCTACAGAGGACGGATTGAAAAAATCCATCAACTTCGAAAATAACAAGGGCCGCTTGCCCTGGCCTGTTTCCAGTGGTTTTGTAACCGACCGTTTTGGGACGCAGCAGATTCCCGGTACCCGTTTAACGGAAAACAACGATGGTATTTTTATTGCTACGCCGGTGGGATCGCCTGTAAAGTGTGTGGCCGATGGTAAGGTATATGTGATCATTCCGCTGGATGACTCGTACTCGGTAATGGTTCAGCATGGGAAGTATTTTACGATCTATAATAAATTGTCTTCCGTAAGTGTATCCAGCGGACAGGAAGTAAATGCCGGAACGGTGGTGGGTAAAGCAGGTGAGGATTTTGACGGCAGTGGTAAGATAGAGTTCCGTGTAATGGTGAACGGCAGTAATAAGTTTGTGGATCCGGAGCGTTGGCTGAAGCCGAGATGAGAAATGCAAAGAGTGAATAGGCAATAGTAAAGCAGGAGTTATTAGTTCTATGTTTTACGTTATAAGTAGGGAGGAAATAGTGAAATAGATAATATTAGCTCAGAAAGCAAAATTCAAAACCTAAAACTTAAAACGTATAACGTATAACATATAACGTAATACTACCTGTGTTCTTCGTGCGAAACTTTGTGAACCTTGTGGTTAGAGAATATATAATGAGTGGATGATTGAATGATATAGTGAATGAATTGATGTTAAGTGTTGAAGGATACATTAGAAGAAGCGATGAGTTTGAATGGTACGTGTTTGGAGTTTTAGTTTTGAATTGTTAAACGTTCTGCTGTTAGATGCATACCAGGTAATTCCTACCTATACTGCAACTTTGAAAAATAATCAATTCCTATTCCTTTCTAAGATATTTATTGCTTCAGAATTGTAATTCTTTCAATTCGCCCCCCATTCGTGTTATAATTTCTCTTCGAAATCTTTATCTTTCAAGAAATGCTTGCCAATGAAGCAGTATATTCTTGCATTTGACCAGGGCACTACGAGTAGCAGAGCCATTGTATTCGATCATTCTGGTGCGATCTTATCCGTTGCACAAAAAGAGTTCAGGCAAATATTCCCACAACCCGGGTGGGTAGAACATGATGCCACCGAAATATGGAGTACACAATTGGGGGTTGCGGCAGAAGCTGTGACCAAAGCTGGACTTACTATTCAGCAAATAGCAGCCATCGGTATTACCAATCAACGTGAAACTACAATCGTTTGGAATAAGCTTACGGGCCAGCCTTTATGTAATGCCATTGTATGGCAGGACAGGAGAACGGCTGCAACCTGCGATCAATTACGCAAAGATGGAAAAGACCTGTTGATTCAACAGAAAACGGGTCTTATTGTAGACGCTTATTTTTCCGCTACTAAATTACAATGGATATTGGACCATATTCCCGGTGCCAGGCAGCAGGCTGCCGCCGGTGAGCTTTGCTTTGGTACCGTCGATACCTGGTTATTATGGAAGCTCACCCAGGGAAAAGTACATGCCACGGATGTGAGTAATGCTTCCCGTACCATGTTGTTCAACATTCACACTTTAAGTTGGGATGATACATTGCTGGAATTATTTAATATCCCTAAAAATATATTACCTGAGGTAAGGAGTAGCAGTGAAGTGTATGGGGAAACGGAGCATATCCTTACCGCACACCGTATACCCGTAGCCGGTATTGCCGGAGATCAGCAGGCTGCTTTGTTCGGGCAGATGTGTACACAACCCGGCATGGTGAAAAACACCTATGGTACCGGGTGTTTTATGCTGATGAATACGGGTACCAAAGCAGTGCCTTCTGCACACCAGTTGCTTACTACGGTGGCGTGGAAGATCAATGGTGTTACACAATATGCCCTGGAGGGAAGCGTGTTTATTGCAGGGGCAGTAGTACAGTGGCTGCGTGACGGACTGAAAATCATACGAACATCTGCCGATGTGGAGGCACTGGCACAGGAAGTACAGGGTAATGAAGGGGTTTATGTGGTACCCGCTTTTGCCGGGCTTGGAGCGCCCTACTGGAACCAGCATGCGAGGGGTACGATCGTGGGTATTACGAGGGGTACTACAGCTGCTCATATTGCACGTGCTGCCGTAGAGAGCATTGCTTATCAAACGGTAGATGTTTTGAAAGCGATGGAAGCAGATGCAGGCATTTCCATTGCTGAACTGCGTGTGGATGGAGGCGCTACGGCCAATAACCTGCTGATGCAGTTCCAGAGTGATATGCTGCATTGCCACGTAGTGCGGCCTGTGGTTACCGAAACTACTGCATTGGGTGCGGCGTATCTTGCAGGGCTTGCCGTTGGCTATTGGAAAAGCCAGGAAGAGATACAGGCACAATGGCAGATGGAAAGAACATTTGAACCTTTTCTTCCTGATGAAGAAAGAAACCAACTTTATAGTGGTTGGAAAAAAGCCATAGATACGGCCATTCACTGGGCTATATAAAAATTACAACGTAGGGCGGATATATGAAAAGGAATCAAATGCTACAGGCATTGCAGGAAGGAAAACAGTGGGATATAGTGATTGTCGGCGGAGGTGCTACCGGCCTGGGAGCGGCCGTGGATGCTGCTTCCCGCGGTTATACTACTTTACTGGTAGAGCAACATGATTTTGGGAAAGGAACTTCCAGTCGCTCTACCAAACTGTTGCATGGTGGTGTACGCTATTTGCAGCAGGGTAATATTAAGCTGGTGATGGAAGCCTTACGGGAAAGGGGAAAACTATTAAAGAATGCTCCACACATCAGTTCTATACAAGCATTTGTGCTGCCGGTGTATAGTTGGTGGAAGAAATGGTATTATGCAGCCGGATTAAAATTATACGATCTGCTGTCCGGTAAGCTCAGTGTTGGAGCCACGGAAATTTTATCTGCCAAAAAAACGAAACAACTACTTCTTTCTGCTGAAGAAAAAAAACTGAAAGGTGGTATTCGTTATTACGACGGGCAATTTGATGATGCCAGGTTATGCATAGACCTTGCAGCCACAGCACATAAACACGGGGCCGTTATATTGAACTATATGCGTGCCAAGGGTTTTGAAAAGGAAGCGGGTAAAATCACTGCTGTACAATTGCAGGATTCGCTTTCAAATCAAATCTACACGGCTCGCTGCAAGGTTGTGATCAATGCCACCGGTGTTTTTACCGATTCGGTGCTGCAAATGGATGATCACCTGCAACATCAATTAGTACTGCCATCGCAGGGCGTACATATTGTGATCGATAAAAAATTCTTTCCCGGAACTGATGCTTTGATCATACCGCATACCGATGATGGGCGGGTATTGTTTGCTGTGCCCTGGCATGATAAAGTTGTGGTAGGCACTACTGATACGCCTGTTGATTTGATCTTATCCGAACCGGAAGCCTTTGATGAAGAAATAGCTTTCATCATTCATCATTTCAACCGGTATAACCGCTTGCAAATTCAATACGAAGATGTATTGAGTGTATTTGCAGGCTTACGTCCATTGGTGCATGGGAAGGAGGGAAGCAGTACTGCTACTTTATCCAGAGACCATACGATCGTTGTATCAAAGAGCGGTTTGGTAAGTATTACAGGTGGCAAATGGACCACCTACCGGCGAATGGCTGAAGATGCTGTGAATAATGCTTCTTTTGTCGGTAAGCTTCATAAGGCCTCCTGCGTTACCGATACCCTTGCAATAGGAGAGTGGAAATTGCCTGTAGACCGGTCGCACCATTGGCATGTATATGGGATACATGCAGCGGCTATTCAGCAATTGATGGAAGAAGATATTTCTCTTCAGGAGAAAATCCACAGCCAATATCCCTATACAAAAGGCGAAGTGGTATGGATAATACGTAATGAGCTGGCGGAAACAATAGAAGATATCCTTGCCAGAAGGATACGGTTACTTTTCCTGGATGCTAAAGCAGCAATGGAGGCTGCTCCTGTTATTGCTATTTTATTGGCAGCCGAACTAAAAAAAGAGGAAGGATGGATGGAAGTGCAGTTGAATTCTTTTCTTACTTTGGCGCAGCGTTACACTGCATACTGATTCTAACTTTTTAAAAGTGAAATATATGAGTCCTTTTATGGGAGAATTTATCGGTTCGGCTTTGCTAGTTACTTTGGGTGATGGAGTGGTAGCTAACGTGGTACTGAATAAAACCAAGGGGCATAATAGTGGGTGGATCGTTATTACATTGGGCTGGGCATTTGCCGTATTTGTAGGCGTATTCAGTTCAGCAGCGGCCAGCGGGGCTCATCTGAATCCTGCATTTACATTGGCTATGGTATTACTTGGTAAGTTTAGCTGGAGTTTGGTACCTGTTTATTTTCTTGCCCAATTATTGGGCGCTATGGCTGGAGCGCTGGTAGTGTGGCTGGTATATCAGCAGCATTTTAATGAAACGCCTGATCCTGCTACGCAACTGGCTGTGTTTTGCACCGGTCCGGCGATCGCACATACTGCTCATAACCTACTCTCTGAAATTGCCGGCACATTTGTATTGGTATTTGCAGTGTTGAAGATTGCTGCACCTGCCAATAGCCTGGGAGCATTGGATGCGCTGCCTGTTGCATTGGTGGTATTGGCCGTAGGACTTGGTTTAGGAGGTACCACCGGTTATGCTATTAATCCTAGCAGGGACTTAGGGCCGCGTATTGTTCATGCATTGATCCCATTGCCTGCAAAGCAAGGTAGTAACTGGCAATACGCCTGGATACCTGTTATAGGGCCACTGGTCGGAGGTATTCTTGCAGCGATGCTGTTTAAAGTATTGGGTTAAAAAAGTGAGGCTCTCCGTAAGAGTGCCTCACTTTTTTAGCTCTTTCTGAAAGCCCATTTCCACATTTCTTTCCAGCTGGGCTTTTTACCATATAATAAAATACCTGTTCTGTATATTTTTCCGGCCAGCCAGGTGGTGCCTAAGAAACCCGCTATCAGCAATCCCATGCTTAGCACTAGTTGCATGATGCTTACTCCATCGGGAATACCATGTGCAATACGTGCCATCATTACAATGGGAGAAGTGAGCGGGAAGAGGCTGCCGAAAACAGCAAGTGAACTGTTCGGGTCATTTACCGCTTTGGTCATGATCACCATAGCAAAGATGATCGGCATAGTGATGGGGAGTAATAAACTTTGTGCATCCTGCGGATCTTCATTCACTGCACTCCCAACGGCTGCAAATAATGATGCATATAAAAAATATCCACCCAGGAAATAAAAAATGAAGCAACCAATGATCAAAGGAAAATTAACATCGTTCAATCCCTGCATGATGCTGTGGATGGCACCGCTGTTATTGGCAGCCTGTGCGGCTTGCATGGCTCCCGGCTGCATGGGAGTATTCACCGTATGATGCAGCAGATCGGGGAAGAGCAAAGGTAATATCATTTGCAAGCCAATAACCAGTACGATCCAGATGATAAATTGTATGAGTCCCACCGCGCCAATACCGGTAATCTTACCCATCATCAGTTGAAAGGGTTTTACACTGCTAACAATTACTTCTGCAATGCGGTTGGTTTTTTCTTCCATCACACCACGCATCACCATCGTTCCATAAATGAACAAGATGATGTAAATAAGAAAACCGGAGATATAACCTACACCATAACTTATCCCAGCTTTGGTATCGGTTTCTTTTTTCCCGCCCAGCGTGGTGAACTGCAACTGGTTACTGTTTTGAATGCTGTCTATCTTAGCTTTCGATATGTTCAGTGCCATTAATCTTTTTTCTTCTAGTATATCATTCAAAAGTTTTTGAATTTTTTCTCTCGTCATGATACCGATCGCTTTGCCTGATTTTAGTTGCAGGGAGTCTCTTCCCATCAGGTCGTAATCAGCAGGGATGATGATATAGCCATCGCATTTTTTTTGTTGCAGTTGTTCATCTAATTGCGCTGCGGTTGTGTTATGTACAATCGTGAAGTTGATATCATCTTTTTTATTCTCCAGCTTATTGTTCAAAATGTTGGCATTATCAGCCACTGCGATCGTAAACCTGTCCTCCGTTTTTACAGAGAAATAAATGATCATCGCATAGAAAACGAAGATCAGTAGCGGTAGTAAGATGGTAGTAAGTAAGAAAGTTTTTTTCTGTACACGACTTAAAAATTCTCTTTTGGCAACGAGTGCAATTTTATTCATAAAAGAGGTTTGAATCGGAGTGAATAGGCAATTTAAGATTGAGTGTTTTGGAAAGCCCTTGTGGTAGCTTTGGTTCCTTCCACGAGTTGAATGAATATTTCGTTGAGGGAAGGCAGTATTTCGTTGAAGGCATCAACGGTGGTGTTTTGACCGATGAAATATTGTAACACATGGTTACTGCTATAGCCTTCTTTAATTTTCACGACCAATGTATTGGCTTTTTGTTCTATTACATCAAATGAATCGTGTGTTGTATAGCCCGGTACTTCTTTCAGGCGGATACTAAACTTGTTTTCCTTGAATTGTTGCTTAATATCTTCTACGGTTCCATCCAGTATTTTTTTACCAAGGTTTACCAGTACAATATGATCGCATATTTCTTCTACCTGTTCCATTCGGTGTGTGCTGAAAATAATAGTACTGCCTTGTTGTGCCAGGCGATAGATCTCATCTTTGATCAGGTTAGCATTTAAGGGATCTAAGCCACTGAAAGGTTCATCAAGTATGATCAGTTTGGGCTCATGCAATACGGTGGTTACAAACTGTAGTTTCTGGCTCATACCCTTGCTCAGGTCTTCCACTTTTTTATTCCACCAGCTTTCCATCTCCAGCCTGCGAAACCAGAATTTTATTTTTTCCATTGCCTCGGCCCTGCTTAAACCTTTCAGTTGTGCAAGGTATAAAGCCTGTTCGCCGATCTTCATTTTTTTATACAGGCCTCGTTCTTCGGGCATGTAACCGATCTTAATAATATCGTTGGCAGGATCGAATGTATTGCCATCCAAAACAATGTGGCCGCTATCGGGATAGAAAATTCCGGTGATCATCCTGAGAAGGGTTGTTTTACCGGCACCGTTAGGGCCCAATAAACCGAAGATGCTGCCTTCTTCAATTGCGAAACTTATATCATCAACCGCTTTTTGTGTAGCGTAGTATTTTTTCAGATTTTGGAGTTCTAAAATTTTACCCATGTTAATTGTTTTATGGAAATACTCGGGATTTTCCCTGTTGTTCGAACGTAAACTTACAGAGAAGTTAGTATATAAATGTATTATTACATGAAAGGCGATTACCCTGGTTTGTCAGATATATTTATACCTGCACCAGTCCTGTTTTGATGGCATACATTACCAATCCAACTCTTGATGTTACGCCTAATTTTTCGAAGAGATCATTCCTGTATCCTTCAACGGTACGGGCACTCACACACATTTCATCTGCAATTTCCTTGTATGTTTTTTCGGTACAGCTAAGTTTTAAAAAATCCGTCTCCCTGTCGCTCAACTGTATATAAGCAGTATCGGAAAGTTGTTTTTGTTTGTCCTCGTTGGCCACATAATGCACCAGTTTACTGCTCACCAGTTCATTGTAGTGAAAGCCTTTATCCCTTATTTCATCCAGCACCTGTTTCAGATGGCGAGGCTTGGAATCCTTCAGGATATAGCCTTTGGCTCCGCTTTTTAACATGCGGATGATCGCTGCATCATTATCCATCATACTCAGTACCAGTATTTTTACGGAAGGGTGATTTTTCTTCATCCATTCCGCTGTTTCATAACCATTCATTTCAGGCATGTTGATATCGAGCAGCAAAATTTCAGGAAGTTTTTTAGGATTAAGCTGGTGTATACAATCCTTACCATTATCCGCTTCAAATATAACCTGGTAATCTTCGAAAGAATTGATAACAGTAGCGAGGCTGTTTCTTAATAATGAGTGGTCATCTACCAAAGCAACGGTGGTCATATCTGTTGGAATGAAGCTGTTTTGTTAACATTGATGGTTATGGTAGTGCCTTTTCCTTCCTCACTGTGTAAATCGATAGCCGCATTAATTGTTTTGGCCCTAGCAAATAAATTGGTAAGGCCAGCCCCGTTCTTTTTTTCTTTTACCAGTTGAGTGTTAAAGCCAATACCATTATCATATATCGTAAAGATAAATGTATCGCGGCTTTCCTGTACTGAGATTTTGATAAGAGAGGCTTTAGCATGTTTTACAATGTTATTGAGCATTTCCTGTATCATGCGGAAAAGGATAATACTCCTGCTGTCTTCCAGTTGTGAAAGATCAGTATCACATTCAAATTCTGTAGTAAATTTTTTTGTTTTTTGAAATTGTTCGAGTTCTATGATAAGTGCGTTGCAAAGGCCTCTTTCCCTGATCAAAGAGGTGTTTAAACTATGGCTAAGATGCCTCAGATCGTGGATGGCTTTTTGCAGCCATTCATCTGCATCATTGATATTTTCTTCGGTAGGGCTAGGGCCAAGTGTATTCAGTTTTAAACGAACAAGGCTGAGTATCTGGCCGATATTATCATGTATCTCTTCACTAATATTATTGAACGTTTGTTCCTGTATTTCTATTTGGGTTTGCAGTAGCGTTTGTTCGAAGGTTGTTTGCAGTTCTTTTACTTCTTTAAAATGCTGGATCTTTCTTTTGCTGAATTGAATGAACAGCAAATAGAAAAAGATAAGGAAAAGAAACAGGCTTGCGGAAGCGATCAGGTAAACAACTCCGGTGATTTGTATCGATAGATGCATAGGATTCCGATAGCGATGATGATAAATTTAACCAGGTTCAGCACTTCTATGATATTCCAGATAACAACGGGTGTAAGATCGTTAAAAAAATGCCAGTTTTTATACAGCAGCATAATTAAAAAGGAGCACATGTGGTAAAAAAGAAGACCACTTACGATCCAGAAACCTGGGAGTTTCTGAAAAAACATGATCTCTTCTTTTTGTGTAAGAGAAAGTAAGTATCTGAAGCAGCAAAAGGAGATGAGCAGTGATTCGATACTTAATGAAATACCGTTGAATGATTGGTAAGATTCCAGAAAAATAATATTGATACACCAGTAAATAAAAAATATACCGATGAGAGCGAAGATGAGTTTTTTGTTGTTTAGGGATAGCTGTTCAACATACACTACCAGCAGGCTGCATTCTATCAGTGCATACATGTGGTAGAGGTAAAGATTGTTAATGCCGCGATCTGCCATATAATCTGCAACACCCATCATCAGGCAGGTTACAGCAAGATACAGAAGCAACAGGTGGTGTTGCTTCCATACCTTTTTAAATGCGGGTAATAAAGCAAGTAATGTAAAACCCGGCAGTGCCGAATCGCTGTAATTCCAAAAAAGATCTGTCAATGTATTCATTAGCTGTTAAGCGTGTTGGTGGTAGAGCTGCAATAATCCGGGCATGGACGAACATCAGTAGGATCGGACGAAGTGCTTGTAACGGTAAGTGTTTTAGCTGGTTTTTTAGGTACATTCACATCATCATAAGTACTTGTTTTGGTATTCTCTTTCGCTGCTACCGGAAAAAAACGAAGCCTGAAGCCGCCTGAAACTGCTTCCAGTCCCAAATAAACCCTTATGCCATCATTGTCCCCCATAAGTGCATTTATTTGCTCTTTGGTAAGCAGGAATGCTTTTGTTTTATACGCATCATCAATAGGTAAACCTTTCAGGTATTCCCTGTAGGCTTTGGTACATTGTGTTGCTTCATCCCATGTTGGATTTTTTCGTTTTGATGATTTGGATGATTTTGCCATGCTGTTCAATTTTTTTTAAATGATTAAGATGTATCTAAATATAGTTGTTCTTCTTTTTGAATAGTGCCGGCTGCATTTTTTTAATAGCTTGTTGCTGCTGTTAATCGTTCAAATGCTTGTTCTGCTTTGTTTTGGTAAATGCGGGTATGTTATAGAATATAGAAAAACCGTTTTTTGTTTTTTCTTTCCTGTGTTTTTTCACAGCGTAAAAACCGTTTTTTTCTGTTGTGAGTAAAAGACTTTATACTACCTGTAGCATCGGTATTGTAAATAAATTACAATACCCTGCAAGGTGTTTGGGGATTATGGCAGGAAAAATGATTAAGCGCCTGCTAATTTTTGTACGATCATAGCAGCAACTTTTTCACCGTCCATCGCAGCACTGATGATGCCACCTGCATAACCGGCACCCTCACCGCAAGGATAGAGATTTTTTATTTGTATGTGTTCTAACGTATCGGGGTTACGGGGAATACGAACGGGTGAAGAGGTGCGGCTTTCCGTGGCTACAACAACTGCATCGTTGGTGTAATAGCCCTTCATTTTTTTACCAAAAGCTTTAATGCCCTCCTGTAAACATGTATGTACAAATGAGGGCAGTACCTTATTCATATCTGCTGCAATAACGCCTGGCAGGTAGCTACAATCAGGTAAGGTTGCAGATGTTTTATGTGTACAAAAATCTGCAACTCTTTGAGCGGGGGCACGAAACTTGCCACCTCCGGCAGCAAATGCCCTACGTTCTACCGACTGCTGAAAAAGCATTAAAGCTAAAGGAGCATCGCGTTCTAATAAGGTAGTATTAGGTATTTCAGCTTTGTTGTTTTTTATTTCATGCTGCATAAACTGCATGGCATCTTTGAGTTCAATACTTACTACCATGCCACTATTGGCAAAAGGATTGTTTCTTTTGGAAGGGCTCCATCCGTTTACCACCAACTCTTCGGGTGCTGTTGCCGCCGGGGCAATAATTCCGCCGGGGCACATACAAAAGCTAAAAACTCCCCTCCTATTCACCTGTTCTACAAGGCTATAGGAAGAGGGAGGCAAATGTTCATCACGGATAGCGCAATGGTATTGAATACTATCGATGAGTGATTGTGGATGTTCAATACGAACGCCTAAAGCGAATGGTTTGGCTTCAATGATTATTTTTTTGTTATGCAACAGGTGGAAGATGTCTCTTGCTGAGTGCCCTGTAGCCAGGATCACCGAATCTGCGTAAATACTATCACCGTTATGAACGATCACGCCTTTTAGTTCATTATCTTTCACAATGAAATCTGTTACCCTGTGTTCAAATAAAAATAATCCGCCACAGTCTATTATTTGCTGCCGCATGGCAGTAATGATGTGTGGCAGTTTGTTCGTACCGATGTGCGGATGCGTTTCATATAAGATTCGTTCATCCGCACCAAACTGTACAAAGAGGTTGAGTATACGGGTAATGTTGCCGCGTTTATTACTCCGCGTATATAATTTGCCATCGCTATAAGTACCTGCGCCGCCTTCACCGAAACAATAGTTACTATCCGGGTTTACAATGCCTTCTTTATTTAGTGCAGCTAAATCTCTTCTACGGGCACGCACATCTTTTCCTCTTTCAAGAATAATTGGTTGAATGCCTTTTTCAATCAGTTGTAGTGCTGCAAACAGTCCTGCGGGCCCGGCACCAATAATAATCACTTTGTTCCTGGCGGAATGTACATCTTTAAAAGAAACGGCCTGTAACTGTCTTTGATGAAAGGGTTCGTTGATAAATGCTTTAACGGAAAGATTGATCCACACCTGTTGTTTGCTCCTCGCATCAATGGAGTGCCTCGTAATATAATAACCTGTAACCTGGTTGGTGTCAACAGCCGAAGAGCGGGCAATATAAGCTTTTACAATAGCTTCGTTGGAAGCCTCGGAGGGCTTTAGTTTTAGAGAAATATCTTTTTGCATACTGTTAGGTATTGATCCTAAAAAGTGTATAGTTCGTTGGCTTAAAATGGCAGATCATCTACTACATCACCGGGAGGGAAATCTCCTGTGAACTCCGCTTGTTGGCGGTCTGCTGCAGCGTCTTGTCCAAGTTTAACGGTTTCCATTCTCCATGCATCAAGATTAGTGATATAGTTCTCTCTTCCATCTTTTACCCATTTTGTTCCTTTGATATTGAAGAGTACTTTCACTTCTTCACCAATCGAGAACCTGTCGGGCATGGCTGTTTTATCCTGCACACACTGAAACTTTACATAATTGGTTATCGTTCTTCCACCGATATCTTCTGTTTTTTCAATAACAAATTCCCTTGTTTTAAAGGTTTCGGTACGTTGCACAATATCAAATTTAGCAGCCAGTTTCCCGATGATCTCGTAACTCATAACAATAATTGATTTATGCGGCAAATGTAGCGGATTAAATTTCCTTTTTTTATGAATTTTCTTTTCATGAGCTTGTAAATATTGTATCTTGAAAAGGTTAATATTTTATGCTGAGAAATAAAAAAATATTTGTTTGCTGTATCTTTTTCCTCACCGGCTTCAATACCCTCTCTACAGCCCAGAAAATTGAAGTGAGTTACAAAGATTATGTTGTGCAGCCCGTTGTTGGCAGGGATTCTTCTTTCATTAATTTTTTATCTTCTTATAAAGACAGTATCTCCAGATCAATGAATGAAGTGATTGGTTTTTCACTTCATGGATTATATAAACATCAGCCTGAAAGTGCATTGGGCAATTTTATGGCCGATGCCATGAAAGAAGCGGCTGAAAGGGTGTTTGCTACAAAAGTAGATGTGGCATTCATCAATTACGGCGGCATTCGTTCTTATCTGCCCAAGGGGGATATTACAAAAGGAAGGTTGTATGAATTAATGCCTTTTGATAATTTGATTGTATTGCAGCAAATGAAAGGTAGTATACTACTGCGTTTCCTGCATCATATTGCGGAAGAAGGCGGTTGGCCTGCAGCAGGATTAACAATGACCATTAATAAGGAAAAGAAAGCTGTTTATGTGATGATCAACGGTAAGGCTTTGGATGAAGAACAAACCTATACCATTGCTAATGTTGATTATATAGCTAATGGCGGAAGTAACTGCAGTATGCTGAAAGCTATTCCGCAGCTTTCAAAAGGTTATTTAGTAAGGGATGCTATGATAGAACATGTTATCGCCTTCACAAAGCAGGGGAAATCTATAGATGCACAAATACAATACAGAATGATCTATGGGAATTGACCGAAGAAAATTTTTACAACAATCAGCATTGGCCGGTGCTTCAATAATGGCAGCATCGGTATTGCCGGCTGTTGCTAACACTGCAACAGAAAAAGATATACTAACCATACTGCATACTAACGATGTGCACAGTCGTTTAGAACCTTTTCCAATGGATGGCGGCAAGTATGCGGGCATGGGTGGAGTGGCGGAAAGGGCAGCACTTGTGCAGGATATAAGGCATAAAGAAGAACATGTATTGCTGTTGGATGCCGGTGATATATTCCAGGGCACACCTTATTTTAATATGTATAAAGGAGAACCTGAAATAAAAGCGATGAGTTTAATGGGGTATGACGCAGCTACAATGGGGAATCACGATTTTGATGGTGGTATCGAAAACTTTGCTGTACAACTGCAACACGCAAGATTTCCTATTGTGATATGTAATTATGATTTTACGGGTACACCTATGGAAAACAGGTATGTGCCTTATAAAATTATTCAGAAAGGAAATATTAAGGTAGGTATATTAGGCGTGGGCATTGAATTACAGGGGTTGGTTGCTGATAATTTATTTGGTGCCACTGTTTATAAAGAACCTATTGCACATGCCAACAGAACAGCTAATCTTTTAAGAAAAGAGGGGTGTGACCTTATTATTTGTTTATCGCATTTGGGTGACAGGTATTTTGATGATAAGGTAAGTGATGAGATTTTAGCGAAGGAATGTTTTGATATAGACCTGATCATCGGTGGGCACACACACCGCTTTTTTGATGAGCCTAAAAAATACAGGAACAGGAACGGCGGAGATACGTTGGTGAACCAGGTAGGCTGGGCTGGTATACAATTAGGCAGGCTGGATTATGTTTTTTATCGATCGGAAAGAAAAAAAATCGTGCAACCTCATACTGTTGTTGTAACGAAAAAAACAAGTGAATAAAAAATTTTTTTTTCAACATAAAGTTTACATATTCGCAGTCCGTCAAAACTTTTTTTTGTGAATTTGTTTTCACGCAGAAAAGTAACCTTGAAAACAGAGCGAACAATCTTAACTTACTATAAAATCTTTTATTTTTTTGTATGGCCAAAACAGCTGAATCCATCTGGACAAATTGTTTGAAGATTATCAAGGACATTGTAGAATGGCAACATTTTAAAACATGGTTCGAGCCTATTAAGCCTGTTGAATTAAAAGATAATGTGCTGATGATACAGGTTCCTAGTCAGTTCTTCTACGAATACCTGGAAGAGCATTATGTAAACCTGCTTGCCAAAACCCTGAAGAGAGAGTTAGGTAAAGATGCAAGACTGGAATACCGCATTATGGTGGATAGCGGTAATGGGCGTAGTGGAAGTATGGATCTGCCGGCGAGTGGTATGAAGACTTTCAGCAACAATGAAATGAATTTTCCATTGGTGATAGACAATCCTGTTAAAAATCCGTTTGTAATTCCGGGTTTAAAGAAAATGCAGATAGATCCGCAACTGAACCCGATCTATACTTTCGATTCTTTTATTGAAGGTGATTGTAACCGTGTTGCCCGTCGTGCAGGGAAAACGGTAGCCGAAAAGCCGGGTGCCAATTCATTCAACCCACTGGTGGTTTATGGTGGCGTTGGTTTAGGGAAAACGCATTTAGCGCAGGCCATCGGGAATGAAGTAAAAAGGTTGCATCCCAATAAAGTGGTATTGTATGTAAGTAGTGAAAAATTCATTAATCAATTCCAGGATCATAGCCGTAATAACGCTATCAACGATTTTATTCACTTTTATCAATTGATAGATGTACTTATCATTGATGATGTTCAGTTCTTCAGCCGTGCCGAAAAATCGCAGGATGCCTTCTTTGCCATCTTCAATCACCTGCACCAAAGCGGTAAACAACTGGTATTAACTTCTGATAAACCACCTAAAGACCTGGATGGTATGCAGGAGCGATTATTAAGCCGTTTCCGCTGGGGTTTAAGCGCAGACCTTCAATTACCCGATTATGAAACAAGAATCGAAATTTTGGAGCGTAAAATGAAGAATGACGGTCTTGATATGAGTAAAGAGGTTGTGAAGTATGTAGCTTATAATATCAATACTAATGTTCGTGAGCTGGAAGGTGCTTTAATTTCATTGTTAGCACAATCTTCTCTCAATAAAAAGGAAATTGATCTTGAATTAGCGAAGAAGGTATTACGCAACTTCGTAAAAACGAGCAGTAAAGAAATTACCATTGAAGCTATTCAAAAGATGGTGTGTGAATATTTTGCTGTGCCTTACGAAAAATTATTGCATAAAACCCGCAAAAGAGAAATTGTGCAAGCCAGGCAAATTACCATGTATCTCGCTAAAGCCTTCACCAAGAATTCATTAAAGACCATAGGAGAACATTTTGGCGGAAGAGATCATACCACTGTTATCCACTCTTGCCAAACTGTAAAAGATTTGATGGACACAGATTCCATTTTTCGTGAAAATGTGATGGAGCTTACGCAGAAAGTGCAATTAGCAGCCATGTAGATTTTGTAAAGATTATTACTTATAGAAAACTAAAATCTAACGGAAGTGACCTGAAGATTTTAGTTTTTTTATTTTTTCAGCTTTTTATTTTTTTGGATTTGGTTTTAGCTACTATATTTGCAGCCCTCTTACGAAGATAAGAATGAGGTAGGTGAGGTGGATGAGTGGCTGAAATCAGTAGTTTGCTAAACTGCCGTACGGGTAACTCTGTACCGAGGGTTCGAATCCCTCCCTCACCGCTGAATAAGTAAAGGCACGGGAAGTAGCGCAGGCCGGTAGCGCACCTGGTTTGGGACCAGGGGGTCGCAGGTTCGAATCCTGTCTTCCCGACTTTTAAGCTCTGTAGAATTAATCTACGGAGCTTTTTTGTTTGTGTCAAACCCAAGCTACATAAGGGTTTCAGCGTATTCTGCACAAATATTATCCATTCTGTTGTACTAAGACAATAGCTCGAAAATGGATGGTTTACAGACACCAATCCGTACACCTATTTGGAAATTCCTGACACCTATTTTTTACTCACTCTTAATTCTTCTGTATGCAAATACCAGACTATACTATCACCTGTTTTATAAAGAAGCACCGTACCTCCCAAAAAGGTAAAGCCCCCATTTATTTTAAGATCAGGATAGGTGACCAAAAGATGGAGCTATCCACCAAAAAATCCGTAGACCCGGCACACTGGGATAATAAAAAGCAAGAAGTTATACTAGCAGCAAAGGATAATACAATTAATACTTTGCTTCAAAAAATGAGGGCAGACCTAAATAAAGCCATATCACAGCTTTACATCTCAGGTGCTGATGTGAACTTTGAGAATATAAAAAAGCTGTTCAGCGGAGACTCTGTTCAAAAAACCTACAAGTTAATTCATACCACTGAGGAGCATAACACTGAGTTTGAGAAGCAGGTAGGCGTACGCTACGCTTATGGTAGTTATAAAAACTATAAAACAACATTGGTCTTTTTAAAAGAGTTCATCCCACATGAATATCAAACTACAGATATACCATTAAAAAATGTGAATGATCAGTTCTGTGAAAAGTTTTTTATCTGGCTCACCACCCATAAAACCTGTAAACAAAATGGTGCTAACAAGCATATTCAGCGTGTTAAAAAGATCATTAACTATGCATGTAAGATGGGCTATATTTCCAGTAGTTCTATTAAATCATTCTCTTTAGCATTTAGGGTACCAACAAGAGAATCTTTAACCTGGGAAGAAGTACAGCTAATACATAAGTTGGACCTGAAGAATGAACGGCTGGAACACATCAGGAATATTATACTGTTCCAAATATACACGGGGTTAGCTTATGCTGACGTAAAAGCATTTTGTAAGAAGCACTTGTATAAAGGGGTAGATGGTAATCTGTGGCTAAAGATGGAAAGAACCAAAACGCACAATACCTTCACAGTACCATTACTGCAACCCGCAGTTACTGTGCTGAATAAGTATTTGGAGCAGGTTGTTGATTTGTCTACTCCCATCTTCCCTGTGCTAAGTAATCAGAAGATGAACGCCTATCTTAAAATCATACAGGAAATAGCAGGTATAAGCAAGAAGCTTCATACCCACTTGTTCAGGCATACATTTGCTTCTACTATTACCCTACAAAGTGGAATTCCTTTGGAAACTGTATCAAAAATGTTAGGGCATAGTAAAATAACCATTACCCAGATTTATGCACGGGTAGGAGAGCTTAAAATAGCAGCTGATATGAAGGGGTTATCAGCAAAATTATCTTCTAAGCTAACAGATGAATAAAAATTTATTTCTTGTAATCCTTATCTGGAAAGGGTTTTAGAAGAATCTGGTAACATAATGTGGGGTAGTGTGGGTGTTTGAGTTTGGTGAAGAGTTGTGTTGATGGTTTATTTTGGGTTTGTTTTTTATTTTCTCCCCTTCTTACCGGGATTTGGTAGGTGTGTTCTGTGACAGGGGATTGGAAGGAAGGGGATTTATACGTATGGATACAATTGTTTATTTATATTTGATGAGTAACACGAATAATTAACAGAAGCATGATTACTGGTGAGCTAAAAAGTAAAGTTGATAAAGTTTGGGAAGCATTTTGGACGGGTGGTTTATCCAACCCAATAACTGTGATAGAACAGATGACCTACCTGTTATTCATTCGTCGTTTGGATGAATTACACACACAGAGGGAACAGAAAGCTGCTTTCCTAAAGAAGCCAATAGAGAATCCTATTTACACAGCAGCACAAGAAGAATTACGTTGGAGCAGGTTTAGAAACACTGATCCGGAAGTAATGTACCGTCTCTTTACAAAAGAGAATGGTGTGTTTGATTTTATGAAGAGGATGGGTGAGCAGGGTTCAGCCTTCACTAGGTTTATGAAGGGTGCTACATTCATGATTCCTACCCCTCGCTTACTCTCTTTAGTGGTTGATATGCTAAGCGAGATAAACATGGAAGATCGTGATACCAAAGGGGATGTGTATGAATATTTGTTGAGTAAGATAGCTACAGCCGGACAGAACGGGCAATTCCGTACACCACGACACATTATTAAGATGATGGTGCAAATGGTAGCACCAACTTTAGATGATGTTATCTGTGATCCCTCTGCTGGTTCTTGTGGTTTTTTAGTAGCAGCAGGAGAATACTTACGTGAGCAATACGCTTCTGAATTAATGCGTCCTGAGAACCAGAAAAAGTTCCAGGAGAATATCTTCATAGGAATGGAGTTTGATCCTACCATGATACGCATTGGTTCTATGAACCTGATTCTGCATGGGGTAGAAAATCCACAGCTAAAAGATGTGGATGCATTAAGTGAAGCGAATAATGCATTTACAGAACAGGCTTCTGTTATACTGGCTAACCCACCTTTTAAGGGGAGCCTTGACAGAGAAGCAGTAGACCCTAAAGTAATTAACCTGGTTGATTCTAAAAAAACAGAATTGTTGTTCTTAGGGTTAATATTAAAAGGGTTAAAAGTAGGTGGTCGTGCTGCTGTTATTGTACCAGATGGTGTGTTGTTTGGTAGTAGCAAAGCGCACATACAAATACGTAAGCAGTTAATAGATAACCACAAGCTACAGGCAGTAATAAGTATGCCAAGTGGTGTATTTAAGCCTTATGCTGGAGTGAGTACAGCGGTGTTGCTGTTTACCAAAACCAATAGTGGAGGTACTGATAAAGTATGGTTTTATGATATGACTGCTGATGGTTATACTTTAGATGATAAGCGTAATAAAATTGATGCTGATGATATACCGGAAATCATAACACGCTGGAAGAACATAGCACAGGAAGCGCAACGCACCAGAACAGATAAAAGCTTCTTGGTGACATTGGCTGATATACATGCTAATAATTATGATTTAAGTATTAACCGTTATAAGGAAGTAGTGTATGAACAAAAGGAGTATGATGCACCACAAACTATTATTCAACAGATAGAGCAGATAGATGAAGAGAGGGCTGAATTACTTAACCAACTTAAAAAACTATTAGTATGAGTTGGAAGAAAGTTATGCTTGACGAAATCCTTTGGTTTCAGGAAGGTCCAGGAGTCAGGAATACACAATTCCGTAGTTACGGAGTTAAGTTGTTAAATGTCGGGAATATTAATGAAAATAAAGTTGATTTAAATTCTACAAAAATATTTATATCTGAAGAGGAGGCTTTTGGAAAGTATAAACACTTTTTAGTTGACTCAGGGGATCTTTTGATAGCAAGTTCTGGAATAACATTAGATACTTTTCATAAAAAAGTCGCGTGGGTTAAAGAAGAGCATCTACCATTATGTATGAATACAAGTACAATTAGATTTAAATCAAAAGACCCATCAATTTGTTCGTTACAATTTTTCTCGTTTTTTTTAAGAACAACAATTTTTAATAAGCAGCTAAGGAAACTTATTACTGGTTCTGCACAATTAAATTTTGGATCATCTCATTTAAAACAGATGTGGATTCCACTACCCCCACTTCACATACAGCAACACATAGCAGATGTGTTAGATAAAGCAGATGCACTACGCCAAAAGGATCAGTTGTTATTACAGAAGTATGATAAACTGGCACAAAGTATTTTCTATGATATGTTTGGTGATCCTGTTGAATATACAACCCTGGATAAGGTGACAACTAAAATAACAGATGGGGTACATTTCAAGCCAAATTATGTTGATAAAGGAGTACCATTTATTTCTGTAAAAAATGTTACGAAAAAGTATCTTGATTTTTCAGATTGTAAATATGTTTCAAAAGAAGATCACAATGAAATGATTAAAAG
>JAGWUV010000051.1 GCA_028875875.1 Bacteroidota bacterium
TGCATACTCCCGGCCATACGCTGGAAAGCAGTTGTTATCTATTAAAAGATGAGCAGCATAAAGATTATGCGGTATTTACCGGCGATACTTTATTTGTAGGAGATGTTGGTCGCCCCGATCTGGCTCAGAAAGGAGAAGAACTCACTATGAACGACCTGGCGGGTATGCTGTATGATAGTCTTCAGCATAAGATCATCCCTTTACCAGATGAGGTGATCATCTATCCTGCCCATGGTGCCGGTAGTAGTTGCGGCAAAACTTTGGGTAACGAAACACAAAGTACCATAGGGGAGCAGAAGAAAACCAATTATGCGCTGCAACAACAAACAAGAGAAGAGTTTATTAAAGCCGTTACGGAAGGTTTAACAACACCGCCGCAATATTTTCCTATCAATGCCAAGATCAATAAAGAAGGCTATGAAAGCTTAAACGCCGTGCTGGAAAAAGGATTGACCGCTCTGTCTGTTGATGCTTTCAAGGAAAAAGCCAAAGCTGATAATACAATTATTCTCGATACCAGGCGGGGGCCAGAATTTATGAATGGTTTTGTTCCAGGCTCTATTTTCATAGGACTGGAAGGCCGTTTTGCAGAATGGGCGGGTAGTTTACTTTCTTTCGATCAGCATATCTTACTGGTAACAGAACCAGGAAAGGAAAAAGAGTCAATCATAAGGCTGGCAAGAGTGGGCTTTGAAAAACTGGAAGGATACCTGCAGGGCAGTTTCGAAGCATGGCAACAGGCTGGAGAAAAAACAGATATGATTGTGAATGTTGAGGCCGATGAACTTGCCATGGATATTCCCTTTGATGAGAATTTATTGGTAGTTGATGTACGCAGGGAAACAGAGTTTGCCGATGGACATTTGAGGCAGGCAACCAATATTCCATTGGTAGAACTCACTGATCCTGCCAGTATGGCCAATCTTGATGAGCATTTTAATATCTATGTGCATTGTGCAGGAGGTTACAGGAGTGTGATCGCTTCTTCACTAATGAAAAGGCAAGGCATACATAACCTTAGAAACATTGAGGGTGGCTGGAATAAAATTATTGAGTTGAAAGATAAATTTGAGATTGAAAAAACAGCAGAAGCATTGAATTAAGAATGTTTAACGCAACAAAAAAGGTTCAGTTAATGCACTGAACCTTTTTTGTTTCCCACCAATAGGTGTTTATGTTTGGCTTCATCATATTCAAACTTCCATCTGCGGTGGCTCCACAGGTAGTTGGAAGGTGATTGGCGAATAGATCGCTCAATAAACCTGATCATCTTTTCCGTTATTTCTCCATCTGGTAACTCTCTTGCATTGGTGGTTAGTAATTCTGCTTTCGATTCATAGTAACCACGCTTGATTTTATGAATGCTTATCATCACTACCGCAGATCTGTTCAACCTGGCACCCCGTTCGGGACCTTTCACAATAGGCGTTTTCTTTCCAAAAAAATCTACCCAGTAAGCATTTTCCGGGTTGCCTGGGTTTTGATCACCAACCAGTACCAATACAAAGCGATCTTTCGCAAATGGCATGAATTCATTTCTGAAATTAGTAGCAGCTACCAGCTTTGACCCCATCCTTGTTCGCATTTTATAAAATACCTTGTCAATGGCTTTATTTGAAATAGGCATGTACACAATAACGAAAGGCGCTTTCATATAGGTAGCAAAAGAGAGGTTGGCATATTCCCAGTTAAAAAAGTGACCAAGGTGTACCTGGGTGTTCAATCCCTGTTCATATAATTCATTCAGGATTGAATAATCTGCTTTAAATCTTTTTTGAATAGAACTTTTAGAAGCAGAAATCAGTTTGATAACCTCGATGAAATTATCAATGAAATTGTGGTAAAACTGTTTAGCGATCTGCACTTTCTCTTTTTCTGTTTTTTCAGGGAAGGCGATGGTAAGATTTTTCATGACCACTTCTTTCCTGTAACCGATAATGTAGTAAAGTATGAGATAAATGAAATCAGATATAATATACAATGCACGCCAGGGTAACAGGGAGAGTAAAAAGAAAAAACTATAAACGATATAGTACATGCTACGGATGATCGGGTTATAAAATGATATTCTGCAATAATGGGTTCTTCTCCAGGTGATCTGTATTATAATGAAGGCCACGGCTTTCTTTCCTGAATTCTGCACCTTTCACAATGAGATAGCCTACAGTAATGAGGTTTCTCAATTCACAAAGTTGTGGTGATACACGAGTGGATCGGTACAACTCTTCTGTTTCTTCAAATAACAGATCCAGCCGTTTCATAGCTCTTCGTAAACGCACGTCCGTACGAACAATACCCACATAATCGCTCATGATGAGTTGTAACTCTTTCAGGCTTTGTGTAATGAGGATCATTTCCTTCGGATCGCTGGTGCCAAGAGCATTCCAGTCGGGAATGTTATTTTCAATATCTATTGTTCCCACAATACGAACACTATCGAGATAGCAACGGTGACCATATACCATACCTTCCAGCAAACTGTTACTGGCCAATCGGTTAGCGCCATGCAGACCTGTGCTGGCACATTCGCCACAGGCATATAAATGTTTGATAGATGTTCTGCCCCATTCATCTGTCTTGATACCACCGCAGCTGTAATGCGCTGCAGGTGCCACGGGAATCATGTTTTGTGTTACATCAATACCTATGCTTAAACACTTTTCATAAATATTAGGAAAGTGATTAATGAAAGCCTCTTTTGACATATGCCTGCAATCGAGGTACACGTGTTCGGTACCGGTTCGTTTCATTTCACTATCAATGGCTCGGGCAACGATATCACGTGGAGCAAGATCTTTTCTTTCATCATATTTTTCCATGAAAGCCTCACCGTACTTGTTTCTTAAAATACCGCCATCGCCGCGTACAGCTTCTGTAATTAAGAAAGAAGGAGAAACACCTGGTTCATATAAAGCAGTAGGATGGAACTGGATAAACTCCATGTTCTCTATCCTTCCTTTGGCCCGGTACACCATGGCTACACCATCGCCTGTAGCAATTCGGGGATTGGTAGTGGTTCTGTATGCTTGTCCGCAGCCTCCTGTAGCCAGTAATGTTATTTTGGAAAGGATCTTTTCAATTTCATTGGTGTTCAGGTTCAGTACGTATACGCCATAGCAGGTAATGTCCTGTGTAGATTTAGTAACGAGATAACCTAAATGGTGTTGTGTGATAATATCTATTACAAAACAGTGATTAACGATTTCGATATTTTTTGTTTTGCTTACTTCTTCCAGTAAGGCCCGCTCTATTTCCTGCCCTGTAACATCTTTATGATGCAATATCCTGTATTCGCTGTGGCCACCTTCCCTGCCCAGGGCATATTCACCACTGGCATTTTTATCAAACTCAGCACCGTAACCGATGATTTCTCTTATGCGTTCCGGGCCTTCTTTTACAACTATCTCCACCGCCTGGTTATTGCAAAGCCCATCTCCGGCAATAAGCGTATCTTCTATATGTTTTTCAAAACTATCTTTTGCTTCATCCCATACACCCGCTACGCCACCCTGGGCATATTTGGTATTGGTTTCGTCGGCCTGGGTTTTGGTGATCACCAGTATTTTCTTATCAGGAAAATGCTTTGCCGTTTTCAATGCATAGGTTAACCCCGCTATGCCACTGCCTATCACTAAAAAATCTGTTTGCATAAATCCTTCTCCGTTATAAGCGGTTTTGTTAATAATGGTAATTCCAGTAATTAAATAAGTTACACTATTCCTTTTTTGTTGGTCACAGGAAGAGTACTCATTACCCGGCAGGTCTATTATTCAAAGCAAAATTCAATAATAAAAATGCTAAAAAAGATGATCCTGATTACTTCTATTCTTTTTCCACCCAGGCATCATTCTCTTTCAGCAGGTTGATCAACTCATCTACCGCTATGTCACTATCAATATTTCGCTTCACTATTTCTTTGCCTTTGTACAGAGTGATCTTGCCAACTCCACTGCCCACATAACCAAAATCAGCATCAGCCATTTCTCCCGGACCGTTTACAATGCAACCCATGATGGCAATCTTTACGCCTTTTAAATGGTTGGTTACACTTCTAATCTTTGCTGTTGTTTCCTGCAGGTCGAACAACGTTCTTCCGCAGCTGGGGCAGGAGATATATTCTGTTTTTGATATCCTCGAACGTGTGGCCTGTAAAATGGAAAAAGCCGTGTTGTTGATGAACTGTTCCACTGATTTGTTTTGCAGGTAATTTCTGCCGCTGGCATTTTTTAGGCCTGCATCCTGTACCTGGTAACTGTTTTGTGCCATACCAAAACAAACACCATCACCCATGCCGTCGAGCAACAAAGCACCGGCTTCAGTGGCATAATGGATCAAATGTTCATCTGCTGTTTGCCAATGGCTGTCTACATTCAGTATTACCGGGTTTTTTATTTTACGCTGGATTAGTTCCATCATCATTCTTCTTACTGCCGGCATAGCATGTTGTTGTGTACTGTTTAAGCACAGTACAACGGTGGGGTCATTGGCTAGTTCATCCAGGTAACTAAAATCGTTGATGGTTGTTTCATCACTGAAACAATCGAGCATTACAAAATTGATATTATTGCTTTTTTGTTCTGCTTCAAGATAACCGCCTGCATCAAAAATGGGAAAGTATTTTTCTTTATCGCCGGCTTGCTGCCAGGTAGCCGGATAGGTGATCACCTTTAATGTTCCGGGTAATGCAAAGTTGAGTAATTGATGGCCGGTAAAAATATAATCGGCTGCTGCATCGCTGATATTCCACTTGTCTGTAGCGGCATTATAAGTATAGCCAATGCTTTCTAACGTGCCAGGGGTTATGTTACTCGTTTTGCTAAGGTCTGCCACAACTACAGGTACATGATGGCCGCCCATATTTTGAATTACAAACGTTTCTCTCCTCTGGTAATTGAACGGATCGTAAGGGAGCTTTTCAATGGAAGGTGTGATGGCCTTTACAGACTGATTCACTACACTATATCTCTTTACCAGGTCTCTACAAACCGGGATTTCAAATTCAGGATCTTCCGTTAAAGATACCCTGATGGTATCGCCAATCCCATCTTCCAGCAAGGTGCCTATACCTGCTGCACTTTTCACCCTTCCGTCTTCTCCATCACCTGCTTCCGTTACGCCCAGGTGTAACGGGTAACATTCTCCAAACTCTTCAAACATTTTATTGATGAGCAAACGATACGCCTGTACCATTACCTGCGGGTTGCTGGCTTTCATGCTCAGTACAATGTTGTGATAACTTTCTCCACGGGCAATACGTAAAAATTCCATAGCACTTTCTACCATGCCCATGGGTGTATCGCCGTAGCGACTCATGATCCTGTCGCTCAGCGAACCGTGGTTGGTACCGATACGCATGGCTGTACCATATTCTTTACAAATTTTTACCAGTGGTGTAAAGCGATCCCTGATGCGTTCTATTTCTTCCACATACTCCGCATCGGTGTATTCGATCTGTTCAAACTTTTTCTTATCTACATAGTTGCCGGGATTCACCCTTACTTTCTCAATAATGCGGGCCGCTACTTCTGCAGCATTGGGAGTGAAATGGATATCGGCAATAAGAGGTGTGGCATAACCTCTTTTGCGTAATTCATTTTTTATATTCAGCAGGTTTTCTGCTTCCTTGATGGAAGGTGCTGTGATACGCACCAATTCTGCTCCTGCCTCTATACAGCGAATGGTTTGTTCTACCGTAGCTATGGTATTCATCGTATCTGTAGTGGTCATGGTTTGCACCCGTATCGGATGCCCATTGCCTAATAAAAGATCTCCGATTTTTACCTCTTTGGTGATAAGCCTGCTGTATTGTGTAATAGAATTACAATATGATTGCATAAATGATATTCAGTTTCGAAGGGCAAATGTCCACAAAAAATTCAAGTAATCTCACTAACAAATATCAGCAGGACTATGTTCGGTCTGTGGCTGGAAGCTATAAGGGCAGTATGAATATCTTTTAACACATTACCAGTCTTTATCAGGCCTGTTCTGCTTTACTTTCTGCTTCTGGTAATCCATTAATTTTTTTTCTTCATTACGTAACTGGTTCAGTAGTTTCTCGGCCTGTTGCTGACTAAGGTTACTTTGTGACTTCTTTTCCTTTTGTTGCTCTTGTTTGTTTTGCTGGTTCTTCTTAGAAGAATTGTTCTTTTTATTCTTCTCATTCAGTGCTTTTTGAAGGTTCTCCCTTGTTTCTTCATCTTTCGGGTTGATGCGTAAAGCCTGTTTGAAAGACTGAATGGCCTGGTCTATTTGCTGTTGCTTTATTTCTGCTACGCCTTTGTTGTATAACGCTTTGCTCTGCAGGCTAGTATCTGTTGCGTGTTCTGCAACAGACTGGTATTGTTTGGCAGCTTCGGCGTATTGCTGTTGTTTTTGTAAAGCATTACCCGTGTTGAATTGTGCGATGTAATTCTTCTCATTCTGTTGCAATGCTTTCCTGTAAAAGGCTAATGCTGCGTTATAATCTCCTTTTTGATAGGCTTCGTTTCCTTTTAATATTTCATTATTCCCCTTTTGAGCAAAAGCAGCTACGGTGAGCAAACAACCTACTATCGTACCACACCTTTTCATGTTGTTTGCAGTTTCTTTTTTTCGGAAATGAATAATTCGATCACCAATAAAACCAAAGCCGGAACAAGGAACCAGAGATAGAAGGAATTGTAAGTGATGCTGCCGGTATTACCTTCGATCATTTTCTTATCCATTCCGTTCAGGTCATCGGCAACAGCATTTGTAACGGAAGATACATCGGTTAAAAGATGGTAGCTCCCATTGCCTTTCTGTGCCAATTCTTTCAGTAAACCTTCATTAAGTTTTGAAATGATGGTTTGCCCATTATCATCTTTCTTGTATTCATTGGTGCCAGGCTCCGTGATCGGAGATCCTTCTACAGAACCTACGCCTATGGTATGCAATACAGTGCCATGCTCTGTAAGGTCCTGCACTGTTTTGATGGCGTTGGGATCATGATCTTCCCCATCTGTTATGAGTACAATGGCTTTGTATTTTTTTTCTTTGGTATCAAGCGAAGCATCACATAACTGTAAAGCACTGCTGATATCAGTACCTTGCTGAGGAACCATATCCGGCGAAGCATTGTTCACATACATTCTCGCGGCCCCGGCATCGGCGGTAAGTGGCATTTGCAAATAAGCCTGGCCTGCGAATACCACCAACCCGATACGGTTATTGTTCAGTTGTTGATTGAGTGTATTAATGAATAGTTTTGCCTTTTCTAAACGGGTGGGCTTTTCATCCTGGCTCCACATGCTTTTGCTTACATCCAGTGCGATCATAACATCAATACCCGATCCTTTGGAGCCTTTGCCTTTTTGGGGCTGCCTGAGATTGGCAATGGTACCAATGCCTAAAGCGATGGCCAATAACACCAAAATGATCTTCAGATTGTATTTGAAAGGAGAATAACGATTGAGTAATGGCTTTACCAGTCGCACTTCTCCCAGCTTTTGCATGGATTTTCTTTTCCATCGCAACACAACGAGGAATAAAGCGGTGAGTGGTAGCAATACCAGCAGACCGTATAAAAATTCTATATGTTCAAATTGCAGCATTATCCGTGCAAGCTAAGAGCATCTGTTTGAAATGAAAAACTAAAAAAAGTGAGATAGGAATAACATTGCATTTCAGTACTCATGCAACTATGTGCTTGATGTTATTATTTAACCACTAAGTACACAAAGTAAACACAAGGGGCACAAAGTATACAATACACATTTATATCACTTTTGTTATCTAAATCCAACTTGCAAAAAAGCCTGAACTTAGTTGCCCTAAGGCTTCAAAGTTCAGGCCAATTCATCCTTGGGCAGAATATTTATCTTTTCCCTTCAAAGAATCCGAGTTGTTTTAAGATACCCATCAGCATCTTTTTTCGGATCGTTTTCATATCGGCGTTGGGAGCACCTTCTACATTCAGCACAAAGAAATAAGGATGCCTGTTCTCTTCTATCCAGCCTACTACCCAGCCAATGCTGTTGCCGTTTGCAGCAAAGCCCCAGCCTGTTTTGTAAGCGAGCTTATAATTGGCATTACTTTCCTGTAACATTACCTGCTTAACAATATTCTGTGTACGCTTATCGAAAGGCAGTTGTGTGAAGTAGAGTTTTTTTACCAATCCTAACTGCTCATCAGAAGTGATCTGTAAAGAATTATCCAGCCAGAAAGAGTCTACACGGCTGCCCATTTTATGGTTACCGTATTTCAGGCTATCCAGCCAGTACTGCATAGTATCTTTCCCAATTCTTCTTGCAATTTCCTGGTAATAAGGCACGGCAGAAACTTTAAAAGCCTCTTCCATAGTAAGGTCTTTGTTCCAGTCTTTTGCCGTATCGCCGTTCGGGAACTTGCGAACAACACCATCCCATTTGATCACCATTTTTTCGTTTACGATCCTTCCGGTTTGTAAGCCGATAAGCGAGTTTACGATCTTAAACGTAGAGGCCGGCAGGTAAGCCGAATCTTTATAACGGGAAAGATTGTAAATGGTAAAATGTGCCTGCCCGTTATCGAGCAGTGCAAATGAGCCTTTTACATGATTCTCATCAAAATATTTCTTTAATGAATCATCTTCCGTAACATTATTAGAACCGCATGCAGACAGCAACAGGCTCAATGCATACAACGCAATTATCAACTTTGTTTTCATCTCTTTAAATTATATGAAGCCTTTTATTCGGGCTGCAAATTAGCTTTCTTTTGCTTTAAGCTTTCAGTACGTTTAATTCCTTTCCCACTTTAATAAATGCAGCAATGGCTTTATCCAGGTGTTCCTGTGAATGGGCGGCACTCAACTGTACCCTTATTCTTGCCTGTCCTTTGGGCACTACCGGGAAGAAGAAACCGATTACATACACTCCTTCGTCCAACAGTTTGGCAGCAAAAGTTTGCGATAGTACCGCATCGTACAACATGATGGGAACAATGGGATGATCGCCGGGCTTAATATCAAAACCCGCTTCCGTCATTTTTGTTCTGAAATATTTCGTATTGTATTCTAGTTTATCCCTCAATTCGGTGGTTTCGGTAAGCATGTCCAGCACTGCGATAGAAGCCCCAACAATACTTGGTGCAACGGTATTGGAGAACAGGTAAGGCCTTGAACGCTGGCGCAGCATTTCAATTACCTCTTTTCTGCCACTGGTAAAACCGCCGCTGGCGCCACCTAGCGCCTTGCCTAATGTTCCGGTGATAATGTCAATCCTACCCATCACGCCGCGATATTCGTGTGTACCTCTTCCTGTTTTGCCCAGGAAACCCGAAGAGTGACATTCATCGATCATTACAATCGCATCGTATGTATCGGCGAGATCGCAGATCTTATCCAATTGTGCAATCGTTCCATCCATACTGAAGGAACCATCCGTAACAATGATTCTACTGCGTAGATGTTGTGCTTCTTTCAACTTTGCTTCCAGGTCATCCATATTATTGTGCTCATAACGGTAACGTTGTGCCTTGCACAAACGGATACCATCAATGATGGAAGCGTGGTTCAATGCATCGGAAATGATCGCATCCTGTTCATTGAACAGAGGCTCAAATACACCACCGTTGGCATCGAAGGCGGCGGCGTATAAAATTGTGTCTTCTGTTCCCAGGAATTGGGCCAGCTTTTGTTCCAGCTCTTTGTGAATATCCTGCGTTCCGCAGATGAAACGCACACTACTCATGCCGTAGCCATGTGTATCAATGGCTTTGTGGGCAGCCTCGATCACTCTCGGATGGGAGGATAGGCCCAGGTAATTGTTGGCGCAGAAATTCAAAACGGTTTTACCATTCACGGTGATCTCGGGCCCCTGCTCACTGGTAATGATTCTCTCTCTTTTCATCAAACCGGCAGCTTCAATTTCTTTCAGCTCCTGTTGGATGCGTGTAATAAATTTTTCATTCATAGACGAATATTTGAAGGAACAAAGATATACGCTGCTGGTTCATGCCTCAACGGGCAACCGCTAATTGTGCAACCGTTCGTGTAAATGCTCCCACAGAACGTTTGTTTTTGAATGTTTCTCGTTATTTTAACCGCTAAAACTTTTCTGCAATGTCATCACTGAGCAATCAATTGGCTATTTGCCTCATAGGCGCCGCTTTGGGCTGCCTGCAGGCCGGGGCCGCAACAACAGTCTCTGGCCCTGTTGATTCCACGAAAAAAGATTCGGTAAAGTATGTTACCTACAAAGATCTTCCTGTGAAACCGCAGCGTAAGATCAACTTCACTACCAACGAGGGCACATGGACTTCTTTGGATATGAGTCCGGATGGAAAGACCATCGTGTTCGACCTGATGGGGGATATTTATACCATCCCCGCTACAGGGGGTAAAGCTACGCAGGTAACGAAAGGGCTTGCCTTCGATACCCATCCGCGGTACAGCCCTGATGGAAAGCGGTTATTGTTCACTTCCGACCGCAGCGGCGCTGAAAACCTCTGGTATATTGACCTGGAGAAAAAAGATACGGTGCAGCTTACTAAAGACCGGGATCAGAACTTCCCTTCTGCTGCCTGGACACCCGATGGCGAATACATTGTGTACTCCAAAGGAAGGCTGAATGTTCAGTTGTACATGATCCATAAAAACGGCGGCGGTGGTGTGCAGCTCATCGATCAGCCGGCCAACCTGAAAACCATTGATCCGGCAGTGAGTGCCGATGGCCGCTATATTTATTTTTCCCGCCGTTTTGGTGCCTGGAACTACAATGCCCAAATGCCTCAATACCAGTTGGGGGTGTACGACAGGGAGAATGCCAAAGTAACCACCATCACTTCCCGTTATGGTTCTGCTTTCACCCCTGTATTATCGAAAGATGGTAAGTGGATGGTGTATGGCAGCCGTTTTGAAGATAAAACAGGACTGGTACTGCGCAACCTGGCAACAGGTGATGAAAAATGGCTGGCTTACCCGGTACAGCGTGACGACCAGGAATCTATTGCTGTGATGGGTGTATTACCTGCCATGTGCTTTACGCCGGACAGCAAGGCACTGATTGCTGCTTATGGTGGTAAGATCCATCGTATTCCTATTGACGGCAGCGCTGCTACTGAGATTCCTTTTGAAGCAAACGTGGAGCTGGAACTGGGTGCAAGGCTGGAATTCAAATTCCCGGTGAAAGATACCGCCTACCAGTTGGCTACACAGATACGGGATGGTGTTCCCTCTCCCGATGGCAGTAAATTGGCTTTCACGGCATTGAACAGGTTGTATGTGATGGATTATCCCAACGGTACGCCTAAAAAGCTCACCACACACGATTTTACAGAGGCTGAACCTGCCTGGAGCCCCGATGGTAAAAGCATTGTATTCACCACCTGGAATGCTGAGGGCGGTAACCTGTATAAGATCAACACCGATGGTAGCGGGGAACAAAAGATCACGCCTCAGCCTGGTTTATACCAACAGCCTGCTTTTAACAATGAAGGCGATAAGATCGTATTTGTAAGAAGCAGTGCCCAGCAGTATAAAAACGCTTTTGGTCCCGGTTACAACGGTGCCGAAGATGAGCTTTGTTATATCTCTTCTAACGGTGGGGATATTATGGTGATTGATAAGGCCAATGGCAGAAACAATCCGCATTTTGTAAAAGGATCAGACCGTATCTACCTTAGTACCGGCAATGGTAACCTGGTTTCCATTAAATGGGATGGAACCGATGAAAAAATCATTGCCCATGTTACCGGTATCACTACGTATGGCATCAGTAACTTTAAAGACAAGATCAAAGCGGGTGATAATTGTATGCTGAGTGAAAAGGAAAGCGATGCGATGGAAATGAATTTGCCTTCTGCAGCTGATGCCATCTTCATTTCGCCTACCGGTAAAAAAGCGCTGGCGCAGATCAATAATGAGATCTATGTAGTGAACATTCCACAAACAGGTAAAACGCTGAATCTTTCTTTGGCAGATGCCGGGTCGGCACAATTTCCTGCCCGTAAGTTAACGGAGCTGGGAGGTGAATTTCCTGCCTGGGAAAGCAACGGAAAGAAAGTGCACTTTAGCCTGGGCGCCTCGCATTTTGTATATGATCTGGAGTATGCCGATTTCTTTGATGACAGTGTAAAAACAGCTAAGAAAGCAGAAGCCAAACACATAGCCGATTCCCTGGAAAAAGCAAAAGCGGATACCACGGTAAAAGCGAAAACTGATTCTGCAAAAGCAAAAGCTGCCACTGCTTCAGTGAAGAAAGAAGAACCGAAGTATAAGGCACTGGAAACAGAGGTGAAAGTGTATTATGCGAAAGACATGCCCGCAGCTTCCCTGTTGTTGAGAGGGGCCCGTATTATTACCATGAAAGGAGAGGAAGTGATAGATAATGGTGATATACTGATTGAGAATAACCGAATTAAAGGTGTAGGGAAAAGAGGTTCGCTGCATGTACCGGCGGGCACCAAAGTGATGAATATGAGCGGCAAGACCATCGTTCCCGGTTTTGTAGATGTGCATTCGCACATGTGGCCCAATTGGGGCATTCATAAGAACCAAATATGGATCTATGCTGCTAATCTGGCCTATGGTGTAACCACCACACGTGACCCTCAAACTGCTACTACCGATGTACTTACGTATGGCGATATGGTAGAAGCAGGTAAAATGGTAGGCCCGAGAATTTACTCTACCGGTCCGGGTGTGGGTTTCTGGGATTACAATATCAAAGATTCTGCACAGGCGGAAAGTGTATTGAAACAATACAGTAAATATTATCATACCCAATACATCAAAATGTACCTGGCCGGTAACAGGCAGCAAAGGGAGTGGATCATCAATGCCGCACGTAACCAGCAACTGATGCCTACTACGGAAGGCGGGTTGAATTTTAAACTGAATATGACCAACCTGCTGGATGGTTATCCCGGTCACGAGCATGCTATTCCCATCTATCCATTATACAAGGATGTGATTACGGCAGTGGCGCAATCGCACATGATCGTTACACCTACCTTGCTGGTATCGTATGGCGGTCCCTGGGCAGAGAACTATTTCTGGGAAACTGAAGACCCTTACCACGATACCAAGATGCAATACTTTATGCCTTATGAAGAATTGGCGGCGAAAACAAGAAGAGTAGGCGAAGGATGGTTTATGCGGGAAGAGCATGTGTTTTATAAACATGCGAAGTCGATGAAAGCATTGGTAGAAGCCAAAGGACTGGCAGGTATTGGCAGTCATGGTGAGTTTCAGGGATTGGGTTACCATTGGGAAATGTGGGCTATGCAAAGCGGCGGTATGCGTAACATGGATGTGTTGCGTACAGCTACTATTTTAGGTGCTACAGGATTAGGTTTGGATAAAGACCTTGGTAGTATTGAAGTGGGTAAACTGGCCGACCTGGTGATCATGGATAAGAACCCATTAGAGAATATCCGAAATACCAATACTGTTGCTTATGTGATGAAGAATGGCCGCTTGTATGAAGGTAATACCTGCGATGAAGTGTACCCGGTGCAAAAGAAATTAGACAGAAGCGAATGGGCTACACCGAAACCGGCTAACAATACAGGCGTGAAGGAATAATGAGATGGCTGATAATAATAATTAATAAAAAGAAAAGGCTACCTGGTTTTTAGGTAGCCTTTTCTCATATATCGCCTGCCAATTCTTCATATAATGGTGCTTCTTGGTGAAGAAGAACGGAGGGCTATCGATCCGTCACTTTGCCGTCGGTTGTCCGTCCGAAATAGTGCTGAAACAGCCTGTATAAATGGCTTCAATTGTGGCAGGGAGTGAAATTATTTATGAAGTTTTGCAAAGAACATTACTCAGCTGGAGAAGTAAAGAGAAGCTACAATTAAGTTAGATTTATGAAAATGGAAGCTTTGGGTTGGAGAATAAAATTATGTATGTTTATAATTTTATTCTGATAATGGTTATGTACACTGATGAAATTATCCAAAATTTGATTGTCTGTCCAAAGACAATAATTGAAGCCCCAAGAGATTCTGGAATTAGTAGAGGTAGCAGCAAAACTTTATTCGGTTTATCATCAGTTGATGGGCAACATACATTTACAGGTTTTATATCAAAAAATTCCTTTTTTTATGAAAATTTTTCAATTGGTCTTGTATATATACCAAAAGAGGAAAAGGGCAAGATTTGTTTATTTAGATGCAATGGCTTACATGGAGAAACGATGAGTATTCCGCACCATTCCTTTTTTCATATTCACACAGTTAATGCAAATGATATTAATAATGGGATTAGAGTTGAAAGGAATATTCAAAAAACTGAAGAATATTCAACCATAGAAGATGCTATTCAATTTTTTATAAAATATATAAACATAGTACCCTTAGATAGGAAAAAATATTTTGCGCCTCCGTCTGGTCAAATTAAAATAGATTTTTAATAAACTAAAATGGAAGAAATACTCTCATATATAAAGTCTGATTTTAACGGTCGAGTTGCTATTAAGGAGAAAAGGCCAGGGATATATCAGTTGTTGCTTCCGATTTATCATGAAGATGGTGATATGGTAGACCTTTTTATAAAGAAAAAGGATAACAATCAATATATACTTTGTGATTTTGGGTTGACTTTACAAAGGCTATCTTACACCTATGATATAGATACGGAAAATAAAGAATCAATATTGCAGAGAATTCTTATTGAAAATAATCTGTCTGAAGAACAAGGTAGTATTTGTTTCGATACAAAACCGGAGACGATATATACAGATATAATGCATATAACTCAGGCGTATGCCAAAATTGGTAGTATGAGGTTCTTCAAGAGAGAGATAATAGAAAATCTTTTTTATGAAATGCTAGATGAATTTATTGTAAAGGAACTGCAAGAGTTTAAACCGAAAAAGAAAGTGATGCCAATCCCTAATAGGGATGATCTTGAGGCTGACTATTCTTTTTCACCGAATGGCCATCCAATTTATTTGTTTGGTGTAAAAGATGTGGCAAAGGCGAGACTTGCGACTATTAGCTGTCTTGAATATCGCATGCAAAAATTGAACTTTAGAGGATGGGTTGTAAATGAAGATTTTGAAAAGCTTCCTAAAAAAGACAGGTCTAGATTAACGAATACTATAGATAAACAGTTTACATCTTTCGATGAGTTTAAAACTAATGCCAGAGAATTTTTAGAAAGAGAAAAAATGTGATTTTGTCTATATTTTTCTAACTCATTGCAAATGTTGGAAAAGCATTGAACTATACTCTATCACCCACCTCGTTGAGAAGACATTACTGAGAAGAAGTTTAATTATATCTTACTTAGGCTGC
>JAGWUV010000052.1 GCA_028875875.1 Bacteroidota bacterium
AACGGCTCTATACGTGGCATTACAGCACCCAAGGTTTACCCGCCCTGCATGTTACCATACGGAGCCGTGAGCTTTTACCTCACATTTTCACCCTTACCCGAAGGCGGTTATTTTCTGTGGCACTTTCTCTTAACAGAAAACTGTTAGCCGGCTTTTCACCGGTGGGTTGCTCTTTGCTGTCCAGACTTTCCTTTCCAACGCAAAGTTGAAACGATAGTTCGGGTTTGTAGTTATTGCAAAGGTACAAATCAATACTGAAAGAATATTTCGGTAGCTCCATAACCAAAACGGGGATCGTATTGATTGATGAATGTTTTTACTTCTTTACGCCATTTTAAAAGGTCATGAATTTCATCACGCAGTCTTCCACTCCCCACCCCATGAATAACAATCAAGCTCGGTTGACGATGGGCAATAGCCAGTTCATACCACTTTTCAAATTCCTTCAACTGCATATCCAATATTTCTGCATTGCTCATTTTCTTCCAGTTATCGGAGAGTTTTTCCATGTGCAGATCGATCACCGATCTTGCAGGCTCCAGGTTTTGACGGATCTTATTCGCCTCATAAACTTTAAAGCCTTTCGCAGCTAATCCTGATAGTTCAAACTTATCTTCAGGAACATAGACAGGATATTCTTTAAACAGGTTATATGAAACAGTGGGCTCATTCTTTTCTTTCATTTCTTCTACACGCTGAAAGAATTGCTTGGGCTTGATTTTCAACGAGGCCTCGTAATGGGTTGCCAGCTTTTTGTTAGGAGTGATCAATGAAAAATCGAAATGGAAAGACGGACTATCATTCAAATCTGAAAAAGGAAGATCATGCAAGTAGAAGTCGTGAAAAGCCAATACCTGGTTTTTCAATTCAAAATCTGTTTCTCCGAAGAACTGCTGTTTATAATCAAATGCATATCCTTTATCAGTTCTGTTCACCAGATAAACCTTAAGCAGTTCTACCACTTCATCATTAAAATCATCCAGCGAAAATTTTGGTACAAAAGAAAGCCAAACTCCATCCGCAACTTTTAATTGGTTGGGCTGAGGTTTTTCTTTGGGTACCTGGTCAATAAATTTTTTCTCCGGTTTTTTCTCGGCAAACAATTTTTTTTGGGTGAACCGTTTGAAATAAGGAAAATCAATCTGATCCATATAAGCCGGGAATTTTACACCCCGCACTTCAATCAGCACCATTTTATCATTGATTATTTCAATTACTTTACCTTCTTCATTACTGTGCAATACAACAATATCATCACCAACCTGGTATTTCATAACTTATAGTATAAGAATGCAAATGTACAAACGATAAATGTGCTTTGAAAAGCGTCCAGTAACATCAGCTAGTTTTTAAGCAGAGGTATCAATGAGACTTTACTGTTTTGCTGGCTATTAACTGCTATAAAGTAAGAGCCGGGAGGGAACGATGTTATATTAATAGCCTGAGTAAGTATACTTCCCGGAACAGCTGCATTAAGTTTAGCTTCATATAAAACCTGGCCTGAAACATTCATCATTTTAATATAATAATCTCCAGCCAAGGCACTTGCAAAACGCACGGTAACATTATCTCTTGCCGGGTTAGGCGCCAGTGAAACATTAATCAAAATGCTGTTATTGGATATCGTATTTACGTTTATTATTTGGGTAATACTGTCTTTACAACCACTGCTGCCTGTTACCACAAGCTTAACAGGATAATTGCCAATATTTGTATAGGTTATCGTTGGATTAATTAAAGTTGAAGAAGCACCATTGCCCAAATCCCAGGCATAGGTCATCCACCCGCTTGAAATGGTTGAAGTACTTATAAAAGTGTAAGAAGATCCATTCAATGTATTTTGAGTAACATTAAAACTCGCAACAGGCATCGCCCCTCCCAATGATTGCACAGTGACTGTTTGTGAAGCTACATTACCCAAAGAGTCGGTAACTGTAAGCGTTATATTGTACGTATTAGGATACAGGTAGAACTTAACAGGGTTGGTACTGGAAGATGTTGTACCATCGCCAAAATCCCAGTTATATTTCAATGCGGGAATGCCACCCGAGGAAAGATTGGTAAAGCTGAAATACTCTGCCGTTGTAGAGCACCCGCTTCTTGAAAAAGTAAAACTTGCATGCAAAGGACTGGCAGGAGTTGGTATAGTAATAGTTTTGCCGGCGGTATCCATACATCCGTGATTGCTAGACACAATGAGCACCACTGAATACGTACCTGGCAAACTAAATACTTTTGTTGGATTAATGGTTTGATCCGATGTTCCATCTCCAAAACTCCAGTTATAGCTCATGCTACCCGATGTTATAGTAGCAGTACTAATAAAAGTATAACTGCCCGAAGTTCCGTTCAACACGTTTTGTATCGTATTAAAAGAAGCTGATGGAGAAGCATACACTGTTACATATTTAGAAACGATAGCAACACCCACCGAGTCTGTTAATTTCAGTTGTACCAGAAAATTACCGCTGGCGGTATACACCTTAACAGGATTGGATTCTGTAGAAGTTGTACCATCGCCAAAATCCCATAAATATTGTGCAGTGCCCGAATACAAAGACTGATTATGAAAATAAAAGCTATTGCTCTTCAAACAAGTATTTGAAGAAGTTATTGCAAAATCCGCTACCGGCTGTTGCTTTACCATTATTTGCTGCATGGCAGTATCCGCACAAGTTCCCCTTCCTTTCACAATCAACTGAACCTGATAATTACCTGCAGGATATGTAACAGTTGGATTAGAAACTGAAGCAGTTGTGCCATCCCCCAAATCCCAATGATAACTGATGGGCCCAAGTGTAACCGTAGAAGTACTAAGAAAAGTATAGCTATTCCCGTTCAATGTTGGGTACAAAACATTAAAAGCAGCATGTGGTTTATCTCCAATATAAACCTGGCGGGTATACATGCCTTTATTCCCGTTGCAGTCTGTTACATAGAGGTTAATATCATATTCTCCAAACTGGCTGTATTGTTTAACAGGGTTCTTTTCCGAAGAAGTGGTTCCGTCTCCAAAATCCCACAAATAAGTTAAGCCGCAAGAGCAGGCGGTAGAAGTATTTGTAAATACAAAAAGATTATCAGTAACACACTGGCTTGAATCATTCATCGTAAAGCCTGCGGTTACGATACAATTACCTGAACCTGTATAGCCAATAGTAATCGTTTTTGAAAGCGTATCTGCACAACCTAAATCACCAATGGCAATTAATGTTATACCATGTTCACCTAAAGAAGTAAACACTTTCACCGGGTTGGTATCAGAAGAGACCGAACCATCATCAAACTGCCATTTATATTTAAGTCCGCCTGTTGTTATTGAAGAAGTATTACTGATGAAAACAGTATCACCCGAAACTGTTGCAGTAAATGCCGCCTGTGGCTTAGCGTAAACTTTTACTAATGTTGATGCATAGGCCTGTTTGCCATGAGCATCACTTACTGTTAGTTTTACATTATAATCGCCGGACTGGCTATACTTTTTAGATGGACTTTCTATGGTAGACGAAGAACCATCGCCAAAATCCCACAGATAAGTATAAGGCCCAATACCACCACCAGACTCATTAATAAAGTTAAAACTGTTATTTCCTCCGGCACACTGACAAATACTGTTGATATCAATTTTGGCAAAGAGACTATCATTTACAGAAATGCTATGATTTGCTATCGCTGAACAACCATGTTCTTCACTAATTACCTTTAATTGTACCCCGTAAGTGCCCGCATCAGTATAAGTATGTAAAGGATTCGTTGCTGAAGATGATTGCTGATCACCAAAATCCCACTGATAAGTTAAACTTCCATTACCATTGGAAGCATTTTCAAACTGAATGTTATGATAGTCTGAACGATCAGCGCCATAAGTAAATGCGGCTGTTGGAGTAGCAAACAACTGCACTTGCTGAGTGGCTGAAGATGTGCACCCATTTTGGAAAACAGCATTTAATACAATGGTGTAAGTACCAGCACTATTATAAACAGGAGCCGGGTTAGCCTGATTACTCATTTTACCATTACCTAAATCCCATTGATAAATAACCTGCTGATTCGTTGGAATCACAGACTGGTTAAGTAAGGTAAAACTATTATCTGCCGAAAGGCATTTTGAGGTGCCTGGGTTTATGGTAAAAATCACCTGAGGTGAAGCTAAAACAACAATATTCGCCTGGGCACTGTCTTTAATACCATTATTATCTGTAGCTATCAATTTCACAACATAAGATCCTGCTTGCGTATACACTTTCTGCGGATTGGCAGCTGAAGAAACGGTTCCATCTCCAAAATCCCAATTATAACTAAATCCATTCCCATTAGCTGGCACACTGTAATTGCTAAAGTCAAAATGATTACCGGTTAAGCATTGGGTATATTTTCCATTTACACCAAATCCTACAGAAGGCCCGTTTCCTATCAATACTGGCTTTACAATACTATCTGTACAACCATGCTCATTAGAAGATACAAGAAGTTTCACCTGGTATACACCATTCTTTGCATATACATTAGTTGGATTTTGATCTGTAGAAGAATGCGTATCTCCGAACAGCCATACATAATTTACACTGCCATTATTGATAGTGGAATGATTACTAAAACTTACTTTATGCGTATCATTAGCATCTATAGCAAATGAGAAATCAACTACGGGAACTGCATTAACCTGTAAAGTTTTACTAACTACTGCACTACACGCATTTTGAACAGCATAAGCGGTGAGCTTAACCGTATATGTTCCGGGATTGGGATAAACAGCGGTAGGATTTACATCGGTTGAACTGTTACCATTTCCAAGATCCCATGTATACTTAATACCACCCACACCTGCATGGGAAGTATTTGTAAATAAAAAAGTGTTGGCCCCGTTAAAACACTGGCTACTGGTAGGATTAATGGTAAAATCTGTAACAGGAGCAGCGGTAACCTGCACGATCATACTGGCAGAATCCTGTTGAGACAAGTCATCTGTTACCAGTAAGGTTACTTTGTACTCGCCGGCGGAAGTGTACATTTTAGTGGGTGATAATTCAAGGGATGTTGTACCATCCCCAAAACTCCACTGGTACTTCAAACAGCCGCAAGCAGACTGTGAATTATTACTAAACTGAAAACTGTTGCCAGATATACATTGCGTTTGTGCATTTACCGAGAAAGCAGCTATTGGCTTTTCTCCAAGGAGAAATTTAGCAGGCGCTGCATTAGCAATGCCTCTTAAAAAAGGCACTACACATAACAATAGAATCAGAGAAACCGATGAGCGGTACTGCATATATGAGATGGGCTCTCATCAGGATTGAATTGTTAAAATGCCGGTTATTCAGGAGGAGATCGGAAGATGATGTATAATAAAAGCTCAAAATAATAGAAAAAACGAGGTTTTCAAACAGAAACTATCTTTTTTTAAATAATATCATCTCTCAACAGCCGCAAGAACGCTATTTCTTCTTCCATAAAGAAAATAAACAGTTAGCCCAATTCCCATCCAAATGAAAAAGACCATCCAGCTTTTGGCAGGAATTTCAATCATCAGGTATAAACAACATAACACCCCCAAAACAGGGATGAGGGAATACCTTTTTATGAAAGTAGCTACGGCTATGATGATAGAGAAGAAAACGAAAATAAGGAACAACACTTCCTGGTAGCCTTCGGAAGAGTACTGCGAAATTGCATTTACGATCCTTTCTTTAAAACCCAATAGCATTATTACTTCTAGCAAAGTAACAATCCACTTTCCATTGATATACGGGATCTGAAACTTACCCGGCTTCTTTTCGATCGTGGGCAATGCAAGTACTCCACCACAAACCAATACAAAGGCGAATAGCGTACCGATGCTGGTTAGATCAGTCATCAGTTTATCATCAACAAATAAAACCGGGATACCAACCAAAAGACCTGTCATGAAAGTGGCAAACCCTGGTGTTTTAAACCGTTTATTCACTTTGCTGAATTTCCTGGGCAATAACCCATCTCTACCCATACTCATCCAAATACGCGGCTGGCCTATTTGAAATACGAGCAAAACACTGGTAGCAGCTACAACAGCACTCACAGAAATAATGAACCCGATTTTTTGCATATGGATTTTATCAAACACATATGCCAGCGGATCAGCTACTCCATCAAATTCCTTATAATTTACCATGCCGGTAATAACCAGTGTGGTAACAATGTAAATGATGGTGCATATCAACAGTGAGTACATCATACCCCTGGGCAGGTCTCTTTGCGGATTCGCACATTCCTCTGCCGTTGTAGAAATAGCATCAAAACCAATGTAAGCAAAGAATACAGAAGAAACACCTTTAAGTACACCGGACATTCCCTTGGGTAAAAAAGGTGACCAATTGGAAAATGTATCATGAGAAAAAATAAACCAAAAGCCAATCAATGCTATGAAAATAAGCACAATAATTTTCAGTCCTACCATAAAATTAGCGCTACGCTTACTTTCACTGATCCCGATATAAGCCAGTAAAGTAATCAGTCCTACAATGATAAAAGCAGGTAAGTTCACGATCAGTTTCAACCCCAGCAACGTTGGCGCCTGTGAGTATATTAATGAAGAAACATTTTCGCCTTTGGCAACCGCATCATCATACGCCATTTTCGCTGTTTGATAACCAGTGGTAAGCCAATCGGGCAAATTGACATGTACAGCTTTTAGAATATTGTTGAAATAGGCACTCCAGGAAATTGCCACCACAACATTACCAATGGCGTATTCCAGGATCAAGGCCCAGCCTATAATCCAGGCGACGATCTCCCCGAAAGTAACATAAGAATATGTATAAGCACTCCCGGAAACAGGAACACGGGAAGCAAACTCAGCATAACATAAAGCTGTAAAACCACAGGTAACGGCGGTGATCATAAAAAGAAAGATCACACCCGGGCCACCATTGAACGCAGCTGTTCCAATAGTCGAAAAAATACCTGCGCCAATTACGGCAGCAACACCCATCATGGTAAGATCCTTAACCCCCAATACCTTCTTTAACTCACCTCCATGCCCATCACTCAAACCAGCTTCCGCTTCTGCAACAATTTTATCGATCGATTTTTTTCTGAATAAAGACATCAGCTCAGTGTTTGTGGCTACGAAATACAATAAATAATCTCAACTCTGCAAACTTTCTGTTGGAAAAGAATACATTTTACCACTAAGAATTAATGATCCCGCTGGATTAAAAAAGATGCCAGCTGATGAAGCGGATGTTTACGGGAAGAAACAACGGCAATGTCTTCCAGGTGTTTATATGCAGTTTGTAAATACTTTTCTTTCAGATCTTTTGCCCAGCCATCTACATTACAGGCCCTGAAAATAGCAAGTACCCGCTCAATCTTATCATCAGGATTGGTTTGCATTAGATGTATCAACTCTTCTTTCTGCTGTACGGAAGCAACATCAAGTGCATGTAGTAAAAGAAATGTTTTTTTATTCTGCCTTATATCGCCGCCTACATCCTTACCAAATTTTGCAGGATCACCAAAAGCATCTAAATAATCATCCTGTATTTGAAAAGCGATACCAAGGTTTTTACCAAATTCATAGATATGCCTGCAGTTGTGCTCGCTAGCCCCGCCGATGACCGCTCCCATTTCCAAACTTGCTGCCAGTAATACAGATGTTTTCAGACTAATCATCTTAAGGTATTCATCAATCAGTACATCACTTCTTTTCTCAAAGTCCATATCCAACTGCTGACCCTCGCAAACTTCCCTTGCCGTTTTATTGAATAATGCCAAAATTTTCGGAAGATATTGTACATCTATTTTATTAATGTAATCGTAAGCCTTTATCAGCATAACGTCCCCGCACAATAAAGCAGTATTCTCGCCATATTTCATATGAACGGTTTCCATGCCCCTTCGCAAGGGAGCCTGATCCATAATATCATCATGAATCAAAGTAAAATTGTGAAAGAGTTCAATTGCATTAGCAACCGCATAAGCATCAGGATGTATATCATCGAACAATTCATTTCCCATCAGACACATCACGGGCCTTACCCGCTTACCGCCAATTGCTAAAAAGTAATTTCCAGGCTCATATAAAGTATTCGGTTGCCCGGGAAAATGGGTCACATTAAAATGTGCTGAAAACTTCTTACTTAGTTCTTCGAATGTATGCATGTTACAAACCTAATTAGAAAAATAAAATGAATGCTGAAATAATTGCAAATATGTGTTATGAATATGAGTTGTTTAAAAGTTTGGCACGGTTTTATACAATGGGAATTAGAATAAAAACAAATGACTTATGAAAAAGATCTTAATCCTTGGAATGATTGTATTTACGTTTGCAAAATTGGGCAATGCACAAAGTATGGGAAGCGATTATCAAACAGCAGTGGGCCTGAAGATGTACCCGGGAGCTATCAGCATCAAACATTTTGTAAATGGCAACAATGCGGTTGAAGGATTGGGTTATTTCTGGCAATATGGTTTCAGGGTAACCGGCTTGTATGAAATTCATGGAGACATTAATGGTGCGCCAGGCTTAAAATGGTACATCGGTCCGGGTGCCCACGTTGGATTTTATAACACCCAATGGTCTAAAGATTACCCTTCCCGCGAAAATGGCGCCGCCATTGGTATTGATGGTGTTTTAGGACTGGATTATAAAATTAAAGGAGCACCGCTAAACATTAGTTTCGACTGGCAACCTTCGTTCAATGTGATCGGCTACAATTATTTTGAAGGAGGTTGGGGCGGATTTGGCATACGCTATACTTTTTAATCATTTTATCATACAACAAAAAAGCCCCTTGTTGGGGCTTTTTTTATTTCGTTAAAACAACTTTAGTAAAAAAGATTAGAAAGTATATTAGCCGGATCATTAGTGGCAGGTTTCAAGCCTAAAAATTTATTCATCTGATCCTTTACTAAGATGCTGGTTAGTGATGATTTTAAATTATTGAATAACCCGGTTTGCTTTGCCTGATAAGCAGCCTTATTTGTTTTCAACAAAGGAAGTATCTGCGATTTTGCAGCCAGGAAAGTAGATACCGCACTGGACACTTTAGGTAATTGAATTTTGGTAAGGCTGAGTTTACTCGCTAACTGGTTTGTGATGCTGCCTGTTAGCTTGTTTACATCAAATCCGGCTGCCGTAGCAACGGTCTTTGCTTTGTCTAACATAGAGCCGATCTGTGCCTGGGCAAGGTATCCGGTTACAAGAAAAGAACATAGGATCAAGACTTTTTTCATATCACTAATTTTTATAAGAAATGAAATTAGGATTTTAAAGAGAATAAACTGTCTACAAACTCATGTTTATCAAAAATTAATAGATCGTCTATCTTCTCCCCCACACCAATAAACTTAACCGGGATTTTAAACTGATTAGCGATAGCCAGCACCACTCCGCCTTTTGCGGTACCATCAAGTTTAGTGATGGTTAAAGATGTTACATCAGTTGCCGCAGTAAAATGTTTGGCCTGTTCTAAAGCATTTTGCCCGGTAGATCCATCTAACACCAGCATTACTTCATGTGGCGCATCGGGAAGCACTTTATTAATAACCCTTTTAATTTTAGAGAGTTCTTCCATCAAATGAGTTTTATTATGCAATCTTCCTGCGGTATCTATGATCACGATATCGCTTCCCTTCGCAACAGCACTTTGAACCGTATCAAAAGCCACAGCACTGGGATCACTACCCATTGCCTGTTTCACAATAGGAACACCTACCCTTTCACTCCAAATAGTTAACTGATCTACAGCTGCCGCACGGAAGGTATCAGCAGCACCTAATAAAACATTATGCCCGGCTTTTTTATAATTATGTGCCAGCTTACCAATAGTGGTTGTTTTTCCAACACCATTCACACCCACAACAAGAATAACATATGGCTTTTTACCGGCAGGTATTTCAAAGTTTTTGTACGACTGATCATCGGCATCTATCAACACTTTTTCAATCTCTTCCTGCAAAAGTTTATTCAGTTCACCGGTACCAACGTACTTATCCTGCTTTACCCTTTGTTCAATACGTTCAATAATCTGGATGGTGGTATCAATGCCCACATCAGCACCCACCAGTGCTTCTTCCAAGCTATCCAGCACTTCATCGTCGACAGAACTTTTACCGGCGATAGCTTTGGTAATTTTGGAGAAAAAACCTTCTTTGGTCTTCTGCAATCCCTGGTCCAGGCTTTCCTTTTCTTTTTTTCCAAACAGTTTATCGAAGAAACCCATAACGCTCAATTTTAAATGGATAACTGCGAAGATAGTTGATTTACACAGTAGCTCCCGGCTCTTTGTACTTATCACTACCTGCTACAAAAACAACATTTCCAGCTTCGGGTCGATATAGTCATCTACACTTAATATCACGTTCGGAAGATGGGCAAACTCTTCAATGGTATGATAGGTTTTAATAACCACGGCTTTCATACCTGCTTTTAGTGCAGCTTCCACTCCTTTGGGAGAATCTTCAAACACAATACAATCTTCAGCTTTAGCCTGTAATTGTTCAGCGCATTTAATGAAGGTTTCAGGATGAGGTTTGCTGATCAGTACATCATCTGCACTTACTACGGTTGAGAAATATTTACGAATATGCAAACCGTCCAGCACAAAATTCACATTAAAAGGAATAGCTGCCGAACCGATTGCCATAGGTATATTCAACTGATGAGCTTTTTCAAAAAAACTGCCCAATCCTTTAATTAATTGCAAATGCGGCAGATAAGTTTTCTGGTATCTTCTTTCCTTCTCAACAGATAATTCCTTCATCTTTTCATTACTAAAATGCCCCTCACCAAATATTCTTACCAGCAATTCATCATTCTTTCCATACATCTCTTTTTTCACCTGCTCCCAGGTAAGGTTTGCATTCAAATCATTATTCAATATATCATACCAGGCTTTGGCGTGAAATTCCATATCATCAATCACTGTTCCATTCAGATCAAATAAAAAAGCTTTTTTCATTGGTTATTTTTTCATTTCAGGCTGCAAATATAGGACTTCTGCCATGCCTCATCTTACGGGTGAGTTCAGGATGGATACCGGGTTTCATTCATTACTTTTGCTGATTCTACTTTGAATACTTGCCTCATGAAACAATTGCGAGCCATTAGCCTGCTTATCTTTCTATTCAGCATATTGCATTGTACTGCACAAAAGGTTTCTTTTTCTGAAACAGGCAATAACATTACTATCAACAATAGCATAGTAAGTTTTACATTCAACAAAAGCAATGCAGATCTTACTGAAATAAGAAACTGGCATAACACCAACCTGCTTGGCAAAAAAGGAAGAGCTTATTTATTAGGGCCGGGATTTTCCATGTTTCCCTGCACTTTCAATATTGTAAGAAGTAACGACTCTCTTATTGAACTTTCTTTTTATCACGAAGCATCCAATCATTTTCAATATGACCTGCATTATCTTTTAAGAAAAGGAGATGCCGGCATTTATTGTTTCCTTGAGCAAACTCACAAAGCTTCCGATAGTGCCGGCAACTATGGTCAAACAAGATGGGGCGTACGAGCAGATGAAAGTTTATTCGATTATCATTTGGTGAGGGATAGCCTACAAGGCCCGATGCCTGCCTTGAAAGAATTGACTGATGGTGTGCAAGACTGGACTTACAAATTAAATGATAGCACCTATTATACCAAGTATGACTATGCCGATTATATTGAAGGAAGACATGTACATGGAATGGCAGGACAGAAAAGCGGCTTAGGCCTATTTGTGATACAGGCAAGTCATGAATATTTAAATGGTGGCCCCACCAAACAATACCAGAATGTACATGCAACACCATTTTTGATTTGCATGTTCAACTGTGGGCATTTTTTAAGTGATAGAAGAAAAGCAGATAACATCATTACCGGCAACTGGAAAAAGCTAAGTGGACCATTCTTTTTATATATCAATGAAGGAAAAAACATAAACGACATATGGAATGATGCTAAAGCAAAGGCCACTGAAGAAGTAGGTAAATGGCCCTATGTTTGGATGGAGCATAATGATTATTCGTTAAGAAGAGGTACTGTTAGCGGCAAACTATTGATTGATAACAAACCTGCACAAGCAGGTACTCATTTGATATTGGCTGCACCAGGTTACGACTGGCAAGCACAAAGCCAGGGATACATTTACTACTGTACTACCGACGAAAATGGGCTTTTTCAAATGAGCAATATTCGTTCGGGGAATTATACTTTATATGCTTATGGCAGTAATGAAACGGAAGAGTTTTCAAAAAGCAACATACACGTGAAAGCAGGTGTAACCACTATTTTAGGGAAGCTACAATGGCAGCCCGTTCGTTATGGCAAACAACTCTGGCAAATTGGAATAGCCGACAGGAAGACAACGGGTTTTGCTCTTAGCAATCATAAAAGAAATTATAGCGTATTTAAAATGCCACCCGCAAATCTTACCTATACAATCGGTAAGAGTAAAGAAAGCGATTGGTATTATGCACAAACAAAGCCCGGAACATGGACCATAGAATTCAACAACATAGAAACGTTCAATGATTCAGCGACACTCACACTTGCTTTTGCAGGTTATGCCCGTAACCCAACCCTCATCGTTACGGTAAATGATACGCAAGTGGCTTCTGTAACGGGTGGTAACGATGCAAGTGTATATCGGTCAGCAGTTGCGGGAGGCTATTATCAGTTACAAAGAATTACATTTCCTTCTACGCTACTGCTAAAAGGCAATAACCATATTGATCTTACAATACAATCTATGAAAGAAGGGGCCGGTATAATGTATGATGCCATTAAACTGGAGGCCAGGTAATGAAAACATATACTTTTTTATTCATCATCTTCATTCCTCAACTCTGTTTTTCGCAGGCCAAGAAGCTTATTTTTCATGATGATTTTTCAAAACCATTAGATACCAGCATATGGAAGATTGAAATATCTAACAAACAAGGTGATTCGGTTTATACAAACAACGGCAAGCTGATTTTGGATACCTACAACGGTGTAACAGTATGGCTGCGCAAAGAACTAAAAGGAAATGTACAGATCGAATACAAGCGAAAGGTAATGATGGAAGGAAAGAAAAACGATCGACTTTCTGACCTGAACCAGTTTTGGATGGCCAATGATTTACACAATAACAACTTGTTTACACGTAAAGGAGGCTTTAAAGAATATGATTCTTTAAGCATGTATTATGTTGGAATGGGTGGCAACTATAACAGCACTACCCGTTTCAGAAAATATGATGGCAAAGGAGGTAAACAAATCATCGCCGAGTATAAGGATAGTCTTCATTTGCTTCAGCCCAATACCGAATACAATATTCAAATCTGCATGAACAATGGCGAAATAACGTTCACTGTAAATGGAACGGTTTATTTTCAATACACAGATAATACCCCTTTAACGCAAGGCTATTTTGCCATACGCTCTACAAGATCAAGACAAGAAATTGAGGAGATCAATATTTATCAGTCTGAATGAACAGCCCCATACTTTTTCTTCTCATCCGGGAATAATGGCCAGGTAGGATTTTCAACATGTGCCTCTTTCATAAATCCTGCAATCTTTTCTACGATATTGGGATGTTGACCGGCAATATTGTTTTTTTCTGCAGGGTCATTCTCCAAATCGTACAATTCTATCGGATTATCAGGATTCTTACTTACATCCAAACGAACACCTTTCCATTTTCCATAACGAACTGCCTGCTTTCCTCCAGACTCATGTAACTCCCAATACAAATATTCATGTTCTGGTTGTTTCTGCTGATGCAAAGCAGGTACAATAGAAATACCATCAGTCTTTTGCTGTAACTGAATGCCGGCCAGCTCAAGAAACGTAGGATACATATCCCACATGGCACATACATCCTTTGTAACGGAGGAAGGATCTATGACACCTTTCCATCTTGCAATAAAAGGCTCTCTAATTCCACCTTCATAAAGATCTCTTTTTATTCCTGTAAGCTTTCCGCTACTTTGAAAAAAGAAAGGATCGCCACCTCCCTCTTTATGCGGACCATTATCACTGGTAAAAACAACAAGTGTATTTTCATCCATTCCCCTATCATGCAGTGTAGCTAAAATTTCTCCAACAAACTTATCAAGCCTTGCCACCATTGCAGCAAATGCGGCATGAGGATAAGGCTCGTAAGGCTTTCCTGTAGTATCTCTTCCATTTCTTATCGGTATTGGTTTTTCATTAAACACCTTAACGTAATAGTCATACACTTCATCATGCGGAACAGTTAATTCTGCGTGAGGTAAGGTATAAGGCAAATACAAAAAAAATGGGTGATCCTTAGGTTGTTGCTGCAAAAAAGATAATGCCTGCTGATGAATAATATCAGCCGAATAATTCGTAAACAACTTAGTATTATCAGGATAAACAATACGTTGGTGATCATTCCATAAATGATCAGGATAATAGTCATGAGCAAGCGTTTGACAATTATACCCAAAGAAATGATCAAACCCTTTTTTAGCAGGATCGCCTGATGTTGTAATAAATCCCATGGACCATTTACCAAATGCAGCAGTTGTATAGCCTGCTTTTTGCAATAACATGGCAATCGTTACAGTAGAATCGGGCATAGGCACCTGACCTTCCGGTGGAACACGTTTGTTACCACGAATGGGGGTATGCCCGGTATGTAAACCTGTTAACAAGGTACTTCTTGCCGGTGCACATACCGCACTCCCTGAATAAAATTGGGTAAACTTCATTCCTTCTCCTGCCAGATGGTCAATGTTTGGCGTTTTAATTTTTTGCTGGCCATAACAACCAACATCTCCATAGCCCAAATCATCTGCCAATATAAAAACAATGTTAGGTTTCTTTTGCGCAATAACTAACTGCGAAAACAAAACTGTTAAGATTAGCAATATTTTTTTCATGTTCTTTTTTATTGTTCAAGCGGTCTGTATATCTCTGCTTCTACAATATTAAATCTTCCTTTTACCTTAGGAAAAGACAG
>JAGWUV010000029.1 GCA_028875875.1 Bacteroidota bacterium
TCCAAATGCAGTTTATGAAAAAAGCGATGTGCCATTGGTGCAATCAGTATTCCAATATTGGTAATAAACGCTACTCCACTGAATAAGGCATAGAATGAAGAAAATATCTTACCTATGTTTGTTTTTATCTCCGCTACTGGTCCCATCCCACTTAATATCATGGATGCATTATGCAATGCATCCATCCAACTCATTGGCCCCCAGTAATGATAGCCTATAATACCAATCAATAAACAAATAGTTAAAATACCTGTAGCAAAGAATGCGTTCCATGCTAAACGTTGAAGGAAAAGGTGTTTCGGTAATAAAGCTTTGCTCTTGTGTTCAAAGTTGAATAACGAGGCCCGCCTGTAAAACTTGGAAGAATGTTCTGTCATAAAAATAGCTTTCCTATTTGCAATTAGAAGGTATTTGATCGTCAATTTCTTTCTTCAGATCAATGTAAATATTTCTTTTTTGTTCGCTTCCTAAAAGTGTTTTTACAAAGAAAATGCAAGCATAACCGCGGCAATTATCAACCATTGGCCAGGTTCCGAATAAACCAGGAGAGGCAACTACGGTTGCTTTGCCTCCGGCATCTTTTTCCATGATCCATTCACCAAGACCATAAGTATAACCTTCTCCAGCTTTTGGAGTATATTTTACCATATCCAATGTGTTTTCCTCTTTTTGCATTTCTGCGATCGCATTTTCACTCAATATCCGTTTCCCGTTAAAAACACCTTTATTCAGGATCATCACAAGAAAATTCATGTATTCTTCCGCATTCGATCTGGCTCCACCCGAAGGATTTGGAGCCAGACTGTAATTTTCATTTTGAAAAGTCGTACTCCGCATACCCAATGGTCTGAATATCTTTTCAATCATCAATTGATTAAAACTTTTTCGTGTAACTACTTCGCAAACCCTGGCAGCAATATTCAGTCCTGCGCTGCCATAATGAAAACCTGTTCCAGGATTGTATTCAATTTCTTTTTTTGAAGCAAGGTCATTTACTTCCTCTTCAAGCGAGGCATATTTTCTTCTTTGCAAGATACCAATCAAATTTGTACGTTCCTGTTCAATTCCAGTTTGATGACTAAGACAATGCCTGATCGTAATATAACCTTTTCCGTATTTTGCAAAAATGGGCAGGTATTTACTTACTTTATCATCCAGCGAAATTTTCCCTTCATCTACCAACGTCATCACCATCGCAGCTGTAAGCCATTTACTGCAACTTGCAATCGGGGCAACTGTTTTCTTATCAAAATCTCCGAGCTTTTTATCGTAAATAACCTTGTTGTTTTTGTAAATTAATGCAACAATATTACCTCCCAATTCTTTTTTATAAGAATCCAGCTTTTTATCCACGCTGCTAAAGTCGTATTGTGCAAATGCAGACTGAAAGAATAGCAGAAAACTCAATACCGTACTGACTTTGATGCAGGGTTTTAAAAATTTGACCGACATAATTTCTTCTTTTTACAAGTGGGTTATAATTTGTGAATGTAAAAGAAAGTTGATTGATACGAGCAGTTGTATATCAATTTAACTTTTCTTGCGTCGCACACTTGTGCGTTCTGTTCTTTATTCATCCAAGACGATAAAAATAGGTCAACCTTTGCCTTGGTGGAAAGAACAGATAAAACAAAAAATTAGAATAACTTATTTATAGAGGAGTATAAAAATTAGTGATTATGAATTTGAATAACTATACCATTAAAGCACAAGAAACCATACAGGCTTCGCAGCAAGAGGCTTTTAATAGCAACAACCCTGTTATTGAAACTAACCATTTGCTAAAAGTATTATTGAAAGATGAAGATAGCCCTGTTGAATACCTGCTTAAAAAAAACGATGTAAATATTGCTTTTGTTCTGTCAAAAGTAGAGGATAGTATAAAGCGTTTACCTAAAACTTCAGATACTGAACCTGCACAAAACATTAGTAGAGACTTGAATAATGCATTGCTAAAAGCTAATGCTTCGATCAAGCAGTTTGGCGATGAGTTTGTAAGCGTAGAACATTTACTGTTAGGCTTGCTGCAGGTAAGCGATGATGCTGGTAAAACATTAAAAGATGCCGGCCTAACTGAAAAAGGCCTTGTTGCTGCTATTAAGGAACTGCGTAAAGGAGATACAGTTAAGAGTCAAACACAATCGCATCAATACAACTCTTTGCAGAAATACGCAAAGAATCTTAACGAAATGGCACGTAACGGAAAGTTAGATCCTGTAATTGGAAGAGATGAAGAGATCAGAAGAACCCTGCATATTCTTTCCAGGCGTTCAAAGAACAATCCTATTCTTGTAGGTGAACCTGGTGTGGGTAAAACTGCTATTGCTGAAGGGTTGGCAATGCGTATAGTAAATGGGGATGTACCGGATAACTTAAAATCTAAGGTAATTTACGCCCTTGATATGGGGCAATTAATTGCCGGTGCGAAATACAAAGGCGAATTCGAAGAAAGGTTAAAAGCGGTTGTTAAAGAAGTTGCAGAAAGTGAAGGCGAAATTATTTTATTTATAGACGAGATACACACTTTAGTGGGCGCCGGTGGTGGCGAAGGAGCCATGGATGCAGCAAACATTTTGAAACCCGCATTAGCCCGTGGCGAGTTGAGGGCTGTTGGTGCTACTACCTTAAATGAGTATCAAAAATATTTTGAGAAGGATAAGGCATTGGAACGTCGTTTCCAAAAGGTGCTGGTTGATGAACCAAGCGTGGAAGATGCAGTATCTATTTTGCGTGGCATTAAAGATCGTTATGAAACACACCATCATGTAAGGATAAAAGATGAAGCTATTATTGCTGCGGTTGAATTATCGCAACGTTATATTAGCGATCGTTTTCTTCCTGATAAAGCCATCGATTTAATTGATGAAAGTGCTGCCAAGCTTAGGCTAGAAATGAATAGTATGCCTGAAGAGCTGGATAAATTGGAAAGAAATATTCGCCAGTTGGAAATTGAAAGAGAAGCGATAAAAAGGGAAAATGATGAAGAAAAACTGAAAGAGCTTTCCCGGGAAATATCGTTGCTTGCTGTTGAAAGAGATACATTAAAAGCAAAATGGAAACAAGAAAAGGAAATTGTTGAAAAAATTCAAACTTCAAAGGCTGCAATTGAGACTTTGAAAGTAGAGGCGGAACGTGCTGAACGAGATGGTGATTTTGGAAAGGTGGCAGAGATTCGTTATGGGAAGATAAAAGAAGAAGAAAAAAATATAGTACTCTACTCAAAAGAGCTAGAAGCAATTAGTGAACGAAGATTATTAAAAGAAGAAGTTGATGCGGAGGATATTGCAGAGAACATTGCTAAAGCAACCGGTATTCCTGTAAGTAAGATGCTTCAAAGTGAAAGAGAAAAATTATTGAACCTTGAGGATCATTTGCATGAAAGAGTGGTAGGGCAGGAGGAAGCCATAACTGCTGTAGCCGATGCTATACGACGAAGCCGTGCAGGGCTTCAAGATCCCAAAAAACCTATTGGATCGTTTATTTTCCTAGGTACCACAGGCGTAGGTAAAACTGAACTGGCAAAAGCTCTGGCGGAATATTTATTTGATGATGAGAATATGATGACTCGTATAGACATGAGCGAATACCAGGAAAAGCACACTGTTTCACGTTTGGTAGGAGCGCCTCCCGGTTATGTGGGATATGAGGAAGGTGGTCAATTAACCGAAGCTGTTCGTCGTAAGCCCTATTCTGTTGTATTATTGGATGAAATTGAAAAAGCACATCCTGATGTGTTCAATGTATTATTACAAGTGTTGGATGATGGCAGGTTGACTGATAATAAAGGTCGTACCGTGAATTTTAAGAACACGATCATTATTATGACCAGCAACATGGGTAGCCAAATTATTCAGGATGCTTTTGAAAAGGTAACTGATAAAAATAAAGAAGAAGTGGTAGAAGCTACCAAGGTAGAAGTAATGAATTTACTCAAACAAACAATACGGCCTGAATTCTTAAATCGTGTTGATGAGATCATCATGTTCCAACCATTGATGAAGAAAGAGATAAGAGGTATCGTTAAAATACAATTGAATCAATTAGCTACATTAATTCGCCAGAATGGAATTGAATTGGAGTTTAGCGACTATTTGCTGGATTACGTGGGTGAAAATGGATATGATCCTCAATTTGGTGCAAGGCCATTAAAACGGTTGATTCAGAAGGAAATAATAAACCAGTTGAGTAAAAAAATACTGGCAGGAGAAATTGACAAAGGGAAGAAAGTTTTGGTAGATGTATTCGATGGTGTAGTTGTATTTCGGAATGAATAAATTACAAGGCACAACATCTCTAAAATAAAAGAGCCCCGAATTACTATTCGGGGCTCTTTTTATTTGCAATTAATTACCAGCGATTGCTGTTGCTGAAAGATCTTTTGTTGTTAGTGCTTCTTTCTTCTCTGGGTTTTGCGATTGCCACTCCAATTGTGCGGCCTTCAACAATTGCACCATTTAATTCAGTGATCGCTTTTTGTGCGGCTTCTTCATTGTTCATCTCAACAAAGCCAAAACCACGACTGCGATTAGTGAATTTGTCCATAATAATTTTAGCAGAAGCTACTTCGCCGTATTCTGCAAAGAATTCTCTCAGGTCTTCATCTTGAACGTTGAAGCTGAGGTTAGATACATAAATGTTCATCTTTCTAAAAGATTGATTTGATAAAAATACTTGAGAATAAAAGCAGCAGTAAAGAAGACTAACTATTAGCGGAAAATGCGTAGCAGAAAATATCGTTCACTTACAAAGTGCTATCAACACTCAAATTAACAGCGCAAAGATAATGAATTACAGTGAATACCATCATTTAATTTAAGAATGCAGGTACTATTGGCAAGCTTTTAACAGCGTAGCACTGTTTTGTATATCAAATGTATTCTGTATTTTACCCTGATAAATCATGATGTTATGAAAAGATTGCTACTGTCTTTCTTACAAATATTCATCGTCTCATTTTTTTGTACTGCACAAGATTTACAACAGGTGCGGAAGGACTTCGAGTCTATGATGAAAAATACAACCGATATTCCTTATGGAAATAATAAGAAAACTGGAAAGTATTATGATATCCGTGGTTTTAAAATGTATTGTGAAGTATATGGTGAGGGTAAACCTTTATTGATTATACATGGTAATGGAGGTTCGATTGATAATTTTGTGAATAACATTCCTTACTTCTCATCTAAGTATAAAGTAATTGTTGCTGATAGCAGATCGCAGGGGAAATCGGTTGATGCAGGCGATTCGTTAACTTATGAAATGATGGCCGATGATTATGCAGCTTTATTAAGCGCCATGAAAATTGATTCTGCTAATGTAATTGGATGGAGCGATGGTGGCATTAATGGGCTTTTACTTGCAATGCGGCATCCGGAAAAGGTGAAGATGCTAGCTATTACCGGAGCTAATCTTTGGCCAGATACTAATGCTGTTTTTAAAGAAGTATGGAATATTGTTCAACCTGAATATGATGCACTGAAAAATAAAACGAATAAAAGTGAACAGGAAAAAAATCAGTGGAAGCTGGTTCGGTTATTATGGGAACAACCACATATTGCTCCCACTGCTTTGCATGCTATTGCATGTCCTACGCTGGTAATTGGAGGCGATCATGATGTGATACGTGAAGAACATACCATGCTTATCTACCAAAATATTCCTAAAGCTTATTTATGGATATTGCCCAATTCCGGACACAGTACCCCCGTTCGGTATAAAACAGAATTCAATAAAACTGTTGATGAATTTTTTATAAGTCCTTATAGGGAAATAAAAGGCGAAATGCGTTTTTATTGATTACTCTTCTGTTCCTTATGCTAAGTTTTACCACAGAAATATTGAAGTTTGGAAAACAGGGTGAAAAAACCGGATGGTCGTATATAATTGTTTCCGGGAAGCAGGCTATAGCATTGGGGCATAGTTCAAAAAAATCTTTTCGTGTAAAGGGTTTTGTAGATAATTATGCTATAACAAATGTAGCATTGCTTCCAATGGGAGACGGAAGTTTTATACTGCCCTTGAACATAGCAATACGAAGAGCTATTAAAAAGAATTATGGTGCTAAGCTTGAAGTTCGTATTGAACTGGATGTAGCTGAACCCACTATATCAAAAGAGCTTTTGGAATGCCTTTCTGATGAGCCATCTGCTTTGCAATATTTTACTTCACTTCCCAAATCGCACCAGAATTATTATAGCAAATGGGTTGAAAGTGCCAAAACAGTGTCTACCAAAACAAGAAGAATTTCCCTGGCATTAGCCGCTATGGAAAGAAAAATGAGTTTTTCTGAAATGATGCGAGCTTCCAAGGAGTAAATAATTGAGTGTTCATTTTGCCCTTTAACATTTTATTAATACACACAATTCCTTTTTCTGTATCTGATAAAGGGAGAATGGCTCAATTATTGAAATGAAACGGTAAATACCATCCTATGTAATGAATGTTACTCTAAAACATTAATTATTATGAAAAGCAAACACTTACTATCCGGCATCGCCTTCATGGCGTTCGCATCTTCAGTTTTCCTGATCGCTTGTAATAAAAGCAGTTCTGCTGAAAATCCCTCAGGCTCACAGAATGTATCGTTGTACATGACAGATGGCCCTGGACTGTTCGACAATGTTTATCTTGATATTAAAGATGTAAAAGTATTGGTAGATACTTCATCAAATACTCGTGTTCACGATAGTTGCGATTATGATAGAATGGGGGATCGTGAGCATCATCAACCTGATTCTTTTTTTGTATGGCAAGATCTTAACGTAAAGGCAGGCGTTTATGATTTGCTTCAATTGCGTAACGGTACCGATACTTTATTGGCCGCAGCAAACATTAAAGCCGGTACTATTCGGATGATTAGGATTGATTTAGGTACGAATAATTCTTTAGTAAAAGACAGTGTAAGTTATCCTTTGAATTTATTGCCTAATGCTCCTTCTTACGTTATTATTAAGCTGAGAGGAGATGAGTGGGAACATCATGCACCCAATTCATATCGTTTATGGCTTGATTTTGATGTGCAACGCTCTGTTATAAAATTGATGGATAATAAGTTTTATCTGCGTCCATTTATAAAAGCGTTTGTGGTAGATAAAACAGGAACTGTACAAGGCAATGTTTTACCACTCGATGCTTCTCCGGCAATAGTAACAGTTTATAATAGTACAGATACTGCATACGGTATTACCAGCCGAGGAGGTATGTTTAAGCTGAGAGGATTGAAAGATGGTACTTATAATGTATTCCTGAACCCTTCCAATGGCTATAAGGATACTACAATTACCAATGTTACTATTTCAAACGCATCAACAGTTTCATTGGGAAGTGTTACACTGCATAAGTAAGTGTATAAAAGCAGAAATAAATGAGGCGAAGTATTATGTGATTTATATAAGAAGAGGCTACCCAAAAGTAGCCTCTCTTTTTTTTGTAATGATCTGTATCGCTTATTTTGGAAGCGCAGATTGAATGAATTGATCAAAGTCTTTCTTCAACTGAATGAGAGATGGTTTATGTATATACATCATGTGCCCGGCTTCATAATAAGTTAGTGTAATATTCTTCTTAAGTTCTTTTTTCAGGAACATGTGATCTACAACATTTCGGGTAGCAAAATATGGTGTAGCCATATCATAAAAACCGTTCGCTATCCAAACCTTTAGAAAAGGATTTTTGGTCATAGCATCTCTTAGTGTTTCTGCCACATTCAAATATTTGTCGCTACTTAAAGGCCAGGGTCTTGGTCTTCCGGTTAGTACTTCATAGGGAAGGTCGTTTTCATATTTTAAGGTTCTGCGTATATAGTCGTTGGCAGCCATGGCATAAACACCATATATAGTTTTGTCATAGCTGGGATCATAATCAAATTCATCGCCTGCTTCATCGTAATCATAGCCTGTAAATCTGGTATCTAATCGCCCCACAGTTTTTCCCTCACTTCTTAGTAACTCCTTGTTGAATCTTCCCACATATAAACGCAGATTGGTTTGTAGCAGATAAGTGGTGGATAGCCCGGTGAAACTGTGTAATCGTTCGGCTATTTTATTTTTTTCATCATCGCTTAGTTGATCACCTTTTAATAAAGCGCTAGCATATTCATTTATACTAAAAGACTCAACATCTTTCAGCAGGCTATGCAAATCTTTATATTGAGGTACTTTATGATGATACCAGGCAGTAGCACTGAAAGTGGGGAGCAGTAGAGGGAAAGGCCTGTCGTTACCACGGTCTGTTATATCGGCTCCGAAGTCGAGGATAGCAGAAATGAGAATAACGCCGTTTAAATAAAATCCATAACGGTTTTGTAAGTAACCGGCTAATCCAGCACTTCGGGTAGTGCCGTAACTTTCACCGCCGATGAATTTGGGAGAGCTCCATCTTTCGTAACGGGTAGTATATAAACGTATAAAATCTCCTACCAGATGAAGATCGTTTTCATAACCCGTAAACTCATTCTTATCGTTTTTGCCAACCGGCCTCGTGTAACCGGTAAGCATTGGATCAATGAAAACTATATCAGTTTTGTCTAGCCAACTATATTCATTATCAACGTAGCTATAAGGGGGCTGAGTTGATGAGCCATCATCGTTCATCACTACTCTTTTTGGGCCTAAAGCTCCCATGTGAAGCCATAAAGATGCAGAGCCGGGACCGCCGTTATAAGCAAAAAGAATGGGGCGTTTAGATGGGTCAGATTCTCCGTCTTTAGTATACGCTACGAAAAATAATTTGGCTTTTACCGAGTCGTTTTCGTTTTTCACCGGCATATAACCCGCTGTGGCTGTGTAATTAATAACCTGTCCATTCAGTTTTATTTGATGCTTTGTTACAGATAAATCGAAGGTCTTGTCCGTTTTCTGCGCTGCCAGTAGAATGGGGAAAAGAATTGCAATCAAGAAAATAAATTTTTTCATAAGCGTATGATTTTTTCAGTGTTACCGAAATTACGCCTTTCATAATATTTTAATTTGCCTCTAATCAAATAATGTTCAAACTTATTTTTCTATCCATTACTTTTGCCCCTTCTTCACCAACACCCACACTGTAACATGTTTCGCAATAACCGAGCGAAATCTATCTAGTATATACATATATCTGAAAAGCAGTCTTTTTGAAAGAACATTTGAATATGAAAACATACCTTTTTTGGGTGCAGTTATTATTAGCTGTACCATTTTCTCTTTTGGCCCAAACAAAACAAGATTCTGTATTACAGGAAGCTACATTGGCGCAATGTATTAAATATGCCCTTCAGCATCAGCCAGTGATACAACAATCATTACTTGATGAATCTATTACTGAAAAAACGATTCAGTCTAAATTGGCAGACTGGTATCCGCAAATAAATTTTGGATATAATTACCAGCACAACTTTCAGTTACCGGCTGCTTATTTTTCCGGTAATTATGTTCGTACCGGAACGGGTAATTCTTCTAATCTCGGATTTGGTCTTAACCAGAACATTTTTAACAGAGATGTTCTGCTCGCCTCACGTACGGCTTCTGATATACGTAAGCAGGTAAAACAAAATGCCACTTTTAATAAAATTGATTTGGCTGCTAATGTTAGTAAAGCGTTTTATGATGTATTGCTTACACAAAAACAAGTGGAGGTGCTTGACCAGGCAATCACAAGATTGGAAAGGAACCTGAGAGATTCTTATCACCAGTACCAGGCGGGAATAGTAGATAAAACCGATTACAAGAGGGCTTCAATTAGCTTAAATAATACTAAGGCACAACGTAAACAGGTGGCAGATCTTATTGTAGCAAAACTTTCCTACCTGCGCCAGCTGATGGGGTACCCCGATACAGCCTCGCTTAAATTGAATTATGATACAGCTATGATTGAAAAAGAAGCTTGGGTTGATACAGCTGCAACTGTTCAATTTGAAAACAGGATAGAATATCAGCAATTGAAAACTCAACAACGTTTACAGGCGGCTAATCTAAACTATTATAAATGGAACTTTTTGCCAACACTGTCTGCTTTTGGTAATTACAATATGAGTTACCTGAATGATGCTTTTAGCAAATTGTATAATCAAACTTTTGCTAACTCTAATCTTGGTTTACAACTATCCATCCCAATTTTTCAAGGCAATAAAAGAGTATACCAGGTGAAGCAAGCTGAATTGCAGTTAAAGAGAGTGGACTGGGATATTATAGCTTTAAGAAGCAAGATTTACACACAGTATGAGCAGGCCCTGGCAATATACAAAGGCTATTACGCAAATTATATTTCTTTGAGAGATAATGTGGCCCTGGCTGATGATGTTTTTAAAACAATCCAGCTGCAATATAATTCCGGTATTAAAACTTACCTGGATGTAATTGTTGCCGAGTCAGATCTTCGAACAGCTCAATTAAATTATTACAATGCTTTGTATGAACTGTTGCAAAGCAAGATAGATATACAAAAAGCGTTAGGAAATATTCAGTATTAAAATATTCAGAAAATCATCACATTACTATGAAGAAGAACTATATATTTTTCGTTGCAGTTGCTGCAGGTGTTGCACTGGCTGCCTGTAACCAGAACAAAGCACCGGAACAAAAAGCTATACCTCCGGTTGCAGTATCAGTGGATACTGTTGCAAAAGAACCGGCGGTTTATTATGATCAATACCCTGCAACAGTAGCAGCTTTGAATCAGGTTGATTTGAAAGCACAGGTATCAGGTTATATAACAGGCATTTATTTTAAAGATGGTGAGCATGTAAGGAAAGGTCAAAAATTATATGATATTGACAGACAAACTTATCAAGCATCTTACGATCAGGCTGTGGCTAATTTAAATGTGGCAAAAGCTGCTTTGGATAAAGCGCAACAGGATGCTAACCGGTATAATGATCTTCTGAAACAAGATGCAATAGCCCGTCAGGTGGTAGATCATGCAATGGCTGACTTGCAGTCTGCCAAAATGCAGGTAGCTGCTGCGAAAGCCAGTGTAACGAGAGCACAAACAGATTTGCAGTATTCGGTTATTTATGCTCCTTTTGATGGAACCATTGGCATATCCCTTGTAAAAATGGGAGCATTGGTTACTTCCAACCAAACATTATTAAACACTGTTTCTTCCGATGATCCTATGGCTGTAGACATTGCAGCGGATCAGAAAGAGATCACCAGGTTTACGCAATTGCAGCAACATCCTTCTCCCGAAAAAGACTCTGTATTCACTTTGCTATTGCCTGATAATTCAGTGTATAACCAGGTGGGGCATATTAGCTTGCTCGATCGTGCTGTGGACGCACAAACCGGAACAATTAAAGTGCGATTGGTTTTTGCAAATCAAAATAGATTCCTTAAAGCTGGTATGAGCTGCAATGTGCGTGTTAAAAATAACCAGTCCTCAGAACTTTTTGTATTGGCTCCTAATAAAGCTGTTACAGAGCAGATGGGCGAATTTTTTGTGTTTGTGTTGAATGATAGTAATAAGGTTAGTCAGCGTAAGGTACTGTTGGGAAGCCATGTGAATGATAAAGTGATTATTAAAGATGGTTTGAAAGAAGGAGAAAAAATAATTACAGAAGGCGTACAAAAATTGAAAGATGGGGCTGCCGTTCAGGTAGGGGCTCCAAAAGGAAAATAATTATTCAATCAGAAAAGAATTATGATCGCAAATACATTTATAAGAAGGCCGGTAACCGCAATTGTTATTTCGCTGGTTATTGTGCTGCTGGGTGTACTGGCTTTATTTAATTTGCCGGTGAGCCAGTACCCTGATATTACACCGCCAACGGTGCAAATAACAGGTTCATTCAATGGGGCGGATGCACAAACAGTTGAGCAAACCGTTACTACGCCTATCGAAACGCAAGTTAATGGTACGCCGGGCATGGCTTATATGCAGAGTAACAGTACCAGTGATGGCCGAACTACTATTAATGTGATTTATAATGTTGGGGCAGACGTAAACATTGGTGCGCTAGATGTGCAAAATCGTGTTGGTATTGCAACTCCACAGCTGCCCGACGATGTAAAAAGGCTTGGGTTAACTACCCGTAAAAGAAATCCGAGTATCTTAATGCTCGTGGCAATTTATTCACCTGCGGGTTCGCATGGGGTAACATTTTTAGATAACTATACTAACATCTTTGTAAGAGATGCTTTGCTGCGTGTAAAAGGTGTGGGAGATATATTTACCCGTGCTGATGACTTTAGCATGCGTGTATGGCTTAACCCCGATAAGCTTGCTCAGCTTGGCATTACTGCCAATGAAGTAGTTGCCGCTTTACAGGAACAAAACTTGCAGATTGCAGCGGGATCTGTTGGTGCTCCGCCTCAAAATAATACACAAGCTTTTGAATATACGGTATTGACCAATAGCCGTTTGAATACAGAAGATCAGTTTGGTAATATCATTGTAAAGTCGAATACAAGCGATGGATCTGTCGTGCATTTGAAAGATGTGGCACGTGTGCAATTAGGTAAATTCAGTTATGCCAGTAACTCATTCGTCGATGGCAAAAGAGCATCTTATTTGCTGGTGTACCAGGCTCCCGGAAGTAATGCCCTGGAAACTGCTCAGGGCGTTTATGATGCGATGAATCAATTGAAAAAATCATTTCCTAAAGATGTTAATTATGTAGTGCCATTTGAATCAGTATCTGTTGTTAAGGTTTCTATTGATGAGGTGATTACTACATTGCTGGAGGCTTTGGGCCTGGTAATCCTGGTAGTATTCCTGTTTTTGCAGAGCTGGAGGGCAACCCTAATTCCGGTACTGGCTATTCCTGTATCGATTATCGGAACATTTGCTGTGTTTATACCGTTAGGATTTACTATCAATACATTAACCATGTTTGGGTTTGTGCTGGCTATTGGTATTGTGGTGGATGATGCAATTGTGGTAGTAGAAGCAGTTCAGCATTATATCGATCATGAAAAATTAACTCCTAAAGAAGCCACCTATAAGGCCATGAAGGATATTTCTGGTCCGGTGGTTGCCATTGCTTTGATATTGGCAGCAGTGTTTGTACCGGTTGGGTTTATTCCCGGAATTGTAGGTCGCTTGTACCAGCAATTTGCCATTACTATAGCTATCTCGGTATTGATCTCTGCTTTTGTGGCTTTATCATTAACACCTGCATTGTGTTCCATCATGTTAAGGCCAATGCATTTGGATAAATCATCGAAAGGAATCAATCTTTTCTTCTATCGTTTCAATGAATGGTTCAGAAGAGTTACAGCTTCTTACACAATAGGTGTACGAAATGTAATTCGTAAGGCACCTTATGCAATTATTGTATTGGTTTGCATATTTGCAGGTACGGGTATTTTATTCAAGAATAAACCAACAGGATTTATTCCTACGGAAGATGAAGGTCGTATATACATAACTTTCGAATTGCCCGAAGCTTCATCCACCGCAAGAAGTCTTGCAGTGCTGAATAGGATGATGGATACTTTACGAAGCGTTCCTGCAGTTGGACACTTTGCGGCCTTAGGTGGTTTGAACGTGGTGACCTTTGCTACTAAGTCTAACAGTGGTACAATCTTCTGTCAGTTGAAACCCTGGGATTTGAGAAAAGACAAATCGCAGCAATTGCAGGCGATTACGGCAGATTTGCAAAAAAGATTTGCTTCTATTAAAGAAGCGAATGTTGTAGTAATTCAGCCTCCGGCCATTCCGGGCCTTGGACAAACGGCGGGCTTCACTTTCGAATTGGAACAAAAAGAAAGTAACGATGATATCAAAACGTTCGAAAAAGTGGTTAACACTTTTGTTGCTGAAGTGAATAAACGTCCGGAGATAGGTAGAGCTTTTTCTTTCTTTACTGCCAGAACACCAGGTTATCAGGTAGATGTAGATCGTGAAAAATGCAAGAAGCTGGGGGTTTCATTAGCTGATGTTTATAATACAATGCAAACATATTTAGGTAGCCGTTACGTGAATGATTTTACCGTATATGGAAGAAACTTTCACGTGGTTGCGCAGGCTGATAGTGTATATCGTGGTGATATAAAAAATCTTGAACGTTATTTTGTAAAAAATAGTTCAGGTGCTTTGTTGCCATTAAGTACAGTAACTTCTTATAAAGTAGTAGAAAATGCGCCGTTAATTACACATTACAATCTTTTCAGAACAGCGGAGATCAATGGCGTGCCGAAAGAAGGATATAGCAGCGGCCAGGCTATTGAGGCCTTACGTGAGGTGGCAGCGAAGGTATTGCCTTCGGGTTACGGGTACGAATTTTCGGGTTTAAGCCGGGAAGAGATCAATGCCGGCTCAAGCAGTACTTATATCTTCGGATTATCTATTTTGTTTGTATTCCTTTTCCTTGCTGCATTGTACGAGAGCTGGTCAGTGCCTTTCTCGGTACTGCTGGCCGTGCCGATTGGTGCGTTTGGTGCTATATTAACACTTACATTTCTTCCTAAGCTAAGTAACAACGTATATGCACAAATAGGGTTGGTAACACTGATTGGTTTGGCAGCGAAGAATGCTATCCTTATTGTTGAGTTTGCGAAAGAAAGAGTAGATGGTGGAATGGATATTGTACCTGCAACTTTAGATGCTGTGAAATTACGGTTGCGTCCAATTATCATGACCTCCATGGCATTTATCTTAGGTGTGTTACCGCTGGCATTTGCAACAGGTGCCGGAGCTGTTGCCCGTTCTACCATTGGATTCACAGTGTTAGGAGGTATGCTTGCAGCTACGCTTATTGCTATCTTTATTGTGCCAGTTCTGTTCGTGGTAATTTCAAGAATTGCTTACAGTAAAAAACAGTTGCAACAATTAAAAACACATCGGGTGGATGAGTCGAAAGACCTCCCTCATGCTGAAATTTAACTTGCTGAGCCCCTTTTTTAAAAGGGGCTTTTTTATTTTTCGGGAGCTTTTTTTGAGTATCATATTTTGCCTGTTATTAAGTCTGAAGACCCCTTCATTCGCTTCTTTTCTCTTCTTTCAGGAATAATTAATTTTATTTATTCACCTTTTTTCGTTCCTAAATAAATAAATAATATCCTTGCACACTGCAAAAGTCAATACAATGGATAATGCCTTATATTTTATGCGTGAAGCGATTAAAATCGGGTTGCAGGGAATGGATAACAATGAAGGTGGTCCGTTCGGGTGTGTGATTGTTAAAGATGGAGAAATTATTGGTCGGGGCTGGAATAAAGTAATCATAACCAATGATCCTACGGCTCATGCAGAGATTACTGCTATTCGTGATGCCTGTAAAAACCTCAGTCATTTCCAGTTAACTGGTTGTGATGTATACACCACTTGTGAACCTTGCCCTATGTGTATGGGAGCTTTGTATTGGGCCAGGCCTTCTAAAGTGTACTATGCCAATACAAGGGAAGATGCTGCGGCCATTGGCTTTGATGATTCTTTTATATATAACGAATTGGCAATGCCACTCGAAAGGAGAAAGATTATTTTAGAATGTGTTGGAAGAAATGAAGCCTTGCAAATGTTTGAACAATGGCGCCAGAAAGGCAATAAAACATTGTATTGAAACGAAGGTTGTTATTATTGAAATATTAACTATTACATATGAGTGAATTAATTACACAATTAAAAGAAGCTACAGCTTACATACGCAGTAAGGTTTCAATGGAAGCTAATGTAGGCATCGTACTGGGTAGCGGTTTAGGCAATCTTGCAGAAATGATTAAAGTAAATGAATCTATTTCCTATACAGATATTCCAAATTTTCCGGTAAGTACGGTAAAAGGGCATGGAGGAAAATTATTGTTCGGCGAATTAGGAGGGAAGAATGTGATTATTATGAGTGGTCGTTTTCATTTTTATGAAGGCTATACGCCACAGCAGGTTGTTTTTCCTGTTCGTGTAATGAAGATGCTGGGTGTACAAACTATATTGCTTTCCAACGCAGCCGGTGCTGTAAATACTTCATATAAAGTAGGAGATCTTATGGTATTGAATGATCATATCAGTTTCTTTACAGTGAACCCGCTATTAGGTAAAAATGAAGAGGCATTAGGAACTCGTTTTCCTGATATGAGTGAACCTTACAGTAAATTATTGATCACTAAAGCTCATGAAATTGCAAAAGCGAATCAAATTCATTTGCATGAAGGGGTATATACGGCCGTTACAGGTCCAACATTTGAAACTCATGCTGAATATAGGTTGATAAAATCAGTAGGAAGCGACGTGGTAGGAATGAGTACTGTTCAGGAAACCATTGCTGCCGTACATTGTGGTATGAAAGTGTTTGCAGTAAGTGTTGTTACTGATTTAGGAATTCGGGAAGATAATAGCATTATCACTCATGAAGAAGTGTTGCAGGCTGCAAAAGAAGCTGAGCCTAAATTAACACTGTTGTTCACGGAACTTATCAAACAGTTGTAATACTTAGGTTATTACAACAAAAAAGCCGCCATTATTGGCGGCTTTTTTGTTGCTTAAACACTGCCTTGTTTGTTCCCCTCATTTAAGGGATTGGCAGCAGCTATAATAGAATGGACATTTGTATTGTAATTGATGATGTAAGCAAGACGTGATGAAAGCCCCCTGACTTAAGGGGTTGTGCAGGCAAAGAGATCGATGCAGTTTTACATCGTAATAGTTTTTAAAGTCCAATATCTTTTTAAAAAAATAATTACCCGTTTTTCAAATCCAATAAAAGTTCTTTTACATCCTGTTGAGCAACCGTTTCTAAAATTCAATATCCTTTTTTTATCCAATACCCGTTGAATCCAATATCCATCGTTCACTCCAGATCCATGGAAAGCTAAGCGGATATTAGCTCCCATTAACGAGTTTTTAAAATCCCTTATCAAGGGGATATGTTTCTACATATCCCAACTTTTTTTTAACCAGTTATAGGTTTCTTACTTTTAAAGAAAAAAAATGATAACAGTAGGATTAATTGAAGATGATCCGGTTTTGAGAATGAATTTCGAAAGCTTCTTTAAACTGGATAAGCAACTGGAACTTTTGTTCTCTTATTCCAGTATCGAGCAGTTCTTAGCCAATAAAGAAAAAGTACAAGAAGAACCTTTTATTGTTTTTCTGGATATTGGGTTACCCGGAATTTCAGGTGTTGAAGGTGTTTCAATTATTAATAAATATTATCAAAATACGCATTTGGTAATACTGAGCGGTAATACTGATGAGGATATTATTTGGCAGGCCATTTCTAAAGGGGCAAACGGATACCTGTTAAAGCCGGTTTCTCTTGTAGAAATTAAAAAACAAATTGAGATTGTTAAGAATGGAGGGGCGTTAATATCGCCGGAGATCGCACAGATATTAATAGGTAAAGTGAATAATATAGGCCAGAAGAAAAAGCAATTCAACAATGATAAATTAACAGCTCGGGAAAACCAGGTGATCGAACAGTTGGTAAATGGTTTTACATATAAAGAGATCGCCAATGTGTTAGGTATTTCCGTAACAACCGTTAATGATCATTTGAAAAATATTTATCAAAAACTAAGTGTTAATTCCAAAGCGGAATTGATCAGTAAAATCTTATCAGAAAGATAAGAAGGGTAATTAACGCATGCATGCATCCTACTCACATAATCAAAAAATCAATAGAACATTTGAAGATCGTATCAACTTTGTTCTGGATTGCATGCAGCCGGCGGTATTACTCGAAACAGCGCATCGGATTGTTGAATTCACTAATCCGAGTTTTTGTTCCATCTTTTTTCCTTCCTTCACGCCTGAAGAGTTGATTGGTAAAAATTTTCCGCAATTATTACTCCATTTCGCTGATGTGGTGATGCATCCGCAACCTTTTATTCAAAATATCCAGGAATTAAGTTTATCCAAACAACCGGTAAGTGGCGTAGAAATTGCCATGAGAAATGGTAGTTTTTTCAACTTGTCGTACAAACCTGTTTATACAGAACCTTCTGTTTGCGGGCATTTGTGGATACTGGAAGATATTTCGCAGGTAAAGAATTTGCAGGGCACCAATAACAGCCAGCAAAGTTTTTATGAAAAAGTATTGAATAATATTCCGGCAGATATTTCCATTTTTGATAAGAACCAACAGTATTTGTTCGTTAATAGCAGGAATGGAGAAGAAGAGCATGTGAGAAAATGGATGATTGGCAAGAACGACTTTGATTATTTTCTTTCTCAAAACAAAGGACTTGAAAAGGCATTGCAGAGAAAGAATTATTTTGAGCAGGCAAAAGAATATCTTCATAACGTACAATATGAGGAAACAAAATTGCAGCAGGATGGAAAAGAGCAACATATGTTGCAACATTTCTTTCCGTATGTGAATGATAGAAAGGAAATTGAGTTTGTAATAAGTTATGGGGTAAATATTTCCCGTATCAGGCAAAATGAAAAGTTATTGGTGAAGAGCATAGAAACATACCAGAAACTGATTCATAATTTGGATGAGATTGTATTCGTTGTTGATTCAAACAATGCAATACAGTATGTAAATCCTATGTGGGAAAGGGTTTTTGCCCAATCATATCATGAAAGTACCGGTAAGCAATTTGCTGATTTTTTTACGGATGAATCGAGCAGACAACTGTTATTAGACCTAAATATTGCTCGTGAGCAGGACAATCCCGGCCATATCAAAGGTTGCCTTGAATTACCTATAGATGATGAAAGTGTAAGGCATTATCAATATAGTCTTGGTCGCTTTTTCAGGGCTGATAAAGAGGAATTGATGATTTCAGTATTCCTGATTGATATTACAGACCAGGTAAATGCACGGAAAGAATTACAGGCCATTCTTGATAAGGAAAGGGCGTTAAGTGACATGAAAACAGTTTTCGTGAACATGGTTTCACATGAATTGAGAACTCCTTTGTCTATCATTCAGTCAAGTGCAGAGATATTAGAGCTTTTACAACAGGATAATTCTATTGAACCGGCAGAACTGCAATCGTACACCACCAGGATCGTTGATGAGGTAAAGAACCTGAAAGACCTGATGGATGAATTATTGCTGGTGAGCAGGATAGAATCTGATAAAATAAATTTTGATCCTTCTGAAATAGATATTGTTGCTTTTGTAGATGGGTTGGTTAAACAGCAGTACCAGCCATGGAAAGATGGCCGCAGTATGCAGGTAGAAACAAGAGGCACAAGCAAGCCGGTGAGTGCCGATAGGTTTATGATGCGGCATATTCTGAATAATGTTATAGACAATGCGTTTAAATATTCGCTTGACAAAGAATCTCCTGTAATTAGGATTTTCTTCGGGCATGATCACTGGAGCATTGTTTGTAAAGATTTTGGAATTGGCATACCAGAAAATGATATACACGAATTAGGTAATTCTTTTAGAAGAGGCAGTAATGTTGGTGAAATACAGGGAACAGGTCTGGGGTTAGTAGTGGTACGTTATTTTGTAACCAAACATAATGGTACTGTAAGCTATGAAAGTGAAGCCGGAAAAGGAACGGTAGTGCGATTATCATTTCCGTATTAACTGTTATGGCTGAGATTCTGATTATAGAAGACGAAACTTTTCTGAGAAATCTTATTCGGAAAATGCTTGAAATGAAAGGTTTTACATGTTATGAGGCGTCAAATGGACTTGAAGGGATTCAAATGCTCGCTAAACTCAGCCCCCAATTAATCATTTGTGATGTAATGATGCCGTTAGCCGATGGTTTTGAAGTGCTGCAGCATATAAAGAGTAACACAAGCTTACAAAATATTCCGTTTGTTTTTCTGACTGCCAGGGCCGATACCGTTGATAAGAACAGGGCTTCGGAAATGGGAGCATCAGGGTATCTCACCAAACCTTTCTCCATCACAGATTTGCTTTCTACTGTTCAATCTTTATTACGTTGATACTCTACTGAGCCTGAAAATGCTTTTAAATTACTGTTCCGGAAAACCTGTTAACTTTTCATTGAAGCTTTAACGTTATTTTGCAGCACATTTGATGGGCATGAAACTTTCGGAACTTATTTTAAAATTATTGTTTTTAGTTAGTGTATGGGTTACGGCCTGTGAGGTTCATGCACAAGTAGCTCCTTATCGTCCGGGTGGACAAACTGACTATCAGTCTGCTTCAGGTCAGAATTATTCCTACGACAGGAACGGTGTGCCCATAAAAACAAAAAAGCAGGATTCCCTTCAGCATAGAGACCGTTATGCTGATTCCATTACTATTTTTTACAGGTATTACGATTCTACCCGCCTTAGAACTATTGATTCATCCATTAACGATTTTACTACTCGTTTTCCACAACCATATTGGTACAATACATTAGGAAATTTTGGTACAGCTGCACAGTCGCTGCTTTTTTCACCCATAATGAAGGCTGGGTGGGATGAAGGGTTACACCAGTATGATATGTATAACTTCACATTGGAGAATACAAAATTGTATCAAACCACAAGGCCATATACAGAACTGGCTTATTTATTGGGTAACAAGGCCGAACAGTTGGTACAGATAACACATACACAAAACAAGAGAAGCAATTTTAATTTTTCTTTCGAGTATCGCTTTACCAATGCCCCTGGAGTGTACAAAACACAGAATGCCAGTAACAATAATTTACGGGTAACTACACATTATCAGTCCCCTAATAAGCGTTATGAATCTTTCCTGATTTTCATTACAAATAAAAATGCTTCTTCTGAAAATGGAGGATTAAGAAATCCAAAAGATCTGGATAGCCTTTCTTTTAATAATCCTTTTGAAGTAAATACAAGGCTGGGAACAGCTTCTATAGCCACCACCAATCCTTTTAACACAACAGTAAATACAGGTAATATTTATAAACAAAATACTTTCTTATACAGGCATCAATATGATTTTGGGCAGAAAGATTCTATTGTATTAGATACCATTACCAGAAAATTATTTTATGCCCGTTTCAGGTTGCAGCATACCATTACCATCAATACCAATTCGTATAATTTCAGGGATGTAAATGCAGATTCTACTTTATACAGTACTTATTTCAATTATTCGCTCCCATCCTCACTTATCGATACTGTAAATTTTAAAGATGCCTGGAGTATTGTTACCAATGAGTTTAGTTTGATTTCATTTCCCGATAAGAAGAATCAAAGTCAGTTTTTAAAAGTGGGTGCAGCTTATCAAAATCTTAAAGCCACATTTGCAGATACATCATCTAACCGCTTTCATAATATTTATTTGTTGGGAGAATACCGTAACAGAACCCGTAACCAGGTTTGGGATGTAGATGCTACGGGCCAGTTGTACATGAATGGAATGAACGCAGGTGATTATGCCGCTTACATAAGTTTGAAGCGGCAGTTGGGTAAAAAAATCGGTAACCTGCAGTTGGGTTTTCAAAACGTGAACAGAACACCTTCTTTTATTTTCGACCCAATGACCAATTTCCCGGTTAACAATAAAACATATTTTAAGAAAGAAAATCTTACCAGGTTATTCGCAGCTTACGAAAACCCCAGGGCTTCTTTCAGGCTGGCAGGAGAATATTATTTAGTAAGTAATTACGCATATTTCGATAGTTTCTTTGTAGCTAAACAAGCGAGCACATTATTCAATTTTCTACATATTTCAGCGGAGAAAAAGTTTAGGCTTGCCCGCTATTGGAACTGGTATACGGAAGTGCATTTGCAACAGATTACCGGTGATGCTCCTGTGCATGTACCCTTCTTTTTAACCAGGAACAGAATTGCTTTTGAAGGTAACTTCTATACCAATCTTTTTCTTTCAACGGGTTTAGAAATACGTTATTTCACCAATTACCAGGCTGACGGTTATTCGCCTATGAATGGTCAGTTCTACTATCAAAATGATTTTACAACGGCTAATACGCCGGACGTTAATTTCTTTTTCGATGTAAGAATAAAAAGTTTTAAGGCGTTTGTTCGATTTGAAAACCTTAACACCCTCAACACTGCAAAAGGTTTTACGTTCGATAAATACAATTTTAACAGAGCATTATACCCCTCTCAAGGTTTATGGTTCAGGTTTGGTTTGTGGTGGAATTTTGTGAATTAGAGCGGGAAAGAATAACGCCATAGCTTGAAATAGCAAGCTTTGAGATAGCCATTGTAAGGCTGCTGTGTTATTTTGGTCACATTGTAACAAAAAGTAAAACCTTACTTTTGTGAGGATGAAAAAAGTGGTGGCCATATTTTTATTTTCACTTTATTTTTTCGGTTCTACCGAAGCCTACCAGTTATTGAAACTACCCTTACTTGTAAAACATTACATTAAGCATAAAGAGGAAGACCCATCTATCAACATTACTGCTTTTTTGAAATTACATTATAATAAGAAAATGGTTGTAGATGATGATTTTCAGCAAGACATGCAACTCCCTTTTAAAACCAATAATGCAGATGCTTGCTTAGTGGCTTCGGTAAGTATGCCTGCATCACCCGTAATTTTTGAATATGTTCCTTTGCCTGAGGTGAAGAACGAATTCATTATGAAAAACGATCTACAGCCGATACATCCTCTTCGTTCTGCTATTTTTCAGCCTCCTAAAAACATTTGCTGATCTATTCATTAGTCCTTGCTATAGTAAGCAAAGGACTGCTTGATTTTAAGAAATCAATTTGTTGTACATGAGCTTGAGTAAATGCAAGTTGGTACAACACAACTACTGTTGCCTGTGCAACGGAAGCTTTCATTATTATTTTACGTATAAAAGTTTACTGCATGTTACATGCTGTTATCAGGTTTTCTATAAGAAATAAGCTGATCGTAGGCCTGTTATTACTGGGATTGATCGGATGGGGAAGTTATGCTATTACAAAATTGCCTATTGATGCTGTGCCCGATATTACCAATAACCAGGTTATGGTTATTACTTCTGCTCCAAGTTTAGGTGCACCGGATGTGGAACGTTTTATTACAGTGCCAATTGAACAGGCAACGAGAAATGTACCCGGTATAACAGAGCAAAGGAGCTTTTCAAGATTTGGATTAAGCCTTGTTACCATTGTTTTTGATGATAAAACGGATGTGTACTGGGCCAGGCAACAGGTAAGTGAGCGATTGATAAAAGTTCAATCGCAAATACCATCAGGAATAGGAATACCTGAGCTGGGGCCTGTAACAACGGGTTTGGGTGAAATATTTCAATATACTGTTAGGGCAAAGCGGGGTTATGAAGGAAAATATACTTTAAGTGACTTGCGTACAATTCAGGATTGGATCGTTCGCCGTCAGTTGTTGGGAACAGATGGTGTTGCTGATGTAAGCAGCTTTGGTGGATTGGTAAAGCAGTATGAAGTGGCAGTGAATACCGATAAACTGAGAAGTTTTGATTTGACCATTGCCGATATTTTCAAAGCGCTCAACGAGAACAACCAAAATACGGGAGGGGCTTATATTGAAAAAGGCCCCAATGTTCTTTTTATTAGAAGCGAAGGGTTGGTAAAGAACCTGGAAGACATTGGAACGATAGTGGTGAAGAAAGCCGGTAATGTTCCTGTACTGATTCGTGATGTTGCCGATGTAAGGTTGGGAAGTGCTATCAGGTATGGTGCAACTGTTTATAATAATGAGGGTGAAGTAGCCGGTGCTGTGGTTATGATGCTGAAAGGTGAGAACAGTAATAAGGTGATCGGAAACATTAAAAAGAAAATCAAAGAAATCGAAAAAAGTCTTCCGGAAGGGATCGTTATTGAACCTTTCCTCGATAGAACAAAAATGGTAAATAATGCCATAGGTACTGTTGAACACAATTTATTGGAAGGGGCTTTGATTGTAATTTTTGTATTGGTATTGTTTCTTGGAAATGTGAGAGCCGGATTTATTGTGGCTTCTGTTATTCCGCTTAGTATGCTTTTTGCTGTGATCATGATGAATGCCTTTGGTGTAAGCGGTAACCTTATGAGTCTCGGCGCTTTGGATTTTGGATTATTGGTAGATGGGGCTGTGATTATTGTTGAAGCAGTGATGCATAAATTATCACACCATTCCGGCTTCAGGTCTGCTGCTAAATTAAACCAGCAGCAAATGAATGCCGAAGTGGAAGAGTCTGCAGGTAAGATGATGAACTCAGCTGTATTTGGCCAGATTATTATCCTTATTGTATACCTGCCCATTCTTACCCTGGAAGGCATCGAGGGGAAGATGTTCAGGCCAATGGCCCAAACTGTTTCTTTTGCCATCGTTGGTGCATTTCTGTTATCGCTAACTTATGTACCAATGATGACTTCACTCTTCCTGAGTAAAAAAGTATCGCACAAAGAATCGTTCTCCGATAAGATGATGAAGTGGTTCCAGCGAATGTATAAACCGGTTTTATTAAAAGCATTGGCATTACCGAGAACCATTGTCATTATTGCTTTTTCATTGTTTGCTATATCCGTTTTTATATTAGCATCTTTAGGTGGCGAATTTATTCCGAAGCTTGAAGAAGGAGATTTTGCAGTTGATACAAGATTGCTTACAGGATCATCACTCAGTAATACCATTCAAACCACGCAAAAGTCTGCCGGTATTCTTTTAAAGCAGTTCCCTGAAGTAGAAAAAGTTGTAACTAAGATTGGTGCTGGTGAAATTCCTACCGATCCAATGCCACTTGAAGCAGCTGATATGATGGTGATTTTGAAAGATAAAAAGGAGTGGAAGAATGCGGAATCTTTTGATGAGCTGGCAGAAAAAATGAGTAAGGCGCTGGAAGCCATGCCGGGTATTGCAACTGGTTTCCAGTTCCCTGTGCAAATGCGTTTCAATGAGTTAATGACGGGGGCAAGGCAGGATGTGGTTTGTAAAATTTTTGGTGATGATCTCGATAGCCTTGCAGTACATGCAGATGAACTGGGTAAATTGATTCAAACTGTGCAGGGAGCTAAAGACCTGTACATTGAAACAGTTACCGGTGTTCCGCAGATGGTAATCACTTATAACCGGGAAGCTATTGCAAGATATGGCGCCAATGTAAGTGATATTAATAATGCTATACAATCGGCTTATGCCGGGGCTGTTGCAGGTCTTGTGTTTGAGGGGGATAGAAGATTCGACCTGGTAGTACGGTTAAATGAAGAACAGAAGAAAGATGTAGATAATATTAATAACCTGATGATCGGATTACCTGGAGGAACCCAGGTGCCCTTGCACTTGTTGGCTAATGTTGAATTGAAGGATGGGCCTTACCAGATCCAGCGGGAAGATGCCAGAAGAAGAATTACGATCGGGTTTAACGTCAGGGGAAGAGATGTGCAAAGTATTGTAAGTGAATTGCAGCAAAAGGTTGAAAAGAAAATAAAGCTGCCACCCGGTTATTACATCACTTACGGAGGACAGTATGAGAATTTACAGAGAGCTTCTAAGCGATTGTCTATAGCAGTTCCTGCCGCCTTGCTGCTGATTTTGGTAATGCTGTATTTCGCTTTCAATAAACTTAAATATTCTTTATTGATATTCTCTGCTATTCCGTTATCTGCGATTGGGGGAGTTATTGCATTATGGTCTCGTGGAATGCCATTCAGTATTTCTGCGGGGGTAGGCTTTATTGCATTGTTTGGTGTGGCAGTACTTAATGGAATTGTACTGGTCAGTGAAATGAACAGGCTTCGGCATGAACATATTCATAATGTTAAACAAGCTATTATACAGGCAACGCAGGTGCGTTTACGTCCGGTGTTGATGACTGCTGCTGTGGCTTCTTTAGGTTTCTTACCAATGGCTATAAGCAGTGGTGCCGGGGCGGAGGTGCAAAGGCCTTTAGCCACAGTGGTAATAGGAGGGCTGGTATCTGCAACATTACTCACTTTACTGGTATTGCCTGCGCTATACTTGTTATTTGAGAAGAGAACTAAAAAGAAGAATAACATGAAATTAGTTGGAATAATTATTCTTGTGTTATGCAGTTCATCATTGTATAGCCAGGAACCTGTGAAACAGGTAAGCTTTAAACAAGTGGTAGACACAATGTTATATCACAATGCCTCTCTTAAAGTAAGTAAACTGCAGGAGAAATATTATGATGTACTGAAAGGCAGTAGCCATGATTTACCTAAAACCCAGGTTTCGGCAGAGCTGGGTAATTATAACAGTGCTTTCTTTGATTCAAGGTTCATGGTAACGCAAAGTTTTGCTTCACCGGCATACTATAATCGACAAAAAGACTTGTTGGCTACCTACCTGAAAACAGCAGAATCACAAACGGTAATTCAGCAAGCAGAACTTGAAAAGCTGGCGGCTCAATTATACACAGACTTACAATATTTGCAAGCAAGGCTTTTGTTATCAACTCAGCTGGATAGTATTTATCAAAGTTTTCAAACCATCGCTAAGTTAAGGTTTGAGAAAGGTGAAAGTAATCTATTGGAGAAAGTTTCACTGGAAAACTTAGCCGAACAGCAACAGTTGCAGGTTAGGATGTTGCAAGAAGATCGATTGTCTGTTCAGTTGCAGTTAAAAGCTTTATTACAAACTGATTGGCTTGTTGAACCCGCCGATAAATTACAAAAAGTAACCCAGGTGTTCGATACAGCGCTTTTCAAAACACATCCTTATTTACAGTACTATCGTTCATTACAACAACAAGCATTGGCTACAACACAGCTTGAACGTTCGAAACTTTTGCCGGAGTTTTTTGCAGGATATACCAACCAGTCAATCGTAGGTTGGCAGCAGGCAAAAGACAGAACAGAACAATACTATTCTCCATCAAGCAGGTTTTCATCTGTTTCTGTAGGCATGAATATTCCTGTATTTACCAAAGCTCAAAAAGCGAAAGTAGAAGCTGCAAAAGTAAATGAACAGGTAAGCGAAGGTGCCTACCGGGTAATGGAATATAATTTGAAAATGAAAGTAGATAAGGCTTTTGCTGATTTTCAAAAATATACGGCTGCGGTTTTATATTATGAACAAAAGGGAAAGCAACAGTCAGAAACCATTTTTTTAAATGCCAATTACAATTACAAGAACGGGCAAATCAATTATATAGAATGGGCTGCACTTTTGGCGCAGGCCAACAATATTAAGATTGAACAATTGGCCGCATTGAGAGATCAGAACATTGCAGAAACTGAATTGAATTATCTATTACAAAAAAAATAATCGCATAAAGATGAAAAGAATATTGTTATATAGTGTGTTGTTCATCGGTGTATCCTGTCAGAATAAAAACACAACGGCTTCAGAAACGGTGGTCAGTAAAGAAAGTGAGAACAAACTTTCTTTAACGGATGAGCAAATGAAAAATGCCGGTGTTGAATTGGGTACTCCGCAAACACATTCTTTGAAAGAAGAACTTAAAATTAATGGTCAGGTAGATGTGCCTCCACAAAACCTTGTTAGTATCAGCTTTCCTTTGGGCGGTTATTTAAAGAGTTCTCATTTACTTCCCGGCACAAGCGTACAGAAGGGTGCTGAGTTGGCTGTTATGGAAGATCAGTCTTATGTTCAGCTGCAACAGGATTATCTGGTGGCAAAAGCCAAAATGGAATATCTGCAACAGGATGTGCAAAGACAAAAAGAACTAAGTGAACACGATGCTGCCAGTAAAAAGAGTTATCAGCAGGTGTTGAGCGATTTTAAAACTCAACAGATATTGATCAAAGCTTTAGAAGAAAAATTAAGAATCATCGGTATTGATCCTGCAAAACTCACGGTGAATAATATTTCAAGAACGGTATCCATACATTCTCCCATCAGCGGGTATGTTACAAAAGTGAACGTGAATATTGGGAAGTATGTTAATCCGGCTGATGTGTTATTTGAGCTGGTTAATCCGGATGATATTCATGCTGCGATGACAGTTTTTGAAAAAGATATTGAATCCTTTAAAAAAGGTATGAGAGGTAAAGTGGCGCTGGCCGATCAGCCAAGTAAACAGTTTGATGTAGAAGTTCTCCTGGTTACAAAAAATATAGCTGATAACAGAACAGGATTGGTTCATTGTCATTTCGAAACACCTAATCATGCACTGCTGCCCGGTATGTTTCTAACCGGCACTTTTGATCTCACCAGCCGCATAGCTTTTGCATTACCTGAAGAAGCTGTGGTAAGGTATGAAGGTAAGCAGTTTGTATTTGTATCCTCTTCAAAAAATATATTTACTATGGAGGAAGTGGAAACGGGTATGAAAGAAAATGGATGGATTGAAATAAAAGAAAAAAAAGGAATCGACTGGGCACATGAAACTGTTGTAACCAAAAATGCATATGCACTATTGGGGAAACTGAAAAATAAAATGGAAGACTAATAAAAAGATAACGGGCTAAGGTTAAATGTTTTTTAGGAGCCGGAAGCAACACTTCCGGCTCTTACTTTTTCTTCCAGAATACTCTTCTTCCAACTAATACCTTAAAAACAAAGCCATCGGTAGCTTTGGTGAGTCCAAGGCCGGGACCAATATTCAGTTCCCAGTTTTTACTATTCATCAGATCATATACAAGAAATATGGCGTGAGTTTGATCTTGTAAGGGATCAAACTGCGTTACAGCCCCCAGGGAGCCATAATATTCCAGTCCGATACTTGCATTTTTAAAGAAAGCATAAGAAGTTTTAATATTAGGTTCAAAAGTTGGTGCCGAGGGTTTGTCAACACTTTTAATACTTACTCCGAAAGTAGGGTTTAAGCACAAGTATAATTTGTTGATTTGTTTATCAATGATGGGTCTTATTTCAAGGCTCCATGTATCAGTGGAATATTCCTGGCTTTGGTAACCAAATTCTGTGGAGAGACTCAATCCTACGGGTAAATGCCATTCTTGCGGTGCCATGATACGAGGCCTGATATGCGACCCAATAATGCGATAACCATAATCAGCTGTATAATTTGTAAATAGGTAAAATCCTAATTCAAAAATATTGGAAATGCCATGTGTAATTTCAAGTGTTTCGTGTAATGCATGATAGGATGGCCTCACACCTTTTACAATATCTTTTTCACCATTAAAAGTATAGTTACTGTGCAATTCAAATATCGTGCTGTTGGGAGATTGTGTTTGCGAACCATATACCTGGATCTCATAATTATCCTGTGCCTTTGCTAACAATGAGAAGGAGCATATGAAAAGCAGTGTAAAAATTTCTTTCATAAGTTTATAGTCTCAACTATAAAACTACTTGTTGCTTTATAAGTTCATGGTTTAATTCGGTGAAATAAAAATTAAATTCTGTTTAAGCCAATTTTATTCCTCAAAATAGCACAAGCTGCCGCCTACCCATTCTTTATCAACATTGTACCGAACTCCGATCATTTTACCTTTACTCAAACGAGCCAGGTTATTGGTGGCAACTGGTCTTGCCTCTCCTTCTTTCCAGAAATAAAATATCCTTATCTCCACTTTTGCTGGTGTATCGGGTGTTTCGATACAGGCAGCGTACTTAACTTTTCGCTGAAGTATCCAATTTTCAGGATCTTTTAAGTTATTAAGGTCGGCTTCCGCAACATCTATCACCACTCCTTGTCCTGCAAAAGAGAAAAGAGGTTTTAATACATAATTCTCCAAATCACTCGGCCATGGTTTAATTTCACTTACAAACCTGGTTTCAGGGATATAGGGGTGATGAATAAAAGGAATAGTGTATTTGCTGATCCTGTAAAACCAGTTAGGATGAGTTATCCATTCAACATTCAATTCTTCGAACAAAAGCTTTCCTTTTTCTTTTATTTCCTCCGATTGTTGTTGAAGGTCATCGAAAATGATACGGTTATAAATTCGCTCAATTTTAATTTTCCTTCCTGCCCTTTCATAAAACAAATCTTTCCCCTCTTTAATTAGTTCGGTAATACACACCACGGGTATGCCAATGTAATCTGTAGTACAGTAAAAATCAATTTTGGTTTTTTGTTGATGTGGCAACACTTCCAGTAGTATCACATTTTCGGGTTGATGATTACCAACAATTATTTCTTTTAATAATTGTAAATATGACGTTTCATCGAAGCCGTTTAGATAGGTAGAGAAGTGTTCCGGAATTGTAAAGTTTTTCCGTATGGCTTCATCCTGCCAAACCTGGTAAGCGAACAGTGTTGGAAAGCCTTGCATTTCTATCAGTTGGGGTTCTAATTCCCCATTCTCATTCGTACAAATGCCAAAATCGAAAGCTATAAAATGCGTGTGATCATTTTCATTGGGCACACGTAAGCTTTCAGGAACAGCTGAGTCTGTTAGCTTTTTAAAATCGGGTTGCGTAATTACATCCACAATCGCTTCACAGGCGGCTAATATCTTTTCTTTTAAAACCCTATCAATAAACACCGGTGTTTCAGCCACTCGAAATTCAATAGCATCGAGGTGCTTACTGTTCAGGTCATCCAAATACGATTGATACAATTCTGCACTAAAGGTGCTGTTATAATGTTGCCTGATGGAGGTAATCATGAAATAGAATTGATTTATTTCTGGAGCATGAATATAGTTATTGCAGAAAATTTCATTGCAAAAAATATCAGATGTAACGCTGTTTTCCTCCTTCTGTTAATTTTACAGTATGATGCTGGAAAGTGATATAGTAAATTGTATAAAGACTTTACAGGAAAAGCAATTAATCTTATTTCCCTCCGAAATCGGATGGCTGGTTGGTGCTGATGCTACTTCGGATCAAGCAGTTTATTCATTGCTTACAGCAGCACAGGAAAATCCTGTTACTATATTGGTTGCCTCTGAGCGTGAAGTGATGCAACACGCAGTATCAGTTGATTTGGCAGTGTTTGATTTTATTGATCAGTCTATTGAACCCTTGGCAGTGTTGTACGATGGTATTGTGCGTATTGCTCAAGAGTTGGCCATGGCTCATGGTGCTATCGCCATACACATTGTGCGGGATGAGTTTTGTAATAATTTAATTAAGAGGTTTAAAAAGCCGATTGTTGCTTTTCAATTGAAGGAACTCAACTTTAAAAATGCCGGATTTAGAGCTTTAAATACTTCGCATGAATCATTCCCTTTTCATCATTACCGAGTTATCAGATGGCCACTGGAGCAATTTCAATAAATAATCCAGGTGCTGACGAGTATCAGTTAGAGTAACGTTTGATTTAACTTATTTGAAATGAGGGTGTTATGATCTCAGGCGATTAGAACGTCATTATTTTTTCGAAAAATAATTGCAAAGCTGCTCAAAATGAATTACCTTATCTACAATTTTAAAGCAATGGCAAGGGTAATTTTAGATGTTCCTACCGAAAAAATGCAATCTTTTATTCAACTTATCATGAAGTTGGGTATTGATAAGCATTCCATTGCATCGCAACAGCAGCCCGACAAACATTCTAGCCTGCGCACATCTTCTTCTAAACCAGGCAAGCGGGTTCGTTTATTTAGGGATAAGTTTTTACTGTTCGATTGGGAGTTCTTTAGTAATGAATTGGAATTTGAATAAATCTCATCCGAAGCTTATGCTTAGTTTTGCAGGCATGCAAAAATTCCTCGTTATTCAAACTGCTTTTATTGGAGATGCTGTTTTGGCAACAGGACTTATTGAAAAGCTTCATGAACATTTCCCGGAAGCATCCATTGATTTTTTGGTACGAAAAGGAAATGAAGGGTTGTTTAAAAAGCATCCTTTCTTGCATGAAGTATTAATCTGGAATAAAAAAAAGAATAAGTACCTGCATCTTTTACAATTATTATTCAAGTTGCGTTCTAAACAATATGATGTGGTAGTTAATGTACAACGCTTTGCTGCCACAGGTTTTCTTACGGCATTCTGTGGTGCTAAGCTTACTGTTGGATTCGATAAAAATCCTTTCAGCAGGTTCTTTTCAAAAAAAATAACGCATGCGGTAAGTGAGGAAAACGAGGCCTTGCATGAGATAGAAAGAAACCACAGCCTTATTTCTTTTTTTACGGATGAGGTGCCGGCTAAGCCAAGATTGTATCCCTGTGATGCGGATGAAACCGCGGTTGAGATTTTGAAAAATAATGCCTACATATGTATTGCTCCTGCATCCGTATGGTTTACCAAACAATTTCCTCCACATAAATGGATTTCTTTTATCCACCAGTTGCCTGCCCACTTGAAGGTATATTTACTGGGTGCGCCGGGAGATTTTGGTATTTGCCAGGAAATAGATTCCCAATGTTCGCATCTGGATGTTGAAAACCTGGCCGGTAAACTTAGCTTTCTCGAGTCGGCTGCTTTGATGAAAGATGCTCGGATGAATTATGTAAATGATTCAGCACCTATGCACTTTGCATCTGCTGTTAATGCACCTGTGGCAGCAGTATATTGTTCTACATTGCTGGCCTTTGGTTTTGGACCATTAAGCGATAAAAGTTTTATTGTTGAAACCAGGGAAAAACTCAACTGCAGGCCTTGCGGCTTGCACGGCAAAAAAGCTTGTCCGCAACAACACTTTAATTGCGCAAATACTATTCAGAACCAGCAATTGCTTGAATTGATCAATGGTGTTATTGAAAGCGCTTCTTTGAATCGTTAAGTTTTCATTTTGTTTCCTTCTATCCTAACCTACATTTGCAGCTATGCAGATACCTTGTACTGATAAAGAATTGTTCATCTTTAAAAAAATAGCCCATGCTGCCGAAGAATTAGGTGTGGAAACTTTTTTAATTGGAGGTTTTGTAAGAGATAAGATCATTGGCCGCGATACAAAAGATGCAGATATTGTTTGTTTGGGCGATGGTATAGCGTTGGCACATAAAGTGGCAGAACGTTTTAATCCCAAGCCTTACGTGGCATATTTTAAGAATTTTGGTACTGCGCAGATTAAGCTGGATGGATTTGAAATTGAATTTGTAGGGGCCAGGAAAGAAAGTTATCGTTCAGAAAGTCGTAAGCCTGATGTTGAACCCGGTACTTTGGAAGATGATCAAAACCGGAGAGATTTTACCATTAATGCACTGGCCATTAGTTTAAATAAAAAAAATTATGGTGAACTGATAGATCCGTTTGAAGGATTGCAAGCTATCAGGGAAGGTGTTATTAAAACACCATTAGAACCTTTACAAACGTTTAGTGATGATCCGCTGCGAATGATGCGTGCCATACGTTTTGCGGCTCAACTGAACTTTGTAATTGAAGAAGAAACTTTTAATGCGATCGTTGCCGATGCAGAACGTATTAAAATTGTTTCTCAGGAAAGGATTACGGATGAGTTGAATAAGATCATGCTGTCGAAAAAACCTTCCATAGGTTGGGATTTGCTAAGTAAAAGCGGCTTGTTGCAAATTATCTTCCCGCAAATGATGGCTTTACATGGTGCTGCTTATGTTGATGGGAAGGGGCATAAGGATAATTTTTATCATACTTTACAGGTGCTGGATAATATTTCTCGACATACAAAAGACCTTTGGCTGCGATGGGCGGCTTTGTTGCATGATATTGGAAAACCTGCTACCAAAAGATTTGAAGATGGCCATGGATGGACATTTCACGGTCATGAAGTAGTGGGTGCCCGAATGGTACCGAAAATTTTTACCAAACTAAAGCTGCCTTTGAATGATAGAATGCGTTTTGTTCAAAAGTTGGTGGAACTGCATTTAAGGCCCATTAGTTTAACCAAAGAAAACATTACAGATAGTGCTGTGAGGCGTTTGTTGTTTGATGCAGGAGAAGATATTGATGGGTTAATGATGCTCTGTGAAGCTGATATCACCAGTAAGAATAAGCAAAAAGTTCAACGCTATTTGCAGAATTTTGAAATGGTGCGTCACCGCATGAAGGAAGTGGAGGAGAAAGATCATTTACGCAACTGGCAACCCCCTATAACTGGAGAACTGATCATGCAGGTGTTTGGATTGTCGCCGGGCAAAAAAGTGGGCATTATTAAAGATGCCATACGGGAAGCAATTCTGGATGGAGTTATTCCCAATACCTATGATGCAGCATACGGGTTTATGCTGCAAAAAGCCAACGAATTAAACCTGCAGCCTGTTTAAATTGTTTTTCGTTTCTTTGGAAAAGAAGCTGCGTAGCGAATCAACAGTACAAGTGTGCGACGCAACAGAAGAGCAATACTGTTACAGCTGCCGGTTACCTGATTTTAAAAAGTAAATAACCATAGCGATGGCCATTTTAAAGTTTAGAGTTTACCTGGAAGAAGATGATGCTGTGTATCGTGATATTGTGATCAAGCATACCCAAACTTTTGCTGATCTGCATTTTGCAATTTTAAAAGCATATGAGTTTGATAATAAGCATCAGGCAACTTTTTATCGCAGTAACGATAATTGGCAGCGTGGCCGTGAAATAAGTTTTGAAAAATATGATAAGCCTTATGTGGCCCCGCCGTTGATAATGGCGGAAACGGTAATTGGTACTGAGATTCGTGATACCAACCAGAAGTTTATTTACGTGTATGATTTTAGTAAAAATTGGACTTTTCTGGTAGCGTTGATCAATGTGACTAAAGAGGAGAATGCTAAAATAAATTACCCAGCAGTTTCGAGAGTGGAAGGTATTGGGCCGCAACAATATGGAACGAAAAGTTTATTGGGTGATAAGTTTGCGGATATTGAAGAGAAATATGACCTGAAAGAAGCAGAGGAGGGATTTGGTGAGGAAGGAGAAGATGGCGAAACAGATACGGAAGATGAACATGAAGAACAATTAGGGGAAGATGATTTTTAAAGTGCAATTTTTGCTTTGAACATTTCTAACCAGTTAGCACATACAGTTATTGTAATTACAGGCCCAACGGCTGTGGGCAAAACTGCTTTGTCCATTGCGTTGGCAAAGACCTTGAATACAGAAATTATTTCAGCCGATTCGCGGCAATGTTATAAAGAGCTAAATATTGGTGTAGCCAAGCCTTCTGCTGAAGAATTGCAGGACGTTCATCATTATTTTATCAACTCTCATTCTATTCATGAAGAAGTTAATGCCGGCACTTTTGAGCAGTATGCTCTGCAGGCAGCAAATACCATCTTTCAAAAAAATAAGGTTGTTGTAATGGTTGGGGGAACGGGTCTTTACATCAAAGCATTTTGCGAAGGAATCGACGTAATGCCTGCTATTGCCAAAGAAACACGGAAGCATATTGTGGATGCGTTTGAAAGTAATGGAATAGAATGGTTGCAGAATGAGTTGAAAGAAAAAGATCCTGTCTTTTGGCAAATTGCTGAACAACAGAATCCACATCGTCTGATGCGAGCCCTTGAAGTATTGTATGAAACCGGCAAATCAATAACCTCCTTTCGGAGGCATCAGTCAGTTGAAAGACCTTTCAATATAATCAAAATAGGATTGCAATTACCGAAAGAACAGCTGCACCAGCGTATCAATCATCGTGTGGATATAATGATGGAAATGGGGTTGCTGAAAGAAGTAGAAGGATTGTATAAGTTTAAATATTTGAATGCGCTACAAACGGTAGGATACAAAGAATTATTTGACTTTTTATCATCCAAATGCAGTTTGGAGCAAGCTGTAGAACAAATCAAAATAAATACAAGGCAATATGCCAAAAGGCAGGTTACCTGGTTTAAACGTGATACTTCAATAGATTGGCTGGATGCAAATACAATTACGGCCGATGAAATATTACATAGATTTTTATAGAATTTATTTTCTATATAATTATTGATTCTTTAAATTGCTTTCGCATTATTTCATTTCCATTAAAATAAGCTTTGCATGAAAAAATGGTTTCTCATGGCGGCCTCGGGTATTTTATTCAGCGCTACCCTGCTGGCACAGGCCAAAAAAATTCAGTTTGAAAAATATACGCTACCCAATGGGCTGAAAGTGATCTTACATGAAGATCATTCCGCACCTGTAGTAGCAGTTTCGGCGTTGTACCATGTGGGCTCAAAGAATGAGGATACGGCTCATACAGGCTTCGCTCATTTCTTTGAACACCTTATGTTTGAAGGAAGTGATAACATCAAGCGTGGGGAATTTGATAAGTATATTTCTAACGCTGGTGGTTACAGCAATGCAAATACTACGCAAGACAGGACTTATTATTTTGAAGTGTTTCCCAGTAACCAGTTTGCATTGTGTCTTTGGCTTGAAAGTGAACGTATGATGCATGCTAAGATTGAGGAAGTTGGTGTGAATACACAAAAAGAAGTAGTGAAGGAAGAAAAAAGGCAGCGCATCGATAACCAACCTTACGGAACGATCATTGGCGAAATATTCAAGCGGGCATTTAAAGTACATCCATACCGCTGGCAACCTATTGGAAGCCTGGAACATTTGAGTCGTGCCAAATTAAGTGATTTTACAAACTTCTATCATACATTCTACGTGCCTAATAATTGTGTATTAACAGTTGCCGGGGATATAGATATTGCTCAGACCAAAAAAATGATAGAGGCTTATTTCGCTCCGATTCCGAAAGGGAAAGGAGAGATACCCCGCCCCACGGTTACAGAGCCGCCTTTGGGAGGAGAAGTGAGAGATGTGGTAGAAGATAATATTCAACTTCCTGCAGTAGTGCAGGCTTACAGGGCTCCCAAGCAAGGCAGCGATGAGTATTATGCGTTTGATGTGTTAAGCACTATTTTATCTGGCGGTAATTCTTCAAGATTAAATAAAACTATCGTTGATGAAAAGCAACTGGCTGTAGCTACCGGTGCTTTTAATTATGCATTGGAAGATGCCGGTTTATTCATCACATACGGTATTGCTAATGCAGGTATTAAACCCGAAGAACTTGAAAAAAATATAGATTCCGTGGTTAGCGAAATGAAAGAACAACAGGTTTCTGAGCATGAGTTTCAAAAGGTAAAGAACCAGATTACCACAGAATTTGTAACCCGCAATGCCACTATGCAGGGAATTGCAGAAACACTGGCTAATTACGAAGTGTATTTCGGTGATGCTGATCTTATTAATACCGAAATAAAAAAATATGATAAAGTAACCCGTGAAGATGTACTGGCGGTTGCAAAAAAATACTTGAATAAAGACAATCGTGTGGTATTGTATTATGTGCCTAAAGGAACCAAGAAATAAGTCATCTGAAAATTATTATATCAAGTCATTCAAATAAGATCACAATGAAAAAAATATTCTTTTATATAATTGTTTTATCGCCTGTGACTTTGCTGGCACAGGTTGACAGGAGTAAAGCTCCAAAACCGGGTCCGGCACCGGTAATTAAGATAGGGAAACCTGCCACTTTTACACTGGCTAATGGGTTGAAGGTATTTGTTGTACAGAATGCAAAACTGCCAAGGGTATCAGCAACGTTAACTATCGACAGGGAAGCTATTATTGAAGGAGATAAGGCGGGCATGACAGAGATGGCAGGCCAGCTATTAAGAAGAGGAACGACTTCAATGAAGAAAGCAGAGTTGGATGAAGCGATTGATTTTTTAGGAGCCACTGTTTCAACTTCATCTAATAGTGTTAGTGGCTTTTCGCTTACATCAAACTTTGATAAAGTGGTAAGCCTGATGGCTGATATTGCTTTGCATCCTGCATTTCCCGGAGATGAACTGGAAAAAATAAGAAAGCAAACATTATCTGGTCTTGCCCAGGCAAAAGAAGATCCGGAAACCATTGCAAGCAATGTAACCAGCAGACTGGTCTATGGTAAAGAACATCCTTATGGAGAAATAGAAACAGAAACCACAGTTAAAAATGTTACTACTGATGACGTAAAAAAATATTACAGCGCTTACTGGAAGCCCAATATTGCTTACCTGGTTTTTGTTGGAGATATCAGTGTTGAAAAGGCAAAGCAACTGGCTGAAACAAATTTCGGAAAATGGCAAAAGGGAGAAGCACCTAAGCCGGTTTATAAAATGCCGTCTGCCGCAGCCAAAACTTTTATTGCAGTGGTAGATAGGCCAGCATCTGTACAAAGCAATATCAATCTTGTAGCGCCTGTTCAATTGCAACCGGGCGCTCCGGATGTAATTCCTGCAAGAGTTACGGCTAATTTGTTGGGCGGCGGATCTTCGGGTAGGCTGTTTAAAAACCTTCGTGAAAAATATGGCTTTACCTATGGGGCATATGCTTCTATCAATTCAGATAAACTGATTGGTAATTTTACTGCAAATGCAGCTGTTAGAAATGAAAAAACAGATAGTGCTGTTGGCCAGTTTTTATACGAGTTCAACCGTATTCGTAATACCATTCCGGAAGCAAATGAAATAAATCTTGCAAAGAACGAGATGAATGGCAGCTTTGCAAGGAGTCTTGAAAATCCTGCTACAATTGCGAATTTTGCTTTGAATATTGCTCGCTACCATTTACCTGAAAATTACTACCAGGACTATCTTAAAAATCTGGCGGCTGTAAATGCAGAGGTAGTAAAAGCCTCCGCACTTAAATATGTTCCAGTTAACCATCTTGCCATTGTAATTGTAGGGAATGCCAAAGAAATCGCAAAGGGTCTTGGAAAGTATGGTGAAGTAAAATATTATGATAAGGAAGGTAATGAAGTTAAAGCGCCTGAATCTAAAAAAGCAGATGCTTCCGTTACCGGTGAAAGTATCATTAGAAAGTGTTTGGAAGTAAGTGGTGGTAATGCGTTGAAAGATGTTAAAGATGTTGAAGTGAACGGAACAGTTTCTGTAATGGGACAATCCATCAATTACTCGCAGAAGTATGTATTGCCAGGAAACTTTATGCAAACATTGCAAATGAATGGAATGGTATTGCAAAAGCAAATGGCTAAATCAGGCACATATGCAGCCATGCAGCAGGGAATGGAACAACCTTTGAAAGATGATGATAAGGAAGAATTGGACGAAGAAGCAAATCTTATTGCAGAAGCGTATTATCTTAATCATCCTGGTTACACATTTACTGTTAAAGGTATAGAGGCAGTAGATGGAAAGGACGCCTATGTGGTTGAGATAAAATCTCCCAAAAGAGTATTTACCAACTATTATGATGTTGCTTCCGGATTGAAAGTTAAAATGACGCAAGAGGCTGAGGGGCCACAAGGCAAGATAATGGCGCAAACATTTTATAAAGCATACAAAACCTTCAATGGTGTGCAGTTGCCTGTTAAAATGGAAGTAGACCAGGGACCTTTAAAATTGAACCTGGAAGCGAATGATGTAAAAGTGAACCAGGGATTGACCACAACAGACTGGAAATAATTTTTTTTGAATACGAAAAAGGGCACTTTAATAAGTGCCTTTTTTATCTTCATGCAAATTCGTTTATGAATAAAATTTTTCTTGCCACCTGTATGCTTTTTCTGTCTCAGGTGAATAAAGCAGCTTCCGTTGACACAATCGCTGTTTTCAGTAATGCTATGCATAAAAGCAGTAAAGTAGTTGTTATTAAACCTGAAGGATATACAGAAACCAATCAACGCTTTCCTGTTCTATATCTCCTGCATGGCTATAGCGATAATTATAGCACATGGATACAAAAAGTACCGTCCATACAACAATTGGCAGATCAATATCGATTGATGATTGTTTGTCCAGACGGCGGTTTTAGCAGTTGGTATTTTGACAGCCCTGTTGACTCAAATTTTAAATACGAAACCTACGTTGCTTTAGAAGTACCAACCTATATTGATGCACACTACAAAACAATAGCTAACAGGCATGCAAGAGCTATTACGGGATTAAGTATGGGCGGGCATGGCGGCTTGTTTCTTGGCTTTAGGCATGCCGATTTATTTGGTGCATGTGGCAGTATGAGTGGAGGTGTTGATCTGAATTTTAGTCGAAAAAAGTTTGATGTAGCCAAGCGTATTGGAGATACTATCCGGTATGCGGATAACTGGACGAACTACTCTGTGATTCACCAGGTAGAAAGCTATCCTAAAGATTCCATCAGCATCATTATTGATTGTGGTACTGAAGATTTTTTCTACAGCGACAATAAACGGCTGCACCAAAAAATGCTGCAATTAAAAATTCCTCATGACTATATTGAAAGACCAGGCATTCACAACTGGTTGTACTGGACCAATGCTATTCGCTACCAGTTATTATTCTTCAGTGATTATTTTAAGAAGTACAGCAAAGATTAGTAACCAGCGTTGCCATCCCTTACTTTAACACTTTTCTTTTTACCATATTTTTTTTCAAAATCAAGTACTTCTTTAGGCTTTAGTTTTTGAGCATTTGCCGGCTTTTGCAGTGTGGAATCTACTGTAGAGGAAGTGCCTGCAATTGATTTTTGAGGTATATCAGGTTTAGGTACATAAAGTGAATCGAATGCATAGGTTTCTGTTTTCACCAGCGAATGAGAGCCTGGTCGGTAATACTTCCATACACCATGTTTCATGCTGTAGGCATTAATCTTAATGATCTTCTTTTCAATTTTGTATTGGTCATACACATCAGGTACATCAATGGTATCATACTTTTTTTTAGGGTCTACTGCTAACCAGCTTTCTTCATGCTCCAAAAAGCCCATTTCAAAATATTGTTGTGTACCATCTTTGTTGCCCCATTTATAATTTTCAATGGCAGTTAAATCGCCCATTAGGTTGTAACGTCTCCATCTACCCGCTTTTTTATCATCTTTATAAATGCCTTCTTCTTCATAGCCGGGCTCCCCACGTAATTCATCAACATGAACCAACCACTTACCTTGTTTTCGATTGTTCATGTCCACACAATTCAATGTATCTCCATTGGAGGTAAGTCTGAATGTTTTGCATTGAGAAAAAGAAGAAACGCCTGTCAAACAAACGATTATTAAAAACAGGATACGCATAGCGTTTAATTTTCTTGATGCAATGTATTGAAAATTGATCAGCACTATTGTATACTAAATCCTAAATGTTGAATCAGGCTTGTGGGCAAATGTGGTAAGCTTTTTCTTTCAATGAGATAGGAGGAAAGGCCGGTCAGGTCCCTGAAAATATAATGTTTGTTTAATGCACCCTCAAGATAGCCTGCACCGCTGGTATTGCCCGTTCCTACCCGCATGCCAATCATTCGTCTTACCATGATAAGATGTTTATGCCGCCAATTACTCAACAGGTGGTCTATTTCAATGAGTGTATCGAGAATTTGATAAGATGTTTGAAAAACAGGAAAATCCCTGTACAACATAATGAATAAAGCTGCTCTCATGGCTTTTGCAGAAAAACTGCTTCTCAGTAGTGCTGCCTGTTCTGGATGTATTGAAGAATGATGTTGTTCAAAAAAAACATACTCAAAGTCGTTAAGTTTACCAGCCTCTCTTGGTGTTAGGCTATTTCTATACCTGTTCCTGTACTCATTCCAAAAGGGATGTGCCGTAGAATTTGCTTCTTCTTTTGAAGCGTATTCTTGCCAAAAGAAATGCTCGAAAAAAGGCATACGTTCCAGCCAGTTATTTACCAGTTGAAGGATAGATAAATGATCTTCGGTTTGTGTTATTGTGGTATAGTCTTCCTGCGTAAATCCACCTTCGTTGGTTCTTTTATAGTAGTCGGCGTGGTGGCGTTTTTCCAGTGTCAGGCCAAGTTTGGCTTCTATTAGCCGGAATTGCATGCTTTGAAAACCGGAGGAAGGCGTGAGCAGGTTTCTGAATTCGAGGAAATCGAGCGGTGTCATGGTATCCAGTATGCCTACCTGTTGGTTTAACAGCTCCATGATGCGGATCACTCTTTGCAGGCGATGGCGTACCAGGTTCAGATCTTCAGAATTATCGTTGATCTTTTCCCTGGAAAAAACAGCACCAACATAATCCAACTCAAATAGAATTTGCTTGAACCAAAGTTCATAAGCCTGGTGTATGATGATAAACAGCATTTCATCGTGTGCAGGTGTGTTGGGTGGTTGAAAACTAACGGGCTGCTGGCTTTGCAATATTTTATCTAAATGCAGGTATGTGCCGTAATACATGTTCTCAGTGTTCATATGGTTTGTGTTAGCAATGAGAAAGATAAAGAAATTGCTGAGATACGATAAAAGCGTACAAGTGTGCGACGCAATCGGTGCAGGATAGTAGTGCCAAAGCCCGGGCACAAATTATTTTCGTCTTTTTTATTAATGTGTCAATTTTACACATTAAATTTGAATCCTCAATTTTAAAACGATTGTTATGCAATTTGTAAAAACGCTTTTACTGCTGTTGTTTCCTACACTGTTAATGGCCCGTAACAACACTGTATCAACTGTTGCTGATACTACTATGGTTGATGGCCACCCCGCATGGATCATGCAGGGTAATATTTATGAAGTGAATGTTCGCCAGTACACGCCTGAAGGAACTTTTAAGGCATTTGCCAAACATTTGGATCGTCTGAAAGATATGGGGGTGCAAACTTTGTGGTTTATGCCCATTAATCCAATAAGCAAGGTTGACCGGAAAGGCAGCCTGGGCAGCTATTACGCAGTGAGCGATTATACGGCCATTAATCCGGAATTTGGAACAATGGCAGACTGGAAAGCCCTGGTAAAAGAAGCACATAGCAAGGGTTTTAAAGTAATTATAGACTGGGTGCCCAATCACACAGGTGCTGATCATTACTGGCTTGTAAAACATCCTGATTTTTATGAAAAAGATAGCACTGGTAAGGCTAAAATGGCGGCTGACTGGGCAGATACCAGAAAGCTGGATTACAACAATATGGAAATGCAGGATACGATGATTGCCCAGATGAAATTCTGGATTACTACGAGCGGTATTGATGGTTTTCGTTGTGATGTAGCTTCGGGGCCATCTGATGCTTTCTGGAAAAGATGTATTCCCACTTTGCGTAAGCAGAAAAATATTTTTACGCTGGCCGAAGGAGATCAGCCTTCTTTGAATGAAGATGGATTTGATGCTACATATACATGGAACGATTTTAATATGATGAAGCTGATTGCAAAAGGTGAGAGGCCTGCATCAGCAATGGATAGTGCATTGAATAAAACGGATGCAACTTTCCCCGCTAATACTTTGCGTATGTTTTTCACCAGTAATCATGATGAAAATACCTGGAATAAAGCCGATTACGAAACTATGCCCGGTGCAGTGCATGCGCCATTTGCAGTGTTAACGCAAACTGTAAAACGTTCAGTGCCTTTAATTTACAGCGGACAGGAAGAGCCTTTCCTGCGTGCCATTCGTTTCTTTGATAAAGACACGATCACTTTTAAAAAATATGCAAGGGCTGCTTTTTATAAAAAATTACTGGCCTTACATAAAAGCAATCCGGCTTTAAGTGCCGATGCTTCTTTCAAAAAAGTGATTGCTGGTGATGAAAAAGCAGTGTATGCTTACGTTCGTGAAAAAGGCCATCACAAAGTATTGGTAGTATTAAACCTTAGTGCTTCTCCACAGCAGATTCAAATAAAAGATGCTGCTTTATATGGTGAACCTTACAATGTTTTTGCAGGAAAGAAAGAGGAGCTGAAAAACAAATCCTGGCGAATGGAGCCATGGGGTTATGCAGTGTACGATTATAAATAATGAATGCTGAAGCCGGATATTTATCCGGCTTCTTTTTTACTTTCGCGGAATGAACAGAAAGGAACTGATCTCTCAGATCAACGAAAAGCAATCTTTTTTATGCGTAGGCCTTGATACGGATAGTACAAAACTCCCGAAGCATTTATTAAGTGAGAAGAATCCTGTATTGACTTTTAACAAAGCGATGGTAGATGCTACTAAAGAGTATTGTGTGAGCTACAAGATCAACACTGCTTTTTATGAAGCAATGGGTGTGAAGGGTTGGGAGATCATGGAAGAAACCTTGCAGTATATTCCTAAAACACATTTGGTAATTGCTGATGCCAAGCGTGGCGATATTGGCAATACATCTTCTCAATATGCAAAAGCATTTTTTGAAACCTTGCCATTTGATGCAGTAACGGTGGCGCCTTATATGGGGGAGGATAGCATCAGGCCTTTTCTTGAGTATGAGAATAAGTTTACTATTGTGCTGGGATTGACCTCTAATAAAGGAGCCCGTGATTTTGAATTGCAAAAAACGGGTGATCAGTTTTTATATGAAAAAGTGCTGACTACAGTTGCATCGTGGGGAACGCCTGATAATTTAATGTTTGTGGTGGGTGCTACACAGGCAAAGGAACTTGCTTCCATAAGAAAAATTATTCCTGATAACTTTTTGTTAGTACCCGGTGTGGGATCCCAGGGTGGAAGTTTGGAAGAAGTGTCGAAGTATGGAATGAATAAAGATTGTGGTTTGTTGGTCAATGCCAGTCGTGCAGTTATTTATGCAGCTTCTGATGAACAGTTTGCTCAGGCAGCTACACAGGCAGCCAAAGCCTATAATGATGAGATGAAATTGCATTTGAAAAAGTAAATCTTATTTAAGAAGTTCAACAACTGTATCTGCAATATCCAGGGCCCAATTATACATGGCTTTTCCGGAGTAGTGCAAATGATCCTTTGCTAGAAGGGTTTCATCTTCTTTAACTTTCTTAGATGCTTCCGTAATTGAGATGAATTGCGTATGATGCTGTTGTGCTGCTTTTTGAACAGCTGTATTGAAGTCATTTATTTCCTCGGATATTACTGTTGTGTTCTTATGTTTTGCATAAGGTGTAAAGCCCCAATCCGGGATGGACAATACGATTACCCTTTCATTTTTATCTCCTGTTAAATGGATGGCTTTTTTAATAAGAAAATCGAGATCAGTTTTAAAATCTTCCAATGATAAATTTCTGTATTGGTTGTTCACGCCAATTAGTAATGTTACAAAATCGTAATGTTCGTTAAGATGAGTATGCAACAAATGTTCGGCGAGCTCAAAGCTGGTCCATCCTGTCTGAGCAACGATTTCCGGTGCCTGGAAATGCAATCCTTTTTCACGTAATAATTGCACCAGCTGATAAGGAAAGGATTCATGCAGCGGAACACCTTCGCCAATTGTATAAGAATCGCCAAGGCAGAGTAGTGTGTTGGAATGTTTGGTCATAGCAGAACAATCAAAAGTGAGCACTTTTTTTAATCATTAAATTCATCCTTTAAGATACGATAAAACGTATACACATCGGTATAACTGCAATACAAGGGCGCTGGCGCTACACGAATTACGCCGGGCTCACGGTAATCAACAATAATGTTGTTATCAAGCATCTTATCGTGTATTTCTCTACCTTTTTCTGAAAAGAATAAGCTGAGTTGAGCACCTCTTGCATTGATATCTTTGGGTGTGATAATTTCAAACGCAATGTTATGAAGTTGTTGCAGCAAATATTCCAAGTAGGCAGTGAGTTGGATGCTTTTTTGCCTGATGTTATACATGCCTGCCGCATCAAATATTTCAAGAGAAGCTTTTAATCCAACCATATTAAATACTTGCGCTGTACTCATGTTCCAGCCAGCAGCAGTGGGTTTGGGATTGAAACCTTTCTCCATTTTAAATCTTATTTTTTCATCATTTCCCCACCATCCGCCCAAGCGGGGAAAGCTGGTGTTGCTACAATGTTTTTCATGTATAAAAACACCACCTACGGCACCCGGACCCGCATTTAAATATTTATAACTGCACCACGCTGCAAAATCAACATTCCAATCATGTAACCGGATGGGTATATTTCCTGCCACATGTGCCAGATCGAAACCTGCAACTGCACCTGCTTTGTGGGCGGCATCGGTAATACTTTGCAGATCAAAAAACTGTCCAGTATAATAGTTCATTCCACCCAACATCACAAGGGCAAGTGCTTCGCTGTTTTCTGCAATGATGTTGATGATGTTTTCGGTGCTTAGTATTTTTTCATTGTTAAGCGGCGTGATTTCAATTATGCTTTGTGCCGGATCAAAGCCAAAATGTTTTACCAATGTTTCTACAGCATATTGATCGGAAGGGAATGCCCCCGCTTCCATAATAATTTTATAGCGTTGTTGTGTGGGGCGATAAAAACTAAGCATTAATAAGTGCAGGTTCACGGTTAATGTGTTCATGACCGTTACTTCCTCGGGGGCGGCACCTACGATCTTGGCAAGAGAAGGAGAGATATAATCCTGGTAATACAACCAAGGATTTTTCCCGCTGAAGTAGCCGCTAACCGCTAATTCCCGCCAAGACTGCGATTCGGTTTGTATGGCAGTTTCAAAATTTTTAGGTTGTAATCCTAAAGAGTTGCCGCAGAAATAAATAACGGGTTTGTCGTTTTGATGTGGGAACACGAAGGAGTGTTTGAAAGAAGCCAAAATATCCTGTTCATCTAATTGCTGCGCTAATTCAGGAGTTGTATCAAATGAAAATTGCATAATGCTGTTTAGCACAAATTACAAAAGGATGCCGCATCTTGTTTACATTTTATATCGATTTGGTAATACGAAATCAATTGGTAACAATTCATTATTCTTTATTTTTACCAGTCACAATCATAACTTATTACTCATGAGAATCATTAAATTTTTTATTGCTGCTCTTCTGTTTTTTTATCTCCCCATCTCATCATTTGCCTGGAGCCAGGAAGGACACCGGATAGTAGGAGAAATTGCCGATAGTTATTTAACTCCCAAAGCAAGGCTGGCTATCAAAGCTATTTTGGGAAATGAATCAATTGCAATGAGTAGTAACTGGGCAGATTTCATTAAATCCGAACCCTCTTATAAATACCTGGATGCCTGGCACTATATTAATTTAGAAGATGGTTTAAGTGAAAAGTCGTTTAAAGAAAAACTTTCTGTAGACACAGCAACCGATGCTTACACCAAGCTGAACTTTTTAGTGAAAGAATTAAAAAAGAAAAATCTTCCGAAAGATAAAAAAATAATGTACCTACGTTTGCTGATACATATCGTGGGAGATGTGCATCAACCAATGCATGTAAGCAGGGAAGAAGATCTGGGAGGAAATAAAATCTATGTTTTATGGTTCAATCAAAAAACAAACCTGCACAGCATGTGGGATGACAAACTGATTGAATACCAGCAACTGAGTTATACTGAGTATGTAAAAGCGATCAATTTTACAACCGCTACACAACGCCAGGTATGGCAAAAACAGCAGATCAGTACATGGTTGTTCGAATCTTACCAGATTGCCCAGCAATTGTATGCCGAAATTAAGCAACCGGATCAGCGTTTAAGCTATCGTTACAATTACGATCATGTACAAACTTTAAATGACCGTTTGTTGAAAGGTGGAGTTCGTTTAGCCGGATTGTTAAATGAGATCTTTGGATAATCGTTTAGTCTTAATATCATTCATCTAATCAGATCATTTCGCTCCCTTCGTGAAATTCATTTTCACTTTTTGCAATAACAATTGTAGCAACGCCATTGCCAATTAAGTTGGTAATGGCTCTTGCTTCGCTCATGAATTTATCAATGCCTAATAAAAAGGCTAATCCTTCTACAGGAATGGTGTGCATGGCTGTTAATGTAGAGGCAAGGATGATAAACCCGCTTCCTGTAACTCCGGCAGCGCCTTTCGAAGTAAGCATAAGTATCATTAGTAACAATAATAATTGCTCCCAACTTAAATGAATCTGGTAAAGCTGTGCAATGAATAATGTTGCCATTGAAAGGTAAATGGAAGTACCATCTAAGTTGAATGAATAACCTGTAGGCACCACCAGCCCTACTACTGATTTACTACAGCCCATTTTTTCCAACTTACGCATAATGAGTGGTAGTGCCGGTTCTGAGGATGATGTACCTAGTACGAGTAGTAATTCTTCGCTAATATTTTTCAGGAACTGCCATACGCTTAGCTTGTAATATTTCATGATCGATCCTAAAACCAGGAATACAAAAAGAAACATAGTTAGATACACGCATCCCATTAGTTTGGCAAGCGGTATCAATGTGTGCAGCCCAAATTTTCCAATGGTATAAGCCATGCCTCCGAATGCACCTAAAGGAGCGAGGTACATTACATATTTTAGAATGGTAAAAACATACACAGAAATTCTATTAAGAAAATGAATGGCTTTTTCTCTATGGCGTGAATAGTTGAGAATGATACCGATGATAATGGAAACAACCAATACCTGTAGTGTAAGGTTGTTCTCGAAGAATTGTATCCAGTTGAAATGAGCGGCCGAAGGCTTCGTGTACACGGTGGCATCTTGTATCTGCAATGCTGTTTTGTTGATATTGCCCGGTTGGATAACGAGAGCCACGATGATGCCGATAGCCAGTGCCAGGGTGGTTACAATCTCAAAATAGAGTAGTGCCTTGAATCCGATGCGGCCAACTTTTTTCAAATTACCAATACTGCTGATGCCTAAAACGATGGTAAGAAAGATGATGGGTGTGATGAAGAATTTGATCAGCTCAATAAAGCCTTTGCCCATCCATTCCATTTTTACAGCAGTAGCGGGGGCGAAATATCCAAGTGCAATAGCTGCGATGATGGCAATGAAAACATAAAAAGTTAGATGGCTAATAACTTGCTGCCACCATGTTTTTATAGTGGTTGAATGAGGGGCGGTCACGTTTGTATAAAGATGTTTTGGTGTTCGGTAAAGTGTTGAATTAAACTTCCAATGTTTTTATAAAAGAAAGTGGAAGAAAATAAAAGTACAACAAATGCACTATGGAGCCTGCTTCCGTTTAAATTTGTTGAAGGGCAGGCAGGCGTACAAGTGTGCGACGCAACGATGCATCATAGTAGTGCAAAAGCTGGGTACACAATAAACACTTTACTTTAAAACTGAGAAAATCATGGCTGCTAAAACAGATGTATTTCAATCGCCGGATTATTATTTGCTGGATGAATTGCTTACCGAAGAACATAAGATGGTTCGTGAGGCTGTGAGAAGTTATGTGAAGAAAGAAATATCGCCGATTATTGAAGCGTATGCCCAGCGGGCTGAATTTCCACAGCATATTGTGCCACAGCTCGGAGCATTGGGATGTTTTGGTCCTACCATACCGGTTGAATATGGCGGTGGCGGCTTAGATTATATCAGTTATGGTTTGATGATGCAGGAGTTAGAACGTGGTGATAGCGGAGTTCGCTCAACCGCAAGCGTACAAGGTAGTTTGGTGATGTTCCCGATACATGCGTATGGAAGCGAGGAACAACGACAAAAATATTTGCCCAGGCTTGCTAGTGGTGAATGGTTAGGTTGTTTTGGATTAACAGAGCCGAATCACGGCAGTGATCCGGGCAGTATGTTAACCCATATTAAAGATGCCGGTGATTATGTGATACTGAATGGTGCTAAGATGTGGATCAGCAATGCACCATTTGCGAAAGTAGCGGTGGTATGGGCTAAAGATGAGGCTGGCGATATCAGAGGTGTGATCGTGGAGAGGGGCATGGAAGGTTTTTCCACTCCCACAACGCATGGCAAATGGAGCCTGCGAGCCAGCGCCACGGGAGAACTGGTGTTTGATAATGTAAAAGTGCCTAAAGAAAATATATTGCCGGGTGTAAAAGGATTGAAAGGTCCTTTGAGTTGTTTAACAAAAGCCCGTTACGGAATCGCCTGGGGTGTGGTGGGTGCCGCAATGGATTGTTATGATACGGCTTTAAGATATGCCAAGGAAAGAATCCAGTTCGACAGGCCCATAGCCGGTTTTCAACTACAGCAAAAAAAGCTGGCTGAAATGATCACTGAAATTACCAAGGCACAACTAATGGTATGGCGTTTGGGTGTGCTAATGAATGAAGGAAAAGCAACACCGGCCCAGGTAAGTATGGCAAAACGGAATAGTTGCGAGATGGCTGCTACTATTGCCAGAGATGCAAGGCAAATATTGGGAGGGATGGGTATTACAGGTGAGTATAGCATTATGCGTCATATGATGAACCTGGAAAGTGTAATTACCTACGAAGGCACACACGATATACATTTGCTGATTACCGGGATGGATGTCACGGGAATTAATGCGTTTAAATAAGGGTTGAAATGAAAATATTTTTAGTAGGAATGATGGGGAGCGGAAAGAGTTTCTGGTGCGAAAAACTAGCGGAAAAATTAAATGCCGAAGCATACGATCTGGATTATGTAATCGAATCAGCAGAACAAAAAACGATCGCTGAGGTATTTGCTGATAGCGGCGAAGCGTATTTCAGGAAAATTGAAGCGGAACATTTACGCTCTTTTGAAAATAAGCAGCATTGTATTTTGGCTACGGGTGGCGGTACACCTTGTTTTCACGAGAATATGCAATGGATGAACGCCAACGGGATTACCATTTGGATAGATGAACCAGTGGAGGTGCTTGTTGACCGTGCCATGAAACAGGTGGAGCACAGACCAGCCATTAAAGGGTTGTCTGCCGAAGAAGTACATCACCTATTCAGTAAGCGACTGGAAGAAAGAAAATCTTTTTACAGCCAGGCCGATTATCATTTGCATGGAGCAGACATTAATGAACATAACTTCGCAAAAATCATTCAGCAACATGCATAAAGGTTTTCTGAAAGCAGCAGCATTCATCGGTGCATTAAGCGTTGTATTAGGGGCATTTGGAGCTCATGGCCTCAAACAATTATTAGATGAAAAATCGTTGGCAGTGTACGAAACAGCAGTGCGTTACCAATTCTATCATGTGTTTGCCTTAGCAGCTGTGGGTATATTGTACAAAGAATTTCCGGTGAAAATGCTTCGCTACGCAGGTGGGTTGTTTTTGACCGGCATGTTATTTTTTAGTGGTTCTTTATACCTGCTAACATACAGGGCAGTTGCACATAACGATGGTTTTTTATGGGCAGGGCCCATTACTCCTTTGGGTGGTGTATTGTTAATTGCAGCATGGATTTGCCTGGCGTTGGGTATTGGTAAAGGGAAATAGCAGTTGAAAAGGCTTTTCTTTACTTGCAAAGCAGAGTTATCCACCGTACAAGTGTGCGACGCAACGGGTGCTGGGAAGAAATCCACATGCGTGTCTAAAACCTAATCTCCTTCTGCACTTAGCTTATATTTGTTTTCATGGCAAACCGACTGAAGAAGAAAACGCCTCCTCCACCGGATCCCGAACAACTGAACCCCGATAAAGAGGTGGATGTAACGGTAACTGAAGTGGTGAGAGATGAACGTACCACTAAAATTGCCGGTGCTGTTAGTTTATTGTTTGCCTTGTTCCTTTTCATTGCCTTCACTTCGTACTTGTTTACCTGGCAGGAAGACCAGGATAAAGTGCACCAGTTCGGCATTAAAATATTTGCTGTTGATGATGTGAAGATGAATAACCTACTTGGTGTGCTGGGTGCTTATGTGGCACATATTTTCATTTACAAAGGCTTTGGACTTGCCTCATTTTTATTCTGTACTACCTTCTTTGTATTGGGCGTAAACCTGTTGGTAGGCAAAAAAATATTTTCACTAGTGCGTAATATCCGTTACGTGCTGGTGGGTTTGTTGTTGTTGAGTACGGCTCTTGCCTTTGTTGCACGCAGCAGCGAATTTAGCTGGGGCGGTGCTGTGGGTGAAATGCTGAACGGATGGTTTGTGAAATGGATTGGTAATGTTGGAACAGCGGCAATGCTGATGGTAGCTGTTTTTGCGTATGTGATCTGGCGCTTTAATCCTACTTTCAAATGGCCGGAGTGGAAGAGGCACTTAGCCGAAAAAAATACGGATACTGAACCTGAAGTATTTGCAAAAGGAGCAGATGAACAACCTGTGTATGGTGAATGGGATGTGAATGAAGCGGCGGAAGAAGAAGGTGGTAAATTATTCATCCATGAAAAAGTAGAAGAACCGGTAAGTAACAATAAGCTGAAAAATGATGGGAAGCATGTATCTGTGATCATGCCTGCGGCAGAAGAAGCGGAGCACGATCCTTTAACTGAATTTGATATTAATGAAAAGGAATCGCCGGTTGATGAAGTAGTTGAAGAAGAACCTGAACTGGCGGCTGACGAGCTGAAAGATGTGCATGAGTTGCCTTTGGAAGTGGAAGAAGAAGAATTGCAGGAGATAGAGATTGAAACCAAACATATTGCCATTAAACGTTCGCCTACAGTAGAGGAAGAAATGGAACTGGAAATTCATGAAGCTGTGGAAGAAGAAGAAATAGCAGTGGTGAATAAGCCCAAAATGACTGAAAAGTATGATGTTACTTTAGATCTGCGTGATTATAAATATCCAACGCTCGATCTGTTGGAAACACACGGTAGTGAAAAGATCGTTCATGATCCCAACGAACTTGAAACCCACAAGAACCAGATCATCGCTACGCTTAAAAATTACGATATTCAAATTCAGCGTATAGCCGCCACCGTTGGTCCAACAGTTACTTTGTACGAGATAGTGCCGGCACCGGGTGTGCGTATCAGTCGTATTAAAAACCTGGAAGATGATATTGCTTTAAGTTTGGCAGCGTTGGGCATCCGTATCATTGCACCCATTCCCGGAAAAGGAACCATTGGAATAGAAGTGCCGAATGTGCGAAAGACTGTTGTAAGCATGAAGACTTTATTGGCTTCAGATAAGTTTCAAAACAACAATTTCTCACTGCCTATTGCCATCGGTAAAAAAATTGATAACGAAAACTTTATAGTTGACCTTGCAAGTATGCCGCACTTGCTCATGGCGGGTGCAACAGGTCAGGGTAAATCTGTTGGTATTAATACTTTGTTGGTTTCATTGTTGTATAAAAAACATCCATCACAGCTAAAGTTTGTATTGGTGGATCCTAAAAAAGTGGAGTTGAGTTTGTATCGTGTGATTGAAAAACATTTCCTTGCCAAGTTACCGGGAGAAGAAGAATCCATCATCACCGATACCAAAAAAGTGATCAATACTTTGAATGCCTTGTGCATTGAGATGGATAACCGTTATGATCTGTTGAAAGATGCGGGTTGCCGTAACATCAGGGAATACAATGATAAGTTCACAGCCAGAAAATTAAACCCGGAAAAAGGCCATCAATACCTTCCGTTCATTGTGCTTGTAGTGGATGAGTTCGCAGATTTGATCATGACGGCAGGCAAAGAAGTGGAAATGCCAATTGCACGTTTAGCCCAGTTAGCACGTGCCGTGGGAATTCACTTAATCATTGCCACGCAAAGGCCTTCGGTAAACATTATTACCGGAACGATTAAGGCTAACTTCCCTGCAAGGATCGCCTTTAAAGTTTCTTCTAAAATAGATAGCCGTACGATTCTTGATGCTGGTGGTGCAGAGCAGTTGATTGGGAAGGGAGATATGCTAATCAGTTATAACGGCGAAATAGTGCGTTTGCAGTGTGCTTTTGTTGATACACCGGAAGTAGAAAGGGTGGCTGAATTCATTGGAGATCAGCGTGGTTATCCGCATGCCTTTTTGTTACCGGAATATGTGGATGAAAAAGAAATGGAAGGAAGGGATTTTGATAGTGGCGACAGGGACCCTTTGTTTGAAGATGCTGCCCGATTGATCGTGCAAAACCAGGTGGGAAGTACATCATTAATTCAGAGAAGGATGAAATTGGGATATAACCGGGCGGGTCGCCTGATGGATCAGTTGGAAGCAGCAGGAATTGTAGGTCCGAATTTGGGTAGTAAGGCCCGTGAAGTACGTTTTAAAACTGAATCTGAACTCGAAGAGTATCTTCAAACTATCGGATAATATTGCTCAGAAAAGCAAAAAATGTAAATTTTCCTATAAAGTGCGGCCTATGGCCGATTGAAAAATTGCCATCTTTTCTTTAGGCTTATATTTGCAGCCAAATTATAAGATTCAAATGAAGAAATTTTATTCTGTGGTTCTGGCTCTGGTGGCTTTTCTAAATATAACGCTTGCTCAGAACGATCCGAATGCAAAAAAAATATTGGATGCCGTAAGTGCTAAAATGAAAACTTTTAAAGGTGTTACTGCGTCTTTCGTTATCAAATCCATTACCAGCAAAGGCAAAAGTAATGGTGTGAAAACGGGAACCATTTCCTTCAAAGGACAAAAATACATGCTCAAGCAAGGGAAGACAGAGATATTGTGTGATGGTGCAAAAGTGTATAATTATGATGGAAACAAAACCATTACTGTTTCGGGTGTTGAAGAAGGCGCTCAAACATTAAGTCCGCAGAATCTTCTTTCTAATTTTTATGATAAAGATTTTGTGTACCACCTGATCTCATCAAAAGGGAATTACAGTGAGATAGAATTGGTGCCGGTTGATAAAAGAAAGAATTTTCAGAAAGTGAATGTTTTTGTTGACAGGGCTAAAAACATGATTACTAAAGCGAGAATAATAGATAAAGGAAATAATGTGATTGAATTCTCATTAAGCAACCTCAATACTGTTGCACCTATTTCTGAGAAAACCTTTGTCTTCGATAAGAATAAATATCCTAAAGATGTTGAGATCCTAGATTAATAATTATACTGTTAAGATTTTTGAGGGCCACGCAGATGCGTGGCTTTTCTATTTTAATCATTTGTAATTTCAGCATTGAAACTAAAGCTAAAAAACAGCGAATGAAAAAGCTTTTTCTACTGTTATTTGGAATGATGTGCCTCAGCGCAAATGCACAGTATTCCGTTCGGTTGGTAGTAACAGATGTTGCCACCAAAAAGAATGATGATATCTATGTAGCCGGAACTTTTAATAATTGGAATCCGAAGGATGAGCTTTACAAGTTAAAACCGTTTGGAGGATCAAGAAAGGGGATTGTGATAAAAGATATAGCTCCCGGTAATTATGCTTTTAAATTTACCAGGGGAAGCATGGATAAAGTAGAATGCATGGCCGATGGAAGAGATATTAGTGATCGAGTTCTTGATATTAATGCTGATCTGGTAATGGAGTATACTATTGCGGGATGGAAAGATGATTACCCGGAAAAGCCCAAACAATATACAGCATCACCCCAGGTGAAAATTATGGATACGGCTTTTGCAATGCCACAATTAAACCGTAAGAGAAGAATCTGGCTGTATTTGCCAAAAAATTACACCCTTTCTTCTAAAACATACCCGGTTGTTTACATGCATGACGGACAGAATCTTTTTAATGATCAAACATCTTTTTCAGGAGAATGGGGCGTAGATGAATGTCTTGATTCTATTCAAAAATTAACCGGAAGGGAATGTATTGTAGTTGGTATTGATAATGGTGGAGAGAAGCGTATGAGTGAATACAACCCCTATGATAACGATAAATTTGGAAAGGGGGGAGGTAAGCAGTATGTAGATTTTATAGTGAATACGCTAAAACCTTACATTGATGCTCATTACAGAACAAAAAAAGGCCCGGCTTACACTTACATTGCAGGTAGCAGTATGGGTGGGTTGATTAGTTTATATGCTGTAATGCAGTACCCCTCTGTTTTTGGTGCCGCTGGAGTTTTTTCTCCTGCATTTTGGGTAGCACCGGCTTTATACGAACAGGCTAAAAAATTTATTACTACATCCAATTATCGATTGTACTTCTATGCCGGGAAAAAAGAAAGCGAAACTATAGTGGGTGATATGCAGAAGATGGAAGAACTGTTAAAGCACAATCCTAATTACGAGATTAAAGAAGTGATCAATCCATTGGGGCAGCATAATGAAAAATACTGGAGGCAGGAATTGTTTACTTTTTTTCTGTGGTTATTGAAATAGCAATTATTCTATCTCAAAACTTACTCCTTCAATGGCCAGGTCTGTGTTGCTGAATATTGCTCTTGCCTCATCGAGAAAAGCATCCAATGACTCATATTTACTGCTGAAATGGCCAATGATCAGTTTATAAACGTTAGCTTTTGCCGCTATCGTTGCTGCTTGTTCGGTTGTAGAATGAAAGCGGGCAGCTGCTCGCTCGGTTAAATCTTTCAGGTAAGTGGTTTCGTGGTAAAGCAGTGAAACGTTTTTCACTTTTTCAATGAGGGATTCGTTGTAGGAAGTATCTGCACAAAATGCATAACTGAGAGCAGGTTTGTTGAGAATGGTTACCCATTCGTTTTTAATGATTTGTCCTTCTTTGGTTTCATAATCTTCTCCCATTTTTAGTTTGTCATAAAATGAAGAAGGGATGCTGTATTCAAGAAGTTTTTCTTTATCTAATTTTCGGGGCGCCTTCTTTTCCCGTATTACAAAACCATAGCAGGGAATTCGGTGCGTAGTGCTAAAGCATTCTACCGAAAACTTAGGATGATCAATTACAATGCCCTCTTTTGTAAGAGCATGAAAGTGTAACTTGAACGGAAGTTGTGTGTCTGCCGCTTTGAATTGGATATGAAGAATTTCTTCCAAAGCTGCTGGTGCATAAATGTGAAGGTCTGTTTCCCTGCCAAGTAATCCCATGCTGGTAATAAGTCCAACCAGTCCGAAATAATGATCGCCATGTAAATGAGAAATGAAAATATGGTTGATCTTGCTTCTCCGTATTTTATAACGGGCCATTTGCATTTGCGTGCCTTCCCCACAATCGATAAGAAAAAGCTGTTCATTTAAAGTAACTATCTGTGCCGTAGGGTGACGGTCGTAGGCGGGTAATGCTGAATTATTTCCTAAAATAGTAACTCCGAACATGCAAAGACTTTGTTAAGCTTTTATTTTGAAAATAGACAATTCTACTGACATATTGCTGCTTATAGTAACGACAAAAAGCCTGTGCTTATGATTTGGAGCATTGAATAAAAGTAATAGAAAAGTTGCTGATAGTACAATAGTACAAGTGTGCGACGCAACCGGGATGCCATGAAAACCTTTGCCCGGTTCAGTTTTATTCTTCTATATCGAAATTGATATCGTTGCTGTCCAGTAGTTCTCTTTCAATTTCTTCCATTTGTACAATATCCCATGCTTCACTTTCAGTAGGCGTAAAATTGATAAAATCCAATAACTCTTCTTTCTCGAATATATCTTCAACAGCAGGTTGAATGCAACAAATTACAAAAGAGGCATTTTGCTCGTAAAATTGTTGTTGTATAGTGGCAATTTGAGTAGCTACAGGTGTATCAATACCATTTACTTTTTGTAAATTTAGAATAAGGTTTTTTACAGGCTCCTGCAAAAATTTAGAACATGTGGCAGCCAAATCTGCAGCCATATTGTCATAAATATATGCATCGAGAGGTTCTACTACTGTGAATTTTTCCTTGGTATCAATTTTGACTTGTATCATAAAATTTGAATCAACAACCTGTGTATAAATGCAGGGCAACTTTGATCAAAAATATTTGTTATCATTGTATAAATCCAAAACGTATGGATAATAATTTTTCAGCGCAGGTAAAAGAAATCATTTCGTTCAGCAGGGAGGAGGCTTTACGGTTGGGTAATGATTTCATTGGCACCGAACACTTGTTGTTGGGCCTTATCAGAGACGGAGAGAATATCGCAATAAAAGTTCTGAAGAATCTGAATGTAGATTTATATGAATTACGAAAGGAGGTTGAACTGGCAGTGAAGGATAAAACCGGGAAAAACATTGCCAACATCAACAGTTTGCCTTTAACTAAACAGGCCGAAAAAGTAATTCGTGTAACTGTTCTGGAAGCAAAGGCTATGAAAAGCCCCCTGGTGGAAACGGAACATTTGTTGTTAAGCATTCTTAAGAACAAAGAAAATATAGCTACGCAGATTTTAAATCAATTTGATGTAGACTACGATATTTTCAGGAATGAACTGGGAATGGTAAGCACCAATAATCCTTCTCCTAAAAATGAATTCTCTGATGAGAATGAAGAAGACTTCGATGATGAAAAACAAAGAGGTGGTTTCTCTCAATCTCGTCCCGGTGCAAAACAAGGTGCTGCTACCAAAAGCAAAACACCTGTTTTGGATAATTTTGGAAGGGATATTACCAAACTTGCCGAATCTGGTTCTTTAGATCCGATTGTAGGAAGAGAGGCTGAGATAGAAAGGGTTTCTCAAATATTATCACGCCGTAAAAAAAATAATCCTATTCTTATTGGTGAGCCGGGTGTGGGTAAAACAGCGATCGTTGAAGGATTGGCCTTACGTATCGTTCAACGTAAAGTAAGTCGCGTTTTGTTTGATAAAAGAGTGATCTCATTAGACCTTGCCGCATTGGTGGCAGGTACAAAATATCGTGGCCAGTTCGAAGAAAGGATGAAAGCTATCATGAATGAACTAGAGAAGAACCGTGATGTGATCTTGTTCATTGATGAGATACATACTATTGTTGGTGCCGGTGGTGCAAGCGGTTCATTGGATGCCAGCAATATTTTCAAGCCAGCTTTAGCTAGGGGTGAGTTACAATGCATTGGCGCTTCAACATTAGACGAATACAGGATGTACATTGAGAAAGATGGTGCACTGGATCGTCGTTTTCAGAAAGTGATCGTTGAGCAGCCAAGTGTTGA
>JAGWUV010000053.1 GCA_028875875.1 Bacteroidota bacterium
GTATCATCGAATTAAACCACATGCTCCACCGCTTGTGCGGACCCCCGCCAATTCCTTTGAGTTTCAACCTTGCGGTCGTACTTCCCAGGTGGATTACTTAATGCTTTCGCTCAGACACTAACTGTGTATCGCTAATGTCGAGTAATCATCGTTTAGGGCGTGGACTACCAGGGTATCTAATCCTGTTTGATCCCCACGCTTTCGTGCCTCAGCGTCAATATTTGCGTAGCAAGCTGCCTTCGCAATCGGTGTTCTATGTCATCTCTAAGCATTTCACCGCTACATGACATATTCCGCTTACCTCCACAATATTCAAGATATATAGTATCAATGGCAGTTCCGAAGTTAAGCTCCGGTATTTCACCACTGACTTACATACCCGCCTACGCACCCTTTAAACCCAGTGAATCCGGATAACGCTTGCACCCTCCGTATTACCGCGGCTGCTGGCACGGAGTTAGCCGGTGCTTATTCATAGGGTACCGTCAAATATCCTAAAAAAGATAACTTTCTTCCCCTGTAAAAGAAGTTTACAACCCAGAGGGCATTCATCCTTCACGCGGCATGGCTGGATCAGACTTGCGTCCATTGTCCAATATTCCTTACTGCTGCCTCCCGTAGGAGTCGGGCCCGTGTCTCAGTGCCCGTGTGGCTGATCATGCTCTCACATCAGCTACTGATCGTAGGCTTGGTGGGCCTTTACCCCGCCAACTACCTAATCAGACGCACACCCATCAACAAGCGCCGTAGCTTTAAAATAAAAATGATGCCATCTCTATTTATTACGGGGTATTAATCCAAATTTCTCTGGGCTATCCCCCACTTGCCGGAAGGTTGTGTACGTGTTCCGCACCCGTTTGCCGGTCGCCACCCAATATTGCTATCTGTGCTGCCCCTCGACTTGCATGTATTAAGCCTGCCGCTAGCGTTCATCCTGAGCCAGGATCAAACTCTCCATTGTAAATGAGTTGATCTGACTATTAACTTCAAATAAAAATTAACGTCGGATTTAATTTAATTGTGCTTAGAAAACCTTACATAACTTCTTAAGAATTTATGTGCTATTGCTTCCAAACTTTCAAAGATCTTTACTACTCTTTAGTAGCCTCGTTGATGATAGGGTTCTGATCCCTCAGGCCTTATGCCGCATCATTTTCATCATCTACCCCTTTATTCGGGGTTGCAAAGGTAACAGGTTTTTCTCACCTGAACAAACCAAAAAATAAAAAATCAATTTCCTATTTTTTTTACCCTCATTTTTCTACAAGAACTTACCCCTTTTTTAAAGCGGAGTGCAAAGATAAAACAGTACAACTCATAACCAAATTTTTTTACCAAAATAATTCAATTAGATATTTAAGTTTACTGTTCAAAGAGCGTTGCTTTTTTAATATTCAGACTTGCTGTATTTTCAAAGCGGGGTGCAAAGATAGGGGTGGATTGATTCTCTCCAAATCTTTTTTCAATAATAATTTCATTGATACTCTATGATCCTTTACCCGTAAGGATTTCAGCTGATAAATAATTTTTACATCTGGCTGCAGAATTCATTCGCTAAAAGTATTACATAACAGTTTCACTACTCAATTCGTAGTTTACGGAATAGGAATAAAAAGTTGTATGCCTATTATACCTATTCAACACCTCTTTTTTGATCCATCCTTTATCATTTAGTTCTGCTATTCTTTGTATCTGTAAACTATAAATCAGACAGTAGCCTTTGAGAGCATGCTTAATAGAGGATGAACAAGATGGCTTGCCTGTTATTTCTAATTCGTGTTAGTATCATTTTACCAGCAACAAAACAAAATTTTATAAAAAATTATTGACTATCAATACGTCGCAAATATTCTACTGTCTCAATAGAATACTAAATCATTGATTATCAGCAGTTTTTTATTTTCATGAACTTCATACGACTTATGTAGGGAGTATATAGGGAGTAAAAAGGAAGGGAGAGCGAATTAAGGATTTAGGATTATCGGATGTCTTGGCCTTAAAAATATAGACAGGAAATTGTCTTATCACGGAAGGATAAAGCAGCAAGGATTGAAAATGATAGCCTAACCATGCCATTCATACTACTATAGTACGGGCAACCCCACATCAGCTTTTCAATGCCATCTTATTTTTCTCCCAGCAAACCAGCAGGATATTCCACGGATTGCAGGAACAAACCATGGGCAGGAGTAGTAAAATTTGCTTTTGTACAATCTTTTGCCTCAATAATAGCCCGGAATTCATCCAGAGTAATTTTTTCTCTTCCCACATTCAGCATCGTTCCTACCATCCCCCTCACCATCCCTCTCAGAAAACGATTGCCTTTTACATGGTATACCCAACAATCCTTTTCCTGTTCCCATTGCGATATAAAGAGCTTACAGATATAAGTCTTTACCTGTGTATTCCGTTTGGAAAAAGTTGTAAAGTCACTATACTCCATGAGTACCTGAGCCGCTTTTTTCAATAGCTCCATATTCAAATGATAGGGATAGAACCAAGCCCTATTGTTGAGAAAAGGATTCTTGGTTTGATAGATATAATATTTATAAGCCCTTGCGGTAGCATGAAACCTGCAATGTGCCTCGCCATCCATCTTATAAAGGTTAAGCGCAACTATATCCTGTGGGAGAATTGCATTGAGATTATATAAACTGATGGCCTCTTTTGGTAATGAAATATCAAAATGAAAAAAATTTTGCAGTGCATGTACTCCTGCATCTGTGCGAGAAGAACCTGTTAGCTCTACCTTTTGTTTTAACAGAATCGCCAACGCTTTTTCTACTTCGGCCTGTATGGTAGGAGCATTATCCTGCACCTGGAAACCACTGTATGCAGTACCGTTATAGGCAACTTCCAGGAAATAACGGTACATGTTTAATTACTTTTTTGTAAGGCAGAAAATTTATCGATCAATGAGGGTATGGTTAACTCAGACACCAGCGATGAAAAGTTGGCAGGATCAGAAACGCTACGCACCGCCAGTTCAAAAAAGTTAAAACGGCTTTGCTCTGATAGAAACAAAGAACCGAGGTTCTTTACCTGGTCTACCGTAAAACATTTTGTTTTAAAAGCTTTCCTGGCGGCATCGAGCATTGCTGCATCAGTAATAGCAGCCGCCATATCTAATCTTGTTCTGTAAAAGTCCTCTACTGAAGCGGGATTACAATTTCTTTGCTTCATTTTTTTATTTTCAGCAGGATCTTGCGTTGCTACTTGCTTCTCTGCTGGCTTGGGCTGTGGTTGTTCTACTTTTGGGGCCGGGGCCGGTTTGGCTGCAACGGCATTGATGACAACGGGGATAAAAACAGCGATGGTATCCGACAAGTTGCCTGACCTATCTATATACACCTGATCTATTCCCTTTTCACTTTTTTTCTCCAGGAGCTTTTCTACTTTCATTACCGGCTCCTGCTGCTGTGTATCATTATTCGCAGCAACCTGCTTTTCATTTATCGCAGCTGCATTAGCTGTTTCTGTATTATTTGATGCCGCCGGTGCCGCTCCATTATCCGTGTGAACCAGGGCAGAATTTACCCAGTCGAACAATACCCATTCCTGCGAAGGATTTTGCCTGAGGTAGAAGCCGGCATCCATCTTACCCACATCCACCACAAACTTTTGTTCAGGATACTGATTTTTTGCAAATCCAATGGTGATATAATATTTTCCTGCCATCAACTGCGAAATGGTTACAAAACCATTTGCCGTTGAACTATAATTCTGGTTATTCAGTAACACATAAAAAGGGAGCTTATTTTCACTTTGAATGATCAGGTAATGCTTCTCCTGTGCCTGCAGTTTTCCCATACATAAAAACAAAGCAAGTATAACGCTGCTTAATACGCAAAGACTAAATCTATTCTTCATCCAAAAAACTTTATACAAATCTAATTGAAATAAAGTGCCAACCATAGCCGAAGTTCTTCACAGCCTATCCTTTACAACGTTTATCATTTTTTTATGTTTCAGGGCAGGAGGTTCTGTTATCTTTATCCATTATAAAAATTTCATCATGAAGAAAATATTGTTAACACTTGCAGTTTTGGGATGTGTTAGCCTTTGGGCCCAAAACACAACTAAGGAGAAGCAGGACGATGCATGGAAAAAAGAATACCGGGCATTTGCCACCAAAGTAAACGACCTGGTGCATACCAAACTGGATGCGAAGTTTGACTATGACCACTCTTACCTCAACGGTAAGGTTTGGATCACTTTACATCCTCATTTCTACGCCACCGATTCGCTAACGCTTGATGCCAAAGGAATGAATATTTATAAAGTAGCGTTGGTGAAAGCAGGAAAGACCATTCCCTTGCAATACAACTACGACAGTCTTTTCTTACGCATCCATTTAGATAAGACCTATAAGAGCGGAGAGAATTACACCATCTATATTGATTACACAGCAAAGCCCAATGAGTTTAAAACAGAAGGAAGTGCGGCCATTACCGATGCAAAGGGGTTATACTTCATCAATCCCAAAGGAACGGATAAAGAAAAGCCGATACAGATATGGACACAGGGAGAAACTGAAGCTAATTCCGTTTGGGTGCCCACTATTGACAAACCTGATCAAAAGACTACGCAGGAATTCATCTTAACCGTTCCTTCCAAATATGTTTCTTTATCTAATGGCAAACTGGTTTCACAGGTAAAAAACACAGATGGCACCAGAACAGATATCTGGAGAATGGATCTTCCCCACGCACCTTATTTATTTTTTATAGGTGTTGGCGATTATGCCGTTGTTAAAGATTCGTACAAAGGAAAAGAGGTGAACTACTATGTAGAAAAAGCTTATGAAAAAGTTGCCCGAAAAATATTTGGTTACACCCCAGAGATGATCAAGTTCTATTCCGAAAAAGTAACGGGTATTGATTTTCCATGGGTGAAGTATTCGCAAATAGTAGGCCGTGATTATGTTAGCGGCGCCATGGAAAATACTACTGCTACTTTACACCAGGAAAGTGCACAACAGGATGCCAGGGAATTAACCGATGGAAATACATGGGAAGAAGTAATTGCCCATGAGTTGTTCCACCAATGGTTTGGAGACCTGGTTACCTGCGAAAGCTGGAGTAATCTTACCGTAAATGAAAGCTTTGCTAATTACAGCGAGCTGTTATGGGCGGAACACAAACACGGTAAGGATGAAGCCGATTATGTAAATATGAGAGATATGACCGGTTACCTGCAAAGCGGCTCAGCTAATAAAGACCTTGTGCGTTTTTATTACAGAGATAAAGAAGATATGTTTGATGCCGTGAGTTACAATAAAGGTGGCCGCATATTGCATATGTTGCGCCATTATGTTGGCGATGATGCTTTTTTTGCTTCGCTTCATAAATACCTTATTGATAATAAGTTTGGCAATGGCAATGCCCATAAATTAAGACTCGCTTTTGAAGCAGTTACAGGTAAAGACCTGAACTGGTACTTTAATCAATGGTATTTCGGCAGCGGGCATCCCAAACTTACCATCAACTATGCCTATGATGCTTCTACTCAAACACAAAAAGTATTCATTGAACAAACTCAGGGCGGAAATAAAATATTCAAGTTACCTATTGATATAGATATTTACAATGGCAATAACAAGAAAAGATATACCGTTTGGATGGAAGATAAAGCGGATACGTTTTCCTTCCCTGTTAGTGCCAAGCCCGATAATGTTAATGTTGATGCAGATAAGATATTGTTAGCAGAAAAGAAAGACAACAAAACGCTGGATGAATATGCCTTTCAATTCACACATGCAGGTAATTACATAGACAGAAGAGAGGCTATCGTATTTGCCACTGCTAACATTAAAGATGCTACAGCATATGATATTGTAGCCAAAGCTTTATACGATCCATATTTCCGCATTCGCATGAAAGCATTAGAAACATTCAGCAACCATCACGATCAACTGAAAGATGGTACCGTTAAGCGAATAGAAGAACTGGCACATAACGATACGTATAAACTGGTACGTGCCGCTGCTATTGATGTGCTGGCTAAACTCAAGAACAATGCGTACAGAGCTTTCTTCCTCCAAGCCACAACTGATTCTTCTTATTCAGTTGCAGGTGCAGCCTTAGAAGCTTTGTCTATTATTGATAGCAGTGCTGCTATTACACAGGCCAACCAATTAAGCAAAGCACCATCAAAAGGCAGGTTAAATACAGCAATCAGTAACATTAGTATTCAATATGGAGATGAAAGTGCCTTCGATCTTGTTTCTTCATCTTTTGATAAACTACCCTTTGGTCAGGAAAAATTTCAGCAGGTACCGAGCTTTGTGCAATTCCTGACAAAAGTTACTGACCTGGACAAATTCAAAAAAGGTGTGGATATGATCGTGAGCTTCAGGGAGAAGATTCCCGATGCTTATAAACAACAAACCAATCCTTTCATCAATAATTTCCTCACAGGATTGAAAGCCAAGAAAGAAGCAGCAGGTGCTAAAGATTTTGCAGATTATGTTCAATCTAAATTACCTGCTAATAAATAGCACGTTATCTTTTTATGCAACAAAAAAGCTACCTGTCTTAGGTAGCTTTTTTATTAAAGGATATCAGGTTTATTTAACGGTAAGGTCTGTTGTACCCTTTACGCTCACCGGTATGCTTTGTCCCATTGCCTCATTCACACCTGAAGAAGAAAAAGTTCTTGTTTCAGACTTCAATAACCCACTGGCAATATCATACACTCGTTTAGATTCTGAAGCAAGTTTCATATTCATTTTCACCTCCATACCCATTTGTTGTTTGGTTCCTGTGATATTACTGGTTGTTGCAACGGTTACTACTACTTCTTCTTTTGTAATACTGGTAACAGTGTATTTATTTACTGTTTTTACACCATCGGTTGTTACGGAATCAGTCCAGCTATAATTCTCTTTTATGTGAGCAGCATCTACGGGTAGTAATATATAAGAAGCGATCTCATCCACATTCTGTGTTCCTGTTGCATCTTTAAATGGTGCAGGCTTTGCCGCATCTGCAGATACTTCCACTGTTTTATTTACTTCTTTCATTGCTTCTGCCATCATAGGATTGGAAGCAGTGCTTTTATCATCAGAATCGAATACCTGTTCATTGCCCATTACGGTAGTTGAAGCTTTCATCCGCTTCAGCGTAACAGCAAAATCCACTTTCGTTCCGTTCACTGATTTCACTTCCACATCGGTTGTTGTTTCGCCGGTAGCAGGGATCTCAAATTCTTGTCCCATTTGCGAAACCGTTGTTGTATACTTGGCTATAGCCTGAACCTGTACTTTTTTACCGGGAGCGACGTGTACAGACTGCGCTTTAACTCCCACTGCACCTGCCAGCAAAACAAGTGCTAATACATTCTTTTTCATTTTATTGATTTGATTTAGAGTGTTTCTAATTTTGTTTACCAGTCGCCGCTGGCACCGCCACCACCACTGCTTCCACCACCAAAACCACCGAAGCCGCTATCACCTCCACCCCATCCGCTGCTGCCACCAAAATCCCTATCACGCATTGCATTACCCAAGATATTACCCAAGATAAAAGGACCAATAAAACCACCGCCACCACCACCTCTTCCGCCACGAAATACGGAGAGAATGATAACCACGATTATTACCAGGAAGATAAACACAGGAATACCGCCACCGGGCTGGTCTTTTTGCCTGTTCCTATGTACTTTGTACTCTCCAACCGCAGCCTTGGATAAATCATCCACTGCACTATTGATGCCACCATAGTAGTTACCCAACCTAAAAGCCGGTTTTATATCACGCTCAATAATATCGCTAGTAACAATATCAGGAATAGCACCTTCCAGGCCATACCCCACTTCAATTCTTATTTTCCTGTCTTGCACCGCCACCAAGATCAACACTCCATTGTTTGTTTTTTTGTTGCCTATACCCCAGTCGCGAAAGGTTGCGGTAGCCACATCTTCTATTGGCTCATCATTCAAAGTATTTACTGTAACAACCGCTATCTGGTTAGAAGTGCTATCATCCAATGCCACCAGTTTCCTTTCCAGTTGCTCCCGATCATATTCATGTAACACATTGGCATTATCCACTACCAATCTTGGCGGATTGGGTTTAGGAATACTTTTCTGTGCCAGCAACTGAACAGATAAGAAAAGCAAGAGAACGGAAAGAAATTTTTTCATGTTATTTTTTAAGACTGCACAAAGAGTGTTGTGGGTTTTGTTGGATGAAAAATGATTAGGAATTTATTTTCCAAAAACAATATCATCCGGCAATTCATTTACATCCGTTTCAGCATTGTAAGGAAAATGCATTTTCAAAGCATCTCCAATTGATATCACCATGTTCGCTATGCCTTCGGCGTAATCCTGTTTATTGAAATGACTGATTATATTTTTCACAGCCTGGTTCCAAAAGGCGTCTCCCACTTTCTGATGAATCCCCTCATCTCCGAAAACAGCCAGCTGGCGATCTTTCAATGCAACGTACACCAGCACAGCATTACGCTGTGCCGTGTGTTGCATATTCATTTTATAAAAAATCTCTTTCGCCCTTCTTAATGCATCTATGTAAGTGCATTTACTTTCAATATAAACCCTTACCTCACCGCTGGTAGAGCGTTCGGCAGATTGTATAGCCGCAGTTATTTTTTCTTTTTCTTCGCGAGAAAAAAAATCAACTGCTTTTTTACGAAAGAAATTAAACATGTGAAAGGAATAACCTTGAATAATTAGAATTTCACTTCCGGCGCTTTCTCTGCACCTGCTTCTGCCTGGAAGCCTTGTTTTGTTTTAAACCCAAACATACCTGATAAGATATTCATTGGGAATGAACGTACTTTAACGTTATACTGCTGAACAGCATCATTAAAATCGTTGCGAGATACTTTGATCCTGTTCTCTGTACCTTCCAGCTGTGCCTGCAAACCACGGAATGCATCATTGGCACGAAGGTTAGGATAATTTTCCGTCACCATCAATAATCTTCCCAAAGCCTGTGATAACTGGCCTTGTGCAGCCTGAAACTGTTGTAATTTTTCGGGTGTTAAATCTTTTGCATCTACTTTGATTTGTGTAGCGCTGGCTCTTGCGCTGATCACATTTTGTAAAGTGGTTTGTTCAAAATTTGCTTCTCCCTTTACTGTATTCACAAGATTAGGAATCAGATCTGCACGACGCTGGTAATCGCTCTGTACTTTATTCCAGGCGTTACTCACCGCTTCATCCTGTGTAACCAACCCATTATAACCGTTACAACCGGAAATTCCAAGAATTAACAGCAGGGCTACTACCACAATAAGGGTAATGTTTTTAGTACTCATATTCAAATATTTATTGAGTTAAATATACAGCAAAGGAAATACCTGACCTTTATTTTATGACGGATAGGCAGTGAAAATATTGTAAAGGTTTAGAATAATGTATTCTAAGTACTACACTTTGCATCACACAAGCATCCAAGCTCCGGTGATTTTTCTTACCAAGCCAACAGCCTGTTACATTAAAACTGTCTATTACAGCTATTCAATTTTTTGAATTAATTCTATATCATTTCTTAATTGCTATGCATTAATCTTTAGCAAACGCTGCGGCCAATTTATTAATGGCCTCGTTACTTAAGCGGTCTTTACCACTGGCTATTACTATTCTATAGCGAAAAGTAGCCGTATTGCCTTTGGCTAAATGAAAATTCAGCTCTTCTTTTCCGTTACTGAAAATTTTTTGTCCTAATGGATTGGCTGCAAATAATCCATAACCGCGGGCATGCCAGTAGGTTGGATAACCAATATTCTTCGGATGATCGATCATAGCAATACTGATCATATCATTTTGCTTCCTGCCGTATAACAAACACCAGTTTCCTCTTGTAGCCCAGGCATTATCCCCTTCCTTCCCTTCAGAAGTAATATAAGTACCATTAATGGAAGGATCTTTCACCGCTTTCACAGTGGTTACAATGCCTTTATCATCTTTAAATGTTTTTGATTCCATGGTAGGGATCTGCAATTCTTTCGTTACCCGCATGCCTAATAAGCCATCTTTAGCATCGTTGAAAGCCACATCTTGTTTTGCAGAAAGAGTCGTTATCCTATCAATGATATAATCATGCCCATGTACTTCAAAAATGAGCGATGTTGTTTCTGTTAACAAAACATTTTTATCGAAATCGATCCAATCAGCTGAATAGGTTATACGATTATGATCTGCTGAAAGTACCTGAACGTTTTTAATGGAGCCATATCCCTTTTTCTTTGCAGCAGGGATGGCAAAAGAATTGTTCCAGAAGTCGAGCCCATTTACGTTTTCATAGTTAAACCAGATGCCTGAATGATGTGGATGATCAGTAGGTTCTCCTGCACGTGGCTGCATGGGATAACCGCGTGTCACCACTGCACCATCCGGTGCATATACAGGATACAAAAAAGGTTTATATAAAGTATCGGAATACAAGAGACTGGTAAACGGTTTATTGTTTACCGTAACCACTACTTCTTTTTTTTCTTTGTTATTAACAATGTGAATGGTCTCCATTTTTTGTGCATTAATGAAAGATGCAGCAAACATCAGCGAAAAAAGGGAAAGAGATTTTTTAAGAACTTTCATTACAATCGTTTTCGTTAAAATTACAAGTAAGATGGATAGAAATAAAAAATCCATCCCAAATAAATATCAGGATGGATCTTGTATAGAATGGTTACTCTTTTATTCGTTCACAGCAGCGATACCCGGCAATACTTTTCCTTCAAAGTATTCCAGCATTGCACCGCCACCAGTAGAAACATAACTTACTTTATCAGCAAAACCGAATTGATTTACTGCAGCAACACTATCGCCTCCACCTACCAGGCTGAAAGCGCCGTTCTGCGTAGCTTCTGCTACAGCAGTAGCGATGGCCTTTGTGCCATGCTGAAATTTTTCCATTTCAAAAACCCCCATAGGACCATTCCATAAAATGGTTTTAGAGCGTTTGATTGCATTGGCAAATTGTTCAGCAGCCATAGGACCAATATCCAAGCCCATCCAACCATCGGGAACGCTGTTAGAAGGTGCCGTTGATGTATTAGCATCGGCAGCAAAATTATCTGCAATCACGCTATCGCTGGGCAGGTGAATACAAACACCTTTCTCTTCTGCTTTCTTTAGTAGATCGATAGCGGTTTGTAATCTTTCCTCTTCACATAAGCTTTTACCAATATGGCCGCCTTGTGCTTTCATAAAAGTATATGCCATACCACCACCGATGATAATGTCTGTAGCTCTTTCCAGTAAATTCTCAATGATCAGAATTTTGTCTGACACTTTTGCACCGCCAATAATAGCGATGAAAGGTTTCTCTGACTTGTGCAGTACTTTTTCTGCGCTGCTCACTTCCCCTTCCATCAGTAAACCAAACATTTTTTTATCGCCAGGGAAGAATTTGGCAATCACTGCCGTAGATGCGTGGGCACGGTGTGCTGTACCGAATGCATCATTCACATACACATCACCCAGTTTAGCTAATTTTTCGGCAAAAGCTTCATCTCCTTTTTCTTCCTGTTTGTAGAAACGAAGATTTTCTAAGAGCAACACTTGCCCGGGTTGCAAAGCAGCAGCTTTATCAATAGCCTGTTGGCCAATACAATCATCAGCAAACAGTATTTCTTTACCTCCCAATAACTGGCTGAGGTGGGCAATAAGATGTTTTAAAGAAGATTTTTCTTCGGGGCCTTCTTTAGGGCGGCCCAAATGGCTCATTAAAATAACGCTACCGCCATCCGCTAAAATTTTATTGATGGTTGGAACCGCAGCCCTCATACGAGTATCATCGGTAATAGCAAATGTGGCTTTATCTAAAGGAACGTTGAAATCGACACGGATCAAGGCACGTTGCCCTTTGAAATTGTGATTTGAAAACTTGCTCATAGACTTTTTGTTTAGGCTTTAGGAAATATAACACAAAAGGCTTCCTGAAGAAAAGGAAGCCTTTTTGCTATGTAATAGATTTGTTCATCATTGTTCTGAACGTTGAAGTGAGTGACACAACAGACGCTGAAAAGCAATCCGCGGCCTGCCTCACAAACAAACATTACTTGCTGATCAATCCTGCGAAGTATTTAACTGTACGAACCAGCTGAGATACATAGCTCATTTCGTTATCGTACCAGCTTACTACTTTTACCAATTGTTTCTCACCAACAGTGATCACTTTAGTTTGTGTAGCATCGAATAAAGAACCGTAAGAGATACCAACGATATCGCTGCTCACGATCTCATCTTCAGTATAACCGAAACTTTCTGTGCTGGCTGCTTTCATTACTGCGTTTACTTCATCAGCAGAAGTTTTTTTAGCAACAACAGCTACCAGTTCTGTTACAGAACCTGTGATAGTTGGAACACGTTGAGCGCCACCATCTAACTTTCCTTTTAACTCAGGCAATACTAAGCCAATAGCTTTAGCAGCACCGGTAGAGTTAGGAACGATATTAGCAGCTGCTGCTCTTGCCCTTCTCAAATCACCTTTAGCGTGAGGAGCATCCAATGTATTTTGGTCGTTAGTGTAAGCGTGAATAGTGGTCATGCTACCTACTTCAATAGTGAAGGCATCGTTCAATGCTTTAGCCATTGGAGCCAAACAGTTTGTAGTACAAGAAGCACAAGAGATGATCGTTTCGCTACCATCAAGTATGCTGTGGTTTACGTTGTATACTACAGTTTTCAAATCTCCTGTTGCAGGAGCAGAGATTACTACACGTTTAGCACCGGCAGTTAAGTGTGCTTCTGCTTTTGCCTTATCGGTGAAGAAACCTGTTGATTCAATCACTACATCAACACCATGCTGTCCCCAGGGAATTTGAGCAGGGTCTCTTTGTGCGTAGATCTTAACCTCATGACCATTCACGAGGATGGCATTTTCGGTAGCGGTTACTTCTTCATTGAAGCGACCTTGTGCACTATCGTATTTTAAAAGATGAGCTAACGTTTTTGGAGAAGTTAAATCATTAATCGCCACAACCTCTATACCATCCATGTTATAGATTTGACGAAATACCAAACGGCCGATACGTCCGAAACCGTTAATGGCAACTTTTACTGTACTCATTTTACAAGTAGTTTAGATTAAAAATTCAAAAAGTGGTGCGAATTTACAAGATTGTATCACATAAAACACTGCTAAATTTCGAAATTCACAATATAATAAAGCTTAAAATTCAATATTCTTCAGTAAGCAATAGCCCTGTAATGCAGTAACAGCAAGGGTTTGCAAGAAAATTTAAAGAATATTTTGAAAAAAGTTTGGAAGAGATAGTGGAGGCTACTATTTTTGCACTCCCATAAAATGATGGAGCGTTGGTCAAGGGGTTAAGACACCTCCCTTTCACGGAGGAATCACGGGTTCGATTCCCGTACGCTCTACCAAATGAGAATGAAGGTCACTTTTAGCTAAGTGGCCTTTTTTATTTTCCGCTGTAACCTTTGCTACACCTGCGATTAAAGAAACAACTGCGTTTACTCTCGGAGTTCGAACTTCACGTTTTTCCTTGTTATACCATAAACCTTCCGGGTAGAGTAAGTACTGCAACCGTTGCTTATCATCATAGCCGCTGGAAAGCCACAACTGTAAAGGGTCTTGTAAAATATCCAAGCCTTTTTGTATCGCTTTTTCAAGGTTCGAACTTTCTAGATTGACATTTTCAATTTCTTCTCTCATTTCCTCTCTTTCACTCTTGTATCTACTCATGTACTTCTCATACAATTCCTTATCTAATTCACCATCGATATACCTCTCTTCCAGTGATTCTATCTTCTTTAGTAACTCACCTAATCTCCTTCTCTTTGCTTCAAGTTCTACTTTGTTATTCTCAAACTTTGCAAACACTAATTCCTTCACTCTTCCTTCTATTTTATCTCTGTACTTTTCCTCTACTTTTAGCTTTGCCATCTCCTGCATGAAGAGTTCATTCACCACATCTGCTCTTTCATTCACAGCATCTCCCTTGCCTCTTGTTTTGTAATAGTAATGACCTTTTTTCAGATAAGCGGTAAAGGGTAATCCTGAGACCTCTGCTCTTAAAAACGATTTTAAAGGAACGGCTGTATTCTTATACTTCTTGGAGATACCCTTGTGCGGGTTACTGGTGACGACTTGGTTCGCTCTTAAAAAAAGCTCTTCTGATACAAGGGCCGGATGTTTACCTTTTATTACCTGCCCAGGGATTAATGAGTTCACTAAATAGCCGCAGTAGAATGGGTTACTGATGATCCTTACGAAACTCTTGTACTTAATCGTACTGCCCATCTTTTGCATCTTAGCTACGATCTCTTCGTTATTCATCTGTCCCTCTGCTTTCCATTTAAAGGCTAGCTTTAGTATTTCTCCATCTTTATTGATCACATACTCATGGTATTTAGCTTTTTCTTTTCTTCTTAAGTTTGTGTAACCAAATGGCACTACTCCTACCCAGTATCCATTCAGCAGATTCTCTATCATGCCTCTCTTAGATTTTTCTCTTCTCAGTTCATTATCATAATTACCAAAGGCCATGAATATTTGTTGCTGTAGTTTACCGGTGGGTGAAGTAACATCCACATCCTGTAATACGCTCAGTACTCTTACCCCTGCTCTTGCTAAATCGACTATCAGTTGCATTGCCTGATCACTTCTTGAGAACCGTTCATATGAGTACACCAGTATCGCACTGATGCTTTGATCTTTCTTTACATATTCCAGCATCTTCTTGAACTCTTTTC
>JAGWUV010000002.1 GCA_028875875.1 Bacteroidota bacterium
AAAGAGTAACTATAGCTTTGATAGTTAAATGTAGCCTGTTCACCAGTATAAGCTGTTAAGGTATTTAATTTCCATGCCGTTATTCCATCAGATGGTACGTTAGGGGTTATATATCCTTGTCCCCCGTAATTAGGGAATGTAACTTCGTTATAATTTCCAAAATAAGCCTTATTCCCATGATCATCTGCTATTGTAAAATCTTGAAGATTACTGAAATCTGAGGTTTGTATCTTAACTGTATTGGGATTTTTCCCATCAATAAAATTATAACTTTTGAAAAAAAAATCCCCCGATCTATCGAGGTAATTATACGAATATTGATCATGTGAAATATCTATAGAATTCGTTTCGATAGAATTCATCAAATCTTGAACAGAAGCATAACCATAGTTAAGAGAAGCAAAATAATTGCTCGTATAAGTATTTGAATTACCAAAATAGCCAGTTTCATCAGGTCTTCCATTTATACTCCTTGCAATTTCTCCCCCTGCACTTAACACCCATTTTAACCCTACCGCAGTTGGAACATCATCAACCTTTATACCACTTGCCTCATAATTCAGAGTTATTGGAATACTTAAATTCCCAACTTTAGCAGTATATAGGTTATATGAGATATTGGGAATACCCCTCGCCATATTAACCGAAACCTCATTAATTTTTATTAATTGATCAGCCTGAGGAGTTTTGGGTATTATATTCGATATATCGACTTTTGGCATACCGAAATTCCCTCCTGCCACTCCACCTCCACCTCCACCACCTAACCCTATTTGCCCAAATACGTTATAACTAATTAAATCCGAAATTAGCAGACAAAAAAAAGTAATAAATATTCTCTTCATATAAGGGCTTTATCTTTAGTTATAATTTTCAATTTTACTAATGAAGTATGTACTAACAGGGCTATCATTTCTATCAAATACTTGAATAATTCCTCCATTTTCATCTATAAGTATTTTCTGATATAATAGTCCTCTATCCATCTTGAGCTTATTGCTGGCATGTTGATACAACCATTTGAAAAAAGGATGAACTTCATTACCAGAGGTAATTACTATAGAGGTGACTACAAACTCTTTTGAATAGTTTCTAATTGATCTCATAATTTGATCCTCTGAATAATGTATATCCTGAAAATCATTAGTAGGACATAATATGATCTTTAGACGTCTATTATAGTGCTGCGAAAGTTTATTTAGTTCAGCCATTTGTGAGAAATAAGGTGTTCGTATATTGAACGGTACAACCAACACCTTAGCTCCTTTAAAGTCAGAAAAATCTATAACTTTTTTGCCGCCTAAAGTATCTAGTTTAAAGGAGTAAAAACTTTGTGCTGCAGAAGTTTGATAAAAAGCCAATAAAAAAACAATACTAAAAATACATTTCATAGCTATTTAATTTAAAATCCAAATCCGATTCTAAAAACAATTGGCTGATTATGAGGAATTTGATTATAACTCAAAAAATCCCATAAGACCTGCATTTTTGTTTCTTTTTTCCCTGCTTTCAATTTTTTTGTTACACCTAGCAATCCACTTCGCTGCCAAGGGCTACAATTCATCAATAGAGGTACTTTGTTTATATCTGGTAAATAATTCACTTCGTAGCCACCAGAAAGCCATATTTTGTTTTTTATTTTAATATCTAAAAAACTTCTAAATCCTACACCTTGGTTACTAAGATGAATGTCATTTATCGATTTACCCAACCCCACTTTATCACTAAATCCAATACCTATAATACTATTATCATTTAGTTTATAACCCAAAGAGATTGCCAAATCGGAAATAGCAGGGAGAGCATACCTTTGACCTGTAGATTGCATGTTGAATCCAAAGTCCAATCTTTTCCAAAATGTTTTAACCTTTTGATTATTGGGCTTAAAATCTATGCTTTCAGGGGTTCCGTTATTTATATTTAAAGAATTCAAACCCTGCTTCCCTAATTGTGCAACTTGCCCCTGCAACTGTTGTACTTGTCCTAGTATTAGTTGCTGTGGATTCATTATACTTCTTTGATCACTGCCATTGGAAATTACACCAAGACTTTGTTGTACTATGGCTCCTATTTGATCTCGGGTTTGCAAAGATTGTAAGGCCAATGAATTCCCATAATTCGCAGGAAAAGGAAACAGTTTAGCTAACAAACTATTTTTCTTCATAAAATCAACAAAGAGAGGTTGATCTCTTAAAATGGATAATACTTTTTCCTCCATTTTCTTTTTATCCTTCAACATACTTTTATACTCTAATAAACTTTGCTGGTAGTAATAAACCTGTTTATTGAATGACTTTAATGGCTCAAAAAGACTATATTTTTTTAATACATTTTCTAATTGATCTTTTCTGCTACTCAATATTTTTCGTATTTCATTAGAAATAGCCAATTTATTTTCTAATTCATTAGCTTCATTACCTAAAACTGAAATTTTCCTTAACTTGGTACTACCAATTTGATTTAAGGCACTATTCGTTCCTGCTAGAAATTTTGATAAGTTTTGTATACTATCTAATTGCGGCTCAAGTGCAATAAATTTTTGCCAATTATTTGGAGTTTTTTTCAATCGATTTTCTAAATCAGCATATAACTGCTGTGTTCCGGAAAATAATTGTTTAGCCTCTGAACTATTTTTCTTACTCAGTTTTTTCTCAAGTTTTTGTTCACTTAATCGCAACTGATGTAAACTTTCTTCTGTCCTATTTATAATCGAGGTTTTAATTGTTTTATAGTCTCTAGTTAATTTTTGTACGCGATTTTCGCTTAACAGATAATTGATCTTCAATAAATGGAGTGAATCATTTTCCTGCGCCAAGAGATTATTTGTAAAATAAAGTACACAGACGAGTATTATCAAAGGTAGTTTTCTCAAAAGCGATTAAGATTGTTTATAAAACAAACATACATTCCAAAATTTTTTTTAGCAATGGGGGTTTTCACCCACTCAGATTAAAAAATTATTAGAAATAACTTTTTTATCGATATAAGAATTTTATTCTATAATTTCGAAATACTCCCCATCAACGCATTGAATAGTAACAATAATCATTTAATTAACCTATTATATGATTTCACTGGCAATCGTAGATGATCATAATCTATACAGGGAAGGCCTCAGCACTGTCTTAGAAAACTACTCAGATATACTTCTGATAATTAGAGCGTGCAATGGATCCGATTTTATCAGTCAACTTCAACAAACAACAATAATCCCAGATATTGTTTTATTGGATGTACAAATGCCGGTCATGGATGGCAAGCAAACTGCTAGATGGCTGAAAAAAAATCATCCAAACATTAAAGTAATTTTTATTTCAATGCTAACTCATGAAACCCTGTATTATGAATTCTACGCCATAGGTGCCTCAGGCTTCCTCTCGAAAGATTGTAGTATTCCGGATTTGCTGCATACTATTGAGAAAGTTTATAATGGCGAAAACTTACTGGAGGAATATGTCAATTTTCAAGAAGCAAAAAACAAGAAAGTCGATACACTTCTTACCGAAAAACAAAAGGAATTCATTTCACTTTGCGCATCGGAACTAACCTATAAGGAGATTAGTGACAAGTTAAATATTTCTATAAAGACTGCAGATAGATATAGAGAGGACCTTTTCAAAAAACTAGGTATATCAAGCAGAATTGGTCTTGTAATGTATGCATTACAAACAGGAATAGCTTACTTATAAAAGAACCAAAATAAGATTGCTAGGATTTACCATTTTATACGCTATCAAAATGAATTTTTATATCAACTCAACTCGAAATAATAAGGTGGACTTTTGAACAGTCCCATTTGAAACATTGAAGTAAAATACTTTATTTCATCAAGAAGCTCTCTTCATTTATTCGAAAAAATTTTTAAAATTCTATTTTTTGTAGATTATCTACTTAAAATATTTTTCAAATAAAGCTTAGTAATTAGAAAAATTTATCTATTTTTGTAGCGTCATTACAAAGAAATAAATTTGAAAAAGCTAATAAAAGATATTACAAACATCCAAACCGGACTCTTTGCCAAGCCAGCTGGCTTTGGTGAATTGGTGTATCTGCAGTCCAAGCATTTTGACGAATACGGACAGTTGCATTCGGTTCTTCATCCTGATTTGCTGGCTGAAGGGATTTCTGAAAAGCACTTGCTAAAAGACGGTGATGTGCTTTTTGCAGCCAAGGGAACCAAAAACTTTGCAGCCGTTTTTGAAAACCACAACGAACCTTCTGTGGCTTCCACTTCCTTTTTTGTTATCAGAACAACTGACAACAAAGTGCTGCCACAGTTTCTGGCATGGTTTCTTAATAACCATACCACACAAACACTTTTGAAAGGACAAGCCATTGGCACTTCCATTCCTTCTATTTCAAAACATGTTTTAGAAAATCTGGAAATAACCATACCAAGCATTGAAACCCAGCAAACGATTCTGCAAATCACAAAACTCCGTAATAGGGAAAAAACTTTGAAGCAGCAAATTGAAACACTACGAGAAAAACAAATTCAACAACAAATAATCAACGCAATAAAATAAATATAATGGCTAAAATAACTCAGAAAGATATCAACGATGCAGTTTGGAAAGCTTGCGACACCTTTAGAGGCAGCATTGACCCAAGTGTTTACAAAGACTATGTGCTGACCATGCTGTTCCTAAAATATCTCAGCGATGTGCATGACGATAAAATGGAAGGCTACTTAGCTAAATACAACGGTGATGTGGAACGTGCCAAACGTGCCATGCAACACGAACGCTTTATTGTGCCGGAGCATAGCCATTTTAAATATTTATACGAGCACCGCAACGAAGCCAATATAGGAGAACTCATCAATATTGCGTTAACGGATTTGGAAGAAGACAACCGAGAAAAATTATACAGCGAAGACGGTGCAGGGATTTTCCAAAACATTGACTTTAACAGCAGCAAGCTAGGTGAACCAAAGGACAAAAACACCCGATTGAAAACCTTGCTCATTGATTTCAAATCGGACAAACTGGATTTGCGTCCTTCACATTTAGATGGTAATGACATTATTGGCGGGGCTTACATGTTCCTGATTGAAAACTTTGCAAGTGATGCCGGAAAAAAAGCTGGTGAATTTTTTACACCTAAAGAAGTTTCTACACTCATTGCCAAACTCACCAAAAGCAAACCCGGTTCAAGAATATGCGACCCAACTTGTGGCTCGGCTTCTCTGCTGATTAAAGCAGGTGAAGAAGTGGGTTCTGACAATTTTTCACTTTACGGACAAGAAGCCAACGGCAGCACCTGGGCACTGGCAGTAATGAACATGTTTTTACACGGCTTTGATAATGCTACCATCCGATGGGGCGATACCATTCGCAACCCCAAACTGAAAGAAGGCGACACGCTGATGAAGTTTGATACCGTAGTGGCCAACCCACCTTTCTCTTTGGACAAATGGGGAAAAGTAGAAGACAAGGATGGAGAAAAAACCACCGTGAGCTACGACCCTGAAAGCGATAAATACAATCGTTTTTGGCGGGGCGTGCCACCCAAAAGCAAAGGCGACTGGGCATTTATCAGCCACATGATAGAAACGCTGAACGAACACGGCAAAGCCGGTGTGGTAGTGCCGCATGGCGTATTGTTCCGGGGCAGCAGCGAAGGAAAAATTAGGCAGAAAACCATTGAAGAAAACCTGCTCGAAGCCGTGATTGGATTACCTGCCAACCTGTTTTTTGGTACGGGCATACCGGCTGCAATACTGGTTTTTAATAAGCAAAAAGGCAGCAAGAATGTATTGTTTATTGATGCCAGCAAGCATTACGAAAGTGCCAAAAACCAAAACAAGTTGAGACCAAGCGATATTGAACATATTGTAACTACCTACCGTGATTTTACTGCCGGAAAACTACAGCCCGGTGTGATGGAAGATAAATACAGCTATGTAGCCACTCCCCAAGAAATACAAGAAAACGACTACAACCTGAACATCCCCCGCTATGTGGACACTTTTGAAGAAGAAGCCGAAGTGGATATTGCTGCTGTGCAGAGGGAGATTGAGCAACTGGAAGGGGAATTAAAAACGGTGCAGGCTGAAATGGATAAATACCTTAAAGAATTAAATGCTATTTAATTATGCTTACAAAAGAACAAAAACAACAATTCAGCGATATTCTGGAAGAGTTAGGAAAGACACTTGACATTTCAGAAACGCAGTTTGACGCAGCAGTACAAAGCTACAATGCTGTTGCAAAACAATTATCAAAAGAAGGATCACTCTTAGAAAGATATAAGCCTGAGATCAGACCTCAGGGTTCGTTTTTATTGGGAACGATGATAAAACCAATTAATGAAGAAGACGATGTGGATATTGATCTTGTTTGTGAGTTACAAGGCAAAAACGAAAGCTGGACTCAAAAAACTCTAAAGGATAATGTAGGACTACAGCTTAAAGAGAATGAACTGTACAGGTCAAAAGTAAAACTAAAGAATGGAAGAAGGTGTTGGACTTTGTATTATCGAGAAACATCCGATGATCCAACACAGAGATATCACTTAGATGTTTTGCCCAGCATTATTGATTCTAATTACATCAAAATGTTTTCAGAGTCTTATGCTGCAATTAAGAATATTCAAGATTTGGCTATACGAATTACTGACAATGAGCGAAAAGACTATGCGATTGAGACAAACCATCAAAACTGGCTAAAGAGTAACCCAATTGGTTACGGTAAATGGTTTTTCAGTCGAGCCGACATAAACAAAGATGAAGTTAGATTATTATCAGAGGCGGTACAACCTGTTCCAAAGTTCAGAAAGGAAAAACTCCCATTGCAGCGAGTAGTTCAGATACTAAAGCGCCATAGGGATATGATGTTTAACGGTGATGAGGATAAACCCATTTCAATAATCATTACCACTTTAGCAGCTAAAGCATATAACCAAGAGGCAAATGTGATAGATGCTCTCGTTAATGTATTACATCGGATGCCCGAATTCATTGATGATTGGTACTCAATAGAGCACAAAAAATGGATAAAGAAAGTTGCCAATCCGGTAAATGAAGATGAAAACTTCGCTGATAAATGGGTTGATTATCCTCAACGACAACAAAACTTTTATAAGTGGCTTGAGGCAGCACAGAGAGACATTAGTGGTATGTTAGGACAAAGCGGCAAGGGCTTACAATTCATAAACGAATCCATGGCAAAGCCATTTGGCAAAGACGCTGTCACCAAAGCGTTCAGCAATTATGGTGAGAACGTGCGTAAGCAGCGTGAAGGTGGAAGTCTTAAGGTGGCTGCTAAAACCGGTATGATTGGGACTGCTGGAACTACTGTTAAGAATCACAGTTTCTATGGTAAGGAAGAACAATAGAATATCATTAATAGTGCAAGAGGGAACACTGAAAAATATGTTTCCCGATGGGGTAACCAAACGCTTCCGTGAGGAAGCACTCACTTGGACGTGTTCGGTAATACCATCCCCATTAAGCAGTGATTACACACTGAAATTAGAGTACATTAGAAATAAGGGTGTAAAAGTTTATGTAATTGACCCTAAGCCCTTGCCATTAGCAGCAGGTAAGAAACATTTGCCACACGTTTATTCCACACCGGAGCAAAGATTATGCTTATACTATCCCAACAGAATTGAATGGAATGTCAGCATGCTCTATACCAAAACAATTATCCCTTGGGCTTGTGAATGGCTTTGCCATTACGAGTTATGGGTTTGCACAGGAACATGGCACGGTGGCGGCATACACCACGAAACAGAAGCAGAGAAACAAGCCAATAAACAAAAAGAAGCGATTGATGAAGCAAGCAGCAATAAAAAATAAAATTCAAACCAATTATGATATTCCGAGTGATTGGACTGTTATGCCATTAGGTACCTTGGGGTCTTTTTCAAAAGGGAAAGGAATTTTGAAGGAGCAAGTTATTTCGGACGGATTGCCATGTATTCGTTATGGAGAAATTTATACAACCCACGACTTTATCATTAAGGAATTCAAATCTTTCATTTCCGATGATGTGGCTGCAGAAAGTAAAGAAATTGAAAACGGTGATATTCTTTTTGCTGGTTCAGGTGAAACAATAGAAGAAATTGGAAAAGCAGTGGCTTACATTGGGAGTGAAAAAGCTTATGCGGGTGGTGATGTAATTATTCTTTCTACGAAAAAGGACGTTAATCCAGAGTGTCTTTCTTATGCCTTGGAAACGGATTTTGTGAAAAGGCAAAAAAGGGTGTTAGGTCAAGGCAATTCAGTTGTTCATATTTATCCAAGTGATTTATCCAAAGTAAAAATTATTCTCCCCCCACTCCCCGAGCAAAAGAACATTGCCCAAGTACTCAGCACAGCAGATGCCGCCATACACACCAACGAAAAACTCATCGCCCAAAAAGAACTCCGAAAAAAATGGCTCATGCAGCAATTGCTAACGGGGAAGAAAAGGTTGAAGGGGTTTGGAGAGGAGTGGAAGGAAAATAAGTTGGAATACTTTATTAAAGAGTATAAGCAAAAACCTACTGGTGTAGATAATTATGAAGTATTGACATCAGCAAAATCAGGTCTAATGAAACAAACTGATTACTACGGAGACAATAGAATAACTAATAGAGATGATGCAGATTATAATGTGATACCGCCAAATTATTTAACCTATCGTTCCAGAAGTGATGATGGTCTATTCACTTTCAATAAAAATGATTTAGGAATTACTGGTTTGATAAGTGGCTACTATCCTGTTTTTACAATTAAGAACGGTGATTTAGACTTTATTTTAATGTACATGAATTACTACAAGCAGAAGTTGACAAAGTATGCAATTGGAACATCACAGCTTGTATTGGCTATGAACTCGCTTAAAGAGGCAAAATTCGTATTGCCAGAGCATGAAGAACAAGCTGCCATTGCCCGAGTGCTGCAATCGGCAGATAAAGAAATATCTCTTTTGAAATTGACAGCTGAAAAACTGCGAGAAAAGAAAAAAGGGTTGATGCAGAAATTATTAACCGGAAAAATCAGAATTAAATAATATGGCTGAAAACTTTAAAATATTATCCATTGACGGAGGCGGCATCAGGGGCGTTTTCCCAGCCATGCTTTTAGCCAACTATGAAGCAGAACTTGAAGCGAAAGGCGTTGAGAAATGGCAGGTGTACCAAAACTTCGATTTAATCTGTGGTACTTCTACCGGGGGTATTATGGCAATTGCACTTTCTTTAGGCATTCCGGCCAAAGAGATTTACGAACTTTATTTGAACAATGCTGCTACCATTTTCGGAAACAAAAAGGGCTTTCTCAAAAGATTCAAATTTGCTGCATACAAACGTGAAACTTTAGAAAAATTAATCAGAGACAAATACAAGGCTTACCACTCTGGAGAAGATGGCGAAGACCCAAGGTTAAAGCATTGCAAAACACATGTTGCAATTCCGATTTTCGATTTAATGGAGGGTAGACCTTCAGTTTTAAAAAGTAATTACCACCCTGCCTTTGTAAGAGACTTTCACATTCCAGCATATCAGGCAGCTTTAGCAACTTCGGCTGCTCCAACCTACTTCGACCCATACTCGGCTTCATACATAGATTTAAATGGTTTAGAAAAACCGTTTCAGAATAAAGTGGATGGAGGCGTTTTTGCTAACAACCCAACGCTTAACGGAATTATTGAAGCCCAAAAAGCTTTCAATCTTGAGTTGAAAGACCTTTCAGTATTGTCAATAGGAACAGGTCATCAACGCTTCTGTGATGCAGGTATTGATAAGAAAAAAAACCATCGGATAAAATACGGTATTCATTACTGGATGCTTGAGGATGGGAAGAAACGGTTAATTGAAGTTTTCATGCAAGGGCAAACGCAACAAGCACAGAACTTAATTAGCATATTAAAAAATGGCATAGACAAAAGAGAGCCAGATAATTTTAACTATATCAGAATTGACACCCAATTAGATGAAAGTTGTCTTATTGAAATGGATGAAACCGACAAAGAGAAACTAAAAAAACTGGCTGAAAAAGCAACCATAGAATTTCAAAACAATGCTACCAATATTATTAAGAGTTTTGGGAGTGGCAGTCGGTGGACTGATTCTCAAAGAACTGTTTAGCGATGACGAAATAAAATACAACGACATGGTAAATACACATTACCAATTTTTAAAGTTCGAGCAAGCCATCTCACTTACTAAAGGGAGAAAGGAAAAACTTGTTGCATCCCGTCAGGCGTTGCAAAAAAGAATTGTAGAATATTTCAAAACCAAAGCAAAAGTTCCGGTACCTAAATTTTATATACAAGGTTCATATAAAATGAAAACCATGGTGGTAAAGAAAGAAGGCAGCTATGATGTTGATTTAGGAGTTTATTTCCTTACTAAGCCCAATATAGAACCATTGACTTTACAAAAGTATTTAGCAGAAGCAGTGAAAGATCAAACTGTTTCTGGTATTGAGCATAGAGAAAAGTGTATCAGGGTAATTTACAAAGGCGATTTTGATATTGACTTACCAGTCTATTACAAAACCCCAAATGATAAACATCCATTTCTTGCCACCAAAACCAAATGGCAAGAAAGTGATCCAAAAGAACTATGCGATTGGTTTGAAAAACAACGTAAGGCAAAAGACAAAGAAGGTCAGATGCTTCGCTTGGTAAAATACTTTAAAACATGGGCAAACCAAAGAAGCAGAAAAATGCCGAGTGGTATTGCTTTTAGTGTTTGGGTAGCCACACATTACAAGCCAAATACAAGAGACGATATTGCTTTTTATGAAACTGCCAAAGCCATTAAGAATTCATTTGGTTGGGAAACTTCAAGCAAGAATCCTGCAACACCTGGTGATGATTTTCTTGCAAAATTAGACGTTAATCAGAAAAGTAATTTTAAAGAAGCATTTAATGAATTAATAAAACAAGCCGAACAGGCCTTACAACAAGATAGTAAAACCAAAGCACTTAACATTTGGGAACAACAGTTTGGAGATAAGTTCCCTGTAATTTAAAAGGAATAATATGGCAAAATATATACGAGAATCCATTAAGAAATTTAAAACTGATGCTTTATCAAAAGGCATTTATGATTTGCTGAAATGGCTCATCATTACATTAATCGTGCTTATTCCAACAAAATGGATTCCGTATGTAAAAAATTTGTTTTTAGCTCAACACTATATTACTACTTATACAATCATCATTTCGGCCATTATCCTGATTGCTATTACAACTTTCATTGTTAGCAGATATTTCCGAAAAAAAATACGTTTAGTTTTAAACGACAACCATACAGATGAACTTACAGGACTAAAAAATCATAAAGCACTAGGTGAGTTTTTAAATCTAAAATTACAAGATGCGAAGAATAGATCAGAATCACTTTCTTTAATAATAATTGATATTGATGATTTCAAAAACTTCAATACACTTTATGGATTTAATGTAGCAGACCAAATACTGAAGAAATTAGGGGAACTATTAGGCAATGATAAAAGAGTCACAGACGAGACTTTCCGTTACTTCAATAGAGGGGATGAATTTTTAGTTGTAGCCTATGACACAACGTTAAGTCAAGCAATACAAGCAGCAGAAAGAAAACGGAAATTAATTCAAAAGAACCTTTTTTCTGTTGATGGCAAGAATCACCAATTAACAGTTTGCTGCGGTGTAACTGAGCTCAAAAAGAATGACGATTATACTTCTTTTACAGATAGAGTAACTGAAGCATTAAACGAAGCAAAGAAAATTGCAGGTAAGAATAATACGAAATCAATAGTTTAATGGACAAAACAAGTTTTAAAGAAGACCATATCAGCCAGATTCCTGCATTACATATGCTGATGAATTTGACTTGTATATATTATAAAGCAAAATCTGCACAATAAAGTGGCTGGCTTTATTGTGCAAAAACAAACATCAAATCATGGCATATAAAATACCGCAACTTCCTTTGGATTTCGATTTAGAAACCAAAGCCATTTTGAAAAAAACGGCTGCTGCCCGCAGTGCATTGGCTGAGATGAAAGGAGCTGCCCTAAGCATTCCGAATGAAAGCATTCTCATCAGCACGCTTTCATTACAAGAAGCCAAAGACAGCTCGGCCATTGAAAACATCATCACAACCCATGATGAATTGTATCAGGGTGATTATCTGAAAAAGGAGTTCAAATCCATTGCGTCTAAAGAGGTGCATAACTATGCCGAAGCACTACGTTGGGGTTTTGAAACCGTGAGGCAAAAAGGAATATTGACAAACAATCACATCATTCAGATGCAGGCGACATTGGAAGAAAATGATGCAGGATTTAGAAAATTGCCGGGCACAGAACTCAAAAATGAGCAAACAGGTGAAATCGTTTATACCCCACCGCAAACCCATGATGAAGTGGTAGCTTTCATGAGCAATCTGGAACAGTTCATCAACGACAATACACTCAGCGATTGGGATCCGCTGGTGAAAATGGCTATTATCCACCATCAGTTTGAAAGCATTCACCCTTTTTATGACGGTAACGGAAGAACAGGCAGGATTATCAATATTCTGTATCTGGTAAAAGAAGGCTTGTTGAATTTACCTATCCTGTACTTGAGCCGTTACATTAATCAAAAAAAAGGCGACTATTACCGCCTACTGCAAAAAGTGAGAACCGAAAACGCCTGGGAAGAATGGGTGTTATATATCCTTGATGGTGTTGAACAGACTTCTTTGCAAACCATCAAGCTAATAGACGGTATCAAAGCCATTATGCAAAAGCACAAACACAAACTCAGAAGGGACTTACCCAAAATTTACAGTCAAGACTTGCTGAACAATCTGTTCCGGCATCCTTATACCAAGATTGACTTTGTGATGGCGGACTTGGCTGTTAGCAGACCGACCGCAACACGGTATTTAGATGAGCTTACGGCTATCGATATCGTGCATAAGCACAAGCTGGGCAAGGATAATTACTATGTTAACCATGAGTTGTTCGATTTGCTGGCCAATGTGAACTCAAATACAGGAATATGACAAGAAAAACGAAAAAATCTTGCCATGTCCTAACCAACATGTAAAGAAAAAAGCACTTTTCTTTACATGACAAAGACTATATGTAAAGATATTTAAACGTAAGTAGATGTTCTACAAAACAAAATGAGGGCAAAATATCAGCGAAAAAACAGGTTCATGTAAAGAAAACATGCAAAAACTACACATGAGCAAGACAACGTGTATAGAAAACCGCACTTTTCTATACATGATATAAACAAAATTAGAAAGTAATGGACACACCCAGTTTTAAAGAAGATCATATCAGCCAGATTCCGGCACTGCAAATGCTGGTGAATTTGGGTTATACCTATTTGAGTCCGGCAGAAGCTGACAGACAAAGAGGTGGTAAAACCACCAATGTGCTACTGGATGATGTGTTAAGAAAACAACTAAAGGAAATCAACAGCATCAGAGTAAGTGCGACTAAAACTAGCATTTTCACAGACGAGAATATTGAACGGGGTATTTTGGTATTGAAAAATCTACCCATGAACGAAGGCTACATTGCAGCCAGCGAAAGGGCATACAACCTGCTCACCTTAGGTCAAGCATTGGAGCAAAGTGTAGATGGCGACAAAAAAAGTTTTACCCTGCAATACATTGACTGGAAAAACATCAACAACAATGTGTTTCATGTCACAGAAGAATTCAGCGTAATGCGAAGCACCAGCAAAGAGCATTACCGCCCTGATTTGGTGTTGTTTGTCAATGGTATTCCACTTTGCATTATTGAGTGCAAACGTCCTGATATGAAAGAGCCCTTGAAACAGGCTATCAGTCAGCATTTACGAAATCAGCAAGAGGATGGAATCAGAAATTTGTATGTGTATTCGCAACTCACTTTAAGCATTGCCACACAAGAAGCCGCTTATGCGACCAATGCCACACCAGAGAAGTTTTGGGCAAAGTGGCAAGAGAAATTCAGCAACGATGAGGAAGAGCACAACTACAAAAACCAATTACAGGAACTTAAAAACAAACCGCTTCCGATTTCCATAAAAGACCAATTATTTGCTGACCGTTTCAAATACGTTCGCCAATACTTTGATGCACTGGAACAAGAAGAAATTCTACCAACCGAACAAGACAATTATTTATTCGGCTTGTGTCGCCCGGAACGATTGATGGACATCATTTTCAATTTTATTTTGTTTGACAATGGAGAAAAGAAAATAGCCCGTTATCAGCAGTTTTTCGCCATCAAAAAATCCATGCAACGTATCAGAAATGTGGAGAACGGCAAACGAAAAGGAGGAGTTATATGGCATACACAAGGCAGCGGAAAATCTTTGACGATGGTGATGTTGGCACAAGCCATTGCGATGGAACCAAGCATACGCAATCCGAAAATTGTATTGGTAACAGACAGAACCGATTTAGATAATCAAATTACCAGTACGTTCAGAAAGTGTGGCAAGTTTGTAGAAAACGCCACTACCGGACAACGATTGGTAGAATTACTGGAAAGCAAAAGCGATGCAGTAGTTACAACCATCATCAACAAATTTGTAGCTGCTGTAAAGAAAATCCATCAGCCCTTAGAAAGCCACGACATATTTGTTCTGGTAGATGAAGGTCACCGAACACAGCACGGAACGTTTAATGTAGACATGCAAAAGACACTGCCTAATGCATGTTTCATTGCCATGACAGGAACACCACTTTTCAAAAAAGACAAAAGCACCGCAGCAAAATTTGGTGGCGTAATTGATACTTACACTGTTGACCAGGCTGTAAAAGACAAAGCAGTTGTTCCATTGCTTTATGAAGGAAGATTGGCTTTGCAGGATGTAAATGCAAGTCCGATTGACACATTCTTCGGAATGGTTTCAGAGCCATTAACCGAATATCAAAAAGCTGATATAAAGAAGAAATTTGCCCGTTACGACCATTTGAATTCCGCTGAGCAAAAAATGCGAATGATTGCATGGGACATCAGTTATCATTTTCGGGACAACTGGCAAGGAAAAACACCTTTCAAAGGTCAGTTGGTTTGCGACAAAAAAGTGAATGCCATCAAGTACAAAGAGTATTTGGATGAAATTGGTATTGTAAGCAGTGAAGTATTGATTTCCTCAATTGACGAACGAGAAGGGGAAGAAAGTGCTTATGAAAAATCCCCTGAAAAGGTGAATCAGTTTTGGAAAAAAATGATGGACGAACATGGCAATTCAAAAAGTTATGAGAAAAACATTATTGGCCGTTTCAAAAATCAAAAAGACCCGGAAATCATCATTGTAGTAGATAAACTACTCACAGGATTTGACGAGCCCAAGAACACCGTTTTATATCTAACAAGAAATCTGCAGGGGCACAAACTCTTACAAGCTATCGCTAGGGTAAACCGCATTTATCCTGACAAAGAATTCGGATACATTATTGACTACTATGGTGTAATTGAAAATTTGGATGATGCTTTGCAGATGTACTCTTCATTTGAAGATTTTGATGAAGAAGATTTGGCTGGAACACTCACCAATATTTCGGAAGAAATTAAAAAGCTACCACAAAAGCATTCAGACCTTTGGGATATTTTCAAAACCATAGCCAACAAACGAGATGCAGAAGCCTATCAGAAATTATTGAAAGATGAAGCTATACGAGTTTTGTTTTACGATAAACTGGCTGCATTTGCCAAGAGTTTGAAACTGGGATTGTCCTCTATCCAATTTCATAAAGAAGTAGAAGAAAAAGTTATCAGCCGCTACAAAGAAGATTTGACCATGTTTTTGAAATTGCGTTTGGCTGTTGTTGAACGCTACAGTGATGAAATTGACTACAAACAATATGAAGGGCAAATTCAAAAACTAATTGACACACACATTACTACTGAGAAAATTGAAACCATCACAGAACTGGTTAACATTTTTGATAAAGACAAATTTCAACAGGAAGTAGAAAACACCACAGGTAAAGCGGCAAAGGCAGACAAGATTGCAAGTAGAACAGCAAAGCATATCACGGAAAAAATGGATGAAGACCCTGCTTTTTACAAGAAGTTTTCGCAAATGCTAAAAGAAACGATTGCCGACTATGAAGCAAAACGAATCAGTGAGGCACAATACCTGAGCAGAGTTAAAGACATCATGAACAATGTATTGGCTCATACCGACAACGATATTCCAGAGCAATTGAAAGACAGAGATGTTGCCAAAGCATTTTATGGTTTGACAGTTGAGGCGTTGTCTGAGAAAATTCAAGACAATATTGTTCGTAAAGAAGTCGCAACACAAACTGCTTTGCAAATTGACGACCTGATTCAAAATTCTGTTTTAGACATCGGAAAACCCATTATTGACTGGCAATACAAAACAAACATCACCGGAAAGTTACTGATTGAAATTGGTGACTATCTAATTGATGAAGTACGTGACAAATACAACGTGGATTTGTCATTTAAAGAAATGGATAAGATTGCCGAAGATTGTATTGAAGTTGCTAAAATCCGATACAAGTAATGACCGAAGCGATACAATTTGGAAGCAGAACAATAGAATTCCGTTTGGAGTATTCAGACAGAAAATCCCTTGGCATTACTGTAACACCTGAAATGGAAGTGTTGGTGAAAGCACCTACAGACACGACAATTGAAAAAGTCAAAGAGAAAATCAGAAGAAAAGCACCTTGGATAATTAAACAACAAAGTTTCTTTCTCTCCTTTCATCCAAAAACACCACAACGTAAATACATTAGTGGTGAAACTCATTTATATTTAGGCCGACAATACCGTTTGAACATTCAAATAGGCAAAGAGGAATCAGTGAAATTAAAAGGTAAATTCATTGAAGTAATAACAATGGAAAAGTCTAGAGCGAAAAACCTACTTAAGGAATGGTATTTAGAACATGCACGCACTAATTTCCATTTAATTGCTGCACCACTAATTGACAAGTTCAAAAAATACAAAGTAGAGCCAAGCTCAATTGTTTTACGAGACATGCCAACACGTTGGGGAAGTTGCACGCCAAAAGGGAAAATTTTATTGAATCCTGAATTGATTAAAGCCCCTATAGGATGCATAGAATATGTTATTGTACACGAACTATGCCATTTAATACATCACGACCACACTCAGAGGTTCATAGATTTACAGACTAAAGAAATGAAAGACTGGGAAAAATGGAAAATGAAATTAGAAAGATTTTTAGCATGAGAATCTCTGATCAAATGGTGCTGAATAAAAAGCTAATGAAACGGATGGCGGAAATTGAAGCATTGCGAGCAGATGAAAAAGACACAGCGTATTACTTTATCGATATAGCACTCTCCCATCATAAAGCCATAGAAGCTTTTGCTAAATAAAATACAAACCCTAAAAGGAGCTTTGTTATTATCTCAGATTAAGTGTTAACTCACATAATTTTTTCTATTTTACTATCAAAGGTTTTTCGATAATCTTTCGTGTAAAAACTATCTAGCTGCAATTTCAAAACAGAAAACATTAGTAGGATGCTTTGTTAATTTGCCTTTTTAGCCTGTTATACAATTGGTAAAGGCTTCTGTATTCAGCGATATGTATAGCGATTGTAGTAAAATTCTTTTGCCGTTGAAAACAATAAGACTGTAATGTTTTATATAAAGATCGAAACGACCTATCGGCTCTCCACATATCTGCCAACGCAGTCGGGACAAACCCATACGCATTTGTATTAGGATCCATATCCCTCATTTCATTCCGATTTTGAATCGCAATTAAATATTCATTCAATTCTCTCATCAACTCATTTTTTATATAATTAGGATTACGATGCGAGGCCACAGATTCAAGAAACTGTTTTGATGCAAGATAATTTTCACGGAATGCATATTTCAATTCATTAAATGTAGCCTCGCTGATCGGAGTGGCGAGAACATATTTCTCCAATTCTTTGTATGCATCTTCATAGGTTTTCATGCTATGCCTTTCTAAGTTTTTTGTAAACAGGAATTACCTTAAAATCAAAAGACACATATTTCTCAAACTTTTCTTTCTCAAATACTTCAAAAAATGATTTGAATTCTTCCAAGTAAGTCCATTGGGTTTCATTTTCACTGTATATATAGGCTTTAAAATGTTCCCAACTATCATATAAAAGCGATGCCGTTGTAGAAACTGCGAATGTTTCTTGCCGATGCACATCAGGCTCAATTACAGCTTCAATAAATTCATTTAAGTCTATTGCAATAAGTGCTTTGATAATATCTTTTGCTTCCTGCGGGTATTGTTTATCCGTCCTATAAGAGCCCCCACCGGCCTGAATAAATTCAGTTTGTTCTGTATTCCAGAATAACCCCAAAGCAGTTAGATCTATTTTTTTTGCTTCCTCGCAGTAGCGTTTCAGGTATAGTATGGAAATACCTTTCAGTTCTTCCTGGGTAAGGGGAAACATAGTATTGTCAATCATTTTGTTGTTGACAAATTTTACGAACTGTGATTCATATTGATAGGGTGATTTAGCTTCGGATAAGACTTTTACAATAAAATCGTGTAAGGCTTTCTTTCCATACTCTCCATACAATGCTGCAATCTTGTTGTGATAATCTGCCAGTTTTTCCATCAGGTCTTTGCCATCATAACCGTAAAATCGCTGATAACTGTATTCAGAAGGCTTATTGGATAGATAAAAAATGGCGCGGATAATTTTTTCAAACGATTCCTTACTACCGAACTCCTGAAGATACATGAACCTTTTTTGCAGCTCATACCCAAGCCCCCTTTCCACCCAATCGTCAATTTGCTTTTTAAGCCCTTCAAGATCATATTCAAGAGCTGCAATAAATTCAGTCTCGGATAAATTATCATCAAACAGACTATAAGAAAAATACCGGTCGAACTTATCTACATACACAACCGATTGGAAATTATTAATCGAATTAAAATATTCTGTCGCATCATGGAATATCGTTTCAACTAAATCTATGATGCGCTCAACTTCATTTTTAGGTATTTGCAGCGATTCGTAATGATTATTCAGGTAAAGACGTAGATACTTTTCATTTTTTTCATTATCAGCTATCTTAATATAAGCTGGCATGTCCTTACCCCTGCTCAATATATACTTTCTTTTCGCACCTTCCTCCTTATCTACCTGTAAGAACAACGCTTTTTGCCTGAATAGCATTTCATATACCACCGGATACCTAAGACGAAGAATTTCCAGTTGAATAAAATCTTTTATTTCTACCTCACCGAGTAAAGGAGTGAGGTTCAGCATAATAGAATTGAAAAGCCGTATAACATCCCGCATCGATTCCATCCATATCAGTAGATCAGCCCCCCTTACCAAGTTATTACCGAATATCGCAACGTCAATACCTTCATGGTATTTTGTATCAAGAGCTTCTTTGAGCTTATTGGCAAGTACCTTTTGCAGAATATTTTTTTTGAAATAAGGCAGGCTCACTTCAAGTTGAAAAATCTTTTCAAGGAATTGGATATGATTATAAGCATTGTAGCCTTTCAAAGCCTCAGCGATATATTGTTTATCATAACAGGCAATAAAAAAAGTATTGTAGAAATCAGCAGTATTTCTGATCAGCCGAATCACTTCAACAATTTCATTGGTATCCAGCCTATCGAGATCGTCAAGATATACAACAATTTTCTTGTTCCATTGTCTCAGCGAGCGGTTAATCGTTTCGTGTAAGCTATTTAACGAATCATATCCAAAAATTACAGAAACAGAGGATTGCACAGACTTTGATAAACTGCTATCATTAATTGCAACCAGTTTATTGGCATACTTTACCAATTCACCAGCTATTTCAGGCTGACGTTCCCTTATTTTTTCCTCGACCGTATTGAAGAAATCGCGTATAATGGCTTGTGGCGTTTGGCTATTCCATGGATTGAAATTGATCTCGACAATATCCTTGTTTTTTAGCTTTCTTTTTAGCAGGTCTATGAATGAGGTTTTACCCAATCCCCATTTTGCATTAATACCAATAGCAAACGATTTTTCAAAATGACTGACCAATATCTTTTTTGCAAGTACTTCGGCATATTTTGAGTAACCTAACAGATCATCACCAGATTCACCAATAGATAGGTCATTTTGCAATGATTCTTTATGGGGTATCAATTCAGTTTTTACCTCTGGCTTCAAGGCCAACCGCCATTGAAGAATTGAAAAGATCACCAATACATCACCATATTTGAACTTTGAATAGAATGAAAAAGGTGTTGCGGTATAGGCAGATGGCACAAATCGGTAAAACAAGTAAATAGTTGATAGGAAACTGGAAAATACAATTATTAAAGGAGTTGGAGGAGAAACAATCTTTTTGGAAAAGATTCGGTATATACAAAAAAGAATAACTGTTGAAAAAATAAAATCATTGTACCAGGCAGAATCAATTTCCGCAAATACGGGACTAACCAGGTATTTGCTGATCAAAAATTCAATAGGCCTATGGAACGGCATGTAGGCAATAATACCACCAACTGTCCATTTCAGTCCACGTATAAGTTGATGTCTTTTCAAAGATTTAGGGTTAAACATTGTTAGTTAGTAATAGCCTATTTTTTTCATTTTCAATAACATATATGAAAGATAATACTTTTTACTAAAATACTAATTATTTTAGTAAATATAAATCAATTGTGATGCGCATATATCTCGACTCGAATGTTTTCCGCTATCTTGAAAAACCTGAAAACAGTGAATTCTATGAACTGGTGCTTCCAGACAAAGAGCGGAATTATTATTGCTTTTCTGAGGCTCACATCCAGGATTTGGTTCGTGATCAATCGGACAAAAAACTTTCAGACATGACGTTTATGGAAACTATTGTCACAAAGAATTGCTGGTACCATGAAGAAAACAAAATGCAGGTTTGCTTCAATACACCTCTGGAATATTACAACAATCATCTCTGGAATGTAGGAACAGATATAATGACAGCAGAGAATACTGTTTCCGCAACGATAAGGGAAACCTTTCGGTCTACCCCGCTGAACTGGAATCAATTGATAGATAATAGCCAGGTACCCGTCAATTTTCCCGAAGACTTGCGGGCGATATTGCTTGAACCAGCAACAATGCTCGATTTCATGCAAGCGATGTTGAATCTCACAGAAAATTTATCAGGAGAACAGCCACGTTTTTAAAAAACTGTTGCAGTACCTGCACAAAGCAATGGGAGACCATGCCTTGTATGAGAAATTAGGTATCAAAGGATACAATAGAAAAGAAATAACGGATTGGGACATATTTTCCGAATCTATCTACAAACAGGTTTACCAAAGGGCTACTCAAAAATATCTATACAATCTAGTTATTGAAATGCTTTATTCCCTTGACATTTATGGAATCGTAAAAGGGAAACCGAAGAAGCAGAAATTTATGAGTTTGCTCAATGATGGAAAACATGTGTATTATGCTGCTCATGCACATATATTGGTAACAAGTGATGTTGATATGATCGAAAAAGCAAAAACAGTTTTTCGTATCTGGAACTGGTCAACCAACATCATGACATTTGCTGAATTCAAAGAATACCTGACATATTTAGTCAGGCAGGATATTTCTGTATCTGCCATGTTTGCGCAGTTCGATGCAATGGCGCATTTGCCGACAGGCCACGAGAGATATACACTCGATGATAGTTTTGTACAGAAAGAATTACCATATTGGTATCTCGGTGAGTTCAATACGTTAAATGCAACAACTGCGCGTGGGAATACTTACTATTATTTCAGTCAACACTTTCCTAACATTTATTCAGGTGTAATGACGATTGAACTTGCAAGGGTCATTGATGTGCTGCTAGATCATTTTGGTATGGATGAACTTAATCTTGGCAAACTTGACCGGAAAGAATTAAAAGAAGAAACATGGAGAGGTAGGGAATGGAGAGTCGGAGAAATGGGCCTTCTACTATCCTTCAGTCAAGGCATGATGATCTCATTTTTTAAAGCTGCCCAGTAAGCTCCCCGTTATTTAGTGCCACTATTAGTTAGAGTTTTCTAAGATACCGATATTTTTTTTAATTATATTTATTAAATTTTAAATTTATACATTTTACTATTTCCCGCAGAGTCATTTAATCAACGCACATGATTATGGAAACAGACTCTGCGAGACTGAAAATATATAAGTTTTCAAAAAGCCTTTATTAAATTTTTCTTACTGCAACTAAAACTTGTTCGCCTTCTAATATCTTTTTTTCCACAAACACAATGGTATCCGGGGTAAATTCCCACTTCTCTAAATCCGGATTGTAAAAGTCCGTTCCACCAACCCTATAGATATTATCTTTTATTTTATAAGATAAAACAGGTCTATAAACAATTGTACCTTCTCCTAACATTTGTACATAAATAAAATCCATAAATAGCAATTAATATTTAAATCCTGGCCCCCCTACATGAATAAGTTCTTTTGTTACATTATCCACTACAATGGATTGACCAGTGGTAGGATGAACATATCTAGTTGCTCCATTTTCAGGGTGAACATTATTCACAGCATCATAACTTTTGCCATATTTAATCGCTTCTGATACCTGATCTTCCGTCCACCCTCGTTGTTCAAATTGATTTTTCCATTTTGTTTCAGATTTAAAATCACCATATTTCCACAAGGTTTCGCTTACATCTGGGGTATTAAAAATAAGAGAAAATAGATTGTAAAATCCTTTGCCAAATACTAAACTAAATGCAAAATCTGAAAGAGCCATTCCTACCGGCTTAAGGTGGTGTATAGTATATCCTTTCTTCATGTATTCACTCTCTGTTTTCCCCTTGTCAACTTTAATCGGTTTACCTCCATCAATAATTAATACATCGTAATTATCATTTGTATGAGTTACTTCTACTTCTTTATTTTTATTATCAACTTTAATAATGTCTCCAAAAGTATTTTCAGATAATTTATTATTCCCGAAACTCATATTTCCACTTTCATTTTCACTATCTGTTTTTTCTTTAGAATTATTACCATGCGTCTCTTTATTGTCAACTTCTGACTCCACCCCTGAAATTCTAACAGCATCACCATTTGCAGCAACTTCGTCCATATCATCATTACCATAACCCATATATCCTGCATACATCCCATCCGGGTCAATAAATCGTATTGGGTTATTATAAGTATAATTATAAGGACTCCACCTTCTACTTTTTTCAGCCAAAGGATCAATATTATGCCAAACACCTAGTTGTGGATCAAAAAACCTTGCCCCAAAATCATATTCCTCCAATCCAGTCCCATCGCTAAACTCCTGGTTTTGTATTTCTTTACCACCAAACTGGTACTTGTTTATCAAAGAACCTATAGCCTGTAAACTTATATTGGCCTGCACTAATCCGAAAGGATAATAACTCTTGGCATCTAATACAGGCTTCGCTGCGGTATTATCATCTGTTAGGGTCATCCTGATATTGCCTAAATGATCTTTCAGATAATAGTCAAAGATAAATCCGGTATTGGTACTATTCACCCTTATCCTGCCCTCTTCCTGCCCTATAAATTGCAATATATCGTTTTGGTACACATACCCGCCAACATACAAAGTGGTAGTGGTAGTATTATTCGTATTGTCTACTGTTTGTTTCTGTAACTTATCTCCTACTGCATCATAGGTATAAGTGATAGTTCCTTTTCCTGTAACCGTAATTTGATTCGCTAAATTTAGGTAATTATAATTGATAGAAGATATACTACGATTGGCATCAGTAACAAGGTTGCCATTGGCATCATAGGTATAATCAGTTCCTGTTTTAGTGGCAGGGTTATATTTAAAATCGCCTAAAGTACTGCTCGGGTTATTCGCATTATCAGTTACGCTTTGCAACTTATTCGTTCCGGGGGTATAGGAATAGATAAGCTGATCTATAGCAGAAGAACTGGTGGAAATAGCGCTAGCCAAACCGTTTTGGTTCATAGATAAAATATTCCCGTTAGCATCGTACGTTAAATTACTTACGGAATAATCTACCCCGGCACTGGTATTAAAACTGCCACTATAATATTGGGTAAACCCGGCATTGGTGAGCCTGTTAACATTGTCATAGCTAAAGTCATATTTTCTTATCTGCCCGTCATGCACACTTTTCCAGATCATGCCTGCAATATTTCCATTTAACTGCGTGCCGGATATCCAGGTAGAACTTCCTACGGTTGGATTTTTATCATACCCTAACTCAAATCCAAAGTAGTTACCGGCAGAGTAGCTTGGCGGTGTGGTAAAAGCCTCACCTAATGCTGAGGATGCAGTTGAAAGGTCTCTTACATAATTGCGGTTAACCCCCAATAACCATCCCCTGATATTGTAATCCATGGTAAGGGTTTCCAAAGGATTACCCGTATAAACGCCACTACTATTGCGGGTATTACCCAAGTTTTTTACTTTCAGTTGCCCCATTGCATTGTACTGCATCGTAGCAGTCGTCGCATAAGCTGTCATATTATTTCCATTCACAAGCGTATTGCTTAACTTCTTTTGAGTTTGAATAGCTCTTCCCAATGCATCATAAGTAATTTGAGATACCGTAACTGTTGTTTGTGCATTGTTGCCGACTTTTTGATGCGACTGCACAACAATTAAGGGTTGCCCGGCCCAGCTATATTGGGTGGTTGTTACATCAGCTCCCCCCGTAAAGTTGATACTTTGCACCTGGATAACCCTGGCCTTATCGTCATAGATACTTACGGAATTAATATAAGTACTTGTACTACCAATTACCTTAACCTGTGTCCAGGTTGATAAGCCTTGGGTACTGGCATTTGTATTTTTCACAGGCATTTGAGGGTAAGGAAAACTACTGTTATTGGTGGCAGCAAACTGCGAGCTCCACCCTCCTGTACTACTTAGCGCCGAAGAAAGCCCCGTCGGCAAGCCACTATAATCATCATAATGTGTTTGTGTAAGCATTTCATAATTTCCTCCGGAAGTAGAAGGATAGGTGATACTGGTAGCGGCAGCTGTTAATTCATTTGCTAATGAATTAGCATCCGCAAACAACCCGGTTTGAACCGGCCTGTTTAAATTATTCTCATATACTGTAATTAACCATTTTCCCTGTGCTCTTAAATTGGCATCTTGGGTCATCACCAACCTGTCTCTGGCATCATATACCATATACACTTCCCCTGCACCGGGTACTTTTTTCATAATCATATGCTTACGGGCGTCGTATTCGTAACGAAAGCATTGTTCATTAAGGATGGTAGTGTTTAATGACCATCCGTTTCCTGAAAGTGTCTGTACCCCGGCAGGTTGTATCACAGCCCTTAGCAGGTTAAAATCATCATAGATATAGTAGGTACTTAACCATCCACTGTAACCGCTTCCGGATCCGTTATCAGCAGTAGCCGTTAATTGAACTTTTTTTAATATAACTTTTCCTTCTTTGTCCTTAAATTCTATTACCTGATGTCCTGCTTCATCAGTAATCGCATTTTTTTGAAGTTCTCCTGCCGGGTATGCTCCGGCCATAGTATAAGTGCCAAATGCGCCCGGTCCACTGCTATAAGTTACCGTCCACATTTTTACATCATCTGTAGAAGTATTATACCAATAACTATTCTGAACACCTTTGCTGCTCCCTACCCAATTATTTCCAGGTGCCATCGTACTCTGCACGCGATTTAAAGGAGAGGCTTCAAAATTCACCTGTGCATAAAAATAAGTTTCTCCCTGTCCGCTAATGGGATTATAAGAGGCGGAATTGCTGTAGAAAGCGGACTGTTCCTGGAAAGGGCTCAGTTTAAAGTTTCCATCATTACTGGTGGAAGCATAAGGAAGATATTTATACATTTCCCTGCCATAAATATCATACACAACAGGAGTTACCAAATCCGCACTGGTGCCACTGGATGTCTCCAGTGACCCTTGTTTTGCAACTGTTTGAATCGGTCTTCCTAACCCATCAAAATAAGCTGTAACCTGTTTCACATCTTGCAATGGTCTGCTGGTTATTACAGATGGATCAGTAATGGGGGCCGTAGCATTCCATGAACGGATATAGCTTACCAGCGAAGAGGAGGTATATGCTGAAGGAGGAGCAACCTGGGCATAACTTATTCTAACAGTGAAACTCATTAACAATAAAAAATATATTTTATAGCGTATCATTGAATCAGCTTTTTTTATTGTTATTGAAATATGATTTGCATGTACTGTCTATTCCAGATACTACTTAAGGAAAACTCCCCTTTTAATTCCCCTTGTTCATCTACCAAAAACATAGCCCCTTGAGGAGAAATTTCTCTATCAAAATGCCCATTACGAGAAGCTGTCGTTAACCAGCTAATCATGTCATCTTTTGTAGAGTTTTTATCGTTCTTATGTAAACTCATTGGCACTGAAAAAATAACCTTATGACTTCTTAAAACCTTATACCATTTGGCTAAGGAAATACCCCCGTCTGTTACAAAACTTTTCTTGCTAATAGAAGGAACAACAATTGTTTGCACTTTATTCTGATTACTTATCACAATAGAATCCATCTTTTGTAAAAGGGATGTATCTGCATTAGAAAGTGAATCGGGTAAAACAATGAGCCATATTTTTTTCCCATGGTACATTTCAAATGTTGTTTTTGCTCCTTCGCCATCTATAAATCCGGGTGCACTTGCTTCACTCCTATTACTACGTCCAGTATTTATGGCCTGTGCAGCTGAAATGTCTTTAATGAAAGCAAATACTATACATAACAGTGTAGCCCTAAGTATAGTACAATACCTTGATTTTAAGTTAGAAGTAATTCTTTTCATTATTAATAAATATTAATCGTATTATAATTTGAAGCCCCTAAAGTGATATTGCTAAAAGTTGCAATAGAGCCGGAAGAATAAAGAGAACTGCTGCCTGATATAGATAATATCGCCATTAAACCACCTGTATTACTTGGAGGAGGCGTAATAACAATGTTATATACACCTGGCACAACAGGCCCCATAGAATTGTAGCCCAGACTATTGATTACAAAACTTTGTGAGTTGCCACCTGAAACTGCAGTTAATGAAACGGTATAACCCGTATAGGTACTGTTGTTATCATTCACAGTCATATTAAATCCGGGAGGTGGCGATGCAACTGATCCTGTATTAGCTGCATAGGTATAAGCATTCTGCTTAATAATATTTCCATCCATGTCCCTTGTTCTCAACAATCTGCCTAATGCATCGTATTCGAAAGTTGATAAGTATCCTCTTGCATCTGTTTGGCTGGTCATTCCCAACATAGGCGTGTAGGTATAGGTATTTACCAATGCTGAGGGTAATCCTGATCTAAGGCTACTTAAAGCTGCTCGCATATTCGCGTCTGTTGTACTCATGTTGGAAATGGTAGACTGACTCGGATTAACTAAACTGCTGGCAGTCGCGTAGTTAGCACCACTTATCTTAGCCACAGGATACTGGTTACCGTAGCCCCATATATAAGCAGTAGTAACACCTGCCTTCGTTGTAACATCAGCTACCCTGCCCTGACTATAGTTCACTATATTTTCAACCAGATACCTACCATCCAATAATATGGAACTTCCTGAAACAGTAGCTGGGCTAAAAGTTGTTGAAGGTGATGACAAGTTGACCAACTGATCACTAACTGGATAAACATATCCATTGATAAATCCGTAATTGGTATAATGCGATTGCAGCAAAGCCCCATTTTTCCAGGAGGATGTTTCAATTGGAACATTTACGTATTCATTCTGTAATTGCAACACAGGTTTCAACGTAGCATCTGCCGACGATAATGCGGATTGAAAACAGTTGTAATAATTATTGCCCGGATCGGTAAAATTAGTTCTTCGATAATTTATAAAATTGATTCGATCCTGTTGTATATTCAATCTGTATTGAGTATAAACTGACCACTTACAGTTTGTAGCATCATTTACCTGGGGAGAACATGTGTTAATATTATTGCTTAACCATGAATTATCAGCATTAACTGCACTCGTATAAGTAGCTGTCCCATCTGATGTTCCATCACAACTTCCGCCCCTTAAATCAAAGGAATATTTGATGGAGGAACTAATAAGCTCACCCTTGGAAGAATATGTATTTTTTAGTGTCGGCATTGTGTGGTAAGCACTTCCGTAATAAGTCGCCTGCTTGATCGTTTCATAGTTACCGGTTGATGGATCATAGATATTAGTAACAGTACTGTCTGAGACCTTCTTGGACGTTTGCAGGTTATATTCCGTATATGTGTACATTCCGGGAAGATTCGTTGCTATATGACCCGGCGTTATCAAAGGATCGGTTGTATATACCGGGAAATGATAATTCTCTTTTATCACCTGCCCACTTTGATTGTAAGCAGCATCATATTTTAATTCTCCCCGCATAAAGTCATAAGGAACCGGAGCCGATGGATAGTTAGGAATAGTATTATCACAAACACTTGACTGAGTAATGGATCGGACACAAACATCAGAATTACTATTACTCCAAGGAGAACTTCCGTAATATTGATAAATAGTCTTACCATTGCCGCTCTGTATTACATCTACCTCGCCGAATCCTTCATTCTCCCCCTGGGCATTTTGCATCGGCTGAACAGACCCCGGAGTGAGAAAATAAGAATGTCCATTAAAACCGTCCTTTGATGCACAACCGTTAGGACTGTCATAGGGCCATACTAATGCCATGATATCGTTCCTTAATATTTGAATATAAGTTGGGCGACTATACAAGAAACCTGTTGAAACACTTCCCCCTGCTTTATAATCATAGGAAGTAACAACATTGTTACTTGTGATGCCATCATTACTGGTTATAGTTTTAATTCTAAGCCCTCCGACTAATAAAGTCTGGTTAGTAGTAGTAGGTACACTTTGCCACTGTGTTAAATTGGCACTAAAACCTCCTGTAAGATTCGAATAATTTGGTAATGAAATGGTCATAGTATAAGTTCCTGCCGAAAGTGTAATAGGTATAGTGCCGGTATACGGAGTACTTCCATTGGCATTAGGTATATTATAATTACTATATACTATGCTGCCATACGAATCTGTAATCACTAATGATGCGGCATAATTAGAGCTGTTATTTACATTGGCAGTAATCTGGTTATTATTACATGAAAAAGACATTGAATTCGAATAAGCCGACTGCCCGTACATTCTAACAGTAAGGCTGGCTATAGAAGTATTGGAATACGTATAAATGGTATTTGTATAATTCCCCTGATCCTTCGGCTCATAATCAAATGTTGTATAACCCCCAGTAGGATAAGTAATTTGTTGTAATGCTCCTCCTCGCATGGCAGGCCATGCAGCATCTCTATTGGCGCCATTATTAACTGTAGAGTTACCTGTATTGTCTGTAATGATATAAGTTGGCACTAACCCGGCAATATTGGAATTGGTAGTTACTCCGTTTGAATACCCCCAATGATCAATACCAAAACTTAATTTACGAGGTACACTCTCTGAAAAGTAGCTGAACTTATAAGCTGGTTTTACAATGGAACTATCACAGGAAGATTCCCGAATACTATCTAATCTGAGTCGGTATTGATCCGATTGAATATTATATACCGTATACCCTGAGAAATAAGCATTATTCAATGGAGTTGGATCATAAAAATAACCATAGTAAAAATTAAACTTCTTACAAAAACCGGTAGCGCCGGATATGGTTATATTATCTAAAGCAAAAGCATTAGTATTGGCAGCATCCGCCATCTGGATAGTGGATCCTGAAGATAAGTCACTCCTGGCCCATGATGTCGGCCCAAACGTTACCGTTCCGGTGGGCGTTACGATACTACTTAACCTGACACCGTTGATAATATTTTTAATCGCATTAATACCATTTTTTGTCGGGTCATTAGGATAATAATTAGAATTCAAAACAGGTGAAAATGCCAATGTATAGGTTCCCATATTTTCCTGTTGGTAGTTAAATAGAATAGAATCAACTCCATCAGCCGAAATAATCTTATTTAAATACCAGGAAGATGTTGCCGGGTTAGATGCACCCGTCTCTACATTGTATGGTAGCGTTGTTTCAATAGGGTTTACCGAACCATTATTACCGGTTTGTCCAAAGTAATACTTCACTCCATCAGAAGTAGTAATTACAAAGCCCGTAAAACCAGGGCCAATCTGAAGCGTCGGCTCAATTTTGAAATCAGCTTTCGGTAACAATACGACAGTCCTGTCATCATTAAAATAGAATTTGCCGGAATACCCACCAAAGTTGAAAAAATACAAATCCGGCTCACCATCTTTATACCCCCTAACAAAGTTCATATCATCACCGCTGGTTGAAGGGCTGATATAACTTTGAAACCCATAATCACTATAATACCCATTGGTAACATTATCGTTAGAGATAGTATTATTCCCCCTATCATCCGGTGCTCCTACTACCGTTCTTGTGATTACACCTCCTGCATTTAATGTCCATCCGGCACCAACCCAACTGGCCTGCTCCTGTACTTTTAACCCACCGGCATGATAGCTTAATGATATGGGCATTTCAAGTGAACCTGATTTTACAGTATAGATCGGAATATTAATATTGGGAATACCTGTAAAATAACTCACTGGGATATCGCCATACTTCCCTAATGAAGCAGCATTAGGTGATGCTATTGATACTCTTCCAATGGTATTACTCGTGTCTTGCCCTTTAACAATATGATGAGTAAAAAGCAGAATAAAAATTAATGATAAAGAGAAGGTCTTATGTAATCGCATATCACTGATTTGATTTAATCCTATAGGTTATTTATTATCAAAATGCATTATTCAACTATCATTATTAATGAATCAATAATGCACGATCTTAATGGATTGAGAGATTTTGCCGCAATCAATTTTCAATACATAAGTTCCCGCAGCAATATTTTCAACTGGAATAGGAAGAGAATAGGTTCCAGCATCAAGTAAACCAGATAGCTTATTATATATCATTAAACCTGAAAGCGTATACAACTGTACATTTACATTATATGCCTTAGGCAAGGTAAATTCAGCATACAATGTTTTACTGGAAGGATTAGGATAAGCTGATAATTTAAGTTGATTAATGACACTATCCATATTCACCAACCCTTTTCTCGAAAGGGCCACAAACAAAGGCTTCGAGGGTTCCCCCCTTTGTGGAGAAAACATTTCGACACTCCCTGCTAAAAACACACTGTCATTTTTTTGAATTAATTCTAGTTTAGCATCCTGAAATGCGTAATTAATATAGGTATTAGGACTATAATGATCCTTCCTGCCGTATTTGGTATTATCAAACAACAAAGAGTCTCCGGATAGCCTGGCTTTGAGTTTTACCGTATCTGCTCCTTCTTCTATCCATTGCCCACTTATGTTGTCCGCATCTGAATTTAAGCTTACTTCTAGTTTTTTCGTAATGACCATATGTGTACCACTCCAGTCATACTGAATTAACCACCCCTCATAGTCCCCTGTGATAAGTTCTCTCGAGTCAATATGGGGCGTCACTTTATTAAAGGTGTTTAGAATTTTTTTATCCGGTATGGCAGCATTATGTATTTGATCCATTAAAACCTGAGCGGCTGAATCATTTGAATTTTCAGATTGCTTCATTGCAAGCTCCAACAAAGCCTGCTTATAACCCAAATCAGCTGATTTTTTTAAATAATACTGCGCAGAATCCTCATTCTTTGGAAGACCATAACCATTACGCCAACACAACCCATAAAAATATAAACTATTATCTTTCCCCATTCTTGCTCCCTTTGCAAAAAGGTTGGCTGCTAATGTATAATCCTGCTGGCAGCCCAGTCCTTTGTAACGCATATATGCAATTGCATATATACTCTGCGGATCGCCCAGATTAGCTGCATTATTAAAATATTGGTAGGCTTTATTATAATCTATAGTAACACCATCACCATTCTTGTATTGAATAGCCAGCTTATAGTTCTGTGTTATAATTTTTTGAAGAGAATCATTAGAACCATTTTGTGAATAAAGAGCGTTAACATAGACAAGCAAAATAGAAAATAGGAGTCTAGATTTTAACATAGCAAGCATTTAGTTTTGACTAAGAGATATGTACTATCTCACATAGCGATTATTTTACAATACTAAAGAGGCAATGAGATTCTGAGTACGTGAAAAAACCCGTGTTTATATTAAAATATAATTAAACAAGAGTAGTATAGTGAATTAATAACGTCACTTTTATCTTAACTTTTCTTACATTATTAATTCTATGATAGGTAGTAATCTCTCTATATATCTGTTGTTATTATTTGAACTCATCGAAGTGTAAGGATACAAACCAAAAATTCCATTTATATACCTAACTATACAAATGGAATTCGATAAATATTAAAATAATAAATGTAATAGAAGTTGATCAACAAGGATCAACTCTCCAATGAGCAGGCTGTGCTCGATCCTGTAAATGACGCACTCTCGCAACATGTACAGGTCTATATCCCCTATCACATGCATATTGTTTTGCAGAATGTTGAGTTGAAAATGTTCCATGTACCTCTTCTCCGTTTACTACTATAACAAAATACGATGTAGAGGCATACTCACTACTAGAGTATGGACGATGTTCGATAAATGCTGCTGGCATAATTTAGATTTTAGTTTAGACTAAGTGTTGAGTATTAAAGCAATTAAATAATGATTTTAAATTCATCGAGGTACCCACTACAGCAAACGCCTATCTTATCAATAGGCGCTGCTATAAGGATTTGATGCATACTCCCCAATCAATACATCAATAAGCTAATTATCTACGAGAACTTATAAAGATTTAATAAAAACCTTACTTAATTAAAACACACATAACATATTTTCACTTTCTCTTTTAGAGAAACTCAAACATTTTCATTTTTTCCAATCAAGTCAATAATATTTATGTTACTAAGATAGAATCGCACGAGGTAGTTCTATGTTTTTTTATGCCAAAAGCAATTTGCTCTATGTCAAACTTTGTCATAAGTAACTATCCAGCCTTTCCAGACCTACTGTCATTAGTTTTTCTAGTAGGAACTTAGGTGGCGCTATTAGATTTTCGCTCTAATAAAATGAAAATCTACCTTATACCGGTTTCCAAAAAAATTAACTGAAAAAGTTTACACTAGTAAAGAAACTTATCTTTCAGTTTACTCATAAAAGTCTCTTTGTAATTGGGGCTGAGTGGAATAGCAACTTTCTGATTTAAAAGTTTCATTTCATTATTCTCAACGGAAATTATTTTTTTTAGCGGTACTATGTAAGATTTATGGACCGCATAAACGATGAAGTTGGCAGCCTTTCTTCCATTTCCCTAAGAGATATATGTGCAAGGATATATTTGGCTCCCATATGGAAAGCAATATAATTGCTTCTACCTTCAATATAATCGATATCGCGAAAATCTATCTTGACCATTTTCCCCTTATGCTCTGTTCTGACAAAAATATAATCATCATCTATATCCTTTTGCTTACCTGCAGACTCCTCTGCTGAAACACGTTGTATAGCTTTCGTAAAGCGCGCAAAAGAAATAGGTTTCATTAGATAATCTATAGCATTAAGCTCATAGCTCATGACTGCAAATTCGGAGTATGCGGTACAAAAAATTACTTTGATAGTTTCATTTAGGCTGGCTGCCACATCAATTCCACTCATTTCATCCATTTGAATATCTAAAAAAAGCAAATCGATCTGAGTAGTCTTAACTATTTCCAACCCTTTAATAGGATTTGTTTCCACCCCTACTAATTGTAATATTGGTATACGCTTAATATAATTTTCTATAACCTTTATAGCAGGCTGCTCATCATCAATTACAAAACACTTTATCATATATCAATTCATGATGTTTAGTTCAAAAGTATAAAACTCTTCCTCCTCAATTGTTCTCATATTGTATTTATCAGGAAAAGTAACATCAAGCCTCCGGGTAAGATTAGACAACCCTATATTGGAAGAAGATAGCTGTATATTATTTTTCTTTTTCTTATTACGGCAGTAAAAAAAGATTTCATGAGGTTTTAGTACTACTTTAACCAGCATCGGGTGTAAGGGATCTTTTAAATCGCCATACTTGAAGGCATTTTCTACAATCGTCATTATTGATAGTGGAGGAAGCATTTGACCAGCCACCTCCCCTTCTACAACATATTCGATCGTTTTTGAATTCCCAAAGCGCATATTATTAATCTCAAGGAGTGTTTGTAAATGTTCCAATTCTTTTTGCACCAATACCTTACCACTTTCATATTCCAGGCTTTCCAAAGAATAACGCATTAATCTTGATAACTTAAGAATGTTATCTGCCAGGTCTTCCGAATAGTCCATTGCCTGTGAAAAAAGAACATTTAAGGTATTATGTAAAAAATGAGGATTAATCTGCGCTCTTAAAAATGCATATTCATATTGTATTTTCTCTTTTTGGGCTTTTAATTCTTGTTGTTTCAGAATGGCTATTTCCAACTCACTTTCTATTTTTTCTCTTTCTACAGTCATTTTCTCTTTTTCCAACGCTTGTAATTCCTTCGATTTTTTAAATGCCTCTCGCACATAGAAATACAAAACAGCATAGGCAAAATATTGCACGTAGCCCATAATAGCCTGTTGGATAAAATGATCGAAGCTTGTGGTCGTAAACACCTTAACCCCCCATATAGGAAGTAGATGATAAATGTATACATATGCAATAGTGGCCAGAATAATAAAGACAAGGAAAAAAGAAACGATAGTTCCGGCAATTCCATTTTTTTTAGAAAGACCTAGAAAAAACAAACCGCAGTAAAAAGTCAGGGCAAAAGGCAGGATGAATAGGACTACACTTAAAAAGTTTATCTTAGGTGTAGTAATTAAATTAGTACAGTAAATAAATAGTGCATAGACTAACCAAGCTATAATGTGCACCCATACAAATTTCCGATTGACTTTCATCCATGTTTTCATCGACTAAATTCATTTGATTAAAATTACTCCTTTATAAATTAAATCATTCTTTAATTCTTCATCCAGTAAATTTATTTGTAGAGGAGATATTATGGAACGAAATAGAAGCTCATAAAGTTCAGCAGGTATCATAAAAGATTCATAAGTCCTCTTCATAAACAAAAAGTATTTATTTAATAATGTAAACACGCCATATTCAATAGCATTTAAAATAAAATAGTCTCCGGAAGACGAAATTTCCTTCACAAATTCAGCACTTCTCTCGGACGGCGGGGTAGGAACAGCAAATTTGTGTAGATACAACCACCCCTCCCATTGTGCAGGCACTTTCTTCACAACTTCTCCTAATATCGAATACATCTTTTGAGTTGCTGAAATCACAAATTCTTCCCGATCCTGAAATTGCTGAGGAGTTATTACGTCTAAAAAAGTCAACCTGCTTTTTTCCAGTTCTATACGTTCACAAATGATAGGAAGAATAGGTGCTTTTGCCAGATAAGCAATATAGGCTATCCCCTTCCTGGCCCTAATATAATTTTCCAGAAACTGTATGGAGATAAGATTATTATTAACAGATTCATCCTTCCCGGAACCATTATTCCCATCAATATAAATAACCAGAGATCTACCGGATTTCAGTTCTCGAAGCATTTTCAAACCCGCAGTAGACTCTTCTGCATCAATCAATTGAAACTCACTCTCCCTTGAGCTTGGTGAATATTTGTTATAAAGTCGCTGAAAACTGTTTCCCTCAGCTTGCAAAACATTCGAAGCGATAACTAGCGAGAACTGTACTTGATTTTTAATTAAAAACTGGTTGATAAGCCGGTAAGAACCTGTATGAAAGGTACATATGATAGTACCCCCATTTCTTAGCAAAGACCAAGTTTGATCCGTTAAATTTTCAAATTCAGCATCGTATAAACTTTCTTCAAAATTTTGATCTACCTGACTTAATTCCTGATGCAATAACAAGTCTTTAAAAATTTTATTATGATCTTCAAATGGAATTGATGGAAGATAATTATGCAAATTGGCACTTACCAGGTTAAACTTGCCATGCAAGAAATCATTAGCATAAATATTCAGTTCTGTATCGTATTTTTTTAAAAGTAATTTTTTTTCCTCTGTATATTTTAGCCCTACGCTATTCATCATACTATCTATTTTAAAAATAAAAGGAGCCCAATAGCTCCTTACAATAATGATTATGGTTAGATAGAGAATATCTATTGTGGCAATGCAGTGAAACCCGACCCCACAACGATACATGAGGTATCATCAAAAAAGGTTAAGATATTTTTAGCTTCTTCTTTTACTAATGATGCGATCGATAGAATAGAAATAGGCGTCTCAAAAATGTTAGTTGAGGATTTCATTTTACTTTTTTTAGAGAATTAGGAATGATGTATTTATAAATACATCCCAAACCTCCAGGTATCAATAGAGCATATAAAATGAATTCCGCAAGGCATCATTTATCAAATGCCAAACAAGAAATGCAATATGTTTAGAATTCCCTCAACCTCTATTTTTATTTTCTCATAGACAGATATGCTAAAAATAAATGAATACACTAACCTCAGCATCTTTTAATACTAGATAATATTGACATACAATCTTTGGATGCGCAAAACCAGGATAACCTTAATGGAACTTATTGAAGACAGGAACAAAAAATGTGTATTGATCTTCACCTCTCAATTACCTGTAAATAAATGAGATGATATTATCCGAGAAAATACAATTGCAGCCGCTATACTCGATAGGCTAACAAATAATACTTATCACGTAGAAGTCAATGGCGAATAAATGAGAGAAAACGAATCAACAGCAATGGACGTGCGAACTACATATGTTATCAAATGATAAAAATCTATTGAAGTCATTAACTAAAAAGACACCTGAACAATTAAGTCTTCGACAACAAAAAAGTAGTTAATGTAATCGGCGCTAACAAATTAATCGACCCATTCCTTCTAATTCGATTAAAATATCTTCTCTACTTATACATGGCAGATGATATTCTAATTGTAAAGTAATAGGTCGACTTAAATGGCAATAAATGATAAAATAATTTATGTAATATGTTGTATTAAGCAAGAGCCTTAAACTCCATTCCTGAACAAAAAGTTATTACATTGGCTTAATACAGTGATCTTTGAATTTCGTAAACTAAAATGATTTTTTTCTTGAACAGTCCCCGGCAAAGTGTGAAACTATGATCTCTGATAATAGCTCTACACCTTTGTGTCAGTTTAATTCTACTATGCCTTTTAATCAATCCGATTTTAGTTCTTAGTTTAGTAAAATATTTTTTGATTTATGGATAAATAGAAAATCACCAAGATCTTTTTCTGATAATAAGTCTTTAAATAATTTTCCCTTGATAAGGGAAAATCTTTCGTATCCTAGACTTTCCATTAATTCAAAAATAACTTTCTTATTTTCTCCCCATATTTCAATTTGCAATATGGGAAGATGCTTTTCAATAATTCCCTTTAACTCTGGTAGTACATATTTTTCATACCCTTCAACATCACACTTTATGTAATCAATTTTATTCAAGTTGTTTAATAATTCTGATCCAATTTTCATATCAGCTTCAAAACAAAATTTATCAGTTAAATTATTTACTGAATTCTCAGAAATACTAGCAATCCCAGTTCTTAAGTAACCCGAATTCGATGGCAATGTCAGTTGCACTTTTCTATTTTCTAACCCTAAAGCACAACGATAAAGTACACAATGTGAATATTTTTTCAAATTACTACTTAATACCTCAAAAAAAATCGGAACAGGTTCTATTGAAACCACCAGACCATCTGGCTTAGTAAGTTCAGCAAAAAGAACAGAAAAATAACCCAGATTAGCACCAATATCAACCACACAATCCCCTTTTTTAATAATACTCTTTATAAAATAATGATACTTATATTCAGGAATCGATTTTAGTAAGCCAACTCGGTAAGAAAGACGAAATAGTAAATAATGAATTCGCAAATACGATCTGAGTGATAAGTACCTGAATAAACTTTTTTTTGCTGACACAATAAAATAATTGGCCAACTTCAGGTGAATTTTCCTGAAATGCATTTTGGTCGGTTTGGGTAGATGCTTATAATGCCCCTTTATAAACGGTTCTTACAAAAAAGCGACGTGAGGCAAACTTATCGCTACCCTCGCCCGACCAAGAGCGAATACGCAAAATAAGCAGCCCCACGCCTTGACGTGGCCGCACACTTATTTGCGTATGTTTTGCTTTTTTTACTTGGTCGGTTCGGGTAGCAAAAAGAACGCAGCTATATTTTCAATAAATTAGATTTCCGATTGCAAGTTATAATTTTAAATTGGAATGACTTTAACTATTGAAATAAACTTAAAGCTCCAATAACAAGAAGACGAAAAATATATACATTAAAAGATTTGACTTGTCAAAATGTGAGACTTAATGGTGGACATCTTGAATGGTTAGTGTAAAATGTCAATATTCAAATACATTAGATGAAATAGTTTCCCCTTGAATACTTGGAATAAACAGCAATATTTGAAAAGTGCAACGTTTGTTATAAAGCAAAATCCATGCTGACTGCACATTTTGTAAATACAAAATAGTATCTGAGATTAGTCTTTCATCAATTGCAGTCGGGTTACCGTGTACAAATGCATAACGCTTCTCCTGCATAAATTTTAAGTTCGCGTAAATATAATCGTAACCAATAGCTTTTAAATCGTCCTTAAAGTTCGCGAAAAAAAATTGTATATAATTGATCCAGTTGTAGGCTGCCTATAAATGAATATCGCTTTAATAAATCTTTTGAAATGTATACGTGAATTTGTCCCAATCCTTTCTCGAAAAATCTTTCCATTAAATGCTCGAACAAACTCCAAAATAAGAGAACAATTAATAACCTCTTTGGAACCTTTTAATTCCCTAATTACATCTCCATCTGACAATATTAGTCTTTCCCATTTCAGCTGCATCAAATGTAGCAATACATGTATATTATAGCTAATGGCACCCGTGAATGATGATGTGGGGATTTTGCAGGTTACACTTTTGGAATCAGAAAGTATTTGCTCCTGAGTATTCTGTACATATTCGCAAATTGAACATTTCATCTCCTGAATAATCCCTGAACAATTACCGCAAATAAATTTATAATTCCAGATGCCCATCCAACTTTAATCATTATGAAGTTTTTCTATCCACATATTTCTGTTTAGTTTATGAGTTAACACCATTTTACTTTCCCTTTTCTAATAAAAAAATGACTTCTGCATCCTTTGTTTCTGCAAACAGATGGAGAAACGCTAATGAAATGTTTATTCTTAACTGTAAAACTCCAACAAGGACTTGCAGATTTCAAGGTATTCAATTGGATGATATTATGACACCCGCAGGGACATTTAAAAGCTAGCAGCCATGGATCCTGTTTATTACCGACAATATAGACTACTCTTTCTCTAAGAATAACAGGCAACTCCTGAATGTATTGAATTTTGTATTTTGGTTCAAACCGTTCATCTAGCTTATGTAATATTTTCAAGAATTTCATACAGATAATTCTGGCAATTCGATAAACGGTTGTACATCTCCACGTCCTATTTTTTTAAGCAGATACGCATCCACTTGCAAATCATCTTCGTTTACATTTACAATATACCCACCGGTAATATCTATTGTTGAAACGGCAAAGTGATTGCTTGACTCATATTTAAAAGCGTGTATCCGATTCAAAAATTCATTGACTGCATGACTTGCGATCTGCATATTAACACTAATCACTGCCGGGTTATTAACGTTAATATTTTTTATGTATGAATTCTTCTGCAGATTTTCATATTCTTCCGGATTTTTGCGGTACTGACTTGCTGCCCGCAGGTCTTCTGTTGTAAAAACCCCTCTTGATATCAGAGAAGATTTTCCAGGTTGTATGTAATGAACTGTTGCACATATTTGCTGAATACCTCCAATTTTATTGGCTTCCAGCTTAACCCCCAAATCAAAATATGGGATTAAATAAAATGTACAAAGCTGGTTTAACAAATAGCGCCCGTCAACACTATCAACACAGCCAAAAATCAAATCACATTCAATCAGCGATTGCAATGCTTTTGCAGAATGATACAAATTGGACTGGTAACATTCAATCAAGGTGCCTAATCCAGTGCGTTTTATTGCCTCCGCAATTACCGCTACTTTTGGCCGATGCAGCTCTGCATCAGATCGGGTAGCATTCAATATCCTGTTTAAATTTTTTAATTCAATAGTATCAGGGTCTATCAGTATTAATTTCCCTACTCCTAACCTGACCATCTGCTCTATCAATGGGCTGCCTGTTCCTGAACATCCTATAACACCGATTGTCATTTTTTTTAGTTCGGCATATGTTTTATCACCAAAAGCCTGAATGGTTCTAAGTGCAAAAGCATCGTTTTGAAACATTAAATGAGTTTGATAGATCTCAATCTGGTCACCAGAAATAACCACTTTATCTATCGGCTCATGGTGTAGGTCATCAAAAAAAAATCGGCCGAAAATTTTACCGCCTGGTAACATAACTGCACTGGCATGAGGTTTATCATTTAATGCCCAGCCAAAAGCAGAATCAAAAAACTCTCTGTCCGACCTATCATCAGCATCCGAGAACTGACTGTATCCACCGGGGTGACTGTGGATCTTCAGGATGGCTAAATCTGATTTACCTAAACGATCAAAATAATGCAAAATCCTTGCTGTAGGCCAAATAAGTATATCAAATTCCCTTGAGTAGCATTCATTATGCGGAATAAGAGTTATATCATGAACGGTCAAGATAATTTTATTGGAAGAAAAATGTCTTCCACAAATTGCGACAGCAACAGCTTCTCTTCCATCTTCTGGGAGAAGGTGTTCTTGCAGTATTGTATGATGCAGACCGGATATTCTAAGCTGTAATTCCATAAGGTTGTTTAATAAATTCATTTTCAAACCAAAAGTTCACCAGACTCATATGAGTTGACAAATCATCGACACCTGGTCTCCATGGGTTTTCCGCCGTGCGATGCCGTGACCATCTTTGAAAATTTTGTCCTTCTATCGGTTGGCTAGTAATAGCATTAATCGCCTTTCCGTCTTTTCTTGCCAGAGCGGGGAAAAAGTAGGCCATATCCAACGCTGTCCGAGGATAACCTGTTTCTATTTTAATGGCAACGGAAACCTTTTCTAAGTTATAACCAAGAATGACCGGGTAATCATGGATAATCACCCATTGCATTCCCCGATCATGTATTGCCTCCCAAGCCAAGCCTAAACTGTCAAGAAAAAAAATATCCTCCTCCGGTAACTTGAATTGCCTTCTCATACTAGTTACCTCCTTCTGTTTGATCCAATGGAATCGTCATAAATTTTTCGATTCCCGGCTCAGTAAAACAAACAGTTTGCTCATAGTCAATTTTAACCACTTTACCACCTTTAAACCGCTGGTTAAGCTGGAACCGATTAACAGGATTTTTACCAGCCAGTGATAAAATTTCACGGCCTGTCAAACATTCCTGCTTTACCTTATATTTTTCCCGGTCAACCATTATAATATAATGATGACCCTTGGGAACAGGCCTCCCTTCCATAGCAAAAACTTCAATGTCAATCTCAAGGATAACCATTTCACCCCTTTCTTCTTTGTTTTGTTCTTTCATAATTTTCAATTTTGTTTATGTATAAAAGCCAAAAGAGTGACAAGACTACTCAAAAGCACCATGTCACGCTTTGGAGTTTAGAGTGTATAAATTATTTTCTAATGCAAGAAATTTTACTAACCCCAACACCCTTCAATAAGGAGCCAGATGAACGAGTCATAACGGGACTTCAGAATGTCTCTGATCCATCAGAATTGAAATATTTTCAATTTGAATTTTATACTCGGTATGCAGGATATGTTTATAAAGCCGCATTGCATCATTTCAGGTTATATGATCAGACCCAATATCTTGCTTCAGAGTTACTGCAAAAAGTCTTTATAAAAGCATTTGAAAAAATAGGAAGGTTTGCGTTTCCAGCAAAAGCCATTCCTTCAGAATATACAAAGATTATTAAGGCCTGGCTGGGGAAAATTGCGTTTAATGAATCGCGAAAGGTTATAGGCCAGATTATTAATGATCAAATAGAATACACTGATATCCTGCCTGACCATTGCTATGATCAGTTTGATGATATTATGGGGGCAGCTGAAGAAGAAGTGCCAAATGAGTTTCAGCAAATATTGCAGGAAGCAATGAATCAGCTTTCTAAAAAAGAATTGGATGTTATCCTTACTTATGCAGGTGAAGGTTGCATCAATTCTACCAAGCATTTAAGTAAAAATGCTTTAAGATATCTTTGTGAATACTATGAAACAACACCCGAAGCTATACGACAATGTAAAAAGAGAGCATTAGATAAAATTAAAAAACACTGTTTCAAAAATTAACTATCACATTCAATCAAACTTTATGAAAAAAACAAACGTGGAAAACACTCAATTGAAACAAGATCTGCTCATACAGCATGCGTTAAGAACTGGCGGGTTCGTTTTTCCACAAACTGTTGCTGAGGTTGAATCATTTGAAAAAAAATTTGGAACAACCGATGTTCAGTTACCGGAAGAATTACAAACCCCTGTATTTTTAAATACTCCTTCTAAAAAAACAGCAAGGCCGAAGGTGATAAAAATACAGCAAGAAAATTTGGCAATGGCTGCCAGAGAAGAAATGGGTAAGCTCCCCAAGGAATTACTTTCCAGGATAGAAAACGACATTAAAGAAGCCGATAAAAAGTCAAAACAAAAGAAAGCAAAAAAGAAATGAGTACAAATTTACCAGAGATTGCAGCTTTGGCTGAGCATATAGCCGAGGAAAACATTTCTCGTGGTAAAGTGAATTTAGAAAAAATAATAAAAAAGAAAGGCATAACAATTATAAGTGGCAACTATGGTAATTATTTTGTAGGAGAGTTAATACACAAAGCCAAAAAATTCTATATTATTGTAAACCAAGACATGATAGACCCGACAGCCCCAGGTCGTTTAAGATTCACCATAGCACATGAATTGGGTCATTACTTTATTGACGATCACCGTAAGCTTTTAAAAAAAGGTATTTCTTTATCGCATAACTCGGATTACAATTTAAATACTAAGAGTACACTGGAAAAGGAAGCCAATCATTTTGCTTCAAACTTATTAATGCCCAAGGCAAGATTTATTAATACTGCAAAAAAGTTTGAACCAGGTTTAAAAGCCATCATAGGTCTCAAGCAAACATTTGAAGCATCATTTGAGAGTACTGCTATTCATTATCTAAAACAAGATTTGAATTTGGGTATATTCATTAAATGGAAAATGGATCAAAGCTTTCATTATGCTTCTTATTCTCCTTCTTTTGGTAAAAGAGTTGGTATATCAGGTGCCCCACCTATTAGATTCGAAAAAGAATACATCGAAAATATTTTTAGCGAATTGGATGAATTAAGGGGTAAAAATGATTATATAGAAAATGCCACTACATTATCAAAATGGTTAGCTACAATTTCTCCAAGCTCCAAGAATGACTTAATTGGCTTGGAGCAAACTATCCCACTTGGTAATTATGGTTGGATGACTTTTTTGGCCTTTGCATAGTACTTTATTCTGCTTAAAAACAGTAATGTGTAGGCTCCTCTTTTTCATATACTTCGAAAGGGTGTGAAAAAGCGAGTTATAGCCGGTCTATATTTTTTCAAAACTTATACTTCCCCCATGTTCAACCGGCTCAGATGGTTTGACTTATAGACAATTATAAAAAGTTATAATCAGCCATAAGTGGTTTTAAAAACGAGTTATGGATAAATAACAGCTCGAAAAGTGCGATCGCGATGAATATCACAGGTTTACTCCATGAAAAAAGCATGGCTTCTGTTAACGGTTCCTTATACTTGTTTCGCACATCGATCATTAATTCAACTAAGCCTGTCGCAGATTTATCTTTAATAAATTCGGGGTTATAATGCAAGCCGATATTTTTTCGCATGGAAGACAATACATCAAGTCGATTAGAGCACTCTCCTTCAATTTCAGAGGTTTTAATGGCTTCCGTTAAGATAATTATCGACTACCGCCTCTTGCCTTGTTTCCGGTGGCAATGATTCTAAAATACCAGATACACGGCCAACTTTTTCTGCAAAAACCAGCAATTCATTCTCTATATTTTTTGAGAGAGAATGTAAAGTGAGGCCAATCCTCGTGTTGCCAATTGTAGACAGTCATGAGTTGATTAAAATAATTATTCGGCTCACAAATATTTTGCGTTCATTTAAGCTCTTAAATAAATCAATCTTCAAAAGTTACTTCAAATATTCAATAAAATACTTTGAACACAGATCGGATTGGAGCAGGTAGTTATTTAAAAAAAACAATAAAACGCTTTTCGAAACAACATTCAAAAGCCACTTCTCTTTTTGAGGTAATCCAATAACAGAACTATATCCTCCTTAAAAATATTCGAACTCTCTCCCGCTGGGACTACTAAAACCCTTACTGAGTAAGGGTTTTCCTTTTGTAAAGATACAGAAAAGCTACAGATTTACTAAATTGCTTTATGAAATTTATAACTCTTAGCGCACTTAAGGAAATGGCTAACCCTACTTATATCCCTCAAATTGATGCATATAGACTTTTTATTTGGTTCAATAGAGCAGTAGATAAGAAAACAGGGGGCGTCATTGGACACCAAATTTATCTTAATCCACAGCGCACAAACACATGGGAGTTTTTAGCCCGACTTTCAGATAGGAATAGTTTCGATAATAATGGCAAACCATCTTACATCAATTCAGGTTCAGAGCACTATGAAAGGTGTTTAGCCATAAAACTTGCCACCTTAAAAGAAGAATTCATTTTTAAGGATTTAGATTACGCTGCTGAAAATTATCATGACGGAAGCGAGGATAATATTGATGCTTTTCTAAACCTAATCAGTAGTGAAAAATTCAAACAAACGCTCCAGAGCCTAAAATTCATGTGGGTAGAAGACTCTCTCGAATCTATATTAAATGAGTGGGTAAAAAATTATAATGGAAGTTTTGTAGAAGCCGTAAAACAGATTTCCTTTAATATACCAGGAGAAGATATTAAAATATTATTGCAAAATAGACTAACGCAAGTTGCTTCAGCAAAGACGAAAAAATATATTCCTAACTTATTTGAGTCCTCTCTTAAAATACCGATAGAAGTAAATACTACTGCTGCAACACTTGCAGTCTCATTTTACACCCTTTTGGATAAAAGATATTTGAGCAGTCGCAATTTTGGGCAAGTGGCTAAATGGGTCTCCAAATGTTTCAAAATTTTAGATAGGTCTAAGAAAAATGGTAATCGTAAGATATACAAACATCCTTCACAAAGAACGATAGAAGATATTTTTAATGATAAAAAAAGAACGCAAGCCCTTAGCGCAAATAACCTTTTTAGAGATTTAAAACTACCCAGGAATAAAAAACACATTGATAATTACGTGAACTTTACGGGAACTTCTTCTTAAGCCAACCTGACTTACTCTTTGCTGTATAAATTCGCTTAAAATTTATACTATGAGTATGGTATTTTTAACCCCAGATGAACTGAAACGCTTTATAATAGAAGCAGTAAATGATGCATTTAAAAACGAATTAAGTATTATCCCTGCACAAAACCCAAACGAGATTGTAACGCTGGAAAAAGCAGAAGAAATTTTACACTTATCCAGACACACGATCAAAAAATACGTGAGATTAGGGCTTTTGCAAAAGGCTTTGCCTAATGTGAAGGGATATCGGTTTTACATAAAGGATCTCCATGCATTTGCTTCCCAATACAGGAATTAGTTGTGAATTCCAAGAAGCTTACGGGTAAAGGGTGTGTTTACGGCTATTACCCTCAATATTTTACATTTTCCGTCGCAATTTTTCTTTAAGCAATCAGCAAATTTTAAAGCTAAATACTTTTTTTATTCAAAAATCCCCTTGAATAAGCTACCGCATTACAAAAAAGTAAAGCATATTAAAACATATCAATATGTATAAAAATTTATTTAAAGACAATTATGCAAAATACTTGATGTCTTATGACTGGGACATATGGGGAACACTAACTACTGAATACTTTCTTTCTCAATCATCGGCGGAGAGAGCAGTTAAAAGGCTTGACCTAAAATTGAGAAAGAAGTTTAGGAATTATAGATTATTCTTTGTTGCCGAACCCTTCAAACAAAGGGGTTACCATATTCATTTTATTGGAAAATTTATTAGTGACAAGCAAGACAAAACTGTCACCCAGATTGGTAAAATAATAGAAAATGAATGGCAGACTACGACCAGCAATAAAAAGCGAAGTGTCAACAAATTAAAAAAATACGAGCATAAGCAGAATGCAATTTTCTACATCTTAAAAGAGATTTATAACACTAAGGTTTCTTATGACTTTTTGGGAGACGCATGGTAATAAGGTATATAATCGAAGACAACCGAATACAAATAGAGCAATTTAATTTGAATTAATGTAATTGTAAATGGGTGTATCTAACTTTAGTTGAAAGATGACTATCATGGAAAAAACATGCCCTTATTCAGGTATTCAATTTAAGCCAAAGCGCCGTAACCAAGTATTTGCTTCGCCGCAAAATAGAATACGCTACCACAACGAAAATGCAGCAAAAGCAAGAGAAATGGAACAGGACATTAAAAAAATAAGAAACAACCTGAAGATCTTAGCAAGTCTGGGGATTAAAAATGGAGAACGTAAGAGTTTCGATAAAGACTTACTGTTAAAAAAAGGCTACGATCCTTTTGCAGTAAGTAGACTTTTTATGTTCGAAAATACATTGTGTAGCAGAGTTGAGCATTACGTATTACTCAAATCTTCCGACAATAAAACTTTCACTTTTGTAAATCTCAAATAAAAATGACTGACCCATCAAACTTGGATTTAGATAAGCTTGGTATACAAATACAACCAACTAAAAATACTCTTTTAAAATTAGTAATTGTAGGAGTTGCAATGGCTTTAATCGGCGGAACCCTCCTTTTTATTTCAAAAAAACAAACCAAGTCAAATGCTTAATTTTTATAGTGAAGATAAATTACAAAATACTTTAGAGGACTTACTTGATTCTAAATATTTTAAGGTTGCTACAGTACTATTAGCAGGAGTTGCGGGGATTTACCTTCTTGGTCATCTTTTTAAAATTACAGCCCACACAGTCCGTGGTTATAATGAACTTAAATCTGCCTTCAAAAACATATAACAAGTGAATAAAGTTGCTTTATACTGCCGAGTATCAACAAATGACCAAGATACAGCAAATCAAGAGCTAAGATTGATTGATTATGCTAAAGAGCGCAACTTAAATTATGATTTATACAAAGAGGTAGAGAGTACAAGGAAAACCCGACCTATAAAGCAAGAGATGTTGAGTAGGCTTAGAAAAAAAGAATATGATGCCGTCATTGTTTATAAGCTCGACAGGTATGCCCGCTCTTCTGCCGAACTAATTTTAGAAGTAAAGGAGTTATTTAATAAAGGGGTCGCATTTATCTCTATCAGTGAAAGCCTTGATTTTTCTACTGCGTCAGGTAAGTTGCATTTTCAAATATTATCTGCCTTTGCTGAATTTGAAAGAGAGCTTATTCGTGAGCGAACAATTGAAGGATTGAAACGTGTTAAAATACAAGGTTCAAGGCTCGGACGTCCCAAAGGAGCAAAAGATTCCAAACCACGTCGTAAGAGCGGGTATATCATCCGAGAAGCAAAAAAACGCCAGTCTTCAGATGAAGTTAATGGCAACTATTTAGGCTTAGATACATATATAGAAAAATCCTCCCCCAAATAATTAAACCACTTTTTTTACGCCATAACCTCCCCTGTATTTAGTATGTCAAATAATCGGACGTTTTTTTGGTTCTAAAAAGTCAAATTGTTTAAATACACAATTAAAATATTTCCGCTCGATAGACTATTAAAAAAAGAAGCCCTTATTTCTAAGGGCTTAAACTTTACTATACAAAACTTTACAATGCAACACAAAAATGAAATCAGAACTAATTCATACGCTCAAGTGCATATAAATATTCCCAATTTTTTGACCAATAATGCACGTTATCTAAATCATCCTCTTCTAATCTCTTGGCAAGTTTAAATAAATCCTGCACAGAAAGTTTACTTGTGAATGATTTCAAAATAACGCTATAACCTTCACTATCCTTCTCTTTTTCTTGATTAGGTGTTACAATAAAGATTAAGTTGCGATTGAGGTCATGAATCCTAAGACTCCCGTCTTGAATTCGTCTTAGCCTAATAGATGGCTTTAACATGTTTTGTGTTGTCATTTTTTTAATTTTGTTTTAAATCTATTTACTATACCAAAAAATATACCATAATTCATTTATTACCAGAATTGTCATTAGGTTATGACAAGAGACTCAATTGGAGTTTTATAATTGGATATTTTTTGCCTGCATGTATTTATATTTGAAAGAATAAATATGCAAGCAGGATGTTTGAACAGACCTTTAAAAATATTGATGACATACTCCACAAAGACGCTGGTTGCGGCAGTGAATTAGACTATGTAGAGCAAACCTCATGGATTTTGTTTCTCAAATATTTGGATGACTTAGAGAAAGACCGTGCCACAGCAGCCGAACTGACTGGCAAGACCTACACACCTATCATTGAAAAAGCATACCAATGGACAGATTGGGCATGTCCTAAAGGTAAAGATGGCAAACTTGACCATCACAAGGCAATGTCTGGAGATGACCTTACCGACTTTGTGAACAATAAACTATTTACCTACCTCAAGAAGTTTAAGACCAACGCTGAGAGTGCCAACACCCTCGAATATAAAATCGGTGAAATTTTCAGTGAACTGAAAAACCGACTCCAAAGTGGTTACAATCTTCGGGAAGTAATAAACCTTATCGATCAGTTGCGTTTCCGTACACATGCAGAAAAGCATGAGATGAGTCATTTGTACGAAGACAAGATTAAGAATATGGGTAATGCTGGGCGTAACGGTGGGGAATACTATACCCCTCGTCCGCTCATTACTACTATTGTAAAAGTGGTTGCTCCAAAAATCGGCGACAGGATATATGATGGTGCTTGTGGTTCAGCGGGTTTCTTATGCGAAGCATTCAACTATCTGAAAACAAGTAAGTCTCTATCTACAAAAGAAACGGAGATACTGCAAAAGCAAACCTTTTACGGCAAGGAAAAGAAATCGTTGGCGTATATATTGGGTGTTATGAACATGATTTTGCATGGTGTGGAAGCCCCTAACATCATACATACCAATACGCTTGCTGAAAACCTTGCTGACATACAGCAAAAAGATCGTTACGATATTGTGCTCGCCAATCCTCCCTTTGGTGGTAAGGAACGTGCCGAAGTGCAACAAAACTTCCCTATTAAAACAGGGGAAACCGCTTCACTCTTTTTACAGCACTTCATCAAAATTTTAAAAGCTGGTGGCAAGGCAGGTGTAGTGATTAAAAACACTTTTTTGAGCAATATTGATAATGCTACTATTGCCATACGCAAAACCTTGTTGGAAAACTGCAACCTGCATACCGTGTTGGATTTACCCAGCGGCACCTTTACGGGTGCAGGTGTAAAAACTGTGGTGTTGTTTTTTGAAAAAGGCAAAGCCACGCAAAAAGTTTGGTTTTACCAGTTGAACCTTGACCGCAATTTAGGCAAGACCAACCCACTCAACGAAAATGACTTGGCGGATTTTGTTTCCTTACAGAAAACATTTGGTGACAGCGAAAACTCTTGGACGGTAAATGTGAAAGACATTGACCAAGATACTTTTGATTTGAGTGTAAAGAACCCGAACAAAAAAGAAGAAGTGACGCTCCGATCACCACAAGCCATATTGGAAGAAATGAAAGCATTAGACGAAGAAAGTGCAGAAATATTAAACTCAATTTTGGAATTGATATGAAGAGTTGGGAAAGAAAAAAATTAGGCGATGTATGTGGTTTTGTACGTGGACCATTTGGTGGAAGTTTGAAGAAGAATATCTTCAAGCCTGAAGGCTACGCCGTATATGAACAGCAACATGCTATTTATGATCAGTTTGATCATATACGATATTTCATTGATGAAAATAAATTTAATGAAATGAAACGCTTTGAATTAAACTCAGGAGATCTAATTATGAGTTGCTCGGGTACAATGGGAAAGATTGCAATCGTTCCTGAGAATATTAAAAAAGGAATTATAAATCAAGCATTGTTAAAACTTACTCCATCCAAAAAAGTTTCAACTGTTTTCTTGAAATTATGGATGCAAAGCGAAAGTTTTCAAGAGAGCTTGAGAGAATATTCAGGTGGTGCTGCAATTCAGAATGTAGCCTCTGTCGCTACTTTAAAGCGAATTGAAATCCCCCTTCCTCCACTACTCGAACAACAACGCATTGTTGCCATTTTAGATGAAGCCTTTGCCGCCATAGCCAAGGCAAAAGCCAATGCCGAACAAAACCTCAAAAACGCCAAAGAACTTTTTGAAAGCTATTTACAGGGTGTGTTTGAGAAAAAGGGTGATGGTTGGGAGGAAAGAAAATTGGGGGAAGTAGCGGAATACGATAAAAACCAAAACATTCATTTAGGATTGCCTTATGTTGGATTAGAACACATTGAATCAAACTCGGGTAGATTTATTGGAAGTTTGGCATCACAAGAAGTAAAGAGTTCAACTTTTTATTTTGATAAACAACACGTTCTTTATGGGAGATTGAGACCGTATTTGAACAAGGTTTTATTGCCAGATTTTAAAGGACATTGTTCAACAGAAATATTCCCAATTAAAGTGAATGGACAAGTTGCAAGAGAATTTTTGTTCTATTGGCTAATCGCAGTTTCTACAGTAAAAAAAATAGATGCGACTTGGACAGGTGCAAGAATGCCAAGAGCAAATATGAATCAGGTTTTAGAATTTGACTTTGCTTTTCCTTCCCTCAAAGAACAACAAACCATCGTACGCCAATTGGGTGCCCTGCGAGCCGAAACGCAAAAGTTGGAAGCGGTGTATCAACAAAAAATTGCTGATTTGGAGGAACTAAAAAAATCCATTTTGCAAAAAGTATTTGCAGGGGAGTTGAAAATGGATAGTATAAAAGTTGCCCAAACCGTATAAATCAACGGGTAATGAATGAAATAGTCATATATACAACTGCTGATAAAAAAACTGAAGTAGAAGTTCAGTTTAATGGCGATACCGTTTGGCTTAACCAAATGCAAATGGCTACATTATTCAACCAATCCAAACAAAACATAAGCTTACATATTAATAACTGCTTTAGGGAAAAGGAACTCAACAGGAAGGCAACTGTCAAGGAATCCTTGACAGTTCAAAAAGAAGGTAAGCGGAACGTTACACGTAAGATAGAATATTACAATCTGGATGTGATTATTTCCGTAGGATACAGGGTAAAATCTCTAAGGGGCACACAATTCCGCCAATGGGCAACCCAACGCCTGAAAGATTACTTGGTAAAAGGCTATGCCATTAACCAAAAGCGATTGGAGGAATTAGGCAAAATGGTACAACTGATTGAACAATCTGGCAAAGCTGAAGCCTTGCAATTAAACGAAGCCAAAGGACTATTGGATATTTTGAGCCATTACACCAAAAGTTTTGTATTGCTCAATCAGTATGACAGTCGAAAGCTGCTAACAAGCAACTTAAATGAGAATATTACCTATGAAATTGAGTACGAAGAAGCTATAAACGCCATAACAGCGTTGAAAAAACAACTCATGGCAAAAAAAGAGGCGACGAACTTGTTTGGTAAGGAGAAAGACAAGGGTTTCAAAAGTTCGTTGGAAAGCATTGTGCAAACTTTTGGCGGACACTACTTATATCCAAGTATAGAAGAGCAGGCGGCTCATTTACTGTACTTTGTTATTAAGAATCATTCCTTCAACGATGGGAATAAACGCATCGGGGCATTTCTATTTATCTGGTTTTTAGAGAAGAATAAACACCGTTTCAAGCAATCAGGTGAATTAAAAGTGAACGACAATGCACTTACAGCTATTGCTTTATTGGTAGCGCAAAGTGCCCCCGAAGAAAAAGAACTAATGATACAACTAATCATTAACTTAATCAGAGACTAATATGAACGAAGCAGAAACACGAGCGGAACTCATAGACCCTAAGCTAAGGGCTTGCGGCTGGGGCGTTATAGAAGGCTCGAAAATTCTTCGTGAATATAATATTACTGCGGGTAAAATACAAACAGGCGGAGGCAGGGGCAAAAGAGAAATTGCCGATTATGTGTTAGTGTATAAAGGTATTAAGCTTGCAGTAGTTGAAGCTAAAAGTGATGAATTGGAAGTAGGCGAAGGCGTAATGCAAGCGAAGAAATACGCCCAAAAACTACAACTGGAAACTACCTATAGCACTAACGGAAAAGCCATCTACCAAATCTGTATGAAAACAAGTGAGGAAGGTTTGGTAACAGATTTTCTTAGCCCCGAAGAACTTTGGAATAAAACTTATGGTTCAATTCCTAATCAACAACTGACTATTGACAATGAAAGTTGGTTTGAAAGATTTGCTGCAGTACCGTTTGAGGATATTAATAAATCAAAACCACCGAGATATTATCAGGAAAGCGCAGTAAACGCAGTGATGAAAGCGATTGCTCAAAAAAAGGACAGAATTTTACTTACGCTTGCTACCGGAACAGGTAAAACAACCATCGCTTTTCATATTGCTTGGAAATTGTTTCAAACAAGATGGAATATACATTGGGATGGCACTCGTAGACCAAGAGTACTTTTCCTTGCTGATAGAAATATATTAGCCAATCAAGCCTATGGAGAGTTTACTAAATATTCAGCATTTAAAGATGATGCTTTGGTTCGCATTAGCCCAAAAGCAATTCGGGATTTGAATGATGAAGGAAAATCTACTAAGGTTAATACCTTTCTTACGGATAAAAAAAGAGCAGTCCGGGTTCCAACAAATGGCAATATCTTCTTTACGATATTCCAAACTTTTATGACTGGTGAACAACCAAACTTCGGCGAATATCCTGCCGACTATTTTGATTTCATCATCATTGACGAGTGCCACCGTGGTGGAGCTAATGATGAAAGCAACTGGCGGAGCATTTTGGAATATTTCAGTCCGGCAGTACAACTGGGTTTAACTGCCACACCCAAGCGAAAGGATAACGTGGATACTTACCGTTATTTTGGCGAGCCAGTGTATGTCTATTCTTTGAAAGAAGGTATCAATGATGGTTTCCTTACGCCTTTCAAAGTAAAACGCATCAAAACAACATTGGACGATTACCGCTACACTTCAGATGATACTATCGTTGAGGGTGAAATAGAAGAAGGTAAGCTGTATGAGGAGAAGGACTTCAACCGTACCATAGAAATTGTGGAACGGGAAGCCAAGCGTGTAAATATCTTTTTAGATGAAGCTAATCAAAATGAAAAGGCGATTATTTTCTGTGCCAATCAAGGGCACGCAGCTTTGATAAGAGATTTGGTAAATCAAAACGCAAAAAGCAAAGACCCATTTTATTGTGTTCGTGTTACCGCCAATGATGGAGAAGAAGGCGAAAGACTATTGAGAGAATTTCAGGACAACGAAAAAACCATCCCCACCATACTCACCACTTCACAAAAACTGTCTACTGGAGTGGATGCAAGGAACATTCGCAATATAGTACTGCTTCGCCCTGTAAATTCGATGATTGAGTTTAAGCAAATTGTTGGTCGGGGCACTCGTATGTTTGATGGCAAAGAGTTCTTTACGATTTACGACTATGTTGATGCCTATAAACACTTTAGTGACCCTGAATGGGATGGAGAACCCATTGGAGAAGAGCCGAATGAAATAAAAGAACCCAGAGGAGAATATAAACCCAGAGAACCTAAAGAGCAAAACGAAGAGAACGAACGCAGACAGAAAATTAAAGTCAAGCTTGCCAAAGGAAAAGAACGGCAAATTCAATACACCAGCCAAACTTCATTCTGGAGTGCCGATGGCAGACCTATTTCAGCAGAAGAATTTTTAAACAACTTGTTTGGTGAATTACCAAAGTTGTTCAAGGATGAAGAAGAGTTACGTAAACTGTGGAGTAACCCATTCACACGAAAAACCTTGCTGGAAAAATTAGAAGAAGCTGGCTTCCCCAAATCAGACTTGCTGACTTTGCAGAAGCTCGTGGATATGGAAAAAAGCGACTTATATGATGTGCTGGAATACGTTTTTAACGGTGATTATATCGCCTTGACAAGGGAAGCAAGAACGAAGGCTGCCGAAGCAACAATTTTTGCCTTACTCAATGACAGGCAAAGGGAGTTCATCTCATTCGTATTGAGCAAATACATAGAAACAGGTGTGGAAGAACTTGACCAAGAGAAACTACCTATCTTGCTAACCAACAAGTATCAGTCCTTAGAGGATGCTAAGGATATTCTGGGTGATGTGGCGAACATAAGCAAGCTGTTCATTGAGTTTCAACAATACCTGTATGAGAAGAGGATTGCATAGGGAACTTGTTATTCTGTAAATTATTGTACGTTTAAAGCCTAATAGAAGCGTATTAAATGCTTTAAACGCACAAGTCCACAAGAACGCTTGGATAAAATACAGCTATGCAGATAAAGTAAAGAGAGTGTAAATTAAACAGCTTTCAAAAATTCAATTTTTTCAAGAATATTAGCTCTACTTTGTTTTTGCTTAGCCGTAGCAAGTACACTACTGCTTAAATTAACGTAACGACGAAATGACCTGTCATCCTTATGCCCCGAAATGGCTTTCACTTCTCTTTCACTCATCCCCAAAATCAATGAATTAGTGATATAAGATTTTCTGGCAACGTGACTTGTTAGCACATCACGTAAAGCAAAATCTTTTTGCTCAATATTACCTCTTCTGCTTTCAATAACTTTAACTATTCGATTTAATTCAACTTCGCCAGCCATATCCTTTAAACTTCTATTAAAGTGCTGTTCGCTAAATATTGGAAGTGGTTGAATCTCTTCTTCATACTTTGAAAGAATTCCCAAAGCAATTTCATTTAAAGGAACAGTTATTGAAGCATCTTTTGTTTTCTTAGTTGTAACTTCCCAAACATCTATTCCGTTTCTCTTTGTTAGATGGCATCTTTTCAACCCAATATAATCGGAGTACCTCTGCCCAGTCCAAGCCATAAAAACAAACAAATCTCTAACTCTTCCTAAATGTTCATCTTTAAAATCATAACTATATAAATGCTCTAATTCTGCAAGCTCAACTATAATTACCGGGATTTCATGCTCACTAACCCTGAATTTAAATACGTCCTTCCTTACCTCCTTGCTGAACTGTATACCTTGCTCTTCAACAAAACGTAAAAACTGTAAAAACTTTTTTAAACACTTTGCAGCACTATTATCAACCAAATTCTTCTTATCATATAGCCAATCCTGATACCTCTGCATAAATAGCATATCAATATCCGACCATCCAAATTTTGGATAGAACTCTGGCAAGAATTCATCTATCTGATTTTGAATGGTCTTAAAAGTTTTAACGCTATTCTCACCTAATGGAAAACCGTTTTTCATTCTGTAGTTATCTATAAAGTATTGCAACATCTTGCTAAGCCCAGTTTCCTGAAAAGCAGATGGCGGAATGTAATTTTTATTCTTAATCAAGGCAATAATCTGTTCCTTTCTTAAGATAGTTCTATCTGTTTTGCTTGTCTCAATTAGGTCTGTAAGTTTTTTATAAACATCCGCAATTTCCTTGTTCTTCTTCTCTAAATCGCTTGGAGTATCAACGGAGGTTTTTATTTCCTGGGTCTTAAAATTCCAAAATCTCGGAGGTACGCTAAATCCCATTGGAATTTGTATTCGTTGACCATTTATCGATAGGTAAAGTACCAGAGGCAATGGTCTTTTTAGGTAATCGTTATACAAATTACTATTTGCCTTTTTTGCTTTCAGCTCTTCCAATGATGATGCAGATAAAGCACCTTTCAGGTAAAAATTAATCTTCGACATATTTGGATTTATTGATTACGTACGGGATACACTTTAGGATACACTTTTGTATATCGTGTATAGCAGCAAGTAAACAATAAATCACATAACTGATTGAATATCAACGAAAACGTATCTATTGGTAATTGTTAGTATTCGATGGTATCACTTAAATGATTTCTTGTCGGGACTACCAAGTTATTTCATAAAATAAGAAAAGTGGCTTTTGAATGTTATTTTCAAAAACCACTTTTCCTTTTTAATGATTGTAGAAACTGTACCATATCCTGCTCATAAACTATTCGAAGGCCGTTCGGATATAAGGCATTATATTATTGTAGAGAATGATAGTGATCATAAATAAAATTAATGCTTACGAATAGAGTATAAATGGCACGATACTAAATGAAGCAGTTCATATCTATCAAAATCTCTGTTTCTCAATATTAAGCATGTTAGAAAAATAGAGCATCACAATACACACCATCGATCAATTATCTTTTCCATAATTATTTGTGAAACCTATTTTTTAAATGAAAAAATCTAACCTGTAACAATGCTCGATTTTATGGAATCGATGTTGAATCTCACAGAAAATTTAGCAGGAGAACAGCCACGCTTTAAAAAACTGTTACAGTACCTGCACAAAGCAATGGGAGACCATGCCTTGTATGAGAAATTAGGTATCAAAGCCCGGCAGTAGATTGAGCATGTAAATCGTCAGCAGAATCTTTGCTAGTAGTTATCTAAATTTAGAATGTGTTTTATTCCTTAAAAAGTCTAAATATTAACATGATAACTTGTACTTCTGCCACCACCAATTCCAGCAGGAATAAATGCCCCAACTTCCATTAATTGCTGCATATCCCTTGTTGCTGTTGCCTTTGAAGTTTTTGTAATCCCAATATATTTCCTGGCATTCATTCCGCCCTCAAATCCTTGAGGACCTTCTTCCAACATTCTTTTTATTACAGTAAGTTGTCGCTCATTCAAGGTATCCTTGTATTTATCAAAAAACTTTACTTTTCTTAAAGTGAAATCAATTTGTAATTCTGCTTCTGTTTGTGCGTCGAGTACTGTTTTGACAAAGTATTCTACCCAAGAACTTATTTCGTTTGATCGTTGTGCTTTTTCCAACGACAAATAATAATTTTTCTTATTCGCTTCAATCGTTCTTGAAAGACTTAGCATCACAGGTCTTCCTATACTTTGCGACAATGCTTTTTCTGCAATAGCTCTTCCTATCCTACCATTTCCATCTTCAAAGGGATGAATCGTTTCAAAGTACAAATGTGCTATTGCTGAACGAACCGGAGATTTTTTGATTTCATTTTTACCCCCGGGCCCTGTTTGATTAAACCACTCAATAAACTTTCCCATCTCTTCCGCTACCATGAATGGTGGAGGTGCTTCATAATGCACTTTCTCTTTTCCTAATGCCCCTGAAATTACTTGCATCGGCTCTTCGTGCGTCCGCCACATCCCAACCTGAATTCCCTTGCTCTCACCCAATAGCATTTTGTGCCATGAAAAAAGCATGGATTCTGTTAACGGTTCCTTATACTTGTTTCGCACATCGATCATTAATTCACCTAAGCCTGCCGCAGATTTATCTTTAATAAATTCGGGGTTATAATGCAAGCCGAGATTTTTTCGAATAGAAGACAATACATCAACTCGATTAGGATACTCTCCTTCAATTTCAGAAGTTTTAATCGCTTCCGTTAAGATAATATCGACTACTGCCTCTTGCCTTGTTTCCGGTGGCAATGATTCCAAAATACCAGATACACGGCCAACTTTTTCTGCAAAAATCAGCAATTCATTCTCGATATTTTTGAGAGAGAATCTAAAGTGAGGCCAATCCTCTTGTTGCCAATTGTAGACAGTCATGAGTTAATTAAAATAATTATTCGGCTCAAATATACAGATAAAATGAGCCGAATAATTTTTATATTCGGCTCACGAATACTGTATCAATACCCATATTAACTGGATAAAATTTTCAAAACAGTTTGACTTTTTGGATACTGTTGGTATTCAGAGATATTGGGCTTTGGATATTAAATATTTTATCCACTAAACGGCTCTCTTCAATGTGGGAATGCTTTACGTTCGCCGCTTAAACCTTTCCGTGATGTTATCTATTCATATTTAGACGCAATTGCTTTTCCCTATCATTGTCCCAGTAGGCACAATTCAACTGGAGAAAAACCGAAGTGTAGGGGATAGTTTCATTTGTTTTGATGACCAGAATTTTAAATAATTGAGATTCTGTATTCAGCTTTTTGAAAACGGAGTCATGTAACATAATTTCTACTGGTTGCCTCCCAAATATAGACTTCGTTGCCTGCCTAAATTGGTTAACTCCTTTTACCTGACTCTCTGTGAGATAGTTTAATTCTTTATCCTGATAGATAGTAGGTTTCACATGGGTAGAGCGATTGATTTTATCTACTACCTGCCTTAATACCGATAATAAACTGTCGTTTGCATAGATATATTCGATGCCCGGAGAATTTTGTTCGGGAAAGGCTTTGTCCACAACGAGTACCCAGTTTCGATGCCCCAGCATCGGCAACTCCTTTTCAAATTGCCCTTCCCATGTAGATAATCCTGGTTTCGACTCATACATTGTTGGTTTTGAGGCATAATTACATTCAGTCATAATAAAACATGCCCCAATGACTAACGCTACAAGAAAGTATTTTAAAATATTCGATGGTGTCATACAGGTATTATGAGAAAATTAAGGTTAGGTTTTCAGTATGTTGCAAGGTTATTTTTTTACTGAATGACACCAGTAGGGCGGTGCCCTCCTGCCTGAAGGTTACCGGTATTTGAGTAGTGCCAAGTGTTACCAAAACCGAGTTTATTGGACCTCCGGTAATCTGTTCAAGCGCTATCTCATTGAGTTTTAGTTCCCCATACTTTAAAGTCAAAGTGTGCGTCTGTTTTGATGCTGTCTTTTTTTGCGAATAAGTTCCCCATCCCTTTGCAGTTGTAAATGGTGTTTTAAAGTTCGCTTTGTTCCATTTTGGTGCAAACTTCAAATAGCCCTTTGGGCCATGATATTCAAACCCGCAAGCTGTAATGAATGTTCCATAACTGGCCATTGCCCGGGCATAATGATCACTAGCTTCTATTTCGTTAAAAGGATTTCTTTTTGCTGCATGATAGCGCTCGTGAATCATCCGTGTAAGTATTAAACTTTCATCCACCATCCCCTCGGCCATTAGATGAGCAGCAACCTGATGTTCAAATCCACTCATACATTCATGGAAATAACCCAATTGCCAGGTTGTGTTCTCGCCATAGGGCTTCGGTTCATTATGTGGATTTGTATTCATCACCATTCCTCCTTCACCAGCCAGGGCATAAGGGCGCCCGCCGATATGTGTCTTTATGTACGGACCAACATCAGTTGTAAAATTGTATTTCCATAATGCTTTAAGTGCAGAGGTGGCTTTTTCCTGGCTAATGATTCGTGGAAGACCAACCTGGAAAGCCCAGCTTTGTCCATAGACCTGATCTATATGGCAGGTATTATATGATCCGAGCTTTTTACGTCCATGGATAGCATCCGGACGGTGAATAAAGTATTCTCCGTTAAAGAGCTCTTTTTCCATATTGCTGCGCCCTTTTGTCGCAAAATCTTCACAAATTTTTTCAAATTGACTATCACCCATTTCTTTGGCCATCGCCTGGGCAGCACTCGCGGCAGCAATGCATAAACCAACAATCCAGGCGATTTCGCCTTCCCAAACTGCATCTAAAGTATTTTCCATCGGGGTATCGATCATACCGTCGCCATTTTTATCCTGGTTAAGCATGAACTGTACTGCCTTTTTAATTTTGTTCCAGTTAGTGCGAAGGAAAGTGTTGTCCTCACTCATTTGGTGCTCACGATAGAAACGAAGTATCGTACCTGCTTGTCCGTCGATGGCCGGACGGGTTACATCTTCCCCCCTGAAAAGAATAGCGCCGCTGTCTTCTTTAAAACCAACGCCCAAATCTACCCGCTGTCGGAGGTCCCTTTCAAGGTTAGGAAATATTCGGGCCACTGCATGAGCATATTGCCAAACATGCGTACAAGTGCCGGGGCAAGCGCCCACACCTTCCCAACCCCAAAACCTGCCACTGTTAAAACGATACGTATTTGCTGTTGCCAATGTGCCAATATTTATAAAAGTTCGCTCCAGAAACCAATGGGGCAGTGTCGAGTCGTTCCATGTACTACTCCATAGCTCAGTTAAATGCGTAAACTTCTTAAAATTAGTATCCAGGTACTTACTCACTTCCATAGCATCTTTAAACCTGGCACCATAATAAAATCCCATTTCAGCATCCTTAACGAGCGTTTTAAGTTTTTCATGAGGATTATTGAAATGCCAGGTGATAGAATAATCGGCCATTACAGATTTACCCGGGTCAAGTTGTTGCGTTGTGGAAATACCACCTACCAATTTTTCAGGAGCATCCGCAGTAGCCGAGTCAGTTGCAGGGATATAAAAATGCTGGCTGGTAACGGGCCAGGGGGCTATAGCCGCTACAGCCTTACCATTGGCTGTATGCAATGTAAAACACATGGTACCAGCATCTGGCGCTTTTTTAAGTTCTTGATTGGTAGTATCAAAGTAGGAAAATATACTTGTTGAATTGCCTGACGACGACACAACATTGATGCGTTTACCTGTATTTTTCCCCCCTGTTAGTTTATTGGCGCCATTCTCCATCCAACCCAACAACGAGACCTCAACTGAGCTGTGCGTAATGTTTTTTACCTCAAGTCTTAAAATTGTTGCCGGCAGCGCGGAGTTTTCTTCATCTAAAGGTATAAATGGTGAATATGTTTTTAAATTTACAGCCACCGGAAAATCCTTGCTCCTATATTCGATTGTTGCTACCGGGTATGCTGGTTTGAATGTAACCTCATCCCATTGATCCTCGTTCAATTCCTTAACAAAAGTTTTTCCATTGGTCGTTACTTTTACCGCAAAACCTTGTTCCAGTACACGTTTGCTATCCGCCAATGTTGGGTCAATATAAGCAGATCCATCCCTTGCACGGATTTTCCTTTCAGTAGTACCGTCATTCCAGGTTGCTATCTTTGGATCGATTCCTTCATGACTGCCTTCAAAAGTTTCATTGAATATCTGCCATAACCAAAGCCGACCGTCACCACCAACATAAACGGTTCCCGCATGCAAACCGCCAACCGGCATGCCTATATATTTAAGCTCGTTCTTACTTTTATGGTACGCAGTTTCTTCACCCCGGTTATACAACATTTTTACCCATGCAGGATCTATACCTTTATGTTCCGGTATATTGTGGAGCGGGTAGCTTTGTTCAAACAGATATTTTTCCCATGACAGTGGTCGGATAACTGCAAGGCCGGCAGTTAATAAACTTGCGTTTTTAATGAAATCCCTGCGACTATTATTTTTATTATTCTTAGGAATATGTTTCATGTCAAATATATCGTCTAAAAGGTTTAAGATCTTGTGGGATAAATCAAAAAGTACAAATGGTTTTTAAGCATTTCTGATTTTCGAATTTGCTAATTATCAGAACCAGGTTCAATCATTTTTTTGTGTTTCCTCCAAAAACCCCTTCAAATAACTACCCCATGTTTTAGGTAATGAATGTGTTCCATGTCCACGGGTTTCAGAAGTAATGGGTAGTAAAATGTATTTACCATGCTCAACTTTTAATATGGCTGTATCTAATATTTTCAATTCGGGAGGATTGATCTGATCATCAGCCGAATTGATTGCCAGTAAAGGGGCTTTTATTTTCGAAAGATAGGGTGCCGGGTTGTACGCACGGGATGCATCAAATTGATAGATCATATCATTTGCATCTTTCCCTCTTACCGCATTCATCAAATACCTGTTAAAATAGGCTTCCGCTGATTCTTTTGTAGGCGCTTCTTTCTGCCATTGCAATGGCGCACTTGACATGATCATTAAAATGTCTAAAGCATGTTTTAAACCTAATGCAGGCTCCTGAACATAATTTCCGTTGTTCCATGCAGGATCATCTTTTATAGCATCAATAATCATTTTACGCATTATCCGGTTTCTACCGGCTATTTCAACCGGTAAACTTGCCAAAGGCAGTAAGGCATCCATAAAATCAGGATAACGATACCCAAAAACCCAGGTATGCATGGCCCCCATTGATGTTCCCATAATTAACCTTGCATGCTGCACATTCAGTTTTTTTGTCAACAACAAATAATCAGCATCCACCATATCATCATACGTGTAAGCAGGAAAATGCATCTTCAACCCATCGCTTGGTTTGCTCGATTTACCATGCCCTATTGCATCCGGTAAGATGATGAAATATTTATTCGCATCTAATATTTGTCCGGTTCTAAATAAATGTCCGGCAAAATTTTCCGTTAGCAAGCTCTCACCGCTTCCACCGGTTCCGTGCATGATTAAAACGGCGTTATCAATGTTCCCTTCTTTATTCAAATGAGGTGTACCCACATAATAATAATGCAATCTCAGAGTATCTAACGAGGAGCCATCCGAAAACTTAAAATTTCGGATCACAAAAAAATCATCCTGGTAAGGAACAACTTTTTGTGCGTAACCAAAATTGAGCATCAAAGAAAACAATACGAAACATGAGATGCCTTGATAATTCTTCCTGTATTTCAACTTCATTGTATTTAATTTGAAGAATACTTTTTCTTATTAAAAATACAAGTTGTTTGGTAAGAAGGCAACTACCCTTTACCGTTTTCATCTTTCATGTGTTATATTTATATTCAAACCAATTCATCACACCATTTATACACCAATGATATCGCCCTTTAAATACAGAATACCTGCTTTCGTGTTTTTGTGTGTAGTTTATAATTTGGTAACTGCACAGAAAACTGGCTCTGCAACAAACCCTTATGTTTTAAACCCAACGCCAACAACAGTTGTGTGGGGCAACTATTGGTCGGAAGCAAAACCTGCCCTGCATATTCAATCGGGAGATTATGTTACAGTAAGAACTTTAATTACTTCCAATCCCGAAAGACTCGAAGCTGCCGGTGTTCCACCAGATCAGGTTGAAAAAGAATTAAGAGATGTTCAATCCATTAAAGAAAAAGGGCCCGGCGGGCATGTATTAACCGGCCCCATTTATATTGAAGAAGCAGAACCAGGTGACGTACTGGAAATAAAAATCAAGAGTATTGACCTGGCCATTCCTTATGGTTATAATGCTATCGGACAGAGCGGCTATTTATCAGATGAAATATTTGATCGAAAAATGAAGATCATTCCTTTAGATAAAGATAAAATGATTGGGCATTTTGCTGATGGCATTGATGTTCCGTTGCATCCTTTTTTTGGAAGTATGGGTGTTGCACCGCCAAAGGAAGTTGGCAAGTGGAACAGTGCACCACCATGGATTCATGGAGGAAATTTAGATAATAAGGAACTGGTAGCGGGCTCTTCTTTATTTATTCCTGTTCATGTAAAAGGTGCTTTGTTTGAAATTGGTGATGGGCATGCTGCGCAGGGTAACGGTGAAGTTGATATTACGGCCATTGAAACTTCTTTGATCGGCCATTTACAGTTTATTGTTCATAAAGGTAAAACCATTCGCTGGCCGAGAGCAGAAACTGCAACACATGTTATTACGATGGGTTGCGACAGAGATTTAAATGCTGCAACACATATCGCTATCCGTGAAATGATCCAGTACTTGATGGAAGAAAAAAATTTATCGCAGGCAGAGGCTTATATGCTTTGCAGTATTGCTGTAGATGTAAACATCACTGAGTTGGTTGATGGCAACGTTGGAGTACATGCCATGCTTCCCAAAAACATTTTTACAAAGCATCCGTAGATCCATTAAAAGAAAGAATAGTTACTACTTTTTTGTAACGCCTGTTTCAAATTTGATTTTAAAAACTATAGCTTATTTGAAGCTAAAGGTGCATACCATCTTATCACTTCAGGCCAACAGATAACCACATTGAAAACATGAGCTTCACATTTTTCAGTTCTGATAAATTGGAACCAAGACCGCTGTTGCTCAGCTTTCAATGTGGTTAATGTTGAAATGAATAGTTAGGGTTTTCTGTTAGTTATAAAATTTAGGAGGATGCTTGGTATAAAAACCTGTGGCTTCCTGGTATTTTTTTACAAAAGCCAGCAATGTTGCTTCACCAAAATGTTTTCCGATAAATGATATACTGGTTGGCATTCCATTGTTATCAAATCCGTTGGGGATGGTAACAGATGGATTACCAGTTAGATTAGTGATAGCTAATTGTTCTCCTATTTCAGGAGGAGCAATGATAACATCATAGGCATCAATCATCGGATCCATCTTTTTCATGATCTCATAGCGCAACCGGCAGGCATTAATATATTCAACAGCCGGAACAAATCTTGATGTTCTGAAAGTATTAGGCCAGCGGTCTTTATTTTGTTGTACCATCTCATCATCTTTATTGGATCGTGTCAACGGATCAAATGCAGCAGCAGATTCTACCCCGATAATTAAAGAAAGAATCTCATCTGCATGAAGGCTGTCGGGAAAATCAATTGCTTTTATTTTTGCCCCCATTTTTTTCAATACAACTAAAGTTTGCTTTTCTGTACTTTTAGCAGGAAGTGTGTCGATATAATTTTTTATGTATGCAATTTTAAGTTTGCTCATATCAACAATCCCGGTATAGTTAAATGCGAAGTTGACCGATGACCTATCATGATTATCTGCACCGTGAATGTAATGGAACACAATAGCCGCATCTTCTGCGGAATGGCAAAGCGGACCGATCTTATCAGAACTCCATGCTAAGTTCATAGCACCGGTCTTAGCAATACTTCCATAAGTAGGGCGAAGTCCTGTTACCCCACAACGCATAGAAGGATCTACAATAGAGCCATAGGTTTCTGTTCCGATTGCAAAGGGCACCAATCCTGCTGCAGTTGCAGAAGCAGAGCCGGCGGAAGAGCCCCCGGAACCTTTAGAAGTATCCCAGGGATTGCGGGTCAATCCACCAAACCAAACATCATCCATTGCTAATTCACCTAACGATAATTTCGCTACCAGCACAGCACCTGCTTTTTCTAACTGTGCTGCAACAAAACAGGTTTCATCAACAACCTGATTTTTATAAGGCGGTGTTCCCCATGTAGTATGGGTTCCTTTCACTGCAAAAAGATCTTTAATGCCATAAGGTATCCCATGCAACAACCCCCTATACATTCCTTTTGCTATTTCCTCATCTGCTTTCTTTGCCTGCGTCAAAGCAATACTATCGGTGTACTCGATCACACAATGCAAAACCGGTCCATATTTTTTCAATCGATCTAAAAAGAAAGCTGTTAGTTTCTGCGAAGAAATTTTTTTATGCTTGATCAGTGATGCCAACTGAGGAATACTATAAAAAGCAAGCTCATTCATGTTCTTAGGCAACGCTACATTCTCCGGGATGATAAAATTTTGAATAGCTGTTTTGTTAGGAATCATCATTCCCGGAAGAACAGGATTAAACCAAAGCGGAAAGGGAACGCTATTATCAAGATTAGCTGAATGTATGTAACTATAGGTCTTTATTTTATCGGATAGTATGCTTAACATAGAATCTCTTTTAGCTTCACTAAAAGAAAGCCCGAACATTTTTTCTGCACTAGCTATTTGCGGAGAGGTCACTTTTGTTTGACCAAATAAGGAAAGTGCATGAACAGATAAAAAAAGAAAAAGAAAATACTTACGCATAGTACTGATGATTTTGAAAGGTGTTTTGAAGTGTTTTGAAATTTTAATACGTCTGTTATTCATGTTTTGCTGAACGATCAAACATAATAGCCCTGATCAATTGAACTAAACTCTTCATATCGTTGAAATCCATTACTTCTACAGGTGAATGAGAATATCTCCCGGGCCAGGATAAAGGAATAGAAGGTATGCCGTTACTTAAGAAACCCTGGCCATCAGTTCCGCCGACAGTCATTCCATATTGTATTTTTACAGCGTTTTTGGCAGCAAGCGTTTGCAGGGATTTTAAATTGTTCCTGCTGATAAAATTGATGCTTTCCAATACACGAATCACCGCTCCTTTACCCAAAGGGCAATAGCCGAATATTTTTGATTCCATAGGTGCATCGGATGAAACATAGGTATCAATCGGATAACCAATACTTACATCCTTTAAATATTTTTCTGCATAAGTAGATCCCACCAAACCAATTTCTTCTCCTATCGACCAAACAAATGTTACGGTAAATGGTAAGTCATCCGGTTTTACACTCTCCAGTGCCAGTAATAAAGCAGCGCAACCCACTCTATCATCAAATCCTCTTGCAGTAGCTTTTGTTTCGCTCAACCTGATCATCTTTTTAGGCATGGTTACAGAAGTAAGTCCTGGCTTAACACCTGCGGCTATCGCTTCTTCTTTCGAATGAAATCCTGCATATACCAAAAGCGGCACTCCATTATTAAATCTTTTTGTTGCCTGCATATAATTGTTGCGTGGTTCAAATACAGCAGCAATATCTCTATCAGCAACATGAACCAGGGCACTATGTGCTTCCCAAATCCAATTAAAAAATCCACCAATATCTTTTACTGCTAACCTTCCATCATTCAAAATCGAATCTACCAGGAAGCCAACTTCATCCATATGAGCCACAAAAGCAATATGCTGCTTCCCTTTTCCAAAAGTGAGTACAATATTTCCTTTTTCATCAATAACAGGCCTGGCCCATGTAGGTAATTGTGTTAGAATAAAATCCCGTACAGGTTTTTCATCAGGATTAACTCCGTATTTAGATATGAGGGAAGATAATAAACCTGCTTCCTTATGAAAACCGGAAAATGATTCTTCTTTAACAACATCCTGAAGTGGTTTTAAAGAGTGAATATTCCATTGCTTATCTTCTACACATTTTAACCAGGCTTGGGTAAGTTGTTCAACACTTGTTACAGAGATCATTTCTACAGGAGTAGCTGTGTAATTGGAAGGCAGTCCTATATCATATACCGATGCCTGCTTCCACTCCGATGCATTGGTGGAAGGGTGACGAAAAGCTATAACCGGCTTGACCAATTTTTGAACTGTGCTGTTACCTGGAATCTCTTTATTGACCAGGATTTCATTTTCATTATTGATATCACTATTCAAGAAACGATTAAAACGAACTACCTTTTCAAACGGGCCGTATTGATTAACAATTGCTTCCATCCCTTTTCCATTGATTAATTCCAAAGAAGTGAATGCAATAACAACCGTTCCTGCAATTTTTTGCTGTAATAAAGTATGTGCAACAGTTGCTAAAGCTATCACCGCAGCTTTTGAAGCAGCTGATGGTGCAGCGATATATTTTCCATTAATGACGGATGGCTTTTTATTGAGTGTTAACGGGTCTAATAAATGAATCCCTTTTTCAGCAACAGCATTAGCGGATGAAGCCCCTACATCAATAAAAGCTTCCTGCCATTGAAATACATTTTTATTTTTTTCGGGTATTGCTCGTAAGCCATCATAATGTGAAGAAGGTACCGTTGATACCCCTATTTGAATTTTATTTTCCGTATTTATTTTTACTTCATTGCCTTCGAGAAATTGATGAAACATAGTTCCCTGCTGCCCATAACCCACAGGAGTAATTCTTAAGTAACCATCTTCCTGAATCTGACTGATCACATAACCGGGTTCATCCATGGGTGCTACGAATAATCTTTTAGGGAAACCATCGCCAATAGTAATGATAAGGTTCCCCAATTTATCCTGCCTGCAAATTCCCTCTTCAAATAGTTGATTGATAAAGCGTCTTGCCTCCTCTTCTCTGCCTGTAACAGCACTTGTTTTTGAAAAGGATACGATATTTTTTAATAGCCCTTCCTGAGTTTGAGAAAGCTGGGCCGTTGATTGACGAAAGCAGAAGATAAAAAAGATAAATACTTTTTTCATAAGCGAATTAGTTATGCCTTGGATGAGGACTGTGTTTCACTAAAGCTAAACAAATCTTTTACGGAATGGTTGTAAGCCGTTATTTTATCAATGATTTACTAGGGCTTGAACGGTAGTTTTTCAAAAATTTCGATAAGGTGATATACCCTTAAATACAAAAAGCGATCTTCAGCAATTCAGTTTTTTTCAGTATTGACATTTATCAAATTAAATATCAAAACAACAGGCTTTTTATAACTTTAGATACAATCAAAGCTTGTATCTGTATGAAAAAAAATCTACTCACTTTCCTTTCATTTCTATTAGCATCAACACTTACAGTTAAAGGCCAGAGCAGTGAGCCTGAAATTGCTGTTATTCCTAAGCCCGCTGAAATTAAAACCCAAGCAGGTTATTTTGTATTACCGGATCATCTCCAGGTAAGTATAACAAACTACCCGGGATCTGATTTTTTATTGACCTCACTCAGTAAAAAATTATCTGTTGCAGGTATACATGTAACGCACTCTTCACAAGGAAGTATTAGTTTTTTACTAAACAAAAATTATGATCCAACAATTGGGGATGAAGGTTATTCACTATCAGTATCTGCGAAAGCCATACAGGTAAAGGCTAATAAACCGGCAGGTATGTATTATGCTATGCAAACGATATTTCAATTATTACCCAAAGAGATAGAAAGTAAAGCTCCGGTTAAGAACATTCACTGGAAAATGCCTTGTGTGAACATAGTGGATTATCCAAGGTTTGCATGGAGAGGATTGATGTTTGATGTTGCGAGACATTTCTTTACTAAAAAAGAAGTGGAAGATTTTATTGATAACATGGCTATGTATAAATACAATCTTTTGCATTTACATTTAACTGATGACGAAGGTTGGAGGATACAAATAAAGAGTTTACCAAGGTTAACTGAAGTGGGTGCCTGGAATGTAAAAAAGGTAGGTACTTTTGGCAACTTTACTCCACCTACTCCTGATGAACCAAGAAACTACGGTGGCTTTTATACACAGGATGATATTAAAGAACTGGTACAATACGCCAAAGACAGGTTTGTAAATATCTTACCGGAGATAGATGTACCCGGTCATAGCCTTGCTGCCATCGCTTCATACCCCGAATTATCTTGTACACCTGGTGCTGAAAATTATAAAGTACGTTCCGGTGAAAGTATTATGAACTGGAGTGCTCATGGTTTCACCGCTAAAATAGACAATACCCTTTGCCCTGCTAATGATAAGGTATACACATTTCTCGATAAGGTATTTACAGAAGTAGCTGCATTATTTCCTTTTGATTATATACATGTTGGTGGAGATGAATGTGCTAAGAATTTCTGGGAACAGAGCGATGCCATAAAACAATTAATGACCAGGGAAGGATTAAAAAATTACGAAGAAGTACAAAGCTATTTTGAAAAGAAGGTAGAGAAGATTATTCTTTCAAAAGGAAAAAAGTTTATTGGATGGGATGAGATCTTAGAAGGAGGACTTGCACCAAGTGCTATCGTAATGAGCTGGCGTGGTATGAAAGGAGGTATTGAAGCAGCGAAGATGGGCCACCAGGTGGTGATGAGCCCTACTACTTTTGCCTACCTCGATTATATGCAAGGAGATAAAGTAATTGAGCCTCCTGTATATGCTACATTAAGGTTAAATAAAGCATATGAGTTTGAGCCGGTGCCCGATAGTGTTGATGCCAAACTTATTATAGGCGGGCAAGCCAATTTGTGGAGTGAGCAAGTATATAATACAAGGCATTTACAATACATGGTATGGCCAAGGGCTTTTGCTATTGCAGAAGCAGTCTGGAGCCCACGAAATGCACGCAACTGGAAAGATTTTGAAAAAAGAGTTGAAAAACATTTTGCCCGTTTCGATGAAGCAGAAATAAAATATGCACCTAGTATTTTCGATCCTTCATTTTCTGTTTCTACAACTGCTACTAATGAACTGAAAGTTGAAATGGCTACCGAAGTTGATGATCTTGATATCTATTACAGTTTTGATAATTCATTCCCAGACAGGTTCTATCCAAAATATACCGGCCCGCTGATCGTTCCGAAAGATGCCGTAAACTTAAAGGTAATCACATACCGTGGTACACAAAAAATTGGAAGGGATATAACCATGCCTATTGAAGAACTGAAAAGCAGGTTACCAAAAGCGAAGAAATAAAAGATAATTAATAATATAAATGGCCTGCTCATTATTTTGAGCAGGCCATTTATATTTCCAGTGATTTAAGCGTTACAAGTCTATTTTTAACGAATAAGTATTTATTGTAAATGCAGTTTGTTTAATAATGCATGGCCCACACTTTTACCTAAAGTCATACCTACTCTTATACTATTATGGAAATGAATTCCACCATACAGCCTGCTGATGCCTGTTTCCTCAGAAGCCTTTACAAAAGAGGCAAAGTCTCTTGTTAATCCAGTATACGCTTCATCACTATTATCATGAAAAGCAAAGTTATCACCAAATTCGTGTGTTAGTATTACAGCTGCAGCACTTGAAATAGTGCAATGCCCGCAAGTATATTCAGGATGTGCAGGTGTTTGTAAAATAGGATCCCAATTCTTTTCAATCACATCGTTAATAACAGTAACAGGGCGGATAGAGTTATAAATATATTTGGTATCCCAGCAGGCAATAAAAGCATCAAGTAGTCCTATAGAAGTTAAAGCATAAGCTTCGGCACTTTTCACTTCATCTGCATTACTCTTACGACATGCAATAGTAGTAATGCCCATCCAGTGACCACCGGGTGTTATTTTCTTTGTAGCATACATAAGGTGCCCGCTATGCTCAACAATAAAGGCATTGTCATCCCAAAATTTGGCAATGGTTGTTTGTTCTTTTGTTATGTGTTTATTAATATCATACAACTCCTTTACATCTTTAAAAAAGGCACTTGCAGTATCTGTACTAAAAGTTGGTGGAGGCCCCGGCCTGAACTGTGCAGCAGAGTCCAATGCAAATGTTTTAATCATGGCCCAATAAGGCTCCACTCCATCAGCATAATCAGGTGGTGTTGGCCTCCATTTACCAGGATCATGGCTACCCAAATATTTAGGCATGCTGCGGGTAATGGCATAATTATCTTTATCTGCCCTTTCGAGTATTGCATTGCCAACAGCTTCTCCAAAAGCAACAGAACGTTGATAGGTTGAATCATCCATCGACTCTTTGAAAAGAGAGAAAAGAGAATCTTCATAAGACTTTAATGAATCTACTGCAAAAACCATTTTATGAGCAACAGTAAAAAAAGCTTTTGAAGACGCAAGTGTATAATTATAAGTTTTACTGGGCTTTGGTTGTGGCATTTTTGTAAAGCCATTCATTTGTTCGGCAATGGATGGCGCATTGCTCTTTTTAAATCGTATGGCCTCATATGCGGCAAGAGATGTGTAAGCATATATCCTGCTGGCCACGGGTGGATTGAAAACATCATAAATGATAACCTGCGTTACCTGATCGAGATTCTGATGAATTACTTCTGCATCATTGATCTTGGGCTTTTTATTAAATGAAGTACAACCAATAAACATTATACTGGTTAATGTTAAAAGTAAAAACAGACGGCAAGGGGAAAGTAAATTTTTCATGTTGGGTTATTGCTTTATTATTCCGTAAAACTGAAGGGTATGATAGATACCATTAGAGGTATTTGATGATACACGTACTGATTTATGAACAGTTCCAATTTGCCCCTGCGTTTTAAACACTGCTGTTAAGGTATTTTCTTCTCCCGGTTCTATCAGCTTCCTTGGGTAATCCGCAACGGTACAACCACAGTTAGGTTTTACGCCTGTGATGAATAGTGGATTTTTGCCAATATTTTTAAAAATAAATTTTATACTTACAGAATCGCCGGGTTTGATAGTACCAAAGTTTTGAATAGAATCACTCCACAACACTTCAGTATAATGTACAACATCGGCCTGTGCCAACTGAGCAGGATTGATACCGGCACTATTTTCATATGGATTCTTTTTAGTGTTATTACAAGCAACAGATAACAACATTAAAAAGAGCATTATACAAGCATTCGTTTTCATTGTACTTCTATTTTTCTATCCTGGCCTTGAGTGTTATGAACTATAATATAAGCCACTTTATTACTTAACGACACAAAACGGGCAGATTGAGATAAAAAAGAGTTACCGTAATAACATTCCTGTTTTTGTATCGCACCATTTCTAAAATGAATCATTACATACTCGTCATTGGGTTGCAAGGGTATATTCCTGCAAAAGTTTTTTAGTTGAAATATTTTTAGCGGACCACGGTTCTGCGAAGCTGCAAGCAGGTAGTTATTATTACTGTTTCTAAACTTCACCAGCGATTTTCCATTGCCCGGAATAAAAATACCGCTTTGTAAAATTGTTTGTGGCGTAAAGTTTCCATGCCCGTCGCCTTTTAACAATAATCCATTCAATGCATCGTACCTTCCAACATTTACTTCCGTTCCGTAATCATTTCCATTAATTAGAACATCTAAGTTTCCGTCTCCATCATAATCATCTGCACACATCCCATTCAACATTGATAGCTGAGCTTCTTTAGGTAAAGGCATCATAGTAAATTTCCCCTTCCCATCATTTCTTAAATAAACAGAATTAAAATTATTCGCATGTAATATCAATGCATCCTGTAATTGTTCTTTAGACAATACTTTGTCCATGGTTGCTGTTGCAAATGACTGATAAGTTTGAAATTTTCTCCGCATACTTATCATCTGCCTGATAATATCATCTCTTACCTGTGCCGGATATTCTTTCTTCTCTTTACTTTCTGCTGTAGGTAGAAGGTAAAGGGAAGGAAGCGCATCAAAAACCCCATCTTTATCAAAATCTTTTGCATATACCGATACAGGATATTGATGACTAGCTTTGTAAAAAGAATTAAGGCCCAGGTTCCCGACTATATAATCGATATCTCCATCATTATCAAAATCACCTGCGGTTATAGAATTCCACCAACCGATTTCCCTTTCTGCACCTGTTTGTTCTGTGATATTTTTAAAATTACCATGATCATTTTTTAAAAAAGTAACAGGCATCCATTCTCCGGCAAGAATGAGGTCTGTCCAACCATCATTATCAAAATCTGTGAATAAGGCATCGCATACCAACCCGATATTCTTTAATTCCGGTGCAACCTGCTCTGTAACATCAGTAAATTTTACCACTCCATTTTTTGAATCATTTCTTAAAATAAAACTAGATACAGGCTTGGGATAATTCCATGGATCTATACGTCCGGAAACAAACAGATCAAGATCACCATCTTTATCATAGTCAATAGCTCTTACACAAAACTTACTGGTTAAGTTTTTAGGCAAAGCCAAACTATCCTGTTTAAAATTTCCTTTCCCATCATTTATATAAAGCCTGTCCTGGTAAGGAATTGAATTGGGTGCATTGGCATATCCTCCACTTGCTACATATAAATCATTATCACCATCCCCATCCGCATCAAATAACAACATACCCATATCTTCATTATATTTTTCTGAAAGATGGGTAGTATCGCTCATAAAGCTTTTTTGAATAAATCCTTTGTTCTTATCCTGCAGGAAAATAAATGCGGTTTTATTGAAAGCACCACCTACAATTATATCATCTAATCCGTTACCGTCAATATCTCCAACAGCCATACCAGGCCCATATTCCGATAGTTTATGAGGCAAGAGCTTCTGAATATTGAAATCGATAAAATCTCTCTGTTGATGAATGAAATGAACTTTTGCAGAATCTGTTACTTCTTTGAACAATGTATGCTTAGCAAGCAGGGGGGGCGCATCATGAGCTGCATCAGTTGCGTTTGCAAAATCCAGCTTAAACAATTGATCTGCGGGAATATGCTTTACTGTTTGTTCTTTTCCACCCGGCCATTTTACAACAATTGAATCTATCAACTTTGTTTTTCCCAAGCCAAATAATGCCCTGTTGTCAATTGTTGTAAGGTAACCGCGGAATGGTGTGTTTTCCCAAACTTGTTTCTGCCCGTGGTTATAGTAGAGCTCGGCTAAAACACCCAGGCCATTGATATTATCCTTGTTGCCATGAAACCGAAGTTGGATATAATGACTGCTATCTTTATTCTGTTCCCTTGCATTATTTTTATAAACCAAAGCTTCATCATTGATATTATTAATGATGATATCGAGATCACCATCATTATCAAGATCAGCATAGGTTGCACCGTTTGAAAAAGTTGGTAAGGTTAACCCCCATTGCTCTGTTGCATTGGTAAAAGTAAGATCCTTGTTATTCTTATACCCATAATTATGGAGCTTAACCTGTGGTATCTGATCTAATATACTTCGCTTGGATGCAATGATGTACGCCTTTTTTCTATAGGCCATAAAATCATGATCATTTACATCTTTGGCAAATCCGTTGGTAATGATAATATCCCTGTAACCATCATTGTCAAAATCGGTTACCATAGGTGTCCAGCTCCAGTCTGTTTCAGAGATACCGGAAAAGAATCCAATCTCACTGAATATTGGCACACCAATAGAATCATTCTGCCCAACCCTGTTACCCTGGTTAAGCTGCAACGTATTTCTTACATACTGATAATTATAATTGTAGGCATCACTGTTCTGATAATTCTGATACTTGTTTATATTAAGATTCATTTTTTTCCTGAAGTTATCTTCAGGGTTCATATCCAATACCACTACATCTTTTAAACCATCATTATTGATATCTTCAATATCAATACCCATTGCATTCGCAGAAGTGTGTTTGAAATAGGTTGATAGCTGGTTACTGAATGTACCATCATGATTATTGATCCATAACAGGTCGTTGGTTACAAAATCATTCGTTACATAAATGTCTTTCCAGCCATCATTATTAATATCTACAATATTTACCGAATGCCCGTAACCTTCTGTTTGTATGCCTGCTTCTTTCGAAACATCGGTAAATACAGGATGATGGAGCTTTTCATTCCAATCGTTTCTAAATAATTTTCCAGTGCTGGGATTTTCACCCTCTTTCATGATGGGATGAAAGTCGTCCGGGTAGCGATGCTTATTAATTTCATTCACTACCAGATACATATCAAGGTCACCATCATTATCATAATCGAAGAATGCAGCCATAGTAGAATGAACTGAATCATCCAGGCCATATTCATGAGCCATCTCTTTAAAATGCGGTACTTTATTTTTATCTATTCCCTGGTTGATGTATAATAGGTTTTTCCTTTCAGAAGGATTATCTTTTAATGTACAGCATACGTACATATCCATCCAGCCATCATTATTAATATCTACAACAGCAACGCCCCTGCACCATCTTCCATTGCCATCTACACCTGCGGCTGCGGTAACATCATCAAATTTAAAGTTGCCTTTATTCAGGTATAGTTTATTGGGTACCAAATTGCCGGTAAAATAAATATCCTGTAAGCCATCATTATTAAAATCACCTACGCCAACACCTCCACCGTTATAAACATTGGTTACATCAATGATATTCATTGAATCATTATCGATGATCGAATTGTTAAAATGAATGCCCGATTGAGAGGATGGAATTTGTTCAAAAAGTACTTTTTGTTTGCGGCAGGAAAAAACAAGAGGAAGCAACAGTAAAATGTAAACTTTTTTTAAGTTGATGTACCGTGTATAGAATAATGTGATCATAAAAGCAATCTGGAACTTTACTCAATTTATTGAAATATCTGTTCACGAAAAAAGAGGCAGAGTGAAAACTCCACCTCTTCAATTTAGAAACACTTGTTCTTGCTTGTCCGAACGGTAAGAATCTTAATAGCCGGGATTCTGTTTCAAAACAACCTTACCGCCAGAATTAAGTATATCAATCTGACTTTGAGGAATAGGGAATAACTCAGATTTACCTTTAATGAACTTAGCACCAACACTTACCAATGATACTTTCGCAATTCTATCTGTAGCCAGGTAATTATTCAATACAACATCTGCAATACCCCAACGTACAAGGTCGAAGAAGCGATGCCCTTCCATACCCAACTCCATGTATCTTTCTCTTTGAATAGCAGCTAAAGCAGTTGCTTTATCTGTGAAAGAACCTGTAGGATAAGCTGCTACATTATAATTATCTGCTGGTGTTGTTTGCGGAGAATATTGAGATTTAGTAGCATCATAAGTTGCGCCACCTGCGTATACCCAACCTGTAGGATCTGCAGCCCTTGTTCTTACCATATTAACATACGTTAAAGCCTGGCTCAATGAGCCTACCTGCACTTCAGTTTCAGCAGCTAGCAATAACAAATCGGCATAACGCATGAGATTGTAGTTGTTTGCTGTTAACTCTGTATTGGCCCAGTAGTTTTCAGTGCTTGTATAGGTACCTTTCTGGCTTTGTGCGTACGTGTTTTTCTTTGGACTAAAATGGCCATCATTTCCCGGATCACGAACCCAAGCATCACCAGGATGCGGACCCCAATCGTAATAAGGAATACCCGGTCTTCCCATTGTCCAGTCGATCCTCGGATCCAAAGAGCCTGTATAAGGTGAGGTTGTGGCACTTACATCATTTCCTGAGTTGTAGTTAGCTACTGGCAAACCGTTAGCATCTGTTTTGTATGCATTTGCAAGGCTCTGCGATGGATTGAAGAAGCCGCAACATGCACCCGGACCACCATTGTATGGAAAGTTTAAGTTATCTCCCCAGTTACCATTAGAAGCTCCTGCAGCAGTTGCAGAGCCATCATTTACAGACATCTGAACAGCAAATACAGATTCGGCACTGTTTTTAGTAGCCGGATTAAAATTCTGAGCATAAGGTACCAGTGCATATTTTAAACCGCCTGCTGTTTTTCCGCTGGCAATCAATTGATCGAATAAAGGTTTGGCCTGACTGTATTTTCCTTCAAACATATATACTTTAGCCAGGAAGGCCATTGCAGCCCATTTGTTAGCTCTTCCGATCTGGGATTGTGTTTCGGGCAGATTAGCAGCAGCAAAAGCAAAATCGGCTTCTATCTTCGGCCAAATATTTACGTAAGCACCGGATCCATCGATATTAGAAAGGGTAGATGGAGCCGTAGTATCAGAAACCGTTTCATCAACAAACGGAACATTACCGAATACTTTCTTCAATTCAAAGTGATAATGTGCTCTTAAAAATCTTGCTTCAGCCGCATATTCATTAGCATTTCCAGTTGGAACATCTTTAGCAATTTTCAACATCCGCAACACATCATTGGCTCTTTGAGCACCCTCATAACAAGTAGCCCATTTCTGTGCTACATAGCCATTGGCAGCATTTGCTGTGTATGTTTCAAGACCAAGTATATCACCCTGGTCTGAAGGAGTTGAACCTTTATAAGCATCATCTGCAGCTACGCTTCCGTAAGTCCAGTTATCACATGCAGAACCCCATCCGCTGTTCACGTTTCCACCTTCTCCATCCAATAATGCATAGGCGCCGATAAGCAATCCCTGAACACCATTCTCATTTGCCAGGATGGTTTGATTGAGTGTTCCAACGGGAGGTTTGTCTAAAAAACCTTGTTTACAAGAAGAATAAATAACAGCAAGGGCTACAATGATCGCCGGTATGATTATTTTATTTGAATGTATTTTCTTCATATAATTTTTTATTTCTTGGTTATTAAGGAACATTAGATTTAGAAACCTACATTCACGCCAATATTAAAGTTCTTTTGATTGGCCGGGTAGTTTCCAAAATCGATACCGAAATTACTGTTGTTGTTAAGGTCTGATCCCTGTAACTCAGGATCTAATCCTGTGTACTTAGTAATAGTAAAGAGGTTAGCTACCTGTAAGTAAACCCTTAAGCGGTCTATGCCGGCCTTCCTCAGATTTGCTGCTGGAATGGTATAGCCTAATATTAAAGACTTACATCTTAAATAACTTCCTTTTTCTATATAGTAAGAGTTAAATACTGTTGTATTACTGAAGTTGGCTGATTTTTCAAGTATGGGTACTGTGGCATTAGGATTATTAGGTGTCCATGAATTATACACCGCATTTTTACTTACGTTACCACCAAATACTTGCGGAAAGTCAGTCCAGTATTTCACATAGTTCACAACATCATTTCCTGCAACACCGTATAAGAACATTGAGAAATCGAAGTTTTTATAAGATGCTGCTATATTCAAGCCATAAGAAAACTTGGGGTTAGGATTGCCAATGAAAGTTCTGTCTGCATCAGAAATCTTTCCATCACCATTCATATCAGCATATTTAAACCTTCCGGGAGCTGCACCATCCTGCGTTGGAGATTTAGCAACATCAGATGCATCTCTAAACAAGCCCAGCACTTTATATCCATAGAATGCACCGATGGCTTGCCCGGGTTGTAATCTTGAAAACGCACCAATACGTGAGGAGCCAGCACTATATTCATCTATGTATTTATAACCGGTAGGTAAGCTCATCACTTTATTGTTATAAGAAGTGAATGTACCTGTCAGGTCAAGTTTAAAGTCGCGTTTAATCGTAGCATGGTAAGTTGCAGCGATATCAATACCGGTGTTTTGTACATCACCAAGGTTAATGAATGGCTGGTTAGCTCCTCCATTAAAGTTACCGATCGCAGATACCTTTTGGAATAACAATCCGCTGATCGCTTTCTTATACCATTCGATAGAGAGGTCTAACTTATCCTTAAAGATCGTTGCATCGATACCTATATTGGTAATGATATCAGATTCCCATGTAGTACTGGTATTTCCCAGTTGATTGTTGAAAAATCCCTGAGCAGAACTGTTGCTGCTTCCAGTAATTGGATAATAAGATAATCCTGCACCTGAAGCATAAAGCGTATAAGAGTTAGTGGGGTTAATGTTATTTAAAGAACCTAATTTACCCCAGCCACCACGAAGTTTCAACTGGTTAATCCATGTTATATTCTTCATGAAATTCTCATTAGAAATACGCCAGCCTGCTGTTAAGGAAGGGAAGGTTCCATATTGATGACCATCAGCGAATACTGAGGCACCATCACGGCGAAGCGTAAAGGCGAATAAATACTTATCATCATAACTATAATCTAACCTTCCAAATAAAGAAGAGATGGCCAGCTGATAAGGTGTACCACCGCTATTGCTTTGTGTACCCGGATCACCTGTATTTAAAATCCAGTAGTTAGGATTGGTAGAGTAATAATTACTTCTACCTGCTGCAATACCTCTTTGATAAACATTCTTAGCTTCAGAACCTATTAAAGCTTTTACAGAGTGTTTTCCAAACACATTGGAATAATTCACGGTGTTTGTCCACAACCACAAACTATTGTATCCACCACCTTCTGTAAATGAGTTAGGGTTGGTATTACCTTCCGCATTTTCATACGCTGTGTAATTAAAGTAGTAGTAGTAGTAGTTATCGAATGATCCGCCAAAACTTGTTCTTGCCGTAAAGTGCTTTAAGAAATCTACTTCAGCAAAAACATTTCCGTTTACCTGCCAGTCGTTACCCCTGTTATTGGCAGTTCTTTCCATATTAGCCACAGGGTTTTGAGAGTTACTCAAATAGGCAGACTTGGTACCTGCATAATTACCCATGATATCATGCACGGGAATAATGGGCGGTTCCCTATAGCTCATTGATATCGCATTACCCTCATTCTGGTTAGTAATTTGCGGGTTTTGCTTATATACTACGTAAGCATTTTCACCAATGCGTATATGGTCTTTTACATTGAATGTTGTATTAAGCCTGGCTGTGTACCTTTTCAAATAACTATTAATAAGGGTACCTTCCTGGTCTAAGTATCCTACAGAAAACAAGTAAGATGATTTATCGCCACCGCCACTTGCTGTAACAGTATGGCTTTGAATAATGGCAGGTTTGAAAATTTCATGAAACCAGTCTGTTCCTGCTTTATTGGCTTTGGTGATTTGGTTGGAATTGATATTGTATGCAGAAGGATCTGTACCGGGATCTCCTGCCTTTGCTGCCGTTGGTGTGATGTAATCTGGAATAGTAGGAACATCACCCTGACCAAACTGCTGGTTCCTGGAACCTGCCGGAACACCAGAGTTAATTTCCATCTGCCTTATTGCAGTAGCATACTCCATTGTATTAGCCAGGTTAAAACCTTTTGAAAGAGGCTGTTGCGTACCAACATAAGCATCATAAGTTATTTTTGATTTTCCCGGTTTTCCTTTTTTAGTAGTAACGATAATTACACCATTGGCACCCTGCACACCATAGATGGCAGCAGCACCGGCATCTTTTAATACTTGAATAGATTCAATATCATTGGCATTAAGATCATGTAAGCTGCCCTGTACACCATCAATTATTACAAGAGGAGTAGTATTACCGGGAGAAGTAATACCCCTAATTCTTAAATTACTTCCTCCACCAGGTTGGCCAGAGTTAATTACTGTAACACCAGAAGCTTGACCTTGTAAAGCAGCTTCTGCAGTTCCTGAAGGAATTGACTTCATGTTACTAACATTAACCACGGCAACAGAGCCGGTGATATCTTTCTTACGCTGCGAAGTATAACCGGTAACCAGTACAGCATCTAAAGCAGAGTTCATTTCGGATAAGCGAACCGTTATCATTTCAGATCCGGATGGAGCCGCCATTTCTACAGGTTCATATCCAACAAATGAAAATACCAGTACACTGTTTTGGTTCGGAACCTTAATGCTGAATAAACCTTCAGGATTGGTAAGTGCTCCTGTTTTACTACCCTTGATCTGAACAGCTGCTGAAGCAATGGGCTGGCCGGTAACTTTATTAATTACTTTACCTGTTATTGTCTTTTGGGCAATTAGACTTAAACTGGAAAAAAGTAGGAAAGTAACAAGCATAATACTCCTTACGGAGTTGCATGTGCATGACATAGGCAATCGTTAGTTTAGTTAAAATGATAACCAAAACTATTTTTTGTAATCAACTTTTGATAATCCTATTTTAACAATTCATTGTACTTTTTTATCCCCTCAATGTGTCTTACATACACATTACTTTTTTTGAATTTAAAAAAATTATATTTCATTCTATTCCAAGTATTAGAAGGATAAGATGAACAGAAACATAATAAAGCAGGAGACCGAAGATTGCATTCAGTAATGCCGGCAAAGCAGAATGATGTAAACCCATAACAGGTTGCTAAAGGAAGGGGTGAAGCATAAGAATATCAAACAGAGTATACCAAAATTTTAAATAATAAAACATCAACAAGGCAGTAAAAGAATAATGCCCGGTTTAGGTTTCACTTTTGGTAGGGTACATGCTTTAAGTACAAGCCTGATAAAAAAATTTTAGAAGAATAACTTGTTAACAGATGTATATCCTTCTTTAAATTCTTTCGGTGTACAACCTTTTTTCTGTTTAAATATTCTATTGAAATTAGAAATATTATTAAATCCGCATTCATACGCAATTTCTGCGATTGACTTTTGCGTATCGATCAGTAAGCGGGTAACATGCCCTATTCTAACATCTATCAAATATTCTGAAAAAGTTATCCCTGTAGTTCGTTTAAAGAAACGGCTGAACGAAGTTTCTGCCATATTCATCTGCTTTGCCGCTTCTAAAAGTGTTATATCTCTTTCAAAATTTTTGGTTACATAATCTAATACAACATCAAGCCTGTTGTTTTGGCTGAAGGATCGGCTTGTTTTATTAAATGTATCGCTGGATAATAACCTGTAATTATCTGAAACAGACAATTCATGTAAAACAAACATAAACTCCAGTACTGAAGCAAAGCCTTTGCTTTCATTTATTCTGTTCAGGTTTTTGGCAACTTTCTTTGCAGTTTCTTTATCAAATAAAATACCCTGAGCCGATAGTGCCAGCATATTCCTAATAAGGCTTAGCTGATTTTTTTGCAACAACTTTTCATCAAAAAGATCCCTGTGAAATTGTACAGTAACCTCTTTTATCTCTTCGCTCTTACAATCCCCGTCGAACCAGCCATGCATAAGCCCTGGCCCTAGTAAAACCAGATCGTAATCATCAATCAGTTCAACACTGTTCCCAACAATGCGTTTGGCCCCTTTGCCGTTATAAATGAAGTTGAGTTCAAGTTCATCGTGAAAGTGCAAAGGAAAAGTAAAATGGCTTTTGCTTCTGGTTGCAATAGTGAAGCAATCGGATGGAATCAAAGGTGTGATTTCCTTTAAAATGTTGGTGCTCATTGAGATCATGCAGTTAGTATTAGGCAATCAAAATTGTTAGTTTAAGGAAAAAAGCCTGGGTTACATTATAAACTAAACAATTTACGCAATCGTTTGCGGTAATCACAAGTTTAAAGAAAAATATTGTAAATGGGCAAAATAGTATTATTAAAATGTCCTTATGGAAAATAATTTTGATTAGGATCAAATTCCCGAAAAAAAGTCCTTTTTATAAAAATGTATGCTTAAATTATCTGTCTTATTTAAGGTAGCATTCTTTCTTCTTATCACTTTATTTACAGGAAAAGGGACGAGTCAAACTTTTCAAACTGCAGATAGAAAAGCCATCAATAAAGCACAGCTGTTAGCACAACATTTATCAGCATTAAGCGGCCACGGAATTTTATTTGGCCACCAAGACGATCTGGCCTATGGTATGGGATGGGCCTATGAAGAAGGGAAAAGTGATGTAAAGAAAATTACAGGAGATTACCCGGCTTTGTACGGTTTTGACCTGGGGCATCTTGAATTAAATAGCACTTACAATTTAGATAGCGTTCCTTTTAGAAAAATAAGAGAATACATTAAACGTGTGTACGGAAAAGGTGGAGTGATTACTCTTTCATGGCATGCTAACAACCCTTTTAACAAACGATCTGCATGGGATATTGATAGCTCAACAGTTGCTTCTATATTACCCAATGGCAGCAATCATTATCTGTTCAGAGAATGGCTTCACACAATTGCTATTTTTCTCAAAAGCTTAAAAACGGGCTCCGGTGAAGTTATTCCGGTTCTTTTCAGACCTTATCATGAATGTACCGGTAATTGGTTTTGGTGGGGTAAAAGTGCTTGCACAGACGAACAGTTCAAAGAACTATGGAAGTTCACCTTCCGGTTTTTAACACAAACGGAACAAGTACATAACCTCCTTTATGTATTCAATACAGCAGATTTTAGTACAGCAGAAGATTTTGAAAGAAGATATCCCGGCGATGCCTATGTGGATGTTGTAAGTTTTGATGCTTATCAGAACAGTGCTTTGCCAGATGCTAAAAAAGCATTTATAGCTACCACACAACAAAAACTGTTATTACTTACCTCCTTTGCAAAAGAGCATAAAAAACTTTCCGCTATTGCAGAGATTGGCTTTGAAAACATTCCGGATACTAACTGGTGGACCGGCACGTTTTATTCTATCATAAAAGATTATTCCATCAACTATATTCTAACCTGGAGAAACGGCGGATTAAAAAAAGCTACCGGAAAATGGCAGTTTCAGCCATCGTACTCCTACTTCACTCCCACAAAAGAAAATGCTTCAGCTACTGATTTCATTCGTTTTAAAAACATAGAAAAAATAATTTTCCAACAAAAACTAACAGCACTAAAAATTTACCAATAAGTACTGTTGCTTGCTTCTGAAATACAGATATGAAATTGAATGCTTTAGATCTTGTCATACTAACAGCTTACCTTCTATCCATGCTTTTTATCGGCTGGTTTTTGAGAAAAAAAGCCAGGGAGAATAAAGAGAATTATTTATTGGGTGGAAAGTCGTTACCATGGTACTTATTAGGATTAAGCGATGCCTCAGACATGTTTGATATAAGCGGCACTATGTGGATGGTTACGCTTTGCTTTGTATATGGAATGAAAAGTATTTGGATACCCTGGTTATGGCCCGTATTCAACCAGGTTATTTTAATGATGTTTCTTTCTAAATGGCTTCGCCGTTCTAATGCAACAACAGGAGCCGAATGGCTGGCAACACGTTTTGGTACGGAGGGAAAATCAATTAAAGCTTCTCATAATATTGTGGTGGTATTTGCCTTGTTAAGCTGTCTTGGTTTTTTAACCTATGGATTTATTGGGCTAGGCAAATTCACGGAAATTTTTATTCCCTGGAATATTGTTCAGCCTTATCTTCCTTTTACGGTGGCTCCTCAATATGTAGCACATTTCTACGGGATAGTATTTACACTCTTCGCTATGTTCTATTCTATTTTAGGTGGCATGCATAGTATTGTTTTAGGTGATTTGATAAAGTATATAATAATGACCATCGCCTGCATTAGTATTGCAGTAATAGCCATGCATCATTTACATGGCAAAACCCTTAATGTACCAAACGGATGGTATTCTCCACTTTTTGACTGGAAATTAAACCTGGATTGGAAGAACATCATACCCGCAGTAGAAGAAAAAATTCAGGACGATGGATTCAGTTTATTCGGATTGTTTTTTATGATGATGCTTTTTAAAGGTGTATTTGCAAGCCTCGCAGGGCCGGCACCTAATTATGACATGCAAAAGATCCTTTCTACCCGTTCACCTAAAGAAGCTTCGAAAATGAGCGGGTTTGTTTCCATCATCTTATTGCCAATAAGGTATAGCATGATCATCGGTTTAACCGTGCTGGCACTTTTACACTTTAATACACTTAACCTTCAATCAACCGGCGGCACCGATTTTGAAAAGATCCTTCCCGAAACGATCAATCGGTTTTTGCCACATGGTATTTTAGGCTTGGTACTTACCGGTCTTTTAGGCTCCTTTATGGGAACCTTTGCAGGAACGTTAAATGCGGCACAGGCTTACATTGTAAACGATATTTATCTTAAGTATATTAATCCCGGAGCATCTAATAAAAAAATCATCTCATTAAATTACCTGGCTGGAATATTAGTAGTAACCATAGGCATTATCCTGGGCTTTTTTGCCAGGAACGTTAATACCGTTTTACAATGGATCGTTGGTGCATTATACGGAGGATACATTGCTGCGAACATTCTGAAATGGTACTGGTGGCGTTTCAATGCCAATGGGTTTTTCTGGGGTATGATCAGTGGTATTATTGCTGCACTTATATTTCCATATCTATTTTCAGGATTACCATTATACAACTGGCCGCTGTTATTTTTAATATCACTGGCAGGAAGCATTATTGGCACATACACAGCCCCTCCCACAAACAAAGATGTACTTATAAAATTCTACGCAACAGTTAAGCCATGGGGATTTTGGAAACCCATACATAATGAAGTACTACTTGCAAACCCATCATTTAATGGTAATAAAAGATTTGGATTAGACATGTTCAATACCGTGATCGGTATTATAGCACAACTATGTTTAACCATCATGCCGATGTACTGGGTACTGGGTTTACAAAAACCATTTATAATTAACGCAGCCGTTTTAGCAATCATTATATGGATATTGTATAAAACATGGTGGAAAAAATTAGAAAATTAATTATAATTATTTTTAATGGAAAAGATTTTTCAGCAAAGACTATTTGCACTCAACAATGAATACAATCATCTGATCAATAAACCTAATCACAAAGTTTTACCGGGCAACGGTTTATTTGAAAGATATAAAAACCCCGTGTTAACATCGGCTCATACTCCTTTGTTCTGGCGGTACGATTTAAACGAACAAAGTAATCCATTCCTGATGGAACGTTTTGGCATCAATGCGGTATTTAATGCAGGGGCCATTAAATACAATCATAAATATATCTTGTGTGCAAGAGTTGAAGGATTAGATAGGAAATCATTTTTTGCTTTAGCCGAAAGTGAGAATGGTATTGATGGATTTAAATTCAGTGACTTTCCACTTATCATTCCTGAAACTGATATTCCCGATACGAATGTATATGATATGCGTTTGGTACAACACGAAGACGGTTGGATCTATGGTTTATTTTGCACAGAAAGAAGAGATAATTCGGCACATGAGGCAGATCAGTCCGCAGCTATTGCCCAATGTGGAATTGTGCGTACAAAAGATTTACAACAATGGGAGCGTTTACCGGATCTTGTTACCGCTTCTCCCCAACAGCGAAATGTTGTTTTGCATCCTGAATTTGTTGATGGCCATTATGCGTTTTATACAAGGCCGCAAGATAGCTTTATTGAGGCTGGAAAGGGCGGCGGTATAGGTTTCGGGCTAAGTAAACACATTAATCCTGCAATTGTAAAAGATGAGGTAATAATCGATCATAAAAAATATCATACCGTTTATGAATCAAAAAATGGGCTTGGTCCCGCTCCTATTAAAACAGCATATGGCTGGTTACATCTTGCGCATGGGGTAAGAAATACTGCTGCCGGATTACGTTATGTACTGTATATTTTTATGACAGACTTACATGATCTTACAAAAGTTATATACAAGCCGGCCGGTTATTTTTTAGCTCCCGATGGTGAAGAACGAGTAGGTGATGTTTCAAATGTGGTTTTCAGCAATGGCTGGATATTGGATAATGACGGTACTGTATTCATTTACTACGCTTCATCAGATACAAGAATGCACGTTGCTACAACTACTATAGAACGGTTGCTTGATTATACCATGCATACAAGACAGGATAAATTTACTTCCGCAGAATCTGTTCAGCAAATACATCAACTGATCAGGCAAAACAAGTCTATCGAAGAAAAGGTAACAGCATGAATGCTATAGAGCTATTACAAAGCTTACGCTCAACGCTTGAGGTTGAACTGGAAAGTATATTGACTTTTTGGATCGACCATATGATTGATGATAAACATCAGGGATTTATTGGTAAACTCGATCATGAAAATAAAAGATACGAAGATGCACCTAAAGGTGTTGTATTAAATGCGAGAATACTATGGGCTTTTTCTGCAGCATTCCATCTCACCAAAAAACCGCCGTATTTAGAAACTGCAAAAAGAGCATATCATTTTTTGAATGACTTTTTCTACGATCCCCTAAATGGCGGCTATTACTGGACTGTTAGCAGCACCGGAATTCCATTAGACACAAAAAAACAAATCTATGCACAGGCATTTGTACTGTATGCCTTTAGTGAGTTTTATAAAATTACATTAGACAATGAAGTACTGGAACGGGCCAGTGCATTGTTCCATCTCATAGAAACCAAAAGCTTTGATAAAAAGCAAAGTGGCTATGCGGAAGCCTTTTCTGCAGATTGGAATTTATTAACTGATCTAAGGTTAAGTGAAAAAGATAACAACGATATTAAAACTACCAATACACACCTGCATATTATAGAAGCCTATTCTAACTTATACAAGGTGTATAAACACAGTTTACTGAAAGAACAAATCATCAATCTATTAAATGATTTCCGAAACCACATTATTCATCCTTCCACTCACCACCTACAACTATTCTTTGATGAGCAATGGAATGTTACTTCCGGTTTAATTTCTTATGGGCATGATATTGAAGCGGCATGGCTGTTGCATAAAGCAGCGCTATGCGTTGATGATGCTGAAAGCATTCGCTGGTATAGTGAAAACGCCTGCGCTATGACGGAAGCAGCTGCAAAAGGACTGGATGAGAATGACGGAGGTTTATGGTATGAATATTTGCCGGAGAAGAATAAACTGATCAAAGAAAAACATTGGTGGCCGCAGGCAGAAGCTATGATAGGTTTTTTCAATCAATGGCAAATCACTAAAAAACCTAAGCCGTTGGAACAATGTTTTAATAGCTGGAATTTTATTAAAAATCATATTTTAGATAAAACCGGTGGCGAATGGGTTTGGGGAGTTTATGAAGATTATTCCATCATGTATCACGAGGATAAAGGAGGGCTATGGAAATGCCCCTACCATAATTCCCGTGCATGTATTGAAATCATTCAAAGAATAAAAGAAGTAAACGGTAACTTACATTAACATTGCGCAATTATATGAAAAAAATAGTCATTGCATCATTATTATTCCTTGCTATCGCCTGCAAAAAAAAATTATCCAGAGAAGAGGTACAATCTCATTTAACTGAAACAATGTCCGAGTATTTAAACAACGAACCTAAAACTAAGGGTATCATAGACTTTGAAGTTAAATCAGTTGCTTTCTTTGAAGAGAATGATTTCTATCTATGTGAGTTTAAGGTGAGAATGCGTAATCATTCAACTAGTGTAAATGAACAGCAAAAAATAGATACAACAGGTGTGATGAAAGCCAAGATTGATAAGAACTTCATATCGGTTAACCGTATCTATTAGATAACTCATCGTTCCATACAATCTATCTAATAAAAGAGAAGTAGTTTTAGAACTGTCTGATTCTTTCAATTATGTAAGCGGTTAAAAATCTAATAGTAGACTTTACAAGTTTATTACAACTCAATTCATTCAGAATACCGAATTTTAAAGATAATTTCAGTTACTATGAACTTAGGTATTCAGCAGCAACTTTTCATTACTATTGGTGCTACCTCCGGATTAGGCCTGGCCACAGCAAAAGCTTTGGTAGAAGAACAAGCCCGTATAATTGTGGTGGGCAGAAATAAAGAAGCTTTACTCACATTACAACAACAATATCCCGAACAGGTAGAAATAGTTGAAGGGGATATTACAGAAGAAGCAACACAGCAACAACTCTATGCTTTAATTGCCGAAAGAACTATTCATGGTATGCTGATCAATGCCGGAGGACCCCCTGCAAAAACATTCCTGGAAACAACACTTGAAGATTGGGATACAGCTTATCAACAAATTCTAAGATGGAAAGTAGCAGTAACAAAACAATTCATTCCACTCTTTATAAAAAACGGGTATGGAAGAATCGTATATATCGAAAGTGCTTCGGTTAAGCAACCGATGGAAAACCTTGTGTTAAGTAATTCACTGCGTGTTGCCGTTACAGGCTTTGTAAAAACATTATCCCAGGAAATAGCCAAGAGCGGTGTTACATTGAACATACTTGCTCCCGGGCCACATGATACTCCTGCTATTAAAAGAGTTTACCAAAAAAAATCTGAACAAACTGGAATTGCTTTTGATGAAGTGAAGTTACAGGGCATAAAACAAATACCGGTTGGAACATTGGGACAAGCCAATGATTTTGCTGCCCTTGCTACATGGTTATTAAGTCCTGCTTCAAAGTTTATCACCGGGCAAACCATTGCAGTGGATGGCGGAACCGTAAAAGGAATATTTGGGTAACAGGTTATTTTTATTCATCTAAAATAGTATGGTTAAGGCCAAACTTTACCGTTAACACACAGCCTTTACCGGGTGCTGACTGAATATCAACAAAGCCGTTATACATTTCGGATCTTCTGAAAATATTACTGAGGCCAACGCCGCCGCTTTTAGAGTTAGTATCAAATCCAACACCGTTATCCATGATCATGATTTTGATTTCATGGCGACCCCTTGTTAAATGAATTTCGGCATGCGTTGCTTTGGAATGTTTAATAATATTATTCAGTTGTTCCTGAACAATCCGATATACATTTAGTTTAAATTTTTCATTAATATCATCCTCTACCAAGGAAGTAACGATTGTTTTAATTTTAACCGGATTTGCCATCACAATATCCTTTGCCAGGGATTCAACCGCTGCCTGAAGACTCATGTTATCCATCATTGGCGTATTCAATGCCTTGGATAATTTTCTTATCTCTTCAATAGCTTTCAATACAAAATGAGATGACTGATCTAAGAACTCTTCTTTGTTTTCTGTATTCTTTCGGGCCGATTCAATATAAATCCTTGATGCGATCAGCAACTGGTTAACATTATCATGAAGTTCCTGGCTGATCTCTGCACGTTCTTTCTCCTGTGCTGATACAACTGCTTCGGTAATTTGCTTTTGCTTTAAAGCCCTTTCTTCTTCTAGGCTTTTTGCCAATCGCATTTTTTCAGAAACATTGGTACTCATATCCATAACCGCCAGGCTTTCACCAAATTCTATTTTATGAGAAACTACTTCCATCAAGAGTGTTTGCTTTTGCTTATTCAACTGCTTCCAAACACCCGAAACCTGCTTTTGATCTGTTCGTGCAAACTGGTCTGCAAACTGTTTTAAAATATCCCATTCTATTGATGGCTTTATATCCAATGCACTCAATTGTAAAAATTCTTCTTTCGTGTATCCATATTCCCTGCATGCTGATTCATTCACATCTAAAATCTTTAAACTGAATAAATCCCATATTATGATGCACATTGGATTATTCAAAAACAATTGAAGATATTTTTCTTCACCACTAATGATCTCTGAAAGCATTTTTACTTTATCAGAAACATCCGTAATGCAATACAGATTAAAGCTGCTACCATCTTCCGTATTTATAAAGGAAGTATTAATTTCTACAGGGATAGCTTGTTTATTTTTTTTACGAATGGAATAAAGCTCTTGCTGATATTGCAGTACACGTTGCAATTGTTTTACGTATTTTTTATCAGTTAGAGGAAAGCACAACTCATTCCAATTTATGTTGTAAACATCTTCCTTGGTATACATTATTAGTTGGCACAGGGCATCATTGGCAAACACTATTTTACCATCAGGCTGAACAATAACATACGGAACAGCAAGCCCATCTATAACAGATGAGTATGTGCTCAACTGAATCTTCATATCATTCATAATTCCATTCACTTCCTTTTTTTTATAAAGAAGTTATTCAACTGAAAAAAAATTTCAGGCATATCGGGATTGAACCACAGGCAGCAATTGATCGAGAAAATATTCAGGGGAGGTTAGCAGATAGGTTTTTCAGGGATATTTTCTTGGCTCAATTAAAATAACATTGCTACCTATACGCTAAGTTGTAAAAGTTAATTAATATATCCAAATTCTTGTAACAAAATATTTATGGCACCTCGTGTTAATTCTATCTGTATGCCAAATTTATTACCACAAAACGTGCCTCAGGATATACTACTTAGTAAATTAAATTTAACTTTTATTGCTGTTCCTTTACCGGGAGAAGAAGTTATTACTGCCTGGCCATTGTATAGGTTAGCTCGGCGTAGGATATTACTTATACCAAGGCCTTTTCTTTGTATGCTTGTATCAAAACCTACACCATTGTCTTCTATTTGAAGGGATACAAAATCCTCATTCATTGACAGGTTGATTATGGCACGGCTTGCGGCGGCATGTTTAATTATATTGTTCAACTGTTCCTGAATGATTCGGAAAAGGTTTAGCTTAAATTTATCATTCAGCATTTCCTCCCTGAAAGTATCAGTGGTTACTTCTACTTTCAATGACCCATCAAGCGTCATATCTGCCACCAGGCCTTTAATAGCATCTTTCATGGTTTTATCACTGAGGAATGGAGTTACAAGTGACCTTGAAAGTTTTCTTATCTCTTCAATAGCATCAAGTATATAATTGGAAGAATTGCTGAGCAGATCGTTTACCGAGCCTTCTGTTTTCCTTTTAGCCGATTCCAGGTAAATGCGTGCAGCAGTTAATAACTGGTTTACATTATCATGCAGCTCCTGGCTTACCTCATACCGTTCTTTCTCCTGCCCCTGTATCATAGCCTCAGTAATTTGCCTTTCTTTATCTGCCCTTTCTTCTTCGAGTTTTGCAGAAAGTCTTGTTTTTTCTGTAACATTTTCAGCGAGCACTAAAACAGCAGGTCTGCCTTCAAAATCTATTCTTTGCTTCAGCACTTCCAAATACACCGTTTCGCCTGATAGTGTACTATATTCCCATACTTCTTCAATTTTAAGCTCGGTTTTATTTAGTAAGCGCTGAACGGTAACTTTTGCTTTTTCATGTTCCGAAACCGGTCTCAACTCCAGTACATTCTTTTGCAGAAAAGCTTCCCGTGTAAATCCAAAGGTTTCAAGTGCTTTATCATTTACGTCGAGTATTTTAAATGTTTCAAGATCCCAAACAAATATGTTGAGAGGATTATTTAAGAATAAGGTTCTGTACCGTTCTTCCGAAGCTTTTAAAAGACCATCTGCCTTTTTTCTTTCTGTAATATTTCTTGCAGCGCCAACAAGCCTTACAGGTTTTTTGTTTTTATCACGAATGATAAAACACCTGTCTATTATATCGGCATACGAATGGTCGTCATCTCTTTTAAACCTGTACTCTACAAAAAACTGGTTATTGACTTCATCCTTCAACGCAAAAACCAACTGTTCTTCAACATTTAATTTGTCATCAGGATGAACGTATGTCATCCAGCTTTCATGCGTATTTAACTTTTCCGCATCAGTAAGACCATAAACCTGCTGAAGATTTTCTTTTGATCGAAAAATTATATCGGTTTCCAGATCCCAATCCCATATTAAATCCTGTGTTGCTTTTGTAACCCATTCATACCTTTCATTCGATATCCTGTTTGCTTCAGTTGCTTTTCTTGTACTAACGAGAATACCAATTAAATGACTTAATTTTTGAATGGTATGCAACTCATGCTCAGAAGGAGATTTTATTTTTTGATAGTAGAAAGCAAGGCTTCCAAACACAATATTATCGTTGAGCATGATGGGCACCGACCAGCAGGCACGTAAAAAAAATTGTTCGGCCAGATCTTTAAATAATTCCCAGCGATGATCTGTTTGAATATCACTTACAATAACAGGTTCTTTGTGATACATAGCCGATCCGCAGGAACCTACAGAAGGACCAATGGATAAGCCATTGATTTGAAAAAGATAGTCTTTAGGTAATGATGGTGCTGCAAAATGTTGCATGGTTTGATTGGGCTGCAAAGTCAATACGGAAGCATACATTCCGTTATGAATTTTTTCAAGCTCTACCAGCAAGAAATGAATAATATCCTGAAGTGATTTTGAAGTATTAAGATTCAATTCGTAAATCTTACTTTCCAGTTCCAGCATTAAGCGCTGGTAATGTTCATTAGTTATATCTTGCATGCTACCGATCATTCGGTAAGGCTTACCGCTTTGATCGTATAAAATAATGCCGCGGTCTTTAATATAAGCTACTTCACCATTTGCTTTTATAAACCTGTATTCATCTTCCCAAAACTCATCTTTATTTTCTATTACTTTTTTCAACTTATCAATTACTCTTTCTGCCTCATCGGGATGAATATGTTCTTTCCAAAAGGTTTTACAGCAATATTCATTTTCAAGATAACCCAGCACTTCACTACATACTTCGCTGAAATAACAAACATCAGTATCCAGGTTCCAATCCCACACAATACCATATGCAGCCTTCGCAGCAAAAGCAAAGCGTTCATTGGCTTCACTTAATTTTTTTTGAAAATTTTTTTCTTCAGTAATATTTCTTGAAGTGATAACAATTGTATCTACTTTACCCTCCTGAGTAGTTATAGGTGTATAAGTAATGTTGTAAGAACTTTCCGGGTTATTTTCATTGGCAGGATAGGTAATATCAAAATTAAGCTGGTTACCGGCTAATACTTCGGCAAATACTGCTTTCGCCTCATCCAGCGATTGCCGGGTTGAATAGTTAAGGATGGATTCCCCTGTTTTTAATTGCTTTCCAAACAATTCCCAAATTCCCTTCTCAGCTTTGGCATTAAAATTTTGGATAAGAAGATGTGAATTTATTACCAGAAAAGATTCGTTTGTATGATCTAAGATCATACGTAAATAATCGGCAGAAGTATGGGCCGGAGAAGCTCCTTTTTTTCCCAACATAGGACACGGTTGTATAATTTCGTAATTATTACGAAAGCTAAATGTAGTAAAAGAATTTACTTATACCACATTTAGTGCAGCATTTTGAAAGAAGATCATTTTAAGAGTTATAGATGTTTTCGATTACATTTTTATATTTATCCATGATCACTTTTCGCTTAAGGCTCATTTTAGGTGTCATCTCCCCATTTTCTATGCTCCATTCCGCAGCCAGTAGCTCAAATTTCTTGATCTGCTCTACATGGTTAAAAAATTTGTTGAAGCTTTCTACCAGTTCCTCATATAATCTTTTAACCTGTTCATTTCTAATCGCTTCTTCATTCGTTGTAAACTGAATTCCTCTTCCACGCATCCATTCCCGCAGGGTTGGAAAAGAAGGAACAATTAATGCACCTACAAATTTTTTCTCAGGACCCACAACAATCACCTGCTCTACAAAGGGGCTTTCTTTTAGCTTATTCTCAATAGGTTGTGGTGCTACATATTTACCGCCACTTGTTTTAAAAAGTTCTTTTTTTCTGTCGGTGATCTTTAAAAACTTTTCATCTTCCCAAACACCAATATCACCGGTATGCAACCAGCCATCAATTACAGTTTCGGCGGTAAGGTCGGGGCGTTTATAATAGCCTTTCATAACGGTAGGCCCCTTTACGCATATTTCACCATCTTCCTCCAGCTTTACTTCAATGCCATTGATAGGCGGACCAACTGTTCCGAATTTAGTTCCGAAAGCTCCTTTACGATTGATGCTGATAACCGGGCTGTTTTCAGTAGGGCCATAGCCTTCATATACCGGAATACCAGCTGCATTAAATATCCGCAACAATTTCACCTGGCAGGCGGCGCCTCCTGTAATAATATATTCAATATTACCTCCCAAGGCTTCTCTCCATTTACTGAATACAAGCTTATTTGCAATATTCAGTTGAAAATCATACCAGGCACCTTTGCTTACATTATTATCGTATTGTTCTGCCAGCTCCAATGCCCAGAAAAAGAGTTTACGTTTTACACCCGTTAATTCATTCGCCTTAAGCATTATTTTTTCGTATACTTTTTCAAGTAAACGTGGTACCGTGCTAAATCCATTAGGCTTAACTTCCCTAAGATTATCAGCAATGGTATCAAGGCTTTCGGCATAATAAATACCAATACCACTATACAAATAAATATAAGTAATGATCTTTTCGAAGATATGATTCAGAGGCAAAAAGCTTAACGCTTTGTTGTGCGGTGCATCTTCAAAAGGAACACTTTCTTTACTGTAATGCAAACAGCTGTATATGTTGGCATGAGTAAGCATTACACCTTTAGGTGTACCGGTTGTGCCGGATGTATAAATGATGGTTGCCAGGTGGGAAACAGGAATGGAAGATTTTATTAGTTCAACCTGTTGGATCGTTTGCTCATCAGCAGCATTGGTTAGTTGAGTCCAATGATCACAGCCCTTTACTTCATCAAACGAATAGATATTTTGCAGTGAAGCAACACGTTCTTTCAGTATATCAATTTTATGAAACAACTCTTCATTGCTCACAAACATATACTTCACCTTCGCATCATTCAAAATAAACTCGATCTCATTCACATTCGTGGTAGGATATAAAGGCACCAGCACGGCACCTAATTGCTGCACTGCCAGATCGGTGAATACCCACTCAGGCCTGTTATTACTAATGATGGCAATTTTATCACAACCTTCATCTGTCATATCATTGCCACTCACACCGGCTTTTAGAAGCCCGGCGCTTAAGCGGTTCACAGTATCTTTTACTTCTGCAGTAGCATACTGTTTCCATTGACCGCTTACTTTGGCGTTTAGCATATCCGGTTTCGGAAAATGTTGCAGCTGAAATTCTACAGCATCAAATAATCTTTTCATCTCCATGACACAATCGTTAGGGGTTTGCATACATCCGCAGCAGGTTTGCTGCTGCTTAATTCTATTCACTAGCCGAAAAAGTCTATCAGATCTTACTGATTAAAACAAGCAGTTAATTGCCCTGCTCATTCTTTAAGCGTTCGTATTCTCTTTCTGCCAAATCTCTTTTATCTCCATTATAAGCTTTAAAATACTGGAAAGCAAGGCCGAGGCCCCATCCTAACATAGGCCAAATAGGCCAGGGATATCCATCAAATCCTGCTTCGCGACCAATAGTAAAATACCAGATGGCCCACAAAAAAGAATTCACAATAATATAGCTGTACAAACCTTTTTTAAAATCTGCCCGTTGTTTGGCAATGCGCCATAAACGTTCATCCTTTTGTTGTTCCATAACAAAAATTTATTTCTACAAATTAAACAATCGGGAACAAATAAAAAAGCCGTTACAAAAGCAACGGCGTTAAATTTTTACCAGTAATATTGGCTCTTAGGAATTTTAAATATCCTGCTTTGCTGAAATTGTTTAAATGAAGCTGCCTGCTTATCGTGTGTATCTACCCAAACCTGGTAGGCTGAAGGACTTGCCGCTGCACCAAATATCCATTGATTGTAGGCTTCAAATAAACCCTGGCGTAACAAGTATTGCTGGTGATCGAATAAACGATAAGGAAACTTTTCATTGCTTTTGCTGCTGAACCAATCAAGTATAAAACGTGCCCTTATGGAAGTGAGGTTATCTGGTGTAATACCATCTTCGGCAACAGAGGCACTATGACTTAATATTTCAAGAAACTGTTTTACAAAAGGGCTATTGCTTTTATCGTTCGACTGTTTCAGTAAATCGCCTTTGAGATATAACTTCTTCCAGGCTTCCAGCAAAATACCTTTTACATCTGCGGAACGGGTAGTATAACTTTCCAGGTTTAAAAATAACTCACCATACAATAACACTTTCACATAATCGGTTCCGGCCTGCGCATAATACTGAACAGCGTTATAATAATTACTACTGTATTCAGGGTCTACCGAAATGCCTTTTTCCCATTCTGTAATAGATCCATTCACATCTTTATCCATGGCCAGTAATTCACCCCACTCATTATACAACACACCACTATTGGGGAACGATTTTATGGCCTTAGCGTATAGTTTAGCACATTCCTTATATTCTGCAATGGCCTTGTAACTCATGCCTAATATCTGGTAGGTTTGTTCATCTGCATCAGTACGGTCTGTTAGTTTTTTCCCTAAATCGATCGCATTGGAATAATCCCTTTTCAGAAAATAGGTAAAAGCAAGATCCTTTTGCATATCAATATTATTGGGATCTTGTTTCAATGCATTTTGTAAAACAAGTACAGCATTATCATAATCGGCCTGCCGCATCAGTGTTTTTGCTGTTTCGTATAACTGTTTCGCATCCTGCGTTTGCTGTGCAAAAGAGGTGTAAGTAAGTGCTACGAAAAAAACAATAAGTAACGGCCTCATAACAATGCTTTCTGTATACTTAAAAGTACGCTTATTCGTAAATCAAATGTGTTAATAATCCATCTCTCAGTTTAGGTTCAAACCAGGTACTCTTCGGAGGCATCACATTACCACTGTCGGCAATATCGAACAACTGATCGATGGTTACGGGATAAAGGCTGAAAGCTACTTTCATATCACCATTGTTCACCCTCTTTTCCAACTCACCCAAACCTCTCATACCACCAATGAAATCTATTCTTTTATCTGTACGCTGATCTTTGATGGCTAAAATTTCATCCAGTACATTATTCTGTAAAATGGTTACATCCAGTACGCCAATGGGATCGGTTGTAAAGGTTCCTTCTTTCGCAGTAAGTTTATACCATGCACCTTCAATAAATAAACCAAACTCATGTGGATGTTGCGGACGGTAAGCTTCTGTTCCTTTCAGTTCTACAGAAAACTTATCCTGCAGTTTTTGCAAGAAAGCTTCAGCAGTTAAACCGTTCAGGTCTTTCACTACGCGGTTATAATCCATGATGTATAATTGGTTGGAAGGAAATAGCGTAGTTAAGAAATAATTACTTCCTTCTGTAGCTTTGTCACCCAATGCCTTACGCACTTTAGCTGCAGAGGCGGCACGATGATGGCCATCGGCAATATACGTGCAGGGCACTTCTTTATCAAAGAGGTTTGATATCTGTTCTATAGTTGAAGAATCATTTACAATCCAGATAGTATGTTGAATGGTATCTTCTGCAATAAAATCGTACACAGGGCTTTTCGCAGTTTTCCAGTTTTCAATCAATGTATCCACTGTAGCATGATTGCGATAGGCTAAAAATACATTACCTGTTTGGGCACCGGATGTTTTGATATGATTGATTCTGTCCTGCTCTTTCTCCGGCCGGGTAAACTCATGCTTTTTGATGATATCATTTTCATAATCATCTACAGAACTTACGCAAACCAAACCCGTTTGGCTTCTGCCATTCATGATCAGTTGATAAATGTAATAGCACTCTTTGTTCTCACGGAAAAGAATATCTCTTTTCACAAAAGCCTCCAGATTTTCTTTTGCCTTTTCATACACTTCGTGTGAATGAATATCGACGCTTTCAGGAAGGTCTATTTCACTTTTGGTAATATGTAAAAAAGAATTGGGGTTTCCCTGTGCTTCTACTTTCGCTTCTGCACTGTTCATTACATCATAAGGCCTGCTGGCCACTTGTTTTGCAAACTGTGGCTGGGGACGTAAAGCTTTAAACGGCTTAATAACACTCATATAATTATTGTACGGATGGTTTAAATGATAAGATCAACGATGCTATATTAATGTTGCTCACTGAATTTTTTCATCAGATCGCAAAATGCCTGAACACTCTCCAATGGTAAGGCGTTGTACATGCTTACACGTAAGCCTCCTACGGTTCTGTATCCCTTCACACCAATCATTCCGTTGGATTTACATTCTTCCAGGAACAGGTTCAGCAAATGTTCATCATGCATAAAAAATACAGCATTCATGTTACTGCGGTCTTCCTTAGCAATTGGGCAGTAGAACTGCGGTAAAGCATCAATGGTGGAATATAAAAGATTTGCTTTTTCTATGCTTCTTCTTTCCATCTCTGCCAGTCCACCTTCCTTTTTAATCCATCTAAGTGTGAGCATAGCAACATATACGGCAAACACAGGCGGTGTATTCATTAAAGAACCTGCGTCAATATGTTTCTGGTAATCCATGATCACGGGAATAGGTCGTTTTATCTTTCCCAACAAGTCCTTCTTCACTACCAAAAGGTTTACACCGGCAGCTCCCATGTTTTTTTGGGCACCGGCATAAATCAATGAGAACTGTTTAAAATCAATCGGCCTGCTGAAAATATCACTACTCATATCTGCTACAAGCGGAATATTCACTTTCGGAAATGTATGCCACTGTGTGCCTTCTACAGTATTGTTAGAAGTGATATGCAAGTATTTATCAGTAGGAGAAACAGTAAAGTTTTTAGGGATGTAAGTATGGTTTTTATCCTTGGAAGAAGCCACCACATTCACTTTTCCGAACAAAGACGCTTCTTTAATTGCCTTACTTCCCCATACACCATTATCGCAATAAGCTGCAGATTCATCTGTATCCAGCAAGTTCATTGGGATTTGCATGAACTGGGTTGTAGCACCGCCGTGCAGGAACAATACTTCATAAGTATCATCCAGTTGCATCAATTCCTTTACAAGGTTTTTTGCTTCTTCAATTACATCGATAAACCAATTGGTGCGATGGCCTATTTCAAGAATAGATAAACCTGTGTTGTTGAAATTAAGAACGGCAGCTGATGCCTCCTGCAATACTTCCTGTGGAAGGATAGACGGACCTGAGTTAAAATTATGTTTCTTCATTGCCTGCTTAAAAGGCGCAAGATAATCAATCGTTAGGAAAGGCTACGCTATGTAGGGTAATTATAGGAAACATTAATGCCTGATTATATCTTTTCAGATTGATTTTCGATAGCCCATTGTTTTAAAAGGCTTTACAAAAAACCAATTTCCCGGTTATTAAACGAATGCCGTTGCCTGCAGGTATAATGATAAGTTACACTTACACCGGATTAACCATACATCATAGCCTCATTCTAAATACAACAAACCACAAAAAATGTGGGTTTAATGTGGATTTGATCCATTACGATATTGATATTGAGTAACTGTAGGATTAAAGCTTAACATAGTAAAAGAACTGAAACGAAAATATTGATTTTCAATGTATTAAGAAAATAAAGACCTAGTATGAAAAAGCAAAGACTTATATGCTTCTTATATTGAAATGGTTGTAAAAACCTCAAATCAGACTAATCTTAATAGAATAGATGCACCGCTTATTCACTTACATCCGATACACCGCCACTTACGGCAAACTTCATCGCATCGGCTGCGCTGATCTTACGCAGAGGTTTTACTTTTTCTTTTGGAACGATGTAAGTAATACCACTGATAGCATAGGAATGCGGAACGTAGACTACAATATGGTCTTCCAGGTCAAAATTATCTGCATCGCTTTGGGTTACAAACCCAATACGCCAAACATCAGTAGCATCTACATTCACAAGCACAGGCTTATCAAATTTCTTTTTATTTCCGGCAAAAGCTTCAAAGAAATCTTTCACAGATGAATAAATGAATTTAATGCCAGGCGTATGCTCCAGTATATTATCAAAACCACTTACAATTCTACTAAACAGGAAGGAAGAAGAAATACGGCCTACCAGCAATACAAATACAATAACCACTAAAGACCCGAAACCCGGGAACCTACGCAGGTTACCAGCTGCATCTTTCTCCATCCAACCGGGAAAAAGGGAATGAATAACATTGGGAAGAATACCATCAACAAAGTTGAACAAAGTAATTACCACCCATATGGTAATTCCAATTGGTGCCAGCACTACAAGTCCCTGCAAAAAGTATTGCAGCAGTTTTCGCAGGTATATGCGAAGAATAACAGCGGTGCGGCGATTTTCCATGATACAAAGTTTACGATAAAGTCTTAAACTCTTTCTTTTTACATCGTATTAATCTTTTAATAAGAGGCTTGCTAACAAGCGTAAGCAATAATCGTTCATCAAGCCTAATTGCCGTTTAACAAATAGTTCCATCATTTTTTTCTAATGGAAACTCCAGTTACGATAAAAGTTTCCATAGTTTTGCAGCCAATTATGGAAAATCAGGAGAGAATAGTACAGAAGGCGCATGAATTATTTATGCGCTACGGTATTAGAAGTGTGAGCATGGATGAAATCGCTGCACACCTCGGTATCAGTAAAAAAACTATTTATCAGTATTACCAGGATAAGGATGCACTGGTAGAAGCTGTGGTGGATATAGAGATAGGGTTAAATGAGTCGATGTGTAAAACCCATCGTGAAGCCAGCGATAATGCTCTGCATGAAATATTTCTTGCCACTGAAATGACACAGGAAATGTTAGAGAACATGAACCCGGCCATTTTATATGATCTTGAAAAATATCATCCTAAAGCCTCTAAAAAATTCTATAACCATAAGAATAAGTTTTTGTACGAAATAATTAAAACCAACCTGGAAAGAGGCATACAAGAAGAGCTGTACCGCCCCGAAATGAATACAGATATTATCACCAGGCTTAGGCTTGCATCCATTTTTTCTGTTTTTAATCCGGAGTTATTTCCTCACGGAAAAAATGTACTTGCTACTATCATTGATGAAATAACGGACCACTTCCTGTATGGCATCACAACAGCAAAAGGACAAAAACTTATACTCAAATACAAACAACAACGCTCAAAAAAATAAGTATATGATGAAGCAAAGAAAAGCTTTGTGGCTGGTAGTTCTCAACTCACTGCTACTGGCTATACCGGCACTGGCACAAAATAAAAAATACAGTCTTTCTGCCGATGAGGCGGTAGCCATTGCTTTTAAAAAAATAACAGAGATCAGGAATCTTCAGTTAGACTCTGTGATACAGTTTCAAAAGAACAAAGAAATCACAGGATCTGCACTGCCCCAGGTAAACGGCACCGTTAGCAGTAGCCATTACTATGGTATCCCGGTTACTGTATTACCCGACTTCTTATCGCCATCTATTTATAACGTATTAAATAAAGAAGGAGTAAAAGATGGTAGTGGTAATACTATCCAGGTTCCTTCATCCTTCGGTACATTCCCTGCACAATTTGGTGTACCCTGGACCGCAAGTGCGGGCTTTACAGTAAGTCAGTTGCTCTTTCAGCCAGATGTATTTGTAGGCCTGAAAGCAAGAAGTACCTCTATGAAGTATGTTTCAGGCAATATACAGGTAATGAAAGACAGTATTAAGAGTAACGTATACCGCAGTTACTATGCTGTACTAATCGGGGAAAAAAGACTAGCCTTTTTGAAAGATGGTGTTAAGCGACTGGAAAAATTATTGTACGATCAGGAAGTGATGTACAAAAATGGTTTTATAGAAAGGCTGGACCTTGATAAAACACAAGTGAGCCTTAACAATCTCCGCACTACTGAAATGCAAGTGGAAAACGGTGTAAGCCTCGGATATGCAGCTTTAAAATTTGCAGTAGGCATTGCGCAAAAAGATACACTTGTTCTCGTAGATACTTTAAGCAGCAGCACTGTGAAAAAAGATATTCTCAGTTACGAAGCATTTCAATATGGTGACAGACCCGAGTACCGGCTCTTAAGTTCTGTGAAAACACTGCAGGAACTCGACCTGGAAAGAAACAAGCTGCAATTCATTCCAACGATCTCTGCGTTCTGGAGTTACAACAAAAATGCTCAAAGACAGCAATTCGACTTCTTTAATAAAGGCGATTGGTTCACTACCAACCTCGTAGGCATAAACATGAGTGTTCCTATTTGGAGCAGTGGACAAAGAATTGCAAGAATTAACCAATCTAAATTCAGTCTTGATAAAACCAACAACAGCATCGATCAACTAAAACAAGCTATAGATCTGCAGCAGGAAGTAGCAAAAGCACAACTGGTAAATGCATTGGGCTCTTTAGATATACAGGAGCGTAATCTTGAGTTGGCAGAAAGAGTGTACAATACTACCAAGAAAAAATATGAGCAGGGCTTAGGTAGCAGCTTCGAACTGTTACAAATAGAACAAAGCCTCGAAGATGCCCAAAGCAATTATTTCCAAAGCTTGTATGATGCAGTGGTAGCTAAAGTAGGCTTGTTAAAATCAATTGGTAAACTATAAATCTAACATCACACTATAAAAAATTATTTATGATACGTTCATTAAAAAACATAACTGCTGTTTCCCTGCTTATTGTTTTAGCAGCCTGCGGAAATAAACAAAAAGGCTCTCTTGCAGAAAAGAAAGCAGAACTGGAACAACTGAAAAAAGAACAAATAGCAACTGCAGACAAGATCACCGCTTTGGAAGCAGATATTGCCAAACTTGATACTTCGGCTTCTAAAGATGATGTAGCTAAACTTGTAGGCACATCGGCCATTACAACACAAAAGTTTATTCATTATATCGATTTACAGGGAAGGGTTGATGCCGATAATATTTCATATATCACACCACGCCTAGGTGGTGGCCAGGTAAAAGCCATTTTTGTAAAAAAAGGTGATTTTGTAAAAAAAGGTCAGCTATTACTTCAATTAGATGATGCGGTAATTAAGCAAGCAGTGACTGCTGCGAAGAAAAGTGCTGAAACACTCAAAACACAATTATCATTTGCAAAAGACCTGTATAGCCGTCAAAGTAATTTATGGAAACAGGGCATCGGAACAGAAGTGCAGCTGCTTTCAGCAAAGAACAATGTTGAGTCTTTAGAAAAACAGGTAGAAGCTTCTGAAGCAAATGTTAGATCTGCCGAAGAGCAACTGCATGCCACCAATGTTTACAGTGACGTGGAAGGAATTGCAGATGAAGTAAATGTAAAAGTGGGAGAACTATTTGCTGGTATGGGACAAATAAAAATTGTAAACACCAGATCATTAAAAGTAGTTACCGATGTTCCTGAAAACTATGGCGGTAATGTAAAAATGAGCGCCCCTGTAATTGTTGTACTGCCAGACATCAATAAAACTTACAACACAGCTATTTCTGTTTTAGGTAAAACCATCAATGTCAATAACAGGAGTTTTTCAGTAGAAGCAAAACTTCCTTATGATGGAATCGTTAGGCCCAACCAAATGGCGCAAATAAAAATACAAGACTATTTATCTGATAATGCTATTGCCATTCCTGTAAATACCATGCAAACAGATGATAAAGGCAAATATGTTTTCATTGCTGTGAAGGAAGGCAATAAACTGGTAGCCAGAAAAAAACAGATTATTGTGGGAGAACTCTACGGCCAGCTTATAGAAGTAAAAAGCGGCCTTGCTGCCGGTGATATGCTGATCACTGAAGGGTACCAAAACATTTATGATGGCCAAAGGATTACCACAGATATAAAATAACGATGGTGAATATATGAAATTGATGCAACTGTATGGTACACTGTTTCTACTTACCTGCAGGCTAACAGTTGCTGAAGAAAGAACCTTATGCTGACTACAAAAAAACTTTTATGCAAATACTAGAAGGTATAGCCAAAAAATTCAAACAGTTTAAACCCACTTCATGGGCTGTTGATAACCGTACGGCTATTTATATTGTAACAATACTTATTTCCCTGTATGGGTTAACTAAGTTTAATACTTTACCCAAAGAACAGTTCCCGGACATTGTGGTTCCCACCATTTCGGTTACAACGGTGTACTTTGGTAATTCGCCCAAAGACATGGAAAACCTGGTAACCAGGCCCATCGAAAAACAATTGAAAGGTATCAGTGGTGCTAAAGTGAAGAAGATCACATCTACTTCACAGCAAGATTTTTCACTGATCATCGTTGAGTTTGACACAGATGTAAAAACCGATATTGCCAAACAAAAAGTAAAAGATGCGGTAGATAAAGCACAGAGCGATCTTCCCACCGACCTCACCCAACAGCCCAACGTACAGGAATTTGATTTCAGCGAAATGCCTATCATGTACGTTAACGTAAGTGGCGACTTCGATGGCATGACACTGAAAAAATATGCCGATAAACTTCAAGACAGATTTGAAGAATTAAGTGAGATTAGTCGTGCAGATATTGTAGGTGCTCCCGAAAGAGAAATTCAGATCAATGTTGATCCATATAAAATGCAGGCAGCTAAACTTACATTCACAGACATTAGCAATGCCGTGAGTTATGAAAACCGTGATATCAGCGGTGGTTTGATTGAAGTGGGAGAAATGAAAAGAAATATCAGGGTGAAAGGCCAGTTTGCCTCTGCTTTGGATATACAAAACATCATTGTAAAAAATATTTCAGGCGGCCCTATTTACCTGAAAGATATCGCTGCAATAAAAGATACAGTAAAAGAAGCCGAAAGCTTTGCACGCCTGAATGGAAAAAATGTTGTTACCCTGAACATTGTTAAACGCAGTGGTGAAAACCTGATTGATGCAGCAGACAAGATCAAGGGTATTGTTGCTGAAATGAAAACAAGGGAAATCCTGCCTAAGAACCTCGATGTTGTAATCACCGGCGACCAGAGTAAGCAAACAAAAACTTCTTTCAACGATCTAGTTAATACCATCATCATTGGTTTTATACTGGTATTACTGGTACTCATGTTCTTCATGGGCGTTACCAATGCGTTCTTCGTTGCATTAAGTGTTCCGTTAAGTGTATTCGTTGCGTTTTTATTTCTTCCTGTGGCAGACTTTATCGTAGGCACACACGTAACGCTCAACTTTATTGTACTTTTTGCCCTGCTATTCGGCTTAGGTATTATTGTAGATGATGCGATTGTAGTAATTGAAAATACGCACCGTATTTATGGCAATGGTAAAGTAAAAATTACAAGGGCAGCCAAAGAAGCAGCCGGTGAAGTTTTCATACCGGTACTGGCCGGAACATTAACTACACTGGCCCCATTCTTCCCATTACTTATGTGGAAAGGATTGATTGGTAAGTTCATGATCTACCTGCCAACCATGCTTATCCTAACACTAGCGGCATCATTGATCGTAGCATTCATCATCAACCCTGTATTCGCTGTAAGCTTTATGAAACCCGAAGGAAGGGAATATGAAACACCAAAGAATGCCATCTTCCGCAAGTGGTGGTTCTGGACATTCCTTGCCTTTGGCCTTCTTTTCAACCTTGCTTCATGGCATGGACTTGGCAACTTCCTCATCTTCATAGATATAGTTGTAGTGCTGGAGCGTTATGTGTTACGCGATATCATTCATTTCTTCCAGGAAAAATTATTACCGGGATTAATGAACAGGTATGAAAAACTATTACGCTGGGTATTGTATCGCAAAAGACCTGCAATTATGCTGGTAGGATTATTTATACTTTTTCCGGTTGCATTGATATTACTCGTATTACGTAATAACCCCAAGCCATTTTTCCCCAGCGGCGATCCTAATTATATTTATGTGTACTTAAAAATGCCGGTAGGTACAAAAACAGTTACAACCGATTCTATTACACATATTTTGGAACAACGCGTATATAAAGTGTTGGATAAAGAAAAGCCGGGAACGGAAGGATCCATTGTTGAAAGTATTATAGCTAACGTTGCAGTAAGCGCCAATAATCCTAATGACAATAACAGAAGTACGCAATCGAACCTCGGAAGATTACAGATCTCTTTTGTAGAATATGAAAAAAGGCATGGCCACTCTACTGCACCTTATTTAACAGCAATCAGAGATGCAATGAAAGGCATACCAGGGGCTGAAATTACAGTTGATAAAGAAAGCAGCGGACCTCCAACAGATCCCCCTGTAAACATTGAGATAGCCGGTGATAATTTTGATGAGATCGCTAAAGTATCAACCGATCTGAAAAATTATCTTGATACAAATCGTATTTATGGCATCGAAAAATTAAGGATGGATGTAGACTTGAACAATCCCGAAATCACCATCAATATAGACAGGGAAAGGGCATTGCGTGAAGGTTTAAGCACCGGCCAGATTGGTATGGAAATTCGCAGTGCCGTATTTGGTAAGGAATCAAGCAAGCTAAAAGATGGTGAAGACGAATACAAGATACAAGTTCGTTATAACGAGTTGCAACGTAACAATATCAATGACCTGATGAACATGCGAATTACTTTCCGCGACTTTAATACAGGCGCTATTAAACAAATTCCTTTAAGCACCGTAGCAACAGTTGATTACACCAATACTTCAGGAGGGGTAAAACGTAAGAACGTAAAACGTACCATTCAAATACAATCTAACGTTTTAGATCCATCATTAACAGGACCAGTAAATACTGAGATTGCCAAGAAGATTGAAGTATTTAAACGCCTGAGCCACATGCCTTCGGATGTAACCATCAGGCAAACAGGTGAAGGAGAACAGCAGGCCGAAACATTGAGTTTCTTAGGAACCTCTATGATAACCGCGTTGTTGCTTATCTTCCTGATCCTTGTTTTGCAGTTCAATAGTTTAAGTAAGCCGTTCATCGTTTTAACCGAAATATTTTTCTCCATCATTGGTGTATTCATGGGGTATGCCATCACCGGTATGAGCATGGCAACCATCATGGTGGGTGTAGGTATCGTTGGTTTAGCAGGTATTGTAATTAAGAATGGTATTCTGTTGATAGAATTTACCGATGAACTAAAAGGCCGTGGCTATCGTGTACGTGAGGCCGCTATCCAAGCAGGAAAAATTCGTATTGTTCCCGTAATGCTTACCGCAATGGCCACTATATTAGGATTATTGCCATTGGCGGTTGGATTTAATATAGATTTCGTTGAAATGTTCAGCAAACTAGAACCGCACATTTTCTTTGGAGGAGACAGTGTGGTATTCTGGGGACCTCTAAGCTGGACCATCATCTTTGGTTTGCTCTTCTCTTTCTTCCTAACACTGGTAATGGTTCCAAGCATGTACCTGATGGCAGAAAGGCTGAGAAGACCTATGGAGAAATTCTATGGCACTAAATGGGTAGCCGTACTTGGCTTCTCAGGCCCCTTCTTCTTCATACTCGTTGGCATCATGTTCCTGGTAAGAAAAATACAGGGCCGCAAAGTATGGATGGGGCAACTTAAACAGTCTTAACTTTTTTTCTTTATAGTTGGTTTTGGTTAGGCCACTCTTAGTTATAAGAGTGGCTTTTTATTATAAAGCACAGGCAAGCATTTCTGTTCATACTTTTAAAAAACCATTCACATCAAAAAGCAATCAGTTGAATCATATCTTTTTTACATTGCGACAAACAAATGAATCATGATACAAAATCACGAAATAGACTATAGAATTTTTGGTGAAGAGATGCAGTATGTAGAAGTAGAACTTGATCCCACTGAAACTGCCATTGCCGAACCCGGTGCTTTTATGATGATGGAGGATGGCATAGCCATGGAAACCATCTTTGGTGATGGAAGCCAGCAAACAGGCGGATTATTGGGCAAACTGCTGAATGCAGGAAAACGTGTTTTAGCGGGTGAGAATTTATTTGTAACAGCTTTTACAAATGTTAGCAGCGGCAAAAGGCACGTAAGCTTTGCATCGCCTTATCCCGGCAAGATCATTCCCCTGAACTTACAGCAATTAGGCAACCGCATCATTTGCCAGAAAGATGCTTTTTTATGTGCTGCCAAAGGCGTGAGCATCGGTATAGAATTTCAAAAGAAGTTGGGTACAGGTTTGTTTGGAGGCGAGGGTTTTATCATGGAAAAATTAGAAGGTGATGGAATGGCTTTTATGCATGCCAGCGGTTATGTTCAGCAAAGAGAGCTGCAACCCGGTGAACTACTAAAAATAGATACAGGCTGTATAGTTGGCTTTACTGCAGGTGTGGATTATGATATCCAGTTTGTGGGTGGTATTAAGAATACATTATTCGGCGGCGAAGGGGTATTTTTTGCCACTCTTCGGGGGCCGGGCATTGTATGGATACAAAGCTTACCTATCAGCCGCCTTGCAGGAAGAATTCTGCAGTATGCCACTGTTCAAAGAAGGGAAGAGGGCAGCGTATTAGGCGGATTAGGTAATTTATTGGATGGAGATGGTTGGTAACCCATCTTTCAAACTAAGTTGATAAAGCACTGCACCTATGCAGTTCTTTTCTTTTTATAACAAGCTGCAATTCTCTTATTTTTATGGCATGCAAGCGCTGCTGAACAGAATACAATCCACATCCGCCCTATCGCCACAAACGCTTACAACTTTCGCAAATGCCTGGCAGCATTGGTCTGTTCCAAAAGATTATGTACTACTGAAAGAAAATACAGTTTCCGATTATATCTATTTCGTTTCAAAAGGGGTGGCGAGAATCTATTATTACAAGAATGGCAGAGAGATTACAGAATGGATCGCTATGGAAGATACATTTCTTCTTTCCATCATCAGCTTTTTTAAACGTACCCCCAGCAAGCTCATCATTCATACAGTAGAAACTTCTGAAATAATGGGCATCCATCATGATACACTAATGGAGCTTTGCAATCAGCATCACGAAATAGAAAGGTGGTTGCGCAAACTGGTAACAAGTTCCCTCATACTTTCTCAATACCGAATGGATTCTATCCAGTTCGAACCGGCACAACAACGTTATGAAAGGCTGATGGAGAAAAATCCTTCTATCATCCAGCGAGTACCACTTTCCTACATCGCTTCTTTTCTTGGTATCACACAGGAAACCCTAAGCCGCATAAGGGCTAACCGCTAAAATGATTATTTGATAATAATCAAGTCAACCAAGCACAATCCTTGAGAACTTTGAATTACTCAACGATTGTATATGAAGACAAAATTTCTATTCCTTTCCTTCCTGCCATTATCTGTATTTGCTCAACAAAGCATTCACGAAAAATCGAAAGCCTTGGTTACCAAAATGAGCCTTGAAGAAAAAGTTCATTTGGTAGTAGGTATGGGAATGAAACTACCCCCGGGTATTACCTTACCCGATGGCAGTAAAACAGGCCCGGTGGTTGGTCAAACTGCCGATAAAGTAGAAGGTGCTGCAGGCACAACATTCGCCGTTTCCCGCTTACATATTCCTTCAATGGTTGTTGCAGACGGCCCGGCAGGTGTGCGTATCAGTCCAACCCGTAAGAATGATCCCAATACTTATTATGCCACAGCATTTCCTATTGGTACTTTATTGGCCTCTACATGGGATACTGCCACTGTTAAAAAAGTAGGTGCTGCTATGGGTAATGAACTGAAAGAATATGGTATTGATATTCTACTGGCTCCTGCATTGAATATACACCGCAATCCATTAGGTGGAAGGAATTTTGAATACTATTCAGAAGACCCGCTGGTAGCGGGAAGAATAGCTGCTGCTTATGTGAATGGCATACAATCCAATGGTGTTGGCACTTCCATTAAACATTATGTTGCCAACAACCAGGAAACCAATCGTAATACTGTAAATACAATTGTAAGTGAAAGAGCCCTGCGTGAAATTTATTTACGTGGATTTGAACTTACAGTAAAAGAAGCACATCCATGGACGGTAATGAGTTCTTATAATAAAGTCAACGGAACCTACACTTCCGAAAGCTACGATCTGCTTACTACCATTTTGCGAAAAGAATGGAAGTATAAAGGTTTTGTAATGACGGATTGGTTTGGCGGAAAAGATGCCGTAGCACAAATGAAAGCTGGAAACGATTTGCTAATGCCAGGTACACCCAAACAAATTGAAACGATTGAAGAAGCCATAAAAAATAAAACTTTATCGGAAGATGTGCTGAATGAAAATGCAGCAAGAATCCTTGATATTATCCAGGAGTCTCCTGCCTACCGTAATTACAAGTATAGTAATATACCCGACTTGAAAGCACATGCACAGGTAGCAAGAGCCGCTGCTGCAGACGGAATGGTTTTATTAAAAAATGAAAGCAATACCCTTCCTGCAAAAGCATCTCAAAAAGTGGCAGTATTCGGGGTTACTGCATATGAAATGATCACTGGTGGAACAGGTAGTGGTGACGTAAATAAAGCCTATGCTGTTTCTTTACCTGAAGGGCTAACCAAAGCTGGCTTTACTATTGATGAAGCATTACAAAAAGAACATTTGAGTTATTTGGAAAAGGCGAAAGCGGCACAGCCCAAGAAACGTATGTTCTTTGAACCAATGATCCCAATTACCGAGATATCAATTGATCAAAATGAAATAGAACAGAAAGCGAATGATTGTGGTATTGCATTTGTAACCATTGGCCGTAGCTCCGGTGAATTCTTCGACAGGAAATTAGAAAACGATTTTTATTTATCGAAAGAAGAAAAACAGTTGTTAAATAAAGTGAGCAAAGCTTTTCATGCCAAAGGAAAGAAAGTAGTGGTAATTCTGAATATTGGTGGTGTTATTGAAACAGCAAGCTGGCAGAATGATGCAGATGCCATTCTTCTGGCATGGCAACCCGGTCAGGAAGCCGGTAATGCAGTTGCGGATGTGATCAGTGGAAAAATAAACCCATCCGGTAAACTCGCTACCACATTTCCTGTAGACTATAAAGATGTTCCCTCCGCTAAAAACTTCCCCGGAAAAGAACTGCCCAGCGATTCAAAAGTTGATTTTGCCATTGTAAAAAATGTACCGGCAGAAGTAACTTACGAGGAGGGCATTTACGTAGGATACCGCTATTACAATACATTTAATGTTCCCGTAGCTTATCCTTTTGGATATGGGCTTTCTTACACCAGCTTTAAATACAGTAACCTGCAATTGAGCTCAAAAATCTTCAACGGTAAATTAACGGCAACAGTAACAGTAACCAATACAGGTAAAAGTGCAGGTAAAGAAGTGGTGCAACTCTACATCAGTGCACCGCATCAAACCATTGACAAGCCTGAAGAAGAATTAAAAGCTTTTGCCAAAACAGGTTTATTGCAGCCCGGTCAGTCGCAAACCATCCGGTTTACCATTGATGGTAAATTACTTGCCTCCTTTCATACCGATGCTTCTGTATGGATAGCAGATGCCGGCACTTATACAGTAAAAGCTGCCAGCAATGCCAATACTGTTTTGCAAAAAGCGGGGTTCAGCATTGTGAAAGATATTGTTGTTGAAAAAGTAAATAAAGTTTTAGTACCGCAGGTAAGTATAAATGAGCTGAAAAAGTAGTGTGACATTTTTCCTATCCCCATCAAGTGAAGCGGCAGCCCATCAAAAGGTTGCCGTTTTTTATGTAAGTTTTACCAATCGCTCAACAGCTTTTTCCAGAGTAGATTCCTGCTTGGCAAAACAAAAACGCAACACTTTATGGTCTTCCCCTTCTTTATAAAAAACAGAAACAGGAATAGCTGTTACACCAAATTCTTTTGTTAAGCGAATAGCAAACTCCGTATCTTTTTCTTCACTAAAGTGAGCATAACTGTAACACTCAAAATAACTACCATGAGAAGGGATACCTTTAAAGGGCGTAGCTTTCATCAGATTCCTGAAATAATCTCTTTTTTGTTGCAATAGTTTTGGTAATGATAAATAGGCTTCTTCACGTTGAAGGTATACCGCAAGCGCAACTTGTTTTGGCGTATCGCAGCTGAAACAATTGAACTGGTGCACTTTCCTGAATTCTTTCATTATAGAAGCAGGTGATATGCAGTAGCCTAGTTTCCATCCGGTACAATGGTAGGTTTTTCCGAAAGAAAAACATACAAAACTTCTTTCCAATAAATCTGGGTAACGTAGAATGGATTGATGAAGGATACCATCGTAAATCAGGTGTTCATATACCTCATCACTCAGAATAAAAATATTGGTTCCGCTAACGGTCTTTCTTAACTGTTCAATATCATCCGAACTCAATACAGCCCCTGTTGGATTATGCGGTGTATTGATCATGATCATTTTTGTTTTACTATTCACTTTCGATTGCACTTCCTCCCAGGGAATGGAATAATCAGGAAAGCGTAAAGAAATGCGAACAGCCTTGGCTCCGTTTACTTCTATGTTAGGAATATAACTATCGTAAGCGGGTTCAAAAACGATTACTTCATCGCCGGGCTGCAATACGGTGGTGAGCGCAGTGTAAATTGCATAAGTACCACCGGGTGTTACGGTTATCTGTGTATCAGGATCAACGCTTGTTTGATATAACTTTTCTATCTTCTCTGCTAACCTCTCTCTCAATAAAGGCAATCCATTCATATGAGCGTATTGGTTATGCCCATCCTGCATAGCTTTATTTACCAAAGCAATTAACTCCTCACTCATCATAAAATCGGGGAAGCCTTGTCCTAAATTTACTGCATTGTATTGCTGAGCCAAAGAACTCATCACAGTAAATATCGTAGTGCCAACATCGGGAAGTTTTGAAACGATCTGCATATACTGAATTAAAATCGTAGCCTGTTAATAAGCCTTTGCAGCTGTACTTCAGCAGACTTTGCTGCATAGCTCAGGTTTACCAGCTGATACGCTGCATTCTCATAACTCTGTTGTGCCAGTTTTACATCAATGATCGTAGCCTGCCTTAACTGAAATCTTTGCATTACAAGATCCAACAATTGTAGGGATAATTCATAATTCTTTTGCTGTGTTTCCAACTGTTCCAGGTTACTCTTGTAAGCCTGCCAGCTTTTAATAGCCAATGCATTATATGCTAGTACCAAAGTATCTCTCAACAATTTTGAATTACTTGTATTCATACCGGCAATCTGCGATTGCTTCTTAAAAATACTACCGTTATAAATGGGTAGTGATAAGCTTAAACCGATATAGGGACCGTAGTTTTGGTTGAAGATAATATTACCCGCGGAGTTCTGTGTGCGGTTATAATTATAGCCTGTAGCAGCAAGAACGGAAGGGTATCGTTGAGCAAGTGTTTCTCTCTCCAGCAATGCATTCACCTGTATCTGCTTTTCAGCAACGCTAATATCAGGGTTCATTTGCAGGTTATTAAGAATAGAATCCAACCGAATATGCTTATTTACAAGAATGGTATCGTTAATGGTGATTGCGGAATCTCCTTTCAGCGTTAATAAGGTTAGCAGGTCTGTTTTTCCCTGGTCAATTACCAGTTGCTGTGCACTTAATGTTTGCAACTGTGCATTCAGATCAAGTTGGGCCTGAAAAAGATCTGCGTTATTGGCAAGGCCAATTTCTTTTTGTGTTTGAATAATAGAAAGTTTTTGCCTCGATACTTCTATAGATTTCTCAAGTGTTTTAGCGTAAGATTGCTGGCGAACAATATCATAATATTTCAAAATTACATTACTCGCAAGAATGAGCCCTTTTGAACTTAGCTGGTATTCACTGATCGTCTGCACATTTTCCAAGCGTTTTTTCTCAGCCACAATTCTTCCGCCATTATATACCAACACATTGGCCGTAAGGCCTACAGATGCTGCATTGTTTATATTTCCATTACGCTGGATCTTTACACCACCATTAAGTGTTTGATTCAGGTTAGAGGTTTGCTCATTATCTGATGCATTGAATGCCACAAAGGGTAAGCCGCCTGCAATACCATAGTCGTTATTAACCGTAGCTATGGCCACATTATTTTTTGCTAATTGTATTCCTAAATTGTTTTTCAGCGCAGTACTTACTGCATCAGAAAGTGTTAACCGTTGTTGTGCAAAACATGCAAAAGGCAGTAATACAAGCAGGTGCAGAAATACTTTCTTCTTCATAACATGAAATTACCAACGCAGGGTTTGCAGGAATAAATAATTTGATTAGTGGGTGAATTAGCTAACCAAGGTTCCCACATTCATACCCTGAACAACATTCAACAGGTTGCCGGGTTTATTCATATCGAATACAATGATGGGAAGCTTGTTTTCCATACAGAGTGTAAAAGCCGTCATATCCATCACTTTCAGGTTCTTGCTGATACAATCCTGGAATGAAATTTTCTCAAATCGTGTAGCTGAAGAATCTTTTTCAGGATCTGCAGTATAAATACCATCTACCCTTGTTCCTTTCAAAATCACATCAGCCTTCATTTCAATGGCACGTAAAGAGCCGGCGGTATCTGTAGTGAAATAGGGGTTTCCGGTACCAGCACCAAATATTACCACACGGCCTTTTTCCAAATGCCTGATGGCTTTACGTCGAATATAGGGTTCTGCTACCTGCTCCATATTAATGGCACTTTGCAAACGGGTGTATACACCTATCTTTTCGAGCATGGCCTGCATAGCCATTCCATTAATTACAGTTGCCAGCATTCCCATATAATCGCCATGGGCCCTTTCAATTCCGCTATCCGCCTCATTCATACCTCGGTAAATATTGCCACCCCCAATAACAATGGCCACCTGCACACCTAAATCTGTTACCAGTTTAATGTCGTGTGCATATTGTTCAATGATTTTGGGATTAAATGGATCTCCGTTTTTTTGGTCACCTAATAAAGCTTCGCCTGATAATTTTAATAAGATTCTTTTGTACTTCGGGAGCATGAGGGATAGTAGATTGATTCGATTGCAAATAACCTGAATTTTTAGTGATGCACCAAAACGAAAAGGGCCATCGTTTCCGATAGCCCTTTCTTATGCTGATATTTTGAATGATTATCCTAATGCAACACGTTTGAAAGCAAGCACTTTCAGGTTAGCATCTACGCTTTTCAGGTAATCGCCAACTGATTTACTGCCATCTTTAACGAAAGCCTGGGCCAATAAAGTTTGCTCTTTGAAAAAGGCATTCAATTTACCTTCAGCAATTTTAGCCAGCATTTCGTCGGGCTTACCTGCCATTTTAGGATCCTGCTTCATTGTATCGATAACAATGCTTCTTTCTCTTTCTACTGTTTCAGCAGGAACTGAATCTGCATCTACTGCTACAGGATTCAATGCGGCAATTTGCATCGCTACATCTTTACCGGCTTCAGTAGCTTCGCTGTTTAAACCTACCAATACACCTAAACGGAAAGCACCGTGAATGTAAGAAGCAACATAAGGCGCTTCGATTCTTTCGAAACGGCTAACACCGATCTTTTCGCCGATAGCTGCGAGTTTATCGTTGATGAGGTCTGAAACTTTAGCACCGTTTACAGTTACTTCGTTCAGTTCTTCAACAGATTTTACATTGTTGGCAACTGCTGCATCGGCAATGCTTTGTGCAAAAGCAACGAAATCAGCATTTTTAGATACGAAGTCTGTTTCGCAGCTAATGCAAATAATGAAACCTGTTTTGTTATCTGCAGTTGTTTTAGCAATTACTACACCTTCTTTTGCTTCACGATCGCTGCGTTTGGCGGCCACTTTCTGGCCTTGTTTACGCAACCAATCGATCGCTGCTTCAAAATCGCCGTTTGTTTCAGTTAATGCTTTACGGCAATCCATCATTCCTGCACCTGTAGCCTGACGTAATTTGTTTATGTCGGCCGCTGTAATAGCTACACCTGTACTCATAGTATGTTATTTTTAAAAATTCAGTGATTAGTTCTCCAAGATTGTGCCGCAAAATTAATACTACAATCTTGTCAGTTATTATTATGAAATGATGAACTGAGCGGTGCAGTACAAGTGTGCGACGCAACGATGTGGAAAAGCGATATAAAAGATGGGCCAATAGTCAAACAGATCACTGAATGACTTATTGACCCAATGACTTTTGTTTAATTATTTACCACCACCTGCAGGTCTGCGGCTGTTAGCCACACGGCGCTTAGGCTGGCCGGCACCCGGAGCAGCATCGCCGCCACCACGGTTACCACCTCTTCTGCCACGGCCGCCTTCCGCCTGTGCTTCAGCCTCTAAACGGCGGGCTTTAGCTTCCAGTTCGTTGGCTTCATCAGCTGATTCATCTTCATCTTTGCTGGCCTGGCGTTCAGCTAAACCTTCTGCAATGGCAGCAGTGATGTAATTTGTAATGATGGCGATAGATTTAGTAGCATCATCATTGGCTGGGATAGCAAAATCTACTTTGTTAGGATCGCAGTTAGTATCCACCATACCAAAAGTGGTGATTCCTAAACGTTTAGCTTCTGCTAAAGCAATGTGCTCGTGACCAATATCTACCAGGAATAAAGCAGCCGGCAAGCGACCTAATTGAGCGATACCGCCCAATACTTTTTCCATTTTTTCCTTATCACGTGTTAAGGTTAAACGCTCTTTTTTAGTAAGACTTTCAGCACTGCCATCAGCCAGCATTTTTTCAATGCTCTGCATTTTTTTAACGCTCTTACGAACAGTGTTGAAGTTGGTTAACATACCACCTAACCAACGCTCAGTAGCGAAAGGCATGTTTACTTTTTTAGCACACTCGCTAACAATTTCTTTCGCTTGTTTTTTAGTGGCTACAAACATGATCTTTTTACCGCTCTTGGCAATCTGCTTCATAGCAGCTGCTGCTTCCTGTAAATGATCAACAGTTTTATTAAGGTCTATGATATGTATACCTTTTTTCTCTGCAAAGATGTAAGGTAACATCTTAGGATTCCACTTCTTACGCAGGTGGCCAAAGTGAACACCGGCTTCGAGTAATTGCTGTTGCAATGAAGTGTTATTTTCCATCGTATGAATTTGAAATTTGTGATTTGAAATTTGTGATTGCCAAGATTAACGCTTACTGAACTGGAAGCTTCTACGTGCTTTCTTATGACCGAATTTCTTACGCTCAACACCACGAGGATCACGTTTCAGGTGACCAGCAGCTTTCAGTGAAGGACGGAATTCAGCATTTACTTCGAGCAATGCACGGGCAATAGCCAGTTTAGTTGCCTCAGCTTGTCCTTTTAATCCGCCACCTTGTGCATTCACAACGATGTCGAATTTACCCACTACATCAGCGCTTTTTAAAGGAGCTTCTACCTGGTTTTGTAAATAAACCAGTGGAAAATATTCTTTGTAATCTTTGTCGTTCACGGTAATCTTACCTTCACCCTTGCTGATAAACACACGGGTTACAGCTTCTTTACGGCGACCAACTGCATTTTTTTGCTTTTCCATTTATTTTTTATTTGGAACCTGTCTGCCGACAGGCGGTTTTGAAATTTGATGTTTAGAATTAGAATTTTAATTCTTTAGGCTGTTGTGCAATATGCGGATGCTCTGCACCGGCATACACAAACAACTTCTTAATCATTTTACGGCCTAAGCGGTTTTTAGGTAACATACCTTTTACAGCTCTTTCCATTACCACCTCAGGGCGGCGTTTTAATAAATCTTTAGCAGCCTCTTCTTTTTTACCGCCTGGGTAACCAGAGAAGTTGATGTACTGTTTGTCTTCCAATTTATTACCGGTAAAAACAACTTTATCGGCATTAATTACAATTACATAATCACCACAGTCTACGTGAGGTGTGTAATAGGCTTTGTTCTTACCACGAAGAACAGCAGCAATCCTGGAAGCAATACGTCCTACGGTTTGATTAGTACCGTCCACAACATACCAGTTGTGCTTAACGGTAGCCGCATTCGCATGCTTGGTAGTGAAATGAAGTTTACTCATGATATTATTTGTTTAAATTGAACCGGCGCTATCCCACCGGCATAAATACCCCAAAATTTTCGGGAGTGCGAAGGTAGGCAGTAATTGGCCGATTTTCCAACAAAAAACACAAGTATTTTTAATCGACTCTTTACAACTAATTGATTTTCAATAAAAATTTTGACAATTATTTTTAATAGACTTATGAAACCGGCACCAAAACAAGCATTTAGCTCACGTTGCGTCGCACACTTCAACCGCAGAAAGGTATTTCGGCAAACCAAAAAAACAGAACTTTAAGCTCTAAATACATTCCATTGAGCTATCAGAAATTCAGGGCAGATTTTCTTTTTACCGGAACGGAAATGCTCGGCAGTCATCATGTTGTAATAACCAATGAGCAAGGTATTATTCAGTCCATCGTACCCGAAGAGGAAGCCGGAGAGGGGGTACACTATTTTGAGGGATTACTTTCGCCGGGCTTCATCAACACGCATTGCCACCTGGAACTGAGCCATATGCGTGGCTTGATTCCCGAACATACGGGATTAGTAGATTTTGTTTTCAATGTAGTTACCCAACGCCATCAAACAAACGAAGAGATAGTAGAAGCCATTGCCCGTGCCGAAGATGAAATGCTCACAAACGGAATCGTAGCGGTTGGGGATATTTGTAACAATGCCATTACCAACCAACAAAAGCGGAAAGGCCGTTTACGCTACTATAATTTCATTGAAACAATGGGCTGGCTGCCTTTCATAGCACAACAGCGGTTTGAAACGGCACAAAAAGTACGCGACATTTTCAGTGAAATACCATCGGCTATTGTACCGCATGCACCTTATTCTGTTTCGCAGGAATTATGGCATTTGATCGAACCGGGGTTTTCAAATAGTGTCATTTCCATGCATAACCAGGAAACAGCCGATGAAAATGCTTTCTTCCTGAACGGAGGTGGCGACTTTAAACGTATGTACCAGTTGATGAAACTGGATAATAGTTTCTTTCAACCTTCCGGTAAAACAAGCCTTCAAACCGTAGCAAAACATTTTGTTACTGCCAAAAATGTGCTGCTCGTGCATAATGTATTTACCACCGAAGAAGATATTCAATTCATTAGCAATCAATCAAAGCAATACGATCAACAATTTTTCTACTGTTTCTGCGTTAATGCTAATACCTACATCCAAAACGCAACCCCACCGATAGAGCTGATGCGGCGTTCCCGCTGCAACATAACCCTCGGAACTGACAGCTTAGCCAGTAATTGGAGCCTTAGCCTTCTGGATGAGATAAAAGCCATACGGCTGAAATTTCCAAATATCCCAACGCAGGAATTATTACAATGGGCCACTCATAATGGTGCTGTGGCTTTGTCGCTGCACGAGGAGCTAGGCAGTTTTTCTGTCGGCAAAAAGCCCGGTGTAATATTGATCTCTTCCCTCGAAAAAGGGGAGATATCGCCATCTTCATCAGTAAAAAGATTGTTATGATAAAGTATGCATCGATTGCTTCACTGGTAACTGTAATCACTTTTGTATCGGTAACCTTTACCGCAGGTAAATTTCAAACCTTCAGTAATAATATCCGCTTTGGCTGGCCGTTCAACTTCTTTACCTCAGAACCCGAATACATTATTGGGGCAGAAAAACAGTTTTCATTATTAGGACTTACAGCAGACCTCGTAATCTGTTTTATATTCAGCCTGTTGGTGGTACAGATCATTGCGATTGGCAAGAAGCCGGCAAAAAAAATGGTAAAGGCCTAACTCAGCACCTCCTGTAGAATGGTTAAGCTGCGCAGGTCGCCAAAATCGGCTATATGCAAAGCAAAATAATTTTTGAAGGAGTGCAGCAAAGCCCTTCTTGTGTTCCTGTTAAGCAGGAGATGGCCCAATGCTGTAATATTGCCTGCATTTACAATTTGCGAAGTAAAGGCAGCCTGTTCATCCTGGAGATATTGCGGATGCTGGGGTGCTTGAGGTACAAAACATCCTTCCTGCAGATCAAAGAAAGGCGTTTGAGCCGAATATTGGCCCTGCATCCTGAAGCCTAACTCCGCAGCTAATTGTAATGAATAATACAAAGGCATATTGGCCAATGTTGCAGCAGAACAATCATCAATTTGCAGCAAAGCCTCTTCGGTAATGTAAAACAATTCGGGATTGGCTTCCGGTTGTTTGATGCTGTGTTGCAAGAGCTCAACTATATAAAGTGCTACTGCATTGCGTATCACATCGGTAAGTACGTTCTTATATAAAACAGCCCACTGAAATTCTTTAATGAATTGAAGATTCTTTAGTTCATTATGATAGACCTGCAGATCTAAAATGGCTGCAGGCTGAAAATAGCCGGCCTTACCCTGCGATTTTTTAGAAGATTGTCTTACACCTTTTACAATATAGCTCTGCACACCAAATAACTCGGTGTACACGGTGGTGATAACACTTGTATCGCCATACTTTACCGTACGGAGCACAATGCCTTTTGTATGATGGATCTGCATAAGGCGAAGAGAATGGTTGCAGTACAAGTGTGCGACGCAACAGGTGTCTGGTAGCATTACTGCAGCCGGTAACCTAATTAATTATACAACTCCCGTAAACTGTTTGAGAAAACGCACATCATTTTGAGAATACAAGCGAAGGTCGTTCACCCGGAACTTCAGCTGGCAGATCCTTTCCACCCCCATACCGAAAGCAAATCCGGTATATTTATTAGGATCAATGCCGAAGTTTTCCAACACTTTAGGGTGCACCATACCACTTCCTAAAATCTCAACCCAGCCGGTGTGTTTACAAACAGTACAGCCATCGCCACCGCAGATCAGGCAACTGATATCCATTTCTGCACTGGGTTCTGTAAAAGGAAAATAAGATGGGCGGAAACGTACTTTGGTATCCTTTCCAAACATTTCCTGTACAAAAAAGTATAAGGTTTGTTTCAGATCGGCAAAACTTACATTCTCATCAATATACAAGCCTTCTACCTGGTGAAAGAAACAGTGTGCCCTTGCACTAATGGTTTCGTTACGGTAAACGCGGCCGGGGCATATAACACGAATCGGAGGTTTTTGCTTTTCCATTACACGAGCCTGTACACTGCTGGTATGCGTACGCAATAACCAAGCGGGATCCTGGTTAATGTAAAAAGTATCCTGCATATCACGGGCAGGGTGATCTTCCGGCAGGTTCATGGCACCGAAATTATGCCAGTCGTCTTCAATTTCAGGGCCTTCGGCAACTGCAAAACCAAGGCGTTTAAAAATGGAAACAATTTGGTTACGCACAATACTCAAAGGATGGCGGGTGCCCACCAGCACAGGATCGCCGGGCAACGAAAGATCAATATTAGCCAGTGCAGAACTGCTTTCTACTGTAGCTTCTTTCAGTATTTCGTATTTGTTCTCTACAAACTGTTTGAACTCGTTGAGTATTTGGCCGAACTCTTTTTTACGTTCATTCGGAACGTTCTTCATTTCACCCATCACGGTTTTCAGAAGTCCCTTTGTTCCGAGGTATTTGATACGAAAAGCTTCTACCGCTTCTGGTGTTTTTGCTTCTGCAGCTGCGATCTCTTGCTTGTATTGTTCTAATTGTTGTAACAACTGTTCCATGTGGCGAAGATAGGAAAAGGCTAAGGGAATTTTGAAAGTTGGATTTGGGGCATTAGTTTCCAAGCCATTGCTTCATGGCAAGGAATACACCGTTTGTCCATCCAAAACCATCCTGGCCAGGATATTCACCACCACCTGCTTCGAGGTGTGTGTCTATTACATTGTACTTTTCCATGAATTTGCCAGTACGCCTATACACTTGTTCATTCAATGCAATCCACCTTTCCGCAATCTCTTTTGCCAGTGCTTGCTGTTGGTATTGTTGTAACCCTTTTACGGCCATCCATTGCAGTGGGGCCCAGCCGTTGGGTGCATCCCATTGCTGACCACTGAACAAAGGCGTGGTAACCAATCCGCCTTCTTTCAAAAAAATAGTTTTCAGTTGTGCTGTAATAAGATCCGCCTGTTGCTGAGTGGCTATTGAAAAATACATAGGGAATACTGTTGCCAGTGTAGCATGACCGGTACTTTTTTGCCTGGGAAAATCATAATCTGTGAACAGTTGCAATGCCTCATCCCAGCAATATCGCTGTATTGCCTGTTTTCTTTTGTTAGCCATCTTGGCAAAAGCTTCTTCTTGTATCTTATCTAGCTTTAGCCGGTACGCCTCACACAATGTTTGCTCCAGGTAATACAACAGGCAGTTCAAATCAACCGGAATAATATCCGTGGTATGAATAGTGGCCAATGACAGGGGATCACTGCACCAGCGGCTGCTAAAATCCCATCCTGATTCTGCTGCAGCCCGCAGATGGCGGTACAGTTTATGTTGAGGCAGAACAGATGCATGCGACAATTCAACATCAACTTTATATGCTTCCGGCCTTGGCGAATCATATTCATCCCAATACCTGTTCAATACAATATTTTCTTCCAGCCACACACAACGGTGTTGGGTTCTGTTTGCAGCATTCAACCCATCGGCGCCTTTCATCCAAAAAGCATATTCTTTTTCAAGTTGTGGCAGGTATTGCTGCAAAACATTATCTCCTTTCCCTGCCCGAAGTAACTGTACCATCAGGGCAAAGAAAGGTGGCTGCGATCTTCCTAAAAAATAGGTTCTGTTACCGTTGGGTATATAACCGATATGATCAATGAGGTAAGCAAAATTGCTGATCATGTTTTCAACCAGATCCGATCTTCCCGATGCTTGTAACCCGAGCATGGTGAAATAGCTATCCCAATAATAAATCTCCCGAAACCGCCCGCCGGGAACAATATACGGATGCGGCAACGGAATAAGAGAAGACGACGACTGATTAAGATCGGCAGTTCTTGTTAACACCTGCCAAAGGCTTTGTAAATGTTCTTCAGCGGATGCTTCGGAAGAATGATATTCTTCTTTAGCAGCGGGTGGTATTTCAAAATGCTCCTGTATGAATTGCAGCAAACTAAAGCCAGGATTATGTTTCTCCTGATCAAACTTTTGTTGTATCAGGGCTAATTCTTCTTTAGCGATACAATCGGGAAAGGTTTTTCCATCGGGCAATAAGCCGCTCATTTGTACTTCGTGAAATAGTTCTTTTAAATCGTGTATGTTTTTCACAACCGCTCAATTATAAAATTGAATTAATGAATAGATGATGAATGAAATGAAACTGTTTTACCGGAAACATTTTTTTGTTGCAGCTTCCTGAAAATGATCAATGCAACGGCTAATACAATTACAGGAATCAAAGAAAAATAAAAAGCAGTTTGCCCGCCATAATGTTCAAAAATATTACCGGTAATAAGTGATCCTGTAGATCCGCCCAGTGCAGAAAAAACAATGATCAAGCCCGCCATCAGGCCATGTTGCGGCTTGGGCAAAGAACTTAAGATGACCGAGTTGATAGCAGGATATACAGGCGCCAGCACCAGTCCGATTAAAGGAAATACAAAAGCGATCAATGGAACATCTTTTAACAATGTAATACCAGAACCTTTGTAACTGTTTAAGAAGTTTTTGATCTCGGGCATGGCAAACAGTACAAGGGCGGCTGCGAAGAATAAACAAATCAGCAACACGATAAGCCAATTCAATTTCTTTAATACCAAACCGGCAAGAAACCTGCCCAATGCTATAGAGCCCGAAAGTATGGCGGCCATTTGAATACTCAGCACTTCGCCCAGTTTTAATACATCGTGATTGAAAGTTGGTAGCCAGCTCATAATGCTTTGTTCGAGCAACACATAAAAGAAGGCACATACGATAAACACAAGTACCAGCGGAGACAATAAAAGCCGGAACATTCTTCCGATATCCGCCAGCATATTCTCCGGATGCTCTGTTTTAGCGGCAGATTCATCCAAAGATGAAGTTAGCAACAACACAAATGCGGTTACCGTTATAGCACCGAGCAGGTAATATACCCGCAGCCATGCCGATGAACCCGGATTATCCTCATCAATGAACAAGGGGAAAACGAAATAGCTGATTACGATACCCACTCCAAAAAAAGATTCTACAAAGTTCATCAGGCTGATATGTTCTTTTTCACTTGTTGTAATTAATCCGATAGAACCATACACCGACATTTTAATTAAAGCAAAACTCGATCCTATGGAAGCAAATAACAGCTCTACCATCAATAAGCCATGTGTAAATGGCATGAGAAAGCAAATGATGCTGATAAAAGCCAAAGCAGTAAGCATAGCTTTTTTATAACCAATACGGGTAATAAATGAAGTGACCAAAAAAGAAACAATAGCTATACTCATGTCTTTAAAAGGTTCCAGCACCGCCACTTCCGATTTGGATACATGGTATGTTTTCTGCACCAGCAGTATTACGGTACCAACGCTGTTCAGCAGCATGGCAAATACAAAATAATTCAGGAAGAGGGAAAGCTTAATTTTCAAATGACGCATCGTTAGATATTTGATGGCTGAAAATACAGGTTAATTGATAGACCAGGAAGTAATCTTAATTCAAAATTTATTAAAAAAGAAACCCCGCTGAAAACGGGGTTAGTTTGTGTAATTCAAAAACCATATACTATTTTTTCTGTTTGAGAAAAACATAAAATACAGTTGCTGCGCTGGACAGAAACACTACATTCTTTACTATATACTGGCCAGGTAAGGTAAGTACACCTGTGGTTTGCCAAACATCATGCGGCAGATAAAACAAAGGCAGAAACGTAGTGAACATTTGCAGTGCAAATAAGGTGAAAGCCACTTTGGTAACACCGGGTATAAGCCATAAGATACCAATGGTACATTCTACTATACCCAATAGAAACATAAATGTTTGAATAGGGATATACCGTACAATGGTAACATCATGCAAGCTGGTTACCAATGGCTCAGCGGGAGAAGCATGTATTAACTTTAAAAAGCCAAACCATAAAAAGCAGGTTGCCAAAGCCAGGCGGTTAGCCCAAATGATCTTAGTAAACACCAGTGCAGTGCTCTGTTCATAGATTTCGTTTTTCTGTTGGTCTGTTACATAATGCTGTATCATAGTATAGTAGTTATAAGGGTTACAAAAATTAATGAGTGAATAAGATATTCTTTATACGGCTATTTTTAATGATGAAACTGAATCAGGTACTTAAGGTGTTTCTTACCAAAATTGCATCTCTCCTATTTATTTTTTGATTTGAAGAGTATTCCAAAATCAGTAAAAGAGCCAATAAAGTTCCATAGCTACCTCCCCGTTCAATCCATTCAAATAACTCATATTTTGGATAAAATAGTTCGCTTAACATCTTCCATACAAAAAAAGAAAAGACCAAAATGCGGAAGGGCTTTATTAAAATAAACAATGCACCAAATACTTCTGCTAAGCCTATCCATAAAGCAGTTTTATCAGGATTAGAAAGGCCTATATAAGCGTATTGGTCTAACAAGGCTTTTTTATCAATTAAGTTCAACCAGCCATGTCCTGCTAAAAGAAGAAAAACTATTATTCTAAGCTGATCCTTAAGTAAATACTGCCTTTTAAAATCTATTTCACCATTAAGTTGAATAGGAGAAAATAACTCTTTGAAGTTTTTTGGAAGGCCTGCTAAAATTAATAGTGCCATTGGAGCTCCAAAATTACCTGCACGCTCAATAAGCTCTGCAAACGGTTCACCGGAAAGTGGCCTTAAAGAGGCAGTACATATTCCCCAGATTACCAGCCAGAGTGCAATTATCCTCATTGGTCTGAATAGCATTATTACACCCAGTAATACATCTATTGCGCCAACCCATGGCATTAGTGAATATGAAAGAGTATGATCAATACCAAATACAGCAAAGTAGTTACACCATATGGGTTTTGTTATAATACCAAATGATCCATGCCCTATAAAACACATGGCTACTGAAATACAAAGCACATGAAGTATATAATTTTCAACCTTATAGTTACTCATTTTTATATTTTTTTAAATTCAGAAACTGAGTTTTTCAAACAGACATTTTATTCTGCGCCATCTGTTTTAGCTCTTGCTACAGCATAATTGCCAACACTTGCCCCAACCAGCAAACCCACATTACAATCGCTTCTATAATGTAAGCCACCTACCAGCCGTGATAAAGAGGCTTCATTTGCCATAGCCGTATAACTACCGGCTTTTTCAGGAATTATATGCCCTAAAATAGTTGCAGCAGCACCACTGAATGTAGAATGACCTGAAATGTAGGAAGGGAAATTAGGTACGCCGGTTAATGTTTTAATATCTGAGTCCAATTGTGTTGGCCTGGCATTGTAATAAAAATATTTTGTATCCCAGCAAACGATAGCGGCATCCATGAGTGACATATTCAGTAATGCCATATTCCTTGCCCATCGTACTTCGCTAAAATTCTTCGGTATAAAATCTTCTGAAGCAATAGCATTCCAGTGCCCCGGAGGTGTATAAGTACTGATACCATCTGCCCAAAAATGTACTATCCTGATATGTTCCCTGGAAGGGTTTTTTACATAATTATATACTTCCTGGGTTTCTTGTCTCATTTGATCACTATGTGTAGCAGGAGGAGGACCAGGGCGTAAGGCCGCTACCGTTGTTGTATCAAAGAGGAAAGGCGTAATCTTTCCGAACAATGGCAACATGGGAGGTCTTTTGGGTATTTCTAAACTATACCATGGTACTTCTCCTTTTGCAATAGTTTTAGTTTCCAGGTTCGCCCAATCCGTTGGTGTTCCTACTGCCTTACCTGCATTATCAACTTTGGCACGGGCAATAAATTGCTGAGCCACTTGTCTTCCCAAAGCTTCCCCTGCAGTAATATCACTCCGCGTGGCAGTTCCGGAAATCATGGCACTTGTTTCTGCCTCATATAAATTTTGCTGAACATACGATATTTCATCAGGAAACAAGAGTTTCATCATTTCTGCTGTAACCCCTGCTACCACCGCTGCTTCGGAAGGATATGAGGGAAGCGTAGTTGATCCAGTTTGAGCTTTTACAGTTGGATCAACAGAATAAGGTTGGGGCCTATTGTATAATTTTTTATAGTACCAGCAAGCTATCAAAGCATCGTATTGAGCGGCGCTTATATAAGCATAAGCCCTTGCAGCATAAGGCGGATTTGCAAATGGAAACAAAGGATAGGCAAATGGATTAGCTGCACTTGGAATAGGATAGCTACCATCTGGATTTTGATAGGCAGGAATATTATATTTTGTAACCAAATCCCTCATAATTTCATTCCAGCGCAATACATTCCCGGCACTCCAGTACTTCATTTTTTCTACCTGTTCACCTGTCATATTTTTTTGATAGCCTTTAAGTTCATCTAGCTCAGCCAGGTATTCAGCTGATGTTGTTGCTACCGGCGCAGGTACAGAAAAAGTATCAGGACGTGACATTAAAACCGGTTTCCAGGTTCCGGCATTCAAATCGATATTCTGAGGATTGAGCGGCGCTAAGTTATCTGTTCTTCCTGGAATATTTTTTTTACAAGAACTAACTGTTATCGCTGTAATAGCAGTGAGTACATAATAAAATATATTTATCTTTCTCATGTTAATTTAAATTAGTTTGGTTGATGACTTACTTCTTACTATCAGAATCACTTTCTTTCTTATGATGTGTAAAATCCAAAATGTAGAATACACCAATATTAAACCCTGTAGCTTGTCCTACATTTCTTCCTGCAATAACATAGTTTGCCCCACCTGTTAAAGAAAGGCCTAATACTTTCTGAATCTCATATTTGAAATTTGTACCAATGGTAGTTATGTTCATTTGATTGCTGGGGAAAGGCATATCATTTTTACGAATATCGAAGCCTCCTAAAGTTTTCATATCAGTTATCAAAGCCTCTGCAATCAATCGGTCGCTTCTGTAGCCGGTTCTTAACTGAATCGTATTTACATCGGGCATTTGAACTTCATTGCTTAGAATGAGATCAGTATTATCGTAATAAGAAGAACGATCTATAGTAATATTACTTCTGTAAGTATAGGTCTCGGAACCAGTAACGAAAAAATTGTTAAGCTGGTAATCAAGCATCAGCTTAGCTGAAAGTGTTTTACTTTTTAATCCAATGGAAAGCGGTAAATAATCAACTACATAATTATGCGTAGGAGCTGAAGCGCCACCCAACAAATACAAAGAAAAGGTACCTTTTCCGAGGTCTTTTTCTACAGGCATCCACTTTACCCAAAGCGACAAGTCCTGTACTCCCTTCATACCATGTAATGTTCCTGCGGAAGCCTGTGTTTGAACATATGGAAGTCCAAAAAGTATATTCAGCTTACTGCTCACCCCATAATTACCCATAACGGCAAGCATCTGAGTTGATACAGTTCCAAGGTTCTGATTATCCCTTTTAAAAGTGCCTTCCCAATAATGATCCCAGCTACTATGACTGTACATAAGGCCAGAACATAAGTTGTTCTTACCCATCATTATTGCATCATCTGTTGTTTGAGAAAAAGAAGTTATGGCAAAGAGATGGCTGCATATGCATAACAAGATGCATACGCCATGCGATTTAGATTTAAATTTCATGGTGTTTAAATAATTAGTAAACGAAAAGTTTAAGAATGTCCCCGTTGTAGAAACAACGGGGTCGCTTGTCTATAAACCTATATTGTATCCGAAAAAGTTTAGCTTAATTTATTTTTTCATTTTCAGTTTTGACACCACATAGTCTCCTACTTTGGTACCCATGCTATGTGCAATTTCATTGGAATGGAAATAATGTATCCCGCCATAAAAACGTGCATAAACGTTCTCATTCGCTGCATCCCTGAAAGATTTATACGACCTGTTTTTGATACCGAATTCCAACTCAGTGCTATCTGTGTAAGGAATATTATCACCGAAAACACTTGTTAATGCTTCAGCAGCAGAAGCAGAGATCGTACAATGCCCACAAGTATATTCAGGGAAGGAAGGTGTTTGTAAATGCGGCCTCCAGTTAAGATCCAGATACCTGTTGATCACAGTTTCAGGCCTTACGGTATTGTAAGTGTATTTAACCCACCAGCACTGAATAAATGCATCGAAAAGAGCAATACCCGTCTTCGCAAAGGCATATACCGTTGTAGGAAAATCTGCCTTTGTTGTTTTAGCAGCAATGCCTACCACACTCATCCAGTGACCTGAAGGAGAGAACTTTTTGCTGCCAAACATAATATGACCTGATACATTCATTTTAAACGGATTATCATCCCAGAAATCTGCAATATGAGCCTGTTCTTCAGTTAAGCTGTCAACTGCATTCTTAATCTTGGTCACCTGCTTGTAATAATCACTGTTCTTATCAGTGATGTTAAATGCATAAGGTGGTGGTGGCATAAATAAGTTGGCACTGTCAATAACCATGGGCCTTATTTCTTTCCAGTGTGGTTCTGTTGCGGAAGCATACATAGGTGGTGTAGGCACCCAACGGCCAGGAACATCCATTACGGTATATTTTTCCGCTCCTCTTGTTTCAAGATAGTTGTCTTTTTTACTCCAGCGAACGATAGAGGCGCTAACACTATCTGCTAATTCTTTGGATGCTTTTTCTACATCTTCAGGCAAGCCTTTATCCCTGGCTATTCGCAGAATACTATCCTGGTATTGCTGCATACTTCCCTCGGGAAAAGTAACTGACTCACCTACTTTGATGTATGATAATAAAGCGGCTAACTCATAATCTGTTTTTGGATTTTTGGACGATGGCAATGCAATATGCGTAAGCCCTTTTAACTGCCCGGCTAAAGACTGGTACTGGTTGGGATAACCTTGAACGATCACTTCATAAGCAGCTATGGCAGCATATGTATAGTTACGTGCAGCCACCATTGGCGGAAAATTATTACCCATTACAACAGTATTCAGTTCATGAACCGTATTACAGAACAAAATAGGATCATGCAAATAGTTTTTGTATTCTGTACTTTTCTTACAAGAGTATAAGCCTGTTACTACTACGATACAAAGAATCAGTTTTTTCATGCTGAGGTTTTTATAGACAAATAAAAATTGAAACAAGTTATTAATATAAAACGAAACCACTGTTTTATCAACAGTTAAGGCATCAACTGCTACAGCAGTTAATGGAGATACAATGTTTTACAAATGAAAATGAAAGAAATAAAATATTTTACTGCCTAAGCTTCAATTGTACTTCTTTAATAGAATAGTATTAAGCCTTTACGACAAATGCTTGCTTATATGCATTTGTGTACCCTTTGTGTTTTCTTATGCAAAGAGAAAGTGTTATTAGCCTAACCTAAATAAGAAAGTAAATGAGTAGACAATAAAAGGAATGGAGTTTACGCCATTTCGGGAGGCTGTTCAGAGGAGAGTACAAACAAATTATCAGGTAGTTTGGCATCCTGTATCATAATCTTATCAGATACAAAAGCAAACGATAAACGATCGGAGTAATGAAGGTGATCATTTGTATAATCCTGAACTGAGAATTTTACGGTATGAGAATGGCTACCCGTAGCCTTTTTAGAGGTGTTTAGGTTAACAAAGTCGTTAGCCATTTTAAAAAACTCATCCCTGGCATTTTTAATACTTGTGGTGGCCATATTGGGGATACATAAAACCTCTAAAGAATCCTTGTAAAACCTGCGTTTAACGTATTGGTACTTTACACCATTTACTTCGATGCTTCCGTTCACCTTTTCAAAGTTCACAGAATTAGCGCCATAGGGAACACTGAACGGTACTTTAATACTTACTAGTTGAGATTCTGAATAATTATCCTGGTCTAATTGAGCTTGTAAAGCAGTTTCTGCGGAGTTTTCAAAATAATCAGTAACCAGCCTGTATCCAACCCAGTTGAATAGCAATATTGCAAGAAGTAATATGGCAGCAAGCTGTTTCAATCTTTATTTTTCAATCACTAAGATAGCTTTTTTCTGTTTTTCGATGCACCAATAACCTTAAAAAAAGCTTTTATTTATGCACCGCAAACGTTTTCTGGGTAGGTCCAACGCCAGTTATAGTAAGGCTTTTCCATTGTTTTGGTAAAACAGACTTGATCTGAACGATGCCATTAGGCGTAATGTCCAACCCGCCAAAACCCATCAATACACTTTGTATAATGCCACCGGCTCCTGTTGAAAAATAGGGATTGGTACCTCCTTTGGTTTCTGCGATCACCCTAAAAGGAGGATTTAAATTGGGTACATACGCATCTTTAAACCAATGCCAGGCCTTATCTGCATCACCCAATCTTGCATATAATAGAGTAAAGATGGCTTGTGTCATAGCCGGTGTACCTGCATTGGGTACACGTTGCTCATAATATTCAAGGTCTTTTTTTACCTGCTTCAGATCTGTGATCTCTTTCAACGGATATGCCAATAAGTTCACATCTGCTTGTTTGATGCCTTCCCCATGATAAGTTGCATGTTCTTTGGTTACCCCATTCTCCATTTTCAAAATGGGAATGTTATTGGCTACATGCATCCAATCTTCATTAGCACTCATACCTAAAATCTTAGCTGCATCAGTAGCATAGTGTAATACAGCTTTGGCAGCAGCATTCGTCCATGCATTATTATCTACATTCTCCGCCCATTCATCCGCTGCCACCACATCTTTGATGTCGTATTTACCCGGGCCGTTTCTTTCTACACGGCTTGCCCAGAAATCAGCAGTTTCTTTGAGCAACGGCCATCCTTTTTCTTTCAGCCATTCTTTATCCTGTGTTACACAGTAATAGTTCCAGGCAGCAATACCAACGCAGGCGGTTATATGATGTTCAAATGGCCCACTCAATGCCCATACAGGCGTTTCCTCTACACCCGTTGCTGCACTTTCCCAGGGAAACATGGCGCCTTTATACCCATGATTGAACGCATTTCTTCTCGCCGCTTCCAACCGCTGGAAGCGATATTCGATCATGCTTTTGGCCAGCTCCGGATGCAGTACCAATATGGCCGGATACATCCATAACTCCGAATCCCAAAATACGTGGCCGTTGTAACCAAGCCCGGATAAGCCCATGGGAGAAGGGCTTAACGCCGTGCCTTCCCTAACAAATGAATAGAGGTGATACAACATACTGTGTATATCCTGCTGCGACTGATCATCGCCTTCTATCTTTATATCGCTCTTCCATAATTCATCCCATGCTTTATTATGAAACTGAATTAAACGGTCTCTTCCTTCCAACTTGGCGAAGATGGTCATACGTTCTGCTTCATTCAACGGGTCATCATGATGTGCAGATGTAATAGATGTTCCTGCAATAGAATAGCTATACGTTTCACCTGCTTTCAGTTGTTTGGAGAACTTCATCAGGTGCATATTATTATCCCACATTTCATGAATCACCCTGGGTTCCTGTCCATGCGGTTCACTGAATAAAAAAGTATTCGAAGCACACATCAACAGTTTACCTGTAGGACTTTTAGCCGAAGAAGTAAGCAGGCTGATCACCACATGCGGCCTGTCGATCTCGTTATAATAATTCTGCACATCTTTTAAAGCATCGGGAGCTTCCATAACACTGGCAGCACCAATACTGATGTTTTTCTTTGCAGTGATCCGAATATCCATCAGCACAGTGAAAGGCAGATGCCGCAAAGAATAATATGTGTAAGTAACCGTGGCCTTATCCTGGAAGTCGAAAGAGGTTGTAAAACTGGCATGATGCATATCCAGCTCTTGCTTAAAGTTGCTTGTATTCTTCGCATCGATCCTTGTTCCATCTATTTCAAGATATGCATTCAGTAAGTTGAAGCTTCGCAGGAAATTACTTACTCTTCCTCTTCCATATAAATCATACGCACCGGCCAATACCACATCTTTCACCTTAAATGGTTCAGGAGACGATACAACACCAATCATCCCATTGGCTACTGTAACACCGTAATAATTAGAAGGATCTATTTTATCGGCTGTTATTTTCCAGGGATCTACAGATTGAGAGAACAAAAAATTGGCACAAGTAAGAAGCAAAAGGATACTTAAGAAAATATTTTTTCTTTTCATAGATAACAAGCGTAAAAAATGAGCATCTAAAGTACGCAAATTATATACTTAACAAGATTTGAATTTTCTTTTTACACTTATCCATTTAAATTGCAGAACACATAAGAAAGCTATATGAAGAAAAGCGTATTGATGTTCTCCGCTATTGCATTGGTTTTATTGTTCGGCAGTATTTACATTATCATACCATCAACGTTAACAGTGTCTTCCGTGAGGTATGTAAAGGCTTATCAAAATACAATAATTAAACTTATAACGGATCAGCAAAAGATGAACGAATGGTTTCAAAGCTTTGCTGCAAAACATGATAGCAGCTATGAATACCAGGGTTTTGATTACCATGTTTCTACCATACTATCTAGTGTAACAGAAATTAAAATCAGTTCCGGCCAGTTAAATGCAGATAGCAAGCTGCTATCCTTAAGTATTTATCTCGATTCTTCTGCTATACAATGGTCTACGGTTATTCATACAAGCTATAACCCCTTCACACGAATTCAGCAATATACCACTGCTGAAAAACTAAAGCAAAGCATGACAGGTGTAATAGACCGCCTGAAGCTTTATATAGAAAACACTACCAACATGTATGGTATTGCAGTAAAAGAAATTCAATTAAAAGATTCCATACTGGTTACTTCCAAAATAAAAACCGCAGGCTATCCGGGAGTAACTGCTATCTATAAAGAAGTGGAAAGATTACAGCAGTATGCAGCACAACAAGGTGCCAGCACAACGAATGCTCCTATGTTATACGTGAAGAAGCTGGATGCCACTAATTATGAAGCAATGATCGGGTTGCCGATTAATAAACTTGTAACTGAAACAGCTGAAATAAGAATTAAACGCATGCCTTATGGCGGCAACATGTTTGTTGCTGATATTGCCGGCGGCCCTGCAACCATACAGAAAGGTTTTGAAAGCCTTACTACATTTTTGTTTGATTCAAAAAGGGTAAGTCCTGCTATTCCTTTTGAACTGATGATCACCGACCGGTCTAAAGAAACAGATACTACCAAATGGCTTACCCGGCTTTATTACCCGATTATGTGATCTTAATTTTTTGGAACAAACTTTATGATCCTGGCAGTATCGTTGTTCTGAGCCAGCACATACGCCAATGCTTTATTAATATAAATAGGTTTGATATGCCTTACCTGGCCTTTTATTTCAAGTCCGTTTAATACAGATGTAGATACAGTTCCATTACCATTATTGATAAGCAGGGTACCGAAGTCGGCATCGTATCTTCCCATTTGTATATTGCTTTCATAATAATTACCCATTACCATGATATCGGGACGATGATCTCCGTTCGCATCTACCACAACGGCATCTCTCAATGGACTTAGCTGTGCCTCCCAGGGCAAGGCTTTGGTAGTAAAATTGAGATTGCCATTGTTGACGAGTAAGGCGTTTGAAAAATAATCTGCTGTTAGTACAGTAGAAGATTGCAATTTGTCTTTAGTGAAGATCTCTTCAAGCGTTGCTTTGGCAAAATCTTCTGCATATAAAAATTTCATCTTCAATGCAGGTAACTGCTTCTGTAATTCATCTTTATTGGCAAATGGAATTTCTTTACCATTCAAATAATATGTAAGTATCTGTTCCTTCTTTCCATTACCATCAAAATCATTATAATATAGTTTTACAGGTTGGCTTTTACTGGCTTGTAATCTTGAATTTAATCCCAGGTTGCCAGCTATAAAATCGATATTGCCATCATTGTTCATATCAACAGGTATGATACAGTTCCACCATCCTTTTTTATCGGTAAGTTCTTTTTTGCTAAAGGAGCCCTTGTTATTAATGAATGCAATAATGCCTCCCCACTCACAGGCAACTACAAGATCCTGGTCGCCATCCTTATCAAGATCTATCCATAAAGCCTGTGTTACCATCCCAATATTTGCCAGGTCTTTGGCATATCGCTCCGTTACATCTGTAAATTTACCCGTACCATCATTCTGCAATAAATAAGAACGAGGTGTTTTACCATATTCCCAGGGAACAACCCTTCCCCCGATAAATAAGTCGATATTCCCATCACCATTAAAATCACATGGTGTTACACAAGATTGTGTAATGAAGATATTGCCAAAAGCATTTTCGAGCTTTTTAAAATGCGCCTTCCCATCATTCAAATAAACCCTTGGCTTAAGCTTTTCATCCATTCCATAATACTCATTACCACCACTGGCAATAACAAGGTCAGGATTCCCATCATGATTCACATCCGTAAATACCGCATCCACATCTTCACACATACTATCTATTGCCATTAAAGGTTGTGGCACCTGTGAGAACTTACCATTGGGTTGTTGAAGGAATATGGCACTATGAAACGATTTGGAAGAACCAAGGAAAATATCATCCAGCCCGTCATGATTCAAGTCGCCTACAGCAACAGCCGGCCCTTCTGTTGATACCATATGTGGTATCAATGGTTCACGGTTAAACTCGATAAACGGGTCTTCATGATGTACATACTGCAAGCCGGTTACGCTTGTAATATCGGTAACAGGTATTGTGTAATTCTTCCAGTGTGTGGTAATACTTGCGTAGTTGAACGCAGGAAGCCCTTTGACGTATTTGAACGTAACAGAAGAGGTATTGGCAGACAACTGAATACGCTGATATGAATTATCCGGCCAGACTAAAAATGCTGAATCAATCTTTGTATTTACCAGGCCAATATGCAAAGGCAATTCCATGCTCGACTGAAAGCCTCTTGCCGGATTTTTCTCATACGTACGGATACCGCCATTTGCAAACATTATGATCTTAGCACCAATTGCATTGATGTTTTTATCCGGGCCTTTTAAATGTACTTCAACAGAAGGCTTGTCTTTTTTATCGTTGCTTTTATTCTCGTACACGAGCACAGGTTCGTCAACATTGTTCACTACAACATCCAGGTCACCATCATTATCCAGATCAGCATACACTGCACCATTTGAAAAAGTAGGCTTACTATTTTCAATGGCATCATCTTCATCCTCAAATTGCATATCACCTTTATTCAGGTAAAACTTATTAGGGATTTTGATCTCAGGAAACTTATTAACGAGCGCCATGTCTTTTTCATTGATCTTGTTTTCCTTCAGCTTTTGTTGTATCTCTTCATTGGAAATGAAGTTCACATAATCCATATCATTCATTCGCTTGGGAATACCATTGGAAATGAAAAGATCTTTTAATCCATCGTTGTTGAAATCCATCCACAAAGGTGCCCAGCTCCAGTCTGTTGCGGATACTCCTGCATAAAGGCCCACCTCACTGAACATCCCGTTCCTGCGATTGTACTGGAGGTTATTACGGGTATACTGATAGGTGTATCCATAAGAAATCTTATGATAGAAAATATCATAATCATCTTCACCCAATGATCTTTTCAAAATATACGGATCGGATGGAAGCATATCCATAGAAATGATCTCTGGATAGCCATCATTATTTGCATCTGCAACATCCACACCCATAGAGAACTGGCTGGTGTGCATCATCCGTTGTGCCCCTTCTTCTGCAAAGGTTCCATTATGCTGGTTGATGTAGAGATAATCATTCTCATGAAAATCATTTCCCACATAGAGATCAGGCCATCCATCGAGGTTAATATCAGACACAGCCACGCCTAACCCGTAACTAATGGCCGAACTATTGATCTTACTTTCTTTGGTAACGTCTGTAAAATGATTATTCCCGTCATTACGGAACAAACGATCACCTGATAAAGCATTGTACGTACCCAGGAAAACGTTACGTGGTGCAAATGATCCGTTTTGGTGAACAGAATGGTTCAGCAGGAACATATCGAGATCACCATCCATATCATAATCAAAGAAAACAGCCTGGGTACTAAAGCCTGAAAAATCAAGCCCATATGCGGCAGCTTCATCTGTATATTGTGGTATTCCATTTTTTATACCCGTACAAATAAGTAACTGATTTTTTCCATGTAGTGTTTCATAGTTACCCACTTTACAAACATAAATATCCAGCAAGCCATCGTTATTTATATCTACAACAGAAATACCTGTGCTCCAACCTTTGTCTTGCGGAACATGTGCATCGGTAGTAACATCTTTAAACTGCATGTTACCCTGGTTAAGGAATAATTTATTATCACCCTGGTTAGCTGCAAAAAACAGATCTATCTTACCATCATTATTAAAATCACCTGCACCAACACCGGCCCCGTTATAAAAATACATGTAATGAAACATGTTGAAAGAATCTGTGGGCATTAATTTATTAGTGAAGTGGATACCTGTTTGATTGTCCGTTAATGTTTCAAACAGAGCAGCTTTTTTGTTCTTATTACAAGCGGTTGTTGCAAAAATAAAAAACAACAAAATGCATTGAATATATGTAAGGGAATACCTGAACATCAGTGCTGAATTTTATGATCGTAAAAATTATTTTGTAATCGGTACAAAACAGGAACCGCATCATTTTGAAGGAATAGGAAATGGCTTTCTTTTTTTGAAGGAATGATCACAGCATCCCGAACCATACCCCTGAGGTCTAACCCTGTTTCTTCCGGTAGCAAGGTTGTAAAATTTCCTTTTCCATTATTTATCAATACTTCCCCGTTATTGGCATCGAGCCTACCCAGCTGAGGCTGGAAATTAAATTCATTGCCACAAACGATAAGGTCTTTAAATCCGTCGTTATTTACATCTGTACAAATTACAGAACGAACAGAAGAAAGCTGTACAGGTAAAGGCAATGGTTGTATGTTGTATTGACCGTTACCCAAATTGAAAGCAACAACAGAAGTAGTAAAGTTGATCTCCCTGATCAATGTTTTCTTCAGCTGTTCGGGAGTGAATAATTCATCCATTGATTTTTTGGCGTATTCCTCATGCCGCAGATTCTGCTTTTTCAAAGCGGGTAATTCATCCTGCACATCATGCTTCATGAACACAGGTTTATCTTTTCCATCTACTGTTTTACTCATGATCTTATCCATCCTTCCGTTATCATCAAAATCACCACACCAGAGTTTCAATGGATTTTTTTCATCGGGATGAAGATTAAAGTTCTCACCAATGTTTCCTAAGATAAGATCTTCTTTACCATCACCGTTTATATCCGCTGTTACAACAGTTTGCCACCAGCCTGATAATTTCTGCAAATTAGTTTGCAGTGTAATAAAGTGATCTTTCTGAAACTTAAAAATCTGCGGGCTCATCCATTCACCCACCACTACCAGTTCCTTTTCTTTATCTCCATCAACATCACTCAATACGGCAGACTTAATCATTCCGGCAGCATTCAATCCGCTGAGTTTATCCTCAGGCATATCGGTAAATATACCCTTGCCATTATTCAAATACACATGGCTCCTCGGCGTAAAGCCATATTCTTTTGAAACACATCCGGCACCAACATATAAATCCATGTCGCCATCATGATCGAAATCATACGCAATCACCGTACTGATATTATCCTGGTTAGCCGGAAAAGAGTTATATGAAACAGTAAAGTTTCCTTTACCATCGTTGATGAGTAAACGATGTTGCAATTCTCTGCTTGCGGGGTTACTGTTGTTACCATCTGCACCAATAAATAGGTCCATATCACCATCGCCATCAGCATCAAAGAAACAAACAGCTGCATCTTCAAAACCATTTAGTTGTTGCAGCACCGGAATTTCTTTCTTTACAAAACCACTTGCTGTTTGAAGATACAATTGGCCCGGATGTAATGAGGTGCCACCGATGAATACGTCTTGCAAACCATCGCCGTTCACATCGGCTACAGCCGCTCTTGGCCCCTGGTGCGAAAGCATTTCAGGGGTAGCACGTTCTGCATAAAAATCTGTATAATCCGGTTGCTGGTGTTTATCAAAATGCGAAGGCTCCAGTGTAAATAAAGAAGGAGCTTCTTTTTTTATCTGTTCGTTGATCGTATGAGCGTTAGCGGGCTGCGCTATCACCAGGGTTTTATTGATTGACGGATGTACAATGGTTGTATAAGTAAGGTTGGGCCAGTAGACAATTAACGAATCTACATTCGTTTGCTTACCAATACCAAAGATTTGTTTATAATCTACAGACGACTGAAAGCCCCGGCTGGGAACAACTTCCCGGCTGAGCTTTTGATTACCTATACAAACTTCTATCTTACTTCCGATAGCAAAGGTGTTTTTGTCTTTTCCTTGTAATGAAACGGCAATGAAATTGTTATGATTTTTTTCACGACTGTTGTTCTTAAAAATAAGCGCCGGTTCATTCACATTATTGATCACAAGATCAAGATCCCCATCTCCATCAAGATCGGCATAAGCAGCGCCATTGGAAAATGAATTTTGTGTAAAACCCCAGTCTGCCCCTTTATCTTCAAATTTTAAATTGCCCAGGTTCCTGAACATTTTATTAGGCACTGCAATGGAAGGAATCTTATTCACCAATTCTGTAAGATCTTTCTTTCCAGTAGCAATCATTTTTTCCTTGATCTCGTTGGCATCAAAATCTAAAAAGTCCTGGTTGGTTAAGTCCCTGAAAATACCATTACAAATGTAGAGATCGGTATAGCCATCGTTGTCTGCATCAAACATCAGTGCTCCCCAACTCCATTCAGAAGCGTTCACACCACTGTAATTGGCAATATCTGTAAACGTACCATTGCCCCTGTTGAGCTGCAAAGTATTCTGAAGGAACTGGTGATGAAAATCGTTCCGTTCTTTTAAACGGTATTGATCTATATCATCGAAGCTAAGCGTTGTTTTCAGGCGATAGTCATCTGCCGGTAACATATCAGTTGTGAAAATTTCCGGTAACCCATCGTTATTAATATCACCAAAATCCGCACCCATCGATGCATAACTTGTATGTGCTACCCGCTGATCCAATTCATCTTTAAACGTTCCGTTCTTTTGATTGATGTATAAATAATCTCTTTCAAAAAAATCGTTCGATACATAAATATCAGGATAATGATCGCCATTCACATCTCCCACCGTTACACCCAGGCCAAAGCTCATTAAAGAACCATGAATGCCAGCCTGCTTTGTTACTTCTACAAAATGTCCGTTATCGTTCCTGTATAAATGATCGCCGCCGCCTTTCAAATAATCAGGTACCTGCCATTGGTTGGCCGGTAAATCCCGCTGGTGCGGATAACCCAAACTGTTTACGGGAACCGGGCTATTGTTGATGATGAAACAATCAAGGTCACCATCCATATCATAATCAAAAAAGCTTACCTGTGTGGTGTATCCTGCATCTGCAAGACCATATTCTTCCGCTTTTTCCGTGAAAGTGAGATCATGATTATTGATATATAGTTGATTCTTCCTTAACGGAGCATTATGCATATTCCCTGCATTGCTTACATAAATATCCAGCCAGCCATCGCCATTTACATCGGCAAAAACAACGCCAGTACTATATTGCTGTTTATCCGTAAAACCTGCTTTTGCAGAAATATCTTCAAACTTAAAATTGCCTTTGTTCAGAAAAAGTTTATTACTACCCTGGTTAGCCGTGAAAAAAACATCAGGCAGGCCATCGTTATTAATATCACCGATCGCAACACCACCTCCGTTGTAAAAATTACGGTAATTAAGGATGTTGATAGAATCGTTATCCTGCACTTTGTTATTGAATACGATTCCTGTATTTTCCATTGATTCAAAAAGTCCTTCCTTTTGCTCTTTGTGTTTACACGACTGTATAAGCACAAGCAAAAGAAGCCCTTTCCAGTATATAGAAGCTGTTGGTATTTTACGATGTTGCATACACGTTTAATATCTGCTTGTTAGCGATGATGCCGTGGGTGATGATGTTCTTTATACAATAATAAATATTACTTCTTAGCTTGTTGATTCAGTTTTACCAGTACAGGATATGTATTATTCTGTAAAATCAGCAATGCCTTTTCTTTCCTGATATCAATCTGTTGAATATCTCTTACTTCTCCTTTAAGTAGTAAACCCGTTTCGCAGGCATCTACCCATTTAAAGTGGCCTTTGCCATCATTCAGCAATACATCGCCCAAACTGCCATCGAGCCTTTCAAACTGTGGGAGAAAGCCAAACTGGTTACCACCAGAAACAATATCCGGGTGTCCATCGCCATTTACATCCATGAAAGAGATTGCATTGATACAACTCATTTGTGATAAGGGGGGTAACTTCCCAATATCAAACTGTCCATTTCCTTTATTGATGGCAACAATGGAGGAACAATAGGTAAATTGTTTGACTTTACTTTTGGATATCAGCTCCGAAGAAAAAAGTTCCTGTATGGATTTACTTGCATACTCCGCATGTTTCAGGTTATTTTTTTTAATAGAAGGAAGTTGTTCTTCAAGATCATGTTTAAGAACAACGGGCTTATCTTTTCCATCAACAGTATAGGTCATTATTTTATCAGTAATACCATTCTGATCAAAATCATTCAACCATAATTTTACAGGGTTATTTTCATCGGGATGCAGGTAAAAGTTCTCTCCTATATTCCCCAGTACTAGATCAGGCTTACCATCTCCGTTAAGGTCTGCCACATTAACCGTTTGCCACCAACCGTATAAACCCGATAAGTTTGTTTTAACTTCTTCGAAATGATCTTTATGGAAAGAAAAAATTCGTGGAGCCATCCATTCTCCTGCAATGATTAGTTCTTTAGCCGCATCGCCTGTAACATCTGCCCAAACGGCATTAGTAACCATTCCGATCTTAGCGATGTCGGGATTTTTCGTTGCAGCAATATCTGTGAAATGGCCCTTACCATCATTCACAAACAAAAAGCTGGTAGGATCATACCCGTATTCTCTCGGATAACTTCTGGCACCGATAAATACATCCGGGAATCCATCACCATTAAAATCATTCACTGCCGCTACAGCAACATTCATAGATACATTAGGAAATGCATTGGCATCTATGCTAAAGTTTCCTTTACCATCATTTTTAAAAAGGCGAAGTTGTAATTCACGGGTATTGATATCGTTATTGTTGCCCCCCGGACCAATGAGCAGATCGAGATCACCATCATGATCACAATCGAATAAGGTTACGGCAACATCTTCAAATGAAAGAAATTGCTGAAAAGCTTTCTCTTCTTTTTTAGTGAAGGATCCGTTCGCATTTTGTATATAAACCTGTCCTGGATGATGAGGGGTACCGCCAATGAACACATCTTGCAACCCATCACCGTTCAGGTCGCCTATTGCTGCTTTCGGGCCTTCCCTGGATAAAAGCCTTGGTATATTCCGCTCCAGGTAAAAATCAACCACATCATCTTCAACATGCTTCTCAAAAGGACCACTTACGGTTGTAAATAATGTTTGAGTGCATGTTGTTTCTTTTTCTTTATAGAGCTGTTGTTCGTCATCCTGCTGAATGGTTAGTACCTGGTTAATGGCAGGATGCTGTATTGTTTTCACTGTTCTGTTGGGCCACATGATCTGAAGCGAATCGATGCTTTGCATCTTTCCCAAACCGATGATCTGTTTATAATCTACAGACGACTGAAAGCCACGGCTGGGTATTAGTTCACGGGTAAGTATTTCATGGTTGGCATACAACATTATTTTACTGCCCACTGCAAAGGGATTTTGCCCCTTGCCTTTCAGCACGATCCCCACATAATTATTTTTATTGATCTCCCTGGCATTGTTTTTATACACAAATGCAGGTTGGTTTTCATTATTAATGATCAGGTCGAGGTCACCATCACCATCCAGGTCGCCGTAAGCCGCACCATTGGAGAAGGTAGGCTGGGTAAAGCCCCAATCATCACCTATATCCGTAAAATGCAGATCATGGTTATTCCTGTATACCTTATTCTTTAAAGCATTTTTAGGAATCTCTTTCAATACTTTGTACACTTCTTCTTTTTTGCCGGTAAGAACCATTTTCTGAATAACATCATTGGCAAAGAAGTTCATAAAGTCCAGGTCCGTTACATCATGATTCACACCATTGCATACATAAATGTCATTCCAACCATCGTTGTCCATATCGAACATCAACGCACCCCAGCTCCAGTCTGTTGCAGATACACCGGCATAGTTTCCAATGTCAGTGAAGTTGCCTGATTTACTGTTCAGTTGCAGGCAGTTTTTTACATAATGATAATAGAAACCCGCTCTTATCTTACGGTTGAACATATCGATGTCATCGAAAGCACCGGTTGTTTTGATGCGATAGTCGGATAGCGGAAGCATATCCGTAGAGAAAAGGTCAGGATAACCATCATTATTAATATCAGCAATATCGGCACCCATGGAAGAGAAACTGGTATGTTGCATTTTATCTTCCAGCATATCCTTAAAAGTGCCGTTCTTTTGATTGATGTATAAGTAATCCCGTTCATAAGAATCATTCGCCACATACACATCCGGGTAACCATCCCCATTGATATCTCCAACGGAAACACCCATACCAAAACTGATTAGGGTTCCGTGGATTCCGGCAGATTGAGTTACTTCCACAAATTTTCCGTTGTCATTCCTGAAAAGGTGATCACCGCCGCCTTTCAAAAAATTACCTACCGGCCACTTGCTTTCAAGTAAGTCTCTTTTATTATCAAACTCTAACTGGTTAACAGGAATCGGGCTATTGTTGATCATAAAGCAATCCAGGTCACCATCCATATCATAATCAAAAAAAGAAACCTGTGTGGTATACGCTGATACATCAAGTCCGTATTGTGCAGCCGATTCAGTAAAAGTGAGGTTATGATTATTAATATACAGTTTATTCTTCCTGTTACCTGTAGGCATATGCCCGGAAGAGCAAACATAGATATCCAGCCATCCATCGCCGTTTATATCAGCAAATACAACACCGGTATTCCATTTGTCGTCTTCAATAATTCCTGCTGATTTGGAAATATCTTCAAACTTCATGTGGCCCTTGTTCAGGTAAAGCTTGTTATTGCCCATATTAGCAGTAAGAAATACATCGGGCAGTCCATCATTATTGATATCACCTATCGCAACACCGCCGCCGTTATAAAAGTTGCGGAACAGGAAACTGTTTTCTTTTCTGTCGTCATTCACCTCATTTACAAAATTGATCCCGGTATTTTCCTGTAACTCAAATAAAGTATCTTTTTTCTTCATTTTACAGGACAACAGGACAAAAACAAAAAAGAGAGAAACGTACTTAGTAGATGATATCATACTGAAAGTAATACTGAAGTTATATTAAAAGAGAAAGGTCAATAAAAATTGACCTTTCACCAAAAAAGAGTACCGAATATTAATTAGACAAGCGTTAAAATTAATAGCCGGGATTTTGTGTTAAGTTAGGATTTGCAGCCAATGCCTGGTTAGGAATTGGGAACAGCAAATATTTAGGATCATCTGTTGGTTTATACTGCCAAGGCTTAGTAAATACTCCGAAACGAACAAGGTCTGTTCTCCTTACAGTTTCCCAATACATCTCTCTTCCTCTCTCAGTTAATAGTGTATTAGGATCGTAGATGTTAGAAGTATTCACCAGTGAAATAGAAGGTAAAGGAGCAGCTTTCCTGGCAGCGCGAAGTGTATTTACTAAGGCTAATGCACCGGCATTATCAGGGGAAGCAGCACGTAATTTAGCTTCCGCAACCATCAATACCACATCAGAATAGCGCATGATTACGATATCGTTACCTGCAGGACCTTCGTAGTATTTACTACCGCTGGAAAAGTCAGGTGGATATTTTTCAACACGGATACCTGTCACTTCAAGGTTGCTTCCTGTTTCCTGCATATTGCTGGCAATAGTAGGATCGAAGGCAAGCGGATTCTTTTTCCTGTCCTGCAATGGCATTTTATTTTCATTATATTGCTGACCAATCATCATACCGGGTTTCTGACCGGAGAAATTGGTAACACCCCAATAATATCTACCACCGATCCTTGAATCTACAGCTGTATCTGCATATAAGCCGCTGATGTTACCAGAAGCAAACTGCGATACACCCACCATTGGTTGTGCGGTAGTTCCAAAGCTGTTATAGAAATCACTGATGGTAGAGAAGCCGTTCCATCCTGCGTTAGGGTTATAATCAGTTTCCTGGTTATAGTGTAAGGTCATACACCAACGAGCCTGGGGTCCACTGTTATTGGCAGAAACACCAGAGTTGTTGATCCAGGTAAAGATATTCTCAGGAGAAGAACCGTTGGTTACATCGAAGTTTTGAAAATACTCAGATGCATAACTATACTGACCGCTGTTCATGATGCTTGTACCCAGGGTGATCACTTGCTGCATATCAGCATCAGCAAATGTTGGATTAGCCCTGTTAGCCCATGCTCCCCTGTTCAGGTAACATTTCATCAGCAAAGTTTTCGCTGCTGCCTGGCCAACCTTACCGGCATTATCAGGTTTTGCGGGTAAGTCATTTATAATGGCTGTTAATTCATCAATGATGAACTGTGCTGCTGCTGCACCGGATTTTACGGTAGGTGCATTCAGCAGGTTATCACCCGGGTTCCTTACCGGGTATTGGCCATACAAATCCAATAAGTAGTATAATGATAATGCTCTCAGAAATCTTGCTTCAGCAGCCTGTTGCTTAGAAGGGCTGAACGCAAGAACGTTGGTAGCATCGAAGTTCATTTTGTTCAGGTTATTGAACACGCTTAAGATCTGGCCATGGTCTGCATTCCAGGTATGGTTGTGCAATACACGCCAAACACCGTTATCATCCCAGTCACCACCTCTTGTTGGTACCAAAGATTCATCGGCTGTGTTCTCTTCCAAAGAGAACAGTTGATCCTGGTTAGTAAACGGAACCTGCAAATCTGCATAGGCAGCCTGTAAAAGCAGTCCCACACCTTGAGCACCTAAGGCGGTTGCCGTTTGGTTATTAGTTAATGTGCTATTCAACTTTTCATCCAGCTTGGTACAGCCAACAGCCGAAACCATAGCAAGAACGGTAAGTAGTTTAATATTTTTAGACTTTATCATAAAAAATTATATTTATTGTTTTTATAAAGAAAAGTTAACACCTACAGTAACAGTCCTCATTGTTGGGTAAGGGATGTATTCAATTGATCTTGAAGGGTAGTTGCTGTAACTCTTATCAACACTAACTTCCGGATCGAAACCTGAGAACTTAGTGATTACTAATAAGTTGGTTGCAGAAACGAACGCATTTAAGTTCTTAACATACTTACCAGCATTACCTATGCTATATGATAAAGTTGTATTTCTGATTTTAAAGAAGTTACCACTTTCCAGGAACCTTGTAGAAGCACCTACAGCACTTGATGGTTTCTCAGCTGAGTTGTACGCATTCTTATCGATGTTCCTACCATTAGCAATACCTGAAATATTGGTTACAGATGTTGCAGTGTTATTATATACCATATAACCGGCAGCACCACCACCATTGATCACAAAAGTGAATTTCTTGTATCTTAAAGTTGTGCTGATACCATAGTTGGTTGTAGGGTTGGGGTTTCCGGCAAAAAATGGATTGGCACCGATAATTTGGTTACCGTTCGCATCAAATCCGCCGAATTGTTTTAGATAGAATACATCAACTGGTTGGTTGTTGGCAATAGCTTCACCCAAAGTACCAGATACACCCTGACCGTTGATCTGACCAGTTTGGATTAACAGGTCTTTTCCGTTCTGAGTAAAGTTCTTCAGCTTGTTTTTGTTGTAAGAAATATTGGCATTTACATCCCAAGTGAAGTCTTTCTTATCAATTAGTGTAGCACCTAAGCTAAATTCCACACCTGAGTTCATGATGTTAGCTGGCAGGTTGATGAAATAGATAGAAGCAGGAGCCGGCTGGATAGCTGTGTTCTGGAAAAGGATGTTGGTAGTATTCTTGTTATAGTAATCGATGCTACCATAAATCTTTCCATTCTTCAAAGCAAAGTCGATACCGAAGTTGTATGAATTTGTTTGCTCCCATTTCAGGTTAGGGTTAGCAACGTTTGTTTGACCGGCATTGTTGTAAGTGTTGAAGTTGAATTGCTCCTGAGAAGCACCGGCAGGGAACTCCTGGTTACCTGTAATACCCCATGAAGCTCTCAAACCTAAGTTAGAGAATACTTTGTTGTTCTTCATGAAGTCTTCGTTGATGATCGCCCATTTAGCACCTACTGATGGGAAATAACCATACTTGTTATTAGAACCGAATTTGCTGGAACCATCTGCTCTTAATGTTGCAGTTAAATAATATTTATCTGACTGGTTCAACTGGATCCTACCGAAATAAGACTGTAATTCGATAGTTGGGTCAACATATACAGAAGGCAGGTTTTGCTGGTTGCCATCCTGTAACATGCTGGTATAAGGAAGTGTAATGTTTCCTTGTGTAAGGTTGGTATTGAAACCTGAAGCAGAAATAGCATTATTGTTGTAATCAGATTTCCAGTACTCATAACCTACTACCGCATCCATGTGCAGGCTTCTTGTAAGATCTGTTTTATAAGTTAAAGTATGGTCGAAAGTTTGAGAAGTAAGTCTTGCATTAGAGATAGCTCCAAAACCTAGACTAGAAACACCGCTGATACCCTGTAGGAAACCATATAGGTTTGTATTTCTTGCACCGGTACTGTTATTCAATGCATACATGAATTTATATTCTAAATTCTTTGAAAGCTTATAGGATGCACTGATATTGCCTAAGATAGAATTCACACTGGCCATATCGTTGGTAGCTGCTAAGAACGCAAGCGGGTTACCTGAACCATTGGTTGGATAAATGAAATTACCGCTGGCGTCAGTCATTGCCTGAGTAGGATTCCACTGTAAAACAGAACTGATGATGTTACCCTGGGAACCAGAAGTATTAGCTACCGGAACCAGGCTTTCAGTAGTATGTCCTGCAGTTAAGTTGAAGGTTAATGTTAATCTCTTATCTAAGAACTTATATTGACCGGCGAAGTTGCCCACATATTTATCCAAAGAAGAGTTTTTAATATAACCGTTAGTAGATGATCCCAGGAATGAGGCTCTGAACCTTCCGTTCTCATTACCACCACTCATAGCCAGGCTGTAGTTCTGAGTCAGGTTAGTATTTTTTATCTGGTTAAATGCATCAACAGTGCTACCCATGTCCTGTCCGGTAATACCATATTTATTTAAAGCAGATCTGAATTCACCTGCACTTAATACATCGAATTTTTTCATTAAACCTGCATTGAAACCGATACTTGTACCGAACTCCAGTTTAGGAGCACCTGCAGAACCTGTTTTTGTAGTGATAACGATAACACCATTCGCACCTCTTGAACCGTAGATAGCTGTAGAAGAGGCATCTTTCAATACATCGATAGAAGCGATATCATTAGGATTTAAGAAGATCAATGGGTCAGCATCCGGAGATACACCAAATGTAGTGCTGATACCTGGCCTTGCAGATCTTCCATCTAAAGGAACTCCATCTATTACATACAATGGGTTATTAGAAGCGCGGATAGAGTTATTACCCCTGATTTTTATGGTAGTAGCACCACCGGGCTGGCCGGTGTTGTTAGTTACCTCCAAACCTGCCACCTTGTTTTGCAGCAATTGGTTGGGGGTAGTAATTACACCCTGGTTAAAATCTTTTGATTGTAAAGAAGCAACCGCACCAGTGATATCCTTCTTGCGGGCAGTACCGTAACCGATTACCACCACATCATTCAGGTTCTGGCTGGTAGCAGCTAAGGCAACCATAAGGTTATCCTGGATAGCCACCTGCTGTTCTTCATAACCAAGAGATGAAATAGTTAATGTTTTTGCTGAAGCAGGAACACTGATTTTGAAGGTACCATCTGCTCCTGTTTGTGTACCAATTTTCGTTCCTTTCACAAGGATCGAGGCTCCCTGAATAGCCGAGCCATCTTTTGAATCAGTTACTTTACCGGTTACCACTTTTGTTTGCGCAAAGGCTGCTGTGGTGAACAAGGCAACGCATAGGCATACAATGCCCCGGGCAATCGTCTTTAAGTTCATAGACAAGCGTTTAGTTTTTTAGGTTTAATGTGTTTCGTTTACACGATCGTTCTGAAAGCCGTTATTGTAATCACAAAATATCTTTGTTAAACTTCAGTGAAAACAATAATTACTTTTGGAAATGTGACAGTGAAAGTATCTTAAATGTTGCATTCAAAAACCTTTAAAAATGGCTAAAGAACTCCGCAATCGTTTGCGGAATTGTTTGCAGTGGAAAAGTTTCGTAACTTACTAACCAACTTACAACCCGTTTTTCATGACAAATACCACACTTAAAAAAATATCTGAAGTCCTGGGAATCAGCATCTCTACCGTATCAAGGGCACTCAAAAACCACCCGGATATTTCAACAAAAACCAAGCAAAAAGTAGTAGAACTGGCCCAAACCCTCGATTACGAGCCCAACGCCAATGCAGTTAACCTCAGAACCAGTAACAGCAAACTTTTTGGGGTTATCGTGCCCTCCGTGTCCAGCTATTTCTACGATTCTTTTATTGCTGCCCTGGAAGAAGAATGCCGTAATAATGATTACCGCCTAATGATTCTGCAATCCGGTGATGACCCCGATATAGAACTGAACAATGTGAAGCTTTGCCGCCAGAACAGGGTAACCGGCCTTTTTGCCTGCCTTACCCCTCAAACGAAAGATGTACATCACTTTCTCAAACTGAACGAACTGAACATCCCGGTGGTGTTTTTTGATAAGGTGCCCGATATCGCTTCCTGCAACAAGGTTTGTGTAGCCGACACAGATGCCGCCTCCATTGCAGCAAGGGCCATTCGCAACAAAAACAAAAAAAATGTATTGGCCATCTTTGGCAGCAAAGAGCTTTCCATCACTAAAAAAAGATTGGAAGCTTTTAGCAAGATCCTGAACAAGAACGAAGTGAATTTCGATCTTCAGTTTGCATTAAATAACGATCAGGCCCAAAAAATAACAGAAGAAGCTTTGCAGAAAAAAAACCCGCCGGATACCATTTTTTGTATGAGCGATGAGATCCTTATAGGAGCAATGAAAGCCATCCAGGAGGCAAACCTCTCCATACCCTCGGAAATCGGGATCATCGCTATCAGCAATGGATTCTTTCCTAAACTCTACTATCCCGAGATCACTTATGTGGAAACAAGTGCCTATAAATTGGGTAAACTGGCCTTTACGGGTATGATGGCCTGTGTGGCAGGTACACATTTTACCCAGGAGCTTACGGTGCAGTCTTTACTGATCGAAGGAGGGTCTCTATAAAAAGAATTGGGATTGATCAAAAGTCAATCCCAACCCATTTGCGTTTATTTTTTTCGTACTTCTCGTAGTTGAACTTGTACAGTTTACCGGGCCTGTGCGGCACATCCTCTTCCATTTCACCTATATCGATGAGTAAATCCATGGAAGCAAATTTCTTGCGGAAATTTCTCCTGTCTAACTGCACGCCTAATATGGCCTCATATAAGTTTTGCAGTTCACGAAGGGAAAACTTGTCGGGCAACAGGTTAAAGCCTAACGGATGTTCCTGTATCCGTTTCTGTAACCATTGGTAACAGGTATCAATGATCTTTTTATGATCGAAAGCCATTTCCTTGATCGAAGAAAAACTATGCCAGTGCAGTTCATTGGCATGTATTTTCAGTTCATGGTGCTGGATATTCAGTAAAGAACAATAGGCCACTGTAATAACCCTTCCTCCGGGGTGGCGCTGAGGGGCACTAAAGGTTCCTACTTCTTCCAGGTATACATCCGTCATTCCGGTTCTTTCCTTTAATACCCGGTAAGCTGCCTCTTTCAGTTCCTCGTTATCTGCTGCAAAATCTCCCAATAACGACCATTTGCCTTTGTACATTTCCAGATCGCTTCGGATGAGCAATACCTTCAACTCATTTTCATCAAAGCCAAAAATCACACAGTCTACCGTGATCGGCACCCTTGGGTACGATTCTACCAGTTTATGAACATCAGTAATCAAACCTTCTTTTTTAGGAATATGATTAGTAGGTATAGACGATTTTATCATGCGGGCAGCAACTAAGATTAAAAGAAATTATAAATAGTTGTTTTTGTGTGAAGTTAGCTACTTTTTTCATTGTGTACATTCTACATAATTCTTAAAGTCTTTCAATTCAGCCAGTCCAATTAATTTTATGCCAAATATCTGTATGTACCAGGCATATCAAACACAACAGCTACAGGCACTAACCCTAAAGTTTTCGGCAATGCTGCAGGAAGAAGAAAAAGCAGCCGCCCATATTGAAGACCTCAGAAATGTTTTACGTTTTCATGAATACAGGTATTACGTGATGAATGCCCCGCTGATCAGCGATTATGAGTTCGATCAATTGTATAAACTATTGGAAAGGATTGAAAAAAAGCAGCCGGCACTGGTTACCCCCGATTCTCCCACGCAACGTGTGGGCAGCAGTTTGAATGAAGGCTTTACTACCGTTCAACACCTCGTTCCCATGCTGAGCCTGGAAAACAGTTACAATGCCGATGACCTGCTCGACTGGGACCGCAAAGCACGGGAACTCACCGGCCTGGAAACAATAGAATACTGCATTGAACCCAAGTTTGATGGCGCCAGTATTTCCCTGGTTTATGAAAACGACCTGCTGGTCCGTGCCGTTACAAGAGGTGATGGCGTGGAAGGAGAGGAAATTACCAACAATATCAAACAGGTACGTTCTATTCCCTTATCTGCCCCTTTCTCCGAATTTGGCATTAAACAGATCGAGATACGCGGAGAAGTGATCATGAGCAAACGATCTTTCGAAAAATACAATGATTGGCTCACCGCCCAGGGGCAGGGAGCACTGGCCAATCCACGTAATGCCGCTTCGGGCAGTTTACGTATGAAAGACCCGAAGGATGTGGCCAAAAGAAACCTCGAAGCTTTTCTCTACCATGTAAGCTATTATATCACCGATACCAATTCCCATACACATACCCAATATCTTTCCTCGCACTCCGGGTCGCTGGAAATGCTTTGGCAATGCGGCTTCCGTTCTCCCCAGCAAGAGAAACAGGTTGTAAAAGGCATTGGAGAAGTAATTAAACATGTACACGATTTTGAAGAAATGCGGGATACCCTGCCTTACGAAATTGATGGTATGGTGGTGAAAGTAAACAGCTTTGCATTGCAGGACCGGATGGGTATGACCACCCACCACCCACGATGGGCCATTGCCTTTAAATTCAAAGCCAGGCAGGCAACCACTGTACTACGTGCCATTGAATTCCAGGTGGGCAGAACGGGCGCCATTACCCCTGTTGCCAAGTTAGACCCTGTGTATATCGGCGGTGTTACCGTTTCGAGTATTTCGGTACACAATGAAGATTATATCCGGGAAAAAGACCTGAAAATTGGCGATACGGTATTGATAGAAAGAGCCGGTGATGTGATACCCCAGATCGTACAATCATTACCCGATCTCCGCAAGGGCCATGAGCAACCAATTGTGTTTCCTAAACACTGTCCCGTTTGCAACAGCGAGCTGTTCAGGGAAGAAGGAGAAGCTGTTTGGCGCTGCATTAACATTGAATGCGAAGCACAGGTAGTGGAACGGATCATTCATTTTGTGAGTAAGGATGCAATGGATATCAAAAGTTTCGGAGAGGCCAACGTTCGCCGCTTTTATGAAGCCGGTTTACTGAAGGATATACCCGGCATCTACAGCCTCGATTTCAACGCCATTGCACAAATGGAAGGCTTCGGCAAAAAATCCATCGATAACCTGCGTACTGCCATAGAAGCCTCGAAACAACAGCCTTTGCACCGCCTCATTTACGCACTGGGCATTCGCTATGTAGGCGAAACAACAGCCAAAACACTGGCCAATTCGGTAGATCAATTACTGGTACTGGCCGATATGTCGGAAGAACAGTTGCAACAATTGGAAGATGTGGGGGTTAAGGTGGCCAAAAGTATTCGCCAGTTCTTTCACAACAAAGAAAACCTGCACATGCTCAGGCAGCTGGAACAGCTCGGTCTTCAGTTTAAAAATGAAAAAAAGGAAATGGCCGAAGGCGGAAACCTTTCCGGGCAAAGCTTTTTATTCACCGGAACGCTCAGTAAGCTAAAACGCAGTGAGGCTGAAGCGATTGTTGAAAAACACGGTGGTGTTATTGTTTCGGGAGTGAGTAGCAAGCTCAATTACCTGGTGGTGGGAGAAGATGCCGGAAGCAAGCTGGAAAAGGCAAAAAAGATAAACACAATAAAAATTATAACGGAAGATGCGTTTTTGCAACTCACTGGTATGTAACTTTACTTCATAAATACTCCACCGTATGATTACCAATTTACAGAACGAGAAGTGGAAGCAGGTTCAGTTTGAACACGCTGAAAAACTGCAAAAGAAATACGCGGTAAGCAATATGGGTCGTGTTGCTTCGTATACCGAGTCGCTTAAAAAAGATGGAACCCTGCTAAAGGGCTCCATGCAAAGCGGTTACAACATTATTCACCTGCATGTAAAGGAAAAGAACATCGCTTTTCTCGTACACAGGGCTATTGCCGAACTGTTCATTAAAAAAACAGGCAGCGGACGTGATTTTGTAATTCACCTCAACCACAAAAAGAAAGACAACCGTGTTGAAAACCTTAAGTGGGCCACACAGGAAGAAGTAGCGGCGCATAACGCCAATAACCCACTGGTAAAGGCGGCCCGCAAAAAGCAAAAAGAACGCCCCATAGAGCTCAAACGCGGCATGAAACTTACGCTGGCACAGGTAAAACAGATCAAACAAACACTGGCCAATCCCAAACGTAAACTTACCTACAAACAAATAGCAGCCAAATACAAGGTGAGTGAAATGGCCATTACCCGCATCAATAGCGGCGAGAACTGGAGCCATGTAAAAATATAATGATGAAGTGAGCGGCACAGCAAAGCCCGGCTTTTGTTGTGTCACTCACTTGTACTTTTTGTCAACTTTCAGCATTTACGCTTTTTATGTTAGCAGCTTCTACGCTTCGTTTTTTAGCCTTATTGCAAAAGAACAATACCAAGGAATGGTTTGATAAGAACCGGAAAATGTATGAAGCCGCCAAAGCAGACTTCCTGCAGTTCACCGCTACTATTGTAGAAAAAGTAAATGGTTTCGATACTACACTATCGCATATTCAGCCGAAAGACTGTGTATTTCGTATCAACCGGGATGTTCGGTTTAGTAAGGATAAGTCGCCCTACAAGAACAACATGGGCATGAGTATTGCCAAAGCGGGGAAGAAAGGTGTTTCCGCCGGTTATTACTTTCACCTGCAACCCGGCGAAAGCTTTGTGGGCGGCGGCTTATACATGCCAATGCCTGATGACCTGAAGAAGGTACGCCAGGAAATTGATTATTGTTTTGAAGAATTTTCAGGCATCATTACGAATAAGAAATTCAAATCACTTTATGGCGATCTTGATAAAAGCAGTGAACTAAGCCTGAGCAGGCCACCCAAAGGTTACAATGAAGATAATCCCGCCATTGCCTACCTCAAGCTCAAAAGCTTTATCGCTTTTACAGCACTCACAGATGAAGAAGTCACCGGAAAGAATATAGAAAGGAAGATCATACAGGCATTTGAAACACTGCATCCTTTAGTGGTGTTCCTGAACAGGGGACTGGAAGGATAAAAATGAAACCCATATTAATTCCCTCTTACAAAAACATAAGCCTTACCAATCGCTTCTGTTACATCACTGGGTATCAGGCTTTCCATCGACTGGTTTTCCAAAGCCAGGTCTGCTGCCAGTCCGTGTAAATACACACCCAGTAAAGCAGCTTCTAACGGTGGGTGCTTTTGTGCCAGCAGACCCGTGATCATTCCTGTTAATACATCCCCCGAACCACCTTTCGCCAGCCCTGCATTGCCTGTAATATTAAAATAGCCTTTACCATCGCAGGCGATAAAACTATGGTGCCCTTTCAGTACAATGATCCATTCCTGTTCTTTCGAAACCGCAATGGCTTTTTCAATACGCTCCACCTCATTGGCACAAGGACCAAACATTCTCTCAAACTCTTTGGGATGGGGTGTTAAGACGGCATTTTTAGGAACCAGGTGCCACCACTCCGGGTGCTGCGATAAAATATTCAAAGCATCTGCGTCTAACACGATCGGCTGGTGATAATAATACAGTAGTTTGTATAAGGTTTGTTCTGAAGCTTCATCTGTTCCCAGGCCGGGGCCTGCACCCACACAGGCATAGGCATCCCAAACAGAAATAGAACGTTCCCTGGGTAGCACCATCGCCTCGGGAAGAGAAGTGTGCATGACCGTTGCCATATCCCCCGGTATGTACATGGTAAGCAACCCCGTACCGGTTCTTACCGCCGCCTTAGCCGCCAGTAAGGCCGCCCCCATTTTTCCATAATTCCCCGCAATTAATAAGGCGTGGCCATGATGGCCTTTATGCGAAAAAGCAAAACGCTCCTTTAAAAACCCGGTAATGGTTTGCTGCAACAGCAGCGAATATTGTGTTTGCACCTCCTCCAAAAATGCAGGCAGTAAGCCTATATCCAACACATGCACATAGCCGAAGAAAGGAGCATTTTCTGCCAGCAGCAAACAAAACTTGAGCGACTGAAAAGTGAGTGTATCCCTTGCTTTGATGATCGTATTACCCAAAGAGCTCTTATCAATAAACATCCCGCTGGGTACATCAATGGCAATAACGGTAGCTTCAGAAAGGTTAATATGGTTAACCAATGCAGCACTCAGCTCCTGCAAAGGCCTGTTTAATCCTGAACCAAAGAGGGCATCGATTACAATATCTTCTCTTGAAACAGACGGAAAAAATTCGGCAGACTGGATGAAGTGAATATTAGGCGTAAGCGTATGAAGGCGTTGCAGGTTCAACTGGAAATCTTCCGTACCCTTTGCCCCAAACTCCAATACATATACCGTTACATCCGATCCTTTTTCCAGCAACAGCCTGGCAATGGCCAAACCATCGCCACCATTATTACCCTTCCCGCAGAAAATATGAAAAGATTGCTGGCTATAGAACTGTGCTGACAACCATTGAACACATTTAGCAGCAGCCCTTTCCATCAGATCAATAGAGGCAATGGGTTCATGGGCAATTGTATAGGCATCCCAATCTTGTATTTGTTGTGCGGAAAGGAGCATGCATTATTTTTTTAGGAAATTTTCAATTGCTAACGGGTGCTGTAGCAGGTTGCTACAAATTTAGTTTTCTTTTGGCTGTGTTCATAACAGAATATGAATAGTGCGATTGCTCATATCAACTTATCAAAAGCTTTTTTATATTTACCCACAACCCTGTACTTCGTAAGCTATAACCCCATGTATGCATACAGCACGTGTTAAACTATTTTGGATTGCTGCAAGCCTCTGTGTATTGCCTTTTTTCGGCTTTGCCGTTACTACAGGAGATACGATACGCCTGCAATTGAAGTGGTGGCACCAGTTTCAGTTTGCCGGTTATTATGCTGCCGATATCAAAGGCTTTTATAAAGAACAAAACCTGAATGTTAAGATCCTCCCGGGAAGAGCAGGTATGTCGCCGGTAGAAGAAGTGGTGAACAACAGGGCCGATTTTTCTATCTGCGGTTCAGACCTCCTCTATAATTTTTGTAACGGGGCACCTGTTGTGGCATTGGGTGCATTGTTCCAGCATTCTCCCTATACCATTATTTCATTGGCTAAAAGCAATATCCGCACGCCTGCAGACCTGGTAAGAAAAAGAGTGATGGGATCGAAAGACCAGGGATTGGTAGAAATAGAAGCGATGTTATTGAAAGAAGGTATTTCACCGGATTCCATTCACCTGCTGGACCATACCTGGAACAATAATGATCTTATTACGGGTAAGGTAGATGCATTTACGGGATACATACCTACAGAACCCTTTCAGCTAACCAGAGCTGGCGTAAGTGTTTCTTATATCTCCCCGATAGATTACGGCGTTGACTTTTACGGTGATGTTTTGTTTACCAGTAACAACCTGTTAAAACAAAACCCTGTGCTGGTAGAGCAATTCAGGGAAGCCAGTTTTAAGGGTTGGGAATATGCCCTCGGCCATGTAGAGGAGATGGTAAATTATATTTTACAATTGCCCGGTGTGAAGGAAAGAGGTACTACCAAAACCGAACTGGAAAATGAAGCGGCGCAAATGCAAAAACTCATCCTTCCCACGCTGGTTGAAATCGGCCATATGAATGAGGGGCGATGGCAAAATATTTTAAACACCTACCAGTCGCTCCATTTGATTCCTGCTTCCAAAAAACTGGACAAGTTTCTTTACATACCCGCAAAAGCAGCCTCGCAGGAGGTACTGAAAAAACTGCTCTATATCATAGCCGCCGGAAGCGCTGTTTTTCTGTTCATACTCTTCTACAACCTGCAACTGCGAAAAAAAGTAAAACAAAGAACACAGCAACTGCAACAGGAAATAGACAAGCATATCTTAACACAGCAATTGCTGCAAAAGAGTGAACGGGAATTCAAACGTATGGCCGAGTTATTGCCGTTACCCTTAAGGGTAGAAGATAATGAGGGTAAACTGATCTTTATCAATAAAGCTTTTACCGACACTTTTGGTTATACTCATGACGAAATCAAAGACCTGTCTACCTGGCTTTTAAAAGCCCATTTGAATAAAGAGAACCTGGACATTGCACGCAAGGTGCGGAAGGAAGGTTATTTGGCCAACCATGCTGTATCACCGCTCCCTATTAACTGTAAAGATGGGAGTATAAAGATCATAGAGTTCAATATTTCGAGGGAGGATGGTAAAGTATACATCATCTACAATGATATCACGGAAAAACGAAAAGCAGAGGAGGAATTAAAAACATCGCACCGGCAGTTGCGGGAACTGGCCATGCACCTGGAAGAAGTGCGGGAAGAAGAAAGGGTGAAGATTGCCAGGGATATTCATGATGAATTAGGGCAGTTACTGGTAGCCATAAAATTTGATCTTTCCTTTTTACAAAACATGATCAACCAACCTTCCGAAGCCCTCACAGATAAGATGAAAGCCTTGATCACACTGGCCGATGCCTCCCTGGTTTCGGTAAGAAAAATAGCAACGGAGTTAAGGCCCTATATATTGGATAAATATGAGTTTACAGAAGCGTTGCAGGCACTGAATAAAGACTTTACCAAACGGTGGAAGATCGACTGCCACCTAACAGTTCCCGAACAACCATTACAACTGAATGATAACCTGACTGTAAACCTGTTCCGGGTATACCAGGAAGCGTTGAACAATGTAGCAAAGCATGCCGCAGCAACAGCAGTACAGGCCGTTATAACGGTTGATGCCTACAGTATCAGTCTAACTGTTTCGGATAATGGAAAAGGCATGGATACCAACGAGCAGTCTACCCGTAAAAGCTGGGGCCTGGTGGGAATGCGGGAACGGATCTTACGACTGAACGGAACCATGCGAATAGACAGCGTTCCGGGTAAGGGCACTACGTTACGTATTGTACTGCCGTTGGAAGAGGGAGCGTAGGATATTGATTGGGGTTGGGGTAGTTGGTGGTTATTACATTAGCTGATTATGAATGGATAGATAGATGATTTCAACTCTCCCGGGGGCAGGGTGGCCACCACATTAAAAACATGACCTGCACCGGCCTTATTCCAAAAGTTTAGTTCGCATTTTTCAGTGCTGACCTGTAGAAACAGCCCGCTACTATTCCCTTCTCAATAGGATTATCAGCTATTATTTACACTATCTCTTTTGCTTGCATTGTACGGTTTTGTGGAAATGTATTATACAGAATTGATAATCAATTGATAGCAAATATTCTACTGAATAAGTAGGATACTTAATTGTTGATTATCAGCACTTTGTTATTTTCATGAACTCCATACGGCTTATGTAGGGCGTATATAGGGAGTAACAAGGAAGGGAGGGAGAAGGACTGGCGGATGGCGAATTTGTGGATGACGGATGGCGGATTTGTTAATGGCGTGGGGAAATGGGCAGTGGTTATCTTCTTCACTTTTATGGACTCTCGCTGTAGAAAAATAATCGCACCCCAGCGCCTCGTTTATACAGGTTTTTGCATAGTAATCTCGCTACATTGTTCGGATCGCGATTTTGGAAGGCTTGACTGGCTTGACTTTCAGCATTTTTGTTCGATACTGATCCGAACATCGTTCGGATCGGCTTCGGATCGATCCGAACACGACCCGAAGAAAGGTCGAAGCAATATCGAAGAAAGGTTAAGCCCTGCTCGGTCATTTTCTCCTTACCCCCTTGGCGTTGTACCATGATAAATTCCTACAAAAGAGCGCAGGAGCCTGTGGCCTTTTGTAGGAATTGTACTATTTTATAAGTTAAATCTTTTATTTATGTAGAATAGATGGTATATTTAGAAAAGAAATAAGATAATCTTATATGATTTAGCAATGAAATTAAATAATTGATTATAATTCAAAAAATGTTATATAAATTAGCTTTAGCAAATCACAATAAGGATCATTCCGTAATGATTTTCACGAGCCTCGACGTATTTCGGGGCATTTTTATTTGTATAGTTTAAACTAGTCACATGAAAAAAATACTCGGACTCGATATTGGAACCAACTCTATAGGTTGGGCATTTATAGAAACAAATGCTTACGAAACTCCAGAAAGTTTAGATGGCAAAATAGTTCAACTTGGAAGCCGAATTATACCTATGGAGGCCGACGCTATGAGCAAGTTTGAAACTGGCAATCCAGAATCAAAAGCCACAGGAAGAAGGCGTGCGAGAAGTGTAAGAAGATTAAACCAACGATATAAGTTAAGAAGAACAAGACTAATAGAAGCACTAAAGATCGTTGGATGGTTATCCGATGATTTTCCAAAGAAATTTGAAAAGCTGAATAAACACAACATTAATCAACATCTGCCTTATTCAGATAACTT
>JAGWUV010000030.1 GCA_028875875.1 Bacteroidota bacterium
TTCAGAAAGATCTTGGAATAAGCGGGAGGAGTAAAAAACAAGTGTTGGATGCTATCAGAAAGCAAAGAGAAGCGGAAGCGTTGCTACTTCAACGGCATATAGAAGATTCAATAAGGTCGCAGCAAAGCAATCATTATATAGTATATTTTGATTTAAATAAAGCTGTACTTACAAAAGCGGATAAAGTAGTATTAGATTCTATGGTAAATGTTTTACAAGCGCATAGTACATTGAATGTTGTAGTGGGATCCTTCACAGATTGTTCGGGTAGTATAAGATACAATATGAAGCTTTCAGCAAAGCGTTCCAATGCATCGCTTAAGTACATACTGGCGAAGGGCATAGCACATTCAAGGATAACAGAAAGTCATTACGGTAAGCAATACTTGGTAGAACGTTGCAAGACGAGGTATAATGTAAAGCAACAAATGCCGAATAGAAGGACTGAGTTGATATTGACAGAAAAGACTAATAAAAAATGGCATGAACTTTATGCTGATACAACTATTGGAAAGTCTGTTTATTCAGCTATTACTGCTAAGAAAGTTGTTACTATTAATAAGGTACATGGCAATGCTGAAAAAGAACCTGCTCTTGTAAATGATAAACATGTTGTTGTTACAGCCAAAGGGAATATACATACTGAGTTCAAAAAGCCAACTCCACTGAAAACAAATTTGCCTGTTGGGAATAAGGTGGAGAAACCAGCTGTTCCAGAGAAAGCTATTACAGCTAAAACTTCTGAAAAGAAAGCAATCAGTAAAGATCCCAAACCATTGAAAGCAGCCCAACAGTTACAACCCAGGAAAGATAGTATTGTGAGAGTGATTGCTGCAGACGCAAGGAGTGAGGCTGCCCAAGAGAATGCACAAAGAAAGCAAGAGTTAATTAGTGTACTGGATTCACTGGCGAGGTTGAAAAGTGAGCAGGAGCGGATAGTAACGTATCTGACTAAGCGTATTAATAAAACACCTATTCCTATTTATACTGCTGCAGATTCCGTTACCATTGAAATATATGATAGTGGTATACATGATAATGATTCTGTATCGGTGATCTATAATAAGCGATTGGTGGTAGACAGGAAAGAACTGATGGTAGATAGGCCAATAAAATTTGTAGTAAAAGTAGATAAGAATCCCAAAAATAATGAGTTGGTAGTGGTAGCGGAGAATCTTGGAACAGAACCACCTAACACAGCAGTACTGGTAATCACAGATAAATACAATAAACGTCAGGAAGTAATGTTGAGTACTGATTTAACGCATAATGAGGTGGTATACTTTATTAAGATAATGAAGGATAAAAAGTAAAGTGAGTCTTGTTTTTATGAGAAGACATATTGTGTAATTTTTTTTTAGCCCCCCATAGCAGGCCGGTTGATAAAATTAAATTTTATTGACTGCAAAAAAGCCATCCTCCTAGTAGGGTGGCTTTTGTATTTACTATATAAACTGAAATGTTTTATATGAGAATGGTGTAATTATTTAATCTTTCAACGATTGGAAATAACCTCTTCCAGACTTTTGAATTATACTTTTCAAATCAAAAATGTTGGGGAAACAATTTTCAGTGTATATCTAAAACAAAATCCTTTCAATTGGCATGTATGATGTTATAGTAGTTGCTATATCTAAATGCCTCTTTCTCTTCGAAGCTATTCCTTTTGATTCGTGCTCGTTGTCATAAAATACATCTTTTTATAATGTAATGTTAAGACCTTCTTTTGGCATAAAAATTGTTTTAATCCCGGGCAACAACACATATGCCCTGAGTATCTCTACACTAAAATTTTTACTGCATGAAAAGAACCCTGTTATTAGCAGGAAGTATATGTGTTGCTATGTTTTCCTGTACGCATGATCCTCTTTCCCCTGTAACAGTAGGTAGTACGCCTACTACCCCGTCTACGCCAAGTAACCCTGTTTCAGGTGGAAGCAGCGGTACAAGCGGTGGTGGTACAGCTTCCGATACCGTTTGTTTTTCAACAGAAGTTTTACCCTTGTATCAAAGTTATTGTGGTAATACCGGATGCCATAACTCAACCTCTGCAAGAGAAGGTGTTGTATTAACAGATTATAATAGTATCATGAGAGGAATAAGGGCCGGATCTCCCAGTAGTAGTCGTTACTATACCATCATTACCAACGGTAACATGCCTCCTTGAGGTTCTTCCAAGTTAACTTCTGCTCAATTAGCAACTATTCAGAAATGGATTAACCAGGGGGCTTTAAATACAAACTGCACAGGTGGTGCAAGTACTCCCGGAGCATCTGGTTCTACATGCGATACTACTAAATACACTTATTCAAACGGTATTTCACAAATTTTTACTACCTACTGTAATGCCTGCCATGGAACAGCTCCAGGTACCTTTAATGTTCTATTAAGCGATTATACCAGTGCAGTTGCTTCCGTTAAAAGCGTAGGTACTTCTACCTTCTTAAGTGCATTGAATTACACAATGCCAAGCAGTGCACAAAATATGCCACCAGCTGCACAATTAAGCAGTTGCCAGATCAGCCTGATAACAAAATGGATTAATAACGGTTTCCCACAATAAAATACAATTATGAAAAAAAGTTTGCTCATCATGGGTATGATGATGTTCATACTCTATGGCTGCTATTATGATAAAGCATCGCTTGTATATCCTTCCACCGGCATTAATATTTGCGATACTACTGGTGTAACTTATAGTAATACAATTACAGGAATACTAAATGCTAACTGTTATACTTGTCATAGCGGAACAGCTGCGATGGGTGGCGGTATTAAGCTTGATACGTATACCGGTTTGCAGGTGTACATCAATAACAAGCAATTCCTTAGTTCAGTAATGCAGGATGGAAGCGTTCCTGCGATGCCCTTAGGCGGCAGTAAATTATCTGCTTGCGACTTGAATAAAATACAAGCATGGATTAACCATGGTTCTCCCAACAATTAAAACATATGTTATGAAAAGTAAGATTTTAAGTCTACTCGTATTATCAGGCATGATCTTAAGTGCACATGCTCAAAAAATTTATGCTACCCGAACAGGGCAAGTATTTTTTAATGCTAGCGGTGGTATGGAAAAAATTGCTGCTGTAAATAACCAAGTAGAGAGTAAGATGCTCGACAAAACGGGGCAAATTGTTTTCAGTTTATTGGTTAAGGGTTTTCATTTTGATAACCAGTTAATGGAAGATCATTTTAATGAGAATTATATGGAAAGCTCTAAGTATCCAAAAGCAGAATTTAAAGGATACCTAAAAAATCTTAATGCAATCGATATTTCTAAAGATGGTCGATACAATATACAGGTATCAGGCCAAATGATGATTCATGGTGTTACGCAAAAATTAGAATCTGAAGGTATACTTATTGTTGCCAATGGTAAGATTGAAATAAAAGGATCATTCAAAATCAATATAAAAGATTTTGGAATCAACGGATTGTATATCGGAGATAAGATTGCCAAAACAGCAACCGTTGATCTTGATTGCAAATATGAATAAAGCTAAACCCTCATTAAAGTATTTCTATAACATGAATAAAAATAAACCATTACAGCTATTTAGTTTGTTGCTATTGCTCCTGTTACCTGCTGTAAAGCTTTTTTCGCAGGAGGTAGATCTTTTTAAAATGCAGGGTGAGCAAGATAAAAAAGAAGCGAAAAATACAAGAGATTTTACTACTGCTACTTTCAAGGGCACCCGTATCGTTAACGGGCAATCAATAGAAAATGTTGGAGCGGGCATCCTTAATCTTGAAATATCTCACCGCTTTGGTACGGTAAATACAGGAGCCTATAACTTTTTTGGATTAGATCAGGCTACTATGCGAATAGGATTAGACTATGGCATCAATAGCAGGTTGATGGTAGGTGTTGGAAGAAGTACTTTTAATAAAGAATTTGATGGGTTTGTTAAATACAAGCTGGTTCGACAGTCAACCGGTAGTGTGGAGATGCCGGTATCTGTAAGTTATGTGGGAACTACAATTTGGCAAAGTTTAAAGGCTGCTCCCACTTCTTATACTATTAATTATACTGATAATTTTTTCTTTATTAATCAACTGATCATTGCCCGGAAATTCAACGATTATTTCTCTCTGCAACTCGTTCCAACCATGGTGCATTATAATATTGTACCATTGGCCAGTAATCCTAATGATTATTTTTCTCTGGGTATTGGTTTCAGGCAGAGGTTATCGAAACGAATTAACCTTACAGGAGAATATTATTATCAGTTTAATAAAATAGATGGATACTATAATTCATTATCTGTTGGGGTAGATATAGAAACCGGCGGACACGTATTTCAGCTTCAATTTACCAATTCAACCGGTATAAACGAAAAGTCTTTCATAACACAAACAGATGGGCAATGGCGAAACGGAGATATACATTTCGGATTTAATATTTCAAGGGTGTTTAATCTAAAGAAAAAGTCTAACGCTCCTTCAAAATGGTAATTGTATTATAAACGTTTAATATTTTCTCTATGGTAAAAAGGATAATTCTTTTTGGTGTGTTTCCGGCACTTATCATTGCTTTGGGTGTGTGGTATTATGTTTTTGTTTATTCAAAAAATCATCACCGGGATGTGATGAATGAAAAAGCTATTCAAGTTACTTCTGTACAGATAGTTAAAGGCTTTCAGGCTAGTGAAAATACAGCTAACAGTCAATATTTGAATAAAGCGCTGGAAATAACCGGACAAGTGGCAGAGGTTAAGAAAGATCAGGCAGGGAACACAACTGTAACGCTAAAAAGTGATGATCCTTTCGTATTTGTTTTGTGTACATTAAAAAAACAAACTGCAGTGAACAGTGGGCAAACAGTGAAAATAAAAGGTATTTGCACGGGTTTTTTAAGCGATGTGGTGATAAATGACGCATATGTTGTAGAAGAATAAAATAGTGTTTTGCTTTAATAGATTGGGAAACTGTTTTTGACTTGAAACTAAAAATAATTTCTCTTCTTAATTGAAATTTTATTCAATTCTAATACGTCTTTAATTCTTTGGATACAGCGTTTTTATTGAGTTCGGGATTTTATGGATAATAAAACCTTAAATCATTTTCTATGGACAGAAAAGAATTTTTATCCCAGATCGGATTAGGCTCCGCCGGTATGTTTTTGTTTAGTTGTTTAGGTGGGTGCTCTAAAACTGCGGGGGGTAATGTAGCACAGGCTCCATCTAATGTAAACCTCACTGTAGATATTACTTCGTCCGCTTATTCTGCTTTACAAACCAATGGGGGATATGTGTATGTTAATGGGATTATCATTGCTAAAACAACAACAGGGAATTATTTAGCTGTTTCCCAGGCCTGTACACACCAGGGCGCTACCGTTGTTTTTGAAAGCAACAGCAGTATGTTTTACTGTCCAAGCCATGGATCAATGTTTAATGCTAACGGTTCAGTAGCCAACGGACCCGCTTCAGCACCATTAAAACAATATACAGTAACTGCAAATGGTAATGTGCTAACTATAACAGGATAACTGTAATTTTACGTACAACACCACCCTTAAACAACATATTAATGAAGTATTGCCTACCTCTTTTGTTTTTTCTTTGTTTTAGCTCAGTAAGTTTTAGTCAGACAGACAGTTTGTTAAATGTATTGCAATCGGATAGTAGTAGTAAGCAAGCGTTGTTTCCTAAAAGAATGCTTTTTACACAGCGGATAGTATGGGGTGAGCATGGCGTAATGAGAGGGCATCAAATAGTAACACCTGAAGTAAGGCAGCATGATATGCAGATACGGAGAAAAATGCTCATCGCTCACCAGATCTGCGGTATTGCTACACTGGGTGGTTTTATCGGGCAAGCCATAGTAGGCCCTAAGCTTTATAATGATCCCGGAAACAGAAGTCTGCGTAATACACATACGGCTTTAGCATTAAGTGTAAACACTACTTATTCGCTCGCAGCTATGATGGCTTTATTTTCTCCGCCGCCAATGATCAGCCGTGATAAAGGATTATCTGCTATCAGGCTTCATAAATGGTTAGCGGTTGTTCATATGGCCGGAATGATTGCAACCAACGTATTAGCCGCTCAGATGGATGGAGGACAAAATCCTCAATTGAGGCCTTATCATAGAGCTGCGGCTTATACTACATTTGCTTCCTTTGCAGCAGCTATGCTTGTTATTAAACTTAAATAATTGGATTAATGAAATACACCTTCTTAGTATTTGCATTGTTAGGATATTTTGTTGTAAATGCAAATGAGTTACAGGTATTGAAAACTAGTAGGATTGATAAAAGTAAATCCTTGATTACTTATCATATGTCACATCCTATGCATGACTGGGATGGAACCAGTAAAGATATTGATGGCATAGTACAATATGATGAAAGAACAAAGCAAATCAATAAGGTGGCCATTGTAGTGAAGGTGGCAAGCTTTGATAGTAAAAATTCAAACCGCGACTCTCATATGATGGAGGTTACCGAAGCCATCAAATATCCATCGGTAACTTTTGTAAGCTCATCCATCAAAGAAGAAGGAGGTGCTATAGATATCACAGGTACTATTACTTTTCATGGTGTGAATAAGCAAATACATTTTACAGGAAAGGAAATGATGGCAGGTGACAGGAAAGTTATTTCAGGTGAATTTGTAGTATTGCTCGAAGATTTTAAAATAGAGCGCCCCTCTATGATGATGATGAAAACGGATAATGAAATGAAGATGACGTTTTCTGTGGAATGTGTACTGAATTAATCCTTCTTTTAATGGGGTGCAGATAGGGCTTTTAAATCTTCAAGAAATAAGAATCGATTTCTAGCGGAAACAAATTTTCTGAAATTCTCTGCGGAAGGATGCGTTGGAAATACGCAATAATAATCTGTAAAATCTGTAATTCTATCCGGGTTTCTCCACAGCATTACATAAGCAAGTTTACTATTGGAAAAAATAGGCACAAACACATTTGTCCAGTAATTCTTGTCTGTAAAGTTACCCTCCCCCGTTTCTGTGATGGCAGGTATTTTATGAAACTTTTTTGCTAACCAGCAGATATATTCGCATTCAGCTTTTGCTTCATTAATATGGCGTGATAACGGTTCTTTCTCCCTTGGAGAATGATAAATATCATCTCCAATAATATCAAAGAAGTTTTCCCCTACATAATCTTCCATGATATCATATACCCCTTTCTTTTGATTATCTAAGAAATCATGGTTTACTGTAAAGCAAAATAAAAGATTGTGAACCCCTTTTGTTTTAGTTAGATATTCGAAAGTATATTGCCATAGGCTTGCATAGTTATCATGTGAGCAACTTCCTGAAAAATAATTCCACCAGAAATAGTTTTTCATGGAAGCTTCATGAAAGGGTCTGAAAATTACTGGTATTAGCTTGCCATTTGCCGATCTTAAGCTTTTAAAGAAATCCCCCAATTTATCAAGGTACTGGTTAAACACTTGATGAGCTTTGCTGCCTGGCTCTAAAATTTTGCATACTGTACTACCGTCAGGTTGTTCAAAGGCAGAGGCTTTAGTAGCGGGGTCATCGCAATGCCACATAAATGTATTTATTCCACCCATTTGATCAACATCCATAATATGTTTTCTAAGATCTGATACTAATATGCCATTAATTAGATAATTAATATTTTTATTTTCAATAGTTCTTTCAATACCACCTAAGTCCCATCCGAAAATCGCAGGATATTTTCCACAGGTATTATAAATATCAGATGTAAGGTTATAAGGATTATTTCTTTTAAAACGCCAGCCGTATCCATATTCTAAATCGTCTTCATGTCCAAAAAGCGTATGCTTATCCATTAAAAGATAGAGTTTCTTGAACAATGCCTTGGTTTCTGCTGTGGCATTGGGATCTGCAGTTGTTGGTTCAATCAATTGTTTTATGCTATTATTCTGGGTAGCGAAAGATGCTACAGTGAATAAAATCGTAAAGGAAAATAATAGTGGTAGGCTGGAGTAAATATTTTTAGAAGACTTCATTTAATTAGGTTAGATGAATGTGTCTTATGGCGTATCTATTTAATTAATTCATCAAGGCGAAATACCTTTTTTGCTACTATATATTAATTAATAATAAATGATATTGTTTTTAGGAAATTTCTATTTGCTTATTTTTTTAAATAAAATGCCTATTATTTGTAATTATTAATTATAACCTAATTAAAAAACGATTGTTTATAGATTAATGTTTAAAATTGTTATTAGTTTACAAAACTAAAACTACTCCCCAAATGAAATCGGCAAAGTTTAAACAACCTGTTTATTTTGCTATAGGCTTGTTTATTGTCCTGCTTTTACTAAGCCTTTCACTATTTTATCAAAATAGAAAAAAAATCTTAAAATTTTCTTCAAAAGAGGAAGTTGTTCTAAATACACTGAGTGTAACACAAGACGTACAGCAATTGTTGTATCAACTTAATGCGAATGATGTTAGAGTAATTTCTTCTGAAGCAAAGACCTATATTCCTTCTAAAAGCTATCTTAATCTTCTTGATTCTTTATCGGCCAAGCTTAAGCAGTTAAAAACAATAACGGAAGCGGTAACAATTTTTTCTCCTTATGTAAATGGATTATCAAAAGCTGTTGTTGATAGAATTGAGCTTTCCAAAAAAATCAATCGTTTCAGTAATGCCAATGAAAAGCAGGCTGTATTTCATCTTTTTCACCAGGGCTTATCATCTTTGGTTCGGGCTAATGCAACTTTTATTCTGCAGCAGTTAGGAGCAAAGTGTGTTGCTGTTTTACATGAATACCAGGATGCTACTGAATCTAATGCAAAGGCTCTGTGGACATTAGTACTCATTTTTAGCTGTATAATTTTACCGCTCTTTTTATTTTCGTTGTACAACCTGATTGTGCATGTTAACAGAACGGTTACTTTGAACAAGAAGTACACATTGTTATCTGATGTTATAGCCAACGCAGCAGAAGCTACCTTAATTACAGACGCTCAGTATAAGCTTATTTACTTGAATAAAGCAGCGGAAAAATTGTATGGTAGAAAAAGTGGAGAAGTAATAGGCCAGCATGTAAAATATGCAGTAGGCGCAAGAAATACAGTTGAAGAGATGAGAGCTATTTTCAAACAGGTGCAAGACAAAGGTTATTGGAGTGGATTACTGGGAAACACTAATAGCCATAATGATCAATTAACAGTATTAGCTACAATAGCCTCGTTAAAAAATGAGCAGAATGAGATTATTGGATATTATTCTTTTAATATTGATTTTGCCGAACTTAAAGAGGATATAGAGATTAAAAGTTTTCAATCAACACTTTTGAAGACTATTGATGAAATTGTTTTGGCTTATAAGCCGGATTTAAGAATTGTTTTATGGAATGAAGCTGCAGAAAGTTTTTTTGGGTTGGATTTTGAGGAGGTGAAAGACAAAAGTATCAAAGATATCATGCTTCCGCACCTACTTAGTAACGAGGAAATTGAAGTAATACGAATTGCACTTACGGAGGAAGGGAAATGGTCGGGTGAACTTACTCTTCAGAATAATAATAAGCAGGAACACTCCTTTTTGGTTACAATCAATACCATTAGAAATGAGAATGATGAAATATCAGATTATATCTTCCTTGCAAAGGATATATCGAAGATCAAAGAACTGCAGGAGCAACTCCTACAATATAATGTGAACCTTGAAAAGGAAGTTGAACAAAAAACAAAAAAACTAGAGAGTGAAACTGTTCGCTTAAAATCTATTCTGAATAATACATCTGCATATGTAATGGAGCTGGATAGAGAGGGAAAAATTATTGATGCCAACATTCCCCTTGAATCTGATGGATTGATTCTTTCTGAAATTGTTGGTACCACTTTTGATCAATGGGGTACAGAACTTTCTGCAGCTTTGATCAGAACAAAGCTTGAACAAGTAATTAATGAGGTAACATCTGTAAGTTTTGAATGCGAGGTGTTTACTAAGAGGAAAGAATATTATTTAATTGGATTGAATCCAATTGTTGCGAATGGTAAAGTTACTTCTGTTATTTGTACAGCATTGAATATAACAGCACGTAAAAAAAGTGAAGACCAGGCCAATAAACTTTCAGGCCTTATTGAAAATTCATTTTGGTTTACTGCCACTGCCGATGTATCGGGTAATGTGAATTATATTAATCCGGCGATGCGAAAAGCACTGGATATCCCCGATGATATAGATGTTACTTCTTTTAAAATATCAGATTTTCATGATGATATTCATAGGAACTTAGTCAAAAATGCTATTGAGATTGCAGCAATGGAAGGCAAATGGATGGGAGAGAATCAGTTAGTAAGTAGAACGGGTAAAAAGATTGATATTTTCCAGATGATTATGATGCATAAAAACGCGGACGGTATTGTACAGGAGGTATCTACGAAAGCGGTAGATATAACTGAGCTTAAGCAGAAAAGTAAAGAAGTTGAACGCCTTGGAAGTATTGTTGAAAATACCGAAGCTATTATTGTTATAGTGGATACTGACTGGAAATTTATTTATGCTAATAAAACTGCCAGAGATAGATTAGGAATCAGCGCAGATGAAAATATAACTAATCTATTTATCACAGAATTTTTAACGGAGGCTACTTTGGCTAATGTGCCAGTAAAAGTAGAAAGCTTGCAGCAGGAAGGGAAATGGTTGGGCGAGGTTAACTATAAATCAAGATCAGGAGAGATTATACCTGTAGTACAAACGGCCTTATTGCACAAGAATGAAATGGGTAACGCTGAATATATTTCTTTAACCTCCATTGATATAAGCAGGCAGAAGAAGGTAGAAACCGAGCTTAAGATAATGGGTGCTGAACTTTTAGATTCTTATAACCGTTTGCAAAATGTTCGTGAGGAAGAGAGAGTAGAGATAGCAAGAGATATACACGATGAACTTGGGCAGCATCTTACGTTGCTTAAATTATCAGCATCTTCCTTACGAAAGTATTACGATGATGGTAATACGGCAATGGGCGTTGATGTTCAGCAAATTACACAGCTCATACAGCAAACGATTGATAGTAGCCGAAGGATCGTTAGTAGTCTGAAACCTACTATGTTAGATGATCTTGGTCTTTCAGCTACCTTGCGCTGGCATACAAGAACTTTTCAAAAGTCATCAGGTGTTGAAGTCATGTTGAATCTACAGCCCGAAAATATAAATCTTGAAAAAAGTATAAACCTATGTGTGTATCGTCTTGTGCAAGAAAGCCTTACCAATGTTCTTCGATATTCGAAAGCTACACTTGTAACAATCAACATATTATTGAATAGTAATGAACTGCGGGTAATGATTAGGGATAATGGTATTGGCTTTGATCCCTCTTTAGTAGACACATCAAAACATCATGGCTTAACAGGTATGAAAGAGAGAGTATATGCTGTGAAGGGTACTATTGAGATACATTCAAAAAAGGGGAATGGTACTTTTATTAGCGTACGCATACCAGATGTATAAATGCATAGCATTCGATATATGAGGATAATTAAATTAATTAAATATAAATTTAATTAATTATCTTTAATTATTTTAGACCTTTTATAAATACTTAGCTGTATCTTATTTTACTAATTAAATAAATTGTTAATTCCTTATTTCGTTTTTATTAACTTATAATGATCTCTTTATTAAATTAGGTGTATGTATAATAGGTAATTGTAAACCTCTTTTCTCTACCGATACATTTGCGGCATATTAAAAAATATTGCCCCAGATGCTCAAGTATCGATTACTGATTTTATTTTCTTTTTTGTGTGCATTTACTCTTATTAAAGCAGCGGATTCTAACCAACCCTCTATTAAAGGAAAAATTGTTGATGGTATTACAAATGAGCCACTTATCGGGGCTACGGTAAGTTTATATACATCAAAAAAAGTTTTTACTACAAAAACAGGATTAGATGGATCTTATCTTTTTAAAGCGGTATTACCCGGAAAGTATAAGATTAGCATTGTTTACGTTGGATATGGACAACAGGACGTAAATATAGAAGTAAGCAGTAAGCAAAAACTTCCTACAGTCATCAAACTTCTGCCAGCGGAAAATAATTTAGGCGAGGTTGTGATTAATACTAAAGCCAACAAGGAAAGTGATGAATTTGCCCGGAAGACTGAGAAAATTGCTGATAACATTGTTAATGTTATTTCTGCTAAAGCAATTGAGATATCACCTGACATTACAGTAGGAAATGTAATGCAAAGGGCTGCAGGCGTTTCGGTAGTAAAAAATAGCTCAGGAGATGGTCAGAGTGCTATCATCCGAGGTATGGATGATAGATACAATTACACAACAATCAACGGTATTAAAATTCCAAGTCCTGATGATAAATCAAGGTCAATCCCTTTAGATATATTTCCTGCTGAGTTATTGCAAAGAGTAGAGGTTGTTAAGTCTTTAACTCCTTCGATGGAAGGAGATGCTATTGGAGGTGTAACAAATATGGTGTTAAAAGATGCACCTACCCATTTAGTATATACATTTAATGGATCATTTGGATATAATAATTTTTTCGATAATCATACATTCAGCACTTTTAATCACACAGGTGTTTCTTTTAAAACGCCTTACGAATTACATGGATCAGGTTATGTGCCACAACCTTCCGATTTTAATATAAAATATTTAGAATATCATAATGTCAGACTGCCGGTTAATGAAACCTTCAATGGTAGTATTGGAAACAAAATATCCAAAAAAATAGGGTACTTAGCAGCAATTAGCTATCAGCATATTTATAAAGGTAGTAGTTCACTTTTTTATCCACCCAGTGGTCAACCTCAACCTATCCCAGTAGCTAATACACCTGTGTTTGCCCCTATTGAATTTAGAATATATAATAATCTCCAAAATAGGTTAGCCAACCATTTAAAGCTTAATTATGACATTAATAGTAAAAATAAAATAAGCTTTTATACAGCTTATTTTCAACTTGATCAAACGCAACATAGAAATATACAGCAAGGTCTAGCGGATTATTTACATCAGTCTGGCCAGGCTTATATTTATGACCGTTCAGTTTTTGAGAGACAAATTATTTGGAATAATACACTACAAGGAAAACATGAAGTGAGTGATAGATTAAATTTTGATTGGTCTGTTGTGTATTCGCAAGCCCAAAGCAAAATGCCAATCTGGATTGATCAGCAGTATTCCGATATCGTATCTTATAATAATCAGGGATCTCTTATTTCAGAAGTTAAAAATTTACAGGATTTCCCCTACAATTTCACTCATTCAAAAGAAATAGACAGATCTGCATATATAAATATTCATTATAAGCTGAAAGAAGGATTAGTCTTTTCCTCCGGAGGTATGTACAGACATAAAACAAAAGATAATGTCTTTGAATCATACACGCTTTATTCGGCCAATCAATCATTTAGTAGTATTCAAGATGCAAGTTTTTCGCGACTTAAACGTGTTGACACTACTGATGGTTTGACCTATAATTCAATAGAAAATATTTTAGCCTACTATGCACAATTGAAATGGGTATATGATAAATGGGAGGTTTTAGGAGGTGTTAGGGTTGAAAATACGAACCATAGTTATGATTCAAAATTGTCGATTTATTTGCCCGGTAAATCTGGTAATTATTTGTATACTGATTTTCTGCCCAGTTTGAATATTAAATACCAGCTAAATGATAAGAATGATTTCAGGGCATCTTATTTCAGTGGAATTAGCAGACCTAATTACTTTGAATATGTACCTGTAATTAAAGTTGGTGATTATTTTGATCAAAAAGGTAATGCAGATATTAAGCATATACAATCTAATAATGCAGATCTGCGATATGAGCATTATTTTGGATTTGAGGATTACTTCATGGTAGGTACATTTTATAAATACCTGATCAATCCTATCGAATATAGTTTAGTACCATTAACAACCGGACAATACATATACCAACCTCAAAATTTTGGAAACGCAACCAATTACGGTGTAGAAGTTGTATTCACAAAACATTTCAGAAGTTTTGGAGTAAATGGTAATTATTCATACACCAAGTCTACCATTACTACAACGAAAAACGTATTTACTACGGATGCCGGTGGAAACTATATTATGTATAGTGCTTTACAAACCCGGCCCTTGCAAGGGCAGTCTGATCATATAGCGAATTTATCACTTCTCTATAAAAGCGTAAAGAGAGGGGTGGAGGCTCAATTAAGCTGGGTATATACAGGTAAAAGAATTGATTACATATCCCCATTCCTCAATCTTGATTACTGGCAAAAAGCAACTTCCCAGCTTGACTTTTCTTTTGATGTTAAAGCTTCAAAAAGGATTACACTTTTTGCTAAGGTTACCAATCTTACAAACAATCCGATTGTACTTGAGCTACATAGCAGTGCAAATGGATATTACTACAACAACCCAAATTATCCCGGACAAACGAGTAAGAAAAGTATCATTGTTCAAACCAACGATTTTAATCAATCCTTTTTTATTGGATTCAGATATAAATAAAAATTTAATAATTAAAACTAAAAAAATGAAAAAAAAGGGAAGAAGTAACCTGGCAAATCAAATATCAGGTATTACTATCATTATGGTAGCAGCAGTAATGCTTTTTTCTTGTAAGAAAAATACATCAACTGTTTCGTCTGCTTATGTACAAGTTGGACAGAATGTAACAGCCGGTAATGTGAGCGGAACTATTAAGGGTACTATGTTGGCTAATCAAACTTATAATATTACCGGAGATGTGATTATTAATGCCGGTGATACGTTAGTCATTCAGCCAGGCGCCCAAATTATTTTTCAGGGACAATATAATTTTTGGATCAAGGGTAATTTATTTTCTTTAGGAAGTTCTTCTGCTCCTGTCTTGTTTACCTATAAGAACCAGGCAAAACAAGACAGCTATAGTGTGCCCTTTTCATCAGACCCTGCCTATACCGGATTATGGGGTGGTTTATGGTGCGACACTTCTTGTAATAATTTAGTAATAAAATGGACTAACATTCAATTTGCTGGTGCCCCTATTTCTGCTGCACAGCCACCTATTGCCGGTGCCTCTACGGGTGATTCTTATAATATCTTCTTTCAGAATCCTAAGGGAAACTTTATCCTGGAAGATTCATGGTTATATGGAGGAACTGATGATGCGATACGCTTAAAATCAGGAAGATTTTCTGTGATGAGAAATACTTTTGAAAAAGGAGGTGGCAATGGTGGTGATCAGTTTAATGTTAAAGGTGGTGGTATAGGTGATTGCGCATATAATTTATTTATTGGTTGCGCAACGAATGGACCAAAAGCTTCGGATAAAGGACAGCCCGGAAGCCAGCAAACAAACTGTAATTTTTATAATAATACTATAGTTAATAGCGGTTACAGAATGGTAGAACTGGGAAGAGGCGGTTCTATTAATTATGAAGAGGGTGCAAGAGGAATGGCTTTTAATAACCTAATTGTAAATTGTCGTTTTGGTTTGCGTGTTGTAGGTGCAACGCAATCATATTTGGGTAACTCATTAGTAGTAGCAGATACTGCACATATTCAATACGGTAATACGTTCAATTACAGTGATTCTGTTGCCGGTGTGAATCAATTTTACCCGGTTACACCGGATTCCTCTGCTATAGGTGTTGGAGGGGTTCCAACTTCAGGTTTATGGACCCGTCCTCAGTCTTCAGATATTCCAAACATCATAAGTTTATTACCTGCAGGATATTATGCAGGTGCTCCTTATGCTAGTGCAGGAATTAATGCATTAGCCGGAAAAAATAATCCAATGTTTGTAAATTTCCCGTTACCCGAAGCTTCAACACCGGTTTCTATTGCTTATGCTTCTGGTTTTAATTTTCGTTTGCAAAGTAATTCGCCGGCAGTAGGCAAAGGTTATACAGGTTTTACTGCCTTAGCTACTGTTCCAGTAGGTGGAAGCTTTGGCGCTAATATAACGCAACCCGGTTCAGATATTGGTGCATATCAAATTAACGGTCAAGGTAATCAGCACTAATTTTTATAGAGTAAAAGAACATCGCTCTAAAGCGATGTTCTTTTTTTTGCTTGTATATTTCTCTCGAAATAAATACGCTTTACTATTGAATCTTTAAGCCATCAAGCGTTGATTCTAATATACTTTAGAAAAAGCATTCATCTCATTTAATATGAACCAAAGATTGTTTTTTAGGTTTATTCTTTTTTGTTTGTTACTCCCATTTCTGATTCCTTTCCAGGCCTGCTCAAAAAAAGAGTTTTCTGCAGCTACCCAACAGCCGGTAACAGATTCTTTACTTTTTTCCTTTGTTACGGTAGGTTGTAACAGAGTTGATAAAAAGGATGTTTCTGTAAGTAATCCAAGTACTGCAAACGTTATTCAGCTTAAGCGAACGTTCAGTGATATATTGGAATTGAAGCCATTACCAAAGTTTTTATTTTTTATGGGAGATATGGTGTTAGGATATACAGGGAATGATACAGCTGCACTTAGAAATGAGTTAACAGCATGGGCTCACCTTTATGAAGAATCGGGCCTTAAGCAGGAAGGAGTGGTGCTTATACCCATGCCAGGAAACCATGAATCATTATTGGCTAAAAAGAGTAGTGCTTCTATTGCAGCAGAAGCTGTTTGGGTGAGTGTGATGAAGCCATACATTCAAAATAATAACGGCCCTGTTCCGGGCGGAGCAGATAATGTGCAAACTGATCAAAGTAGGCTTACCTATTCTTTTAACTATACCAATACTCATTTTGTTGTTATTAACACCGATGCAGTAGGAAAAGAATCTCAAATTCCTTATCGATGGATATACAACGATATAGCATTTGCGAGATCTTCAGGGTATACTCATATTTTTTCTTTTGGCCATAAACCTGCTATTGCTTTTCCGGGTGAAGATGGTATTAGTAGCGGATATCCTGCTGGTTTAGATAGCTTTTGGGCAGCACATGAAGATAACCACGCAGAAGCTTATTTTTCGGCTCATAACCATGTGTATTACAGAACCCGGCCTACGAATGGGAAAACATGGCAGATCATTTCAGGTAACGGGGGTAGCCCGCTTAGTAATTACATTAATAGCAGCAGCCAGAGAAATTTTGGATTTGTGTTGGTATCTGTTTATAAAAGTGGTAAAGTAATTTCAGAAGCTTATGGAAGAGATGTTCCGGTAGCAGGTTACTTAGCAGATCCTTCTTCATATCTTACAACAGTTAGAGATTCTGTAGAGATCACATGGGGCAAATGACAGTAAAAAAGGTGAGCTATGTTAGCTCATTTTAAATAGCCATACGTGTATTTATGAAGTCAGCCTTGGATTTATTATGCAAGATTTTTGTAGTGTAGTGTGTAAAGGACAAGAAGCTTATCTAAAATAGTGGCGCATGGAAAATAAATAATAATAAAGTCAATGAAACGATCGGTTTATAGCACAGGATAATTTGGCACTTTACAAGTTTGTAGCGGTGCCAGCTATCTAAATAAGTTTTTTCCAAAGTAAGTGACTTTTTTTCACTTATACCTTTTTAGCCCGCTCGTACTGAGCTGGCCATTGAGTGTATTCATTTAATTCAATAGAAGCTTGTAATGGGAAATAAGGGTTCCGTAAAAATTCCCTTCCAATAAAAATAAGATCGGCCTGTTGTTGTGCTAAGATGGCTTCTGCCTGCCGTGCTTCTGTAATAATACCTACAGCTCCCGTTAATATTCCTGTTTCTTTTTTTATTCTTTCAGCAAATGCTACCTGGTAACCGGCTTCTGCATGAATACGGATATGCGGTGCGATTCCCCCTGAAGAACAATCGATCAGGTCTACACCCGCTTCTTTTAATAACCTTGCTAACTGAACAGAATCATCTATTGTCCATCCATCTTCCTTCCAGTCTGTAGCAGAAATACGTACGAATAACGGTAGGTGATCGGGCCATTCAGATTGAACGGCATGTACTATTTGTAATAGTAAACGGCATCGGTTTTCAAAACTGCCACCATATTGGTCTGTTCTCAGGTTTGTGAGTGGTGATAAAAACTGGTGCAGCAAATAGCCATGTGCAGCGTGTATTTCAATAATGCTAAAACCTGCATCAAGTGCTCTTTTAGCTGCAAGCCTGAAATCTTCAATTACTTGTTGAATACCATCTTCACTCAATGCTAAAGGTGCGGCATCATCTTCATGAAAAGGAACAGCGCTGGGGGCTATTACCTGCCAGCCTCCCGAGTGGGTACTAATATGTTTGCCGCCTTCCCAAGGCCTGGCACAACTTGCTTTTCTTCCGGCATGTGCCAGTTGTATGCCGGCTATTGTGCCCTGTGTAGCTAAGAACCGGGTAATGCGTTGTAATCCGCTGATATGTTCATCACTCCATATTCCTAAGTCGTTGGCGGAGATCCTCCCTTCCGGTGAAACGGCACATGCTTCTGTGATAATCAGTCCTGCACCGCCCACCGCCCTGCTGCCAAGATGAACCAGGTGCCAATCGTTAACAAAGCCATCTTCGGCAGAATATTGGCACATGGGAGATACGGTGATACGATTTTTTATTTGAATGGATTTGATCGATAATGGTTGAAACAAATAAGACATAATTCTTCTCTACTTATACGTTATTAGATGGATTAATGAGTGTGGTAAATATAACACATGATGTGCTGTCATGTTCTGAATTTAGTTGGCTGTGATGGTGAATTCTGTAAATCGAAAAAGATTAATAAAGTTGGTAGGAACTGAAATTTGTTATCGTTAGACCCCTTTTTCCGCTGTCATTCATCACGAAATAGAACCGTTCATCGAATCGAATATTTTTTCATTTTTTCTTAAAGTGTTGATAATCAATGGAATATTGTTTTATCCATTTCCTTTTTCAGCCTACTACTTAAATTAGGATGGTACTATGTGTTGCATAGTACTTAAAAATATCTCATCTTTGTGTTGTCAATGTGAGAGAGCAAAGAAAATTGAACACTGACGAAATCAAATTCTAAAAACACTAAAAAACGAGTTATGAAAACGCAAGTAAATATCCTCTTTACCAAACTGGATAAAAAAGCTTTAGACAACCTTACAATGGAAGTAAAGGAAACAGTAGCAACCCCGGAAGCCACCGCTCAGCATGTTACGGTGTTCAGCAGTGCAGATCTTTGGAACATCCAAAAAATGAGAAGAGTAAGAAGCAGTAGAAGATACCTGGTGTAAGGTTTACAGATGCCATGAAAGCGGAACGTACAAGTGAGTGACACAAGAGGCGCCGCTACGAAGAACCGGAGCCGATCACCCCACTGCCTTTAACCAATTTTGTAAGGCAGGCGAATTAGGAAAGAAATTCTTACAAAAACATTTAAAACTCCCGAAAATGGACATTCAGAATACGCAAAGCCAAATGCGAAAAGGGGTATTGGAGTTTTGTATCTTATCCATTATCCGGCAGGGGGAAGTATACCCGAGTGATATTGTTGATCAGATGAAAAATGCCAACCTGAATATTTTGGAAGGAACTTTATACCCGCTACTTACCAGGCTGAAAAATGCAGGGCTACTTACTTACCGATGGGTAGAAAGCAACAGCGGCCCTCCGAGAAAATATTTTATAATGACGGAAAAGGGCCTTGAGTTTTACAATGAACTGGAAAGAACCTGGAACGAGCTTGCCGATGCAGTACATGCTCTTACGCAGCCGAAAATGAATAACGGCCCTACTACCGAAAACGAAACCCAACCTTAACCAATAAACTAGCAAACAATGAAAAAGGTAATTAATATAAACTTCCAGGGCAGGGTAATACCCATTGAAGAGTCTGCCTACGATATACTGAAACAGTATGTGGAGAGTTTGCGTACCTTCTTTGCTAATGAAGAAGGAAGAGATGAGATTATTAATGATATAGAAGGACGCATTGCCGAACTGTTTGGTGAAACTTTAAAGAAAGGCGCCACCTGTATTGCTGATGATGATGTGAACCGTATTATAGACAGTATGGGACGGCCTGAGGATTTTGAAGGTGAGGAAGCTAATGTGAAGTCTCAGTTGGGTTCTGAGGAGAAGCAGCAGCAAAGTAATACGCAAAGCCAGTATGAGCAGAAGCAAAATGCTTATACAGATACTGCATCGGGCCCACGCCGTTTGTACAGGGATGAGAATAATAAAGTGCTGGGTGGTGTATGTAGCGGTGTGGCCAATTACTTTAATATCGATCCGGTGGTGGTTAGGATACTGTTCCTGATATTTTTCTTTGCCGGTGGGTTGGGCTTTATCACTTACCTTATTTTTTGGGTAGTGGTGCCCAGTAGTGCCAGTAAAGTAATCGGCTCGCAGCGTAAACGCCTCTTCCGTGATGCGGATGATAAAGTGATCGGTGGTGTGTGTAGTGGTCTGGCACAGTATTTTGGAATCAGCGTTTGGGTACCCCGGTTGTTATTCCTGATACCTTTCTTCTCTTTTGTATTCCGTTTCGGACATTGGGGCTGGTGGGATTTTCCGCACTTCCTGAGTATATCTTTTAGTCCGGGTTCAGTGTTCTTCTACATCATATTATGGTTGGTGGTGCCGGAAGCTAAAACTGCTGCTGATAAACTGGAAATGAAGGGTGAGAAAGTGGATTTGAACAATATAAAAACCACTGTACAAAGTGACCTGGAAGGATTTTCTAAAAGAGCCGAGCAGTGGGGAAAAGAATTTACGCAGAAATCGAAAGAGTGGGGCAAAGAATTTTCTCAAACCGTAGCTGATAAAAGTAAGGAGTTTGGTTCGGAGGCTGCCACAGCCGCAAAAAAGCATAGCCGTAGCCTGGGAGATATAATTGTAATGATCTTTAAAATATTTGCCTACTTCATTTTGGGTTGTGTGTTGTTTGCAATAGTGAGTGCCTTATTTGCCTTTGGTGTAGTGATGACCGGTTTGATACCTGCGTGGAGTTTCTTCATTGGTAATGGATGGCAAACCATTTTAGCCTGGGGTACGCTCATTCTTTTTATCTGGGTTCCGGTATTGGGTATAGTTACTTATATCATCAGGCGTATAACAGGTAAAAGAGGCAGTAGTACACCTATTCGCTTTGCTTTTGGTGGTTTATGGACTATTGGCTGGATTTGTGTGATCTTCTTAGTGGCTTCCGTGAGTGAGGATTTCCGTTACAGGAATACGCCTGTAGAAGAAAATGTAGCGCTTGCTAAACCTAAAGTAAACAGTCTTGAAGTGAGAACAGATGTAGGTAAATATTATGATGAGAACTGGTACCGCATTGAGCCATTTGTTTCATTGGATGAAGACACTGCTTATGTTAGAAATGTGCGGATAAGAATAGTGAGAGCCAAGAACGATAGTTTTGCCGTAACCATTGTAAAACTTGCAAAAGGCTATAATAGGAACTACGCAAATGAAATGGCATCAAGAATCAATTATGATATCCATCAGCAGGATTCCGTTCTCACTTTAGGAAAAGGTATTGCTATCAACCGCAATGATAAATTCCGTAACCAACATGTGATTATCACTATTGCAGTACCTGAGGGCAGGAAGATTATGGTGAATGATAACGTAGGCTGGGATGATAATGTGTCTGTGAATTTTGGCAGTAACGATTGGAATACCTGGGGATGGGATGAAGGTGAGGGTGTAATGCATAACTGGAACCACAATGTTTGGTACATCATGACTGCAAAAGGGTTGGAGCGTGTGGATAAGCAAAGTGATGATGATAACAATGATAACAATGCTGTTGATGACTACAGGAAAAGTAAGGAAGAGTTGCAGAAGCAAAAAGAGCAGAAGCTGAAAGAACTGCAGAATATTGATAAGGAGTTGGATGATAAGAAAGCAGACAGCAGCCGCTACCATTACCAGCCCACTGCGCCACAATCTCCTGAAAAGAAAACACAATCAACTGCGGCAGCAGGTAGTTCATATGATTCTTTTGTGGGAATGACTGCGATGGTAAGAACTAAATTCTTTTTTTAAACTAGGTTGAAGTTGGGAAAATAAGTACCTCGTGCCGTTCACGGCAGGAGGTACTCCCTTTTATAGCAATGCCTAGAAGTAGTAAATCGTAGAAAAGCATACAGGAAATACAGTCTTAAGGTGTAAAAAATATTCGTTACTGTACTTCCATGGTTTTGCATAATACAGATGATTAGTTTTCTCCTTCGTTCTAAACATAGCTTTATCCGCTTATTTTTGCTGCTCATTTAAAAACACTGGGAATGAAAAACACTCCTTTCACACAAAAACATATTGCTTTAGGTGCTAAGATGGCTGAGTTTGCCGGTTATAATATGCCCATCAGTTATAGTGGCATTAATGATGAACATGCAACGGTGAGGAACAATGCCGGCATATTTGATGTGAGCCATATGGGTGAATTTATTTTGAAAGGAGAAAATGCACTGGATCTTATTCAGCGTGTTACCAGTAATGATGCATCTAAATTAACCAATGGTAAAGCACAGTATAGTTGCCTGCCTAACAATGAAGGTGGTATTGTTGATGATTTATTGGTGTATTGTATTGAAGAAAATAAAACTTATATGCTGGTAGTGAATGCCAGTAATATCGAGAAAGACTGGAATTGGATTTCGGCACACAATACGAAGGCTGTTGAAATGCATAATATCAGTGATAAAACCTGCTTGTTAGCCATACAGGGGCCTAACGCTACAAAAATACTACAGCCTTTAACAGAGATTGATATATTGAACATGAAGTACTACACTTTTGCTAAAGGAAATTTTGCAGGTGTAGACAATGTGCTGATCAGTGCAACAGGGTACACCGGTGCCGGTGGTGTTGAAATTTATTTTGAAGATAAAGATGATGCTGCTGAAAAAATATGGAACGCCATCTTTGAAATAGGCACACCGCAAGGCTTGAAGCCGATTGGATTAGGCGCAAGAGATACATTGCGGTTGGAAATGGGCTTTTGTTTATATGGCAATGATATTGATGATACTACTTCTCCATTAGAAGCCGGCTTAGGCTGGATCACCAAATTCACTAAAGATTTTACTTCAAAATCAATCTTCGAAAAGCAAAAAGCCGAAGGTGTAAGCAAAAAGCTCGTAGGCTTTGAGATGATGGAACGGGGTATTCCTCGCCATGATTACCTGATTAAAGATGCCGCAGGTAATGTTATTGGTAAGGTAACCAGTGGAACGCAAGCTCCATCATTAGGAAAAGCAATTGGTCTTGGTTATGCGACCACTGCACATGCCGTACTGGATACTGAAATTTTTGTAGAGATCAGGAACAATGCTGTTAAAGCCAAAGTTGTAAAGTTTCCTTTTGAATAGATAAGATAGCATACTGTTGAAAAATTGTATGTAAGCTATTTTTTATAAGTAATAGTTTTGGGTATGAAAAATAAATACCTGTTGTGCTTATTACTTATAACGATACTGGTTGCTTGTCACCGAAGATCAGTGCCCTCTTCCCTTCCAGGTTCAGGGAAGCTGGTAACCGAAACAGGCTATGCTTCTTTCTATGCCGATAAATTCGATGGTAGGAAAACATCCAGCGGAGAAGTCTTTCGCCAGAGTAAATTAACTGCGGCACATAAAAAACTTCCTTTTGGCACCATGGTAAAGGTTACGAATTTATCTAACAATAAAGCGGTGGTCGTTAAGGTAAATGATCGTGGACCTTTTGTTCATAGCCGGATCATCGATCTAAGTAAATCCGCTGCAAAGCAAATTGATATGATCGGCGCTGGTGTTGCAAAAGTTAAGATTGAATATCGTAAACCTTAGGAACATTCAATTCATTCTTCTCATTGCTTACTTTTGCCGCATGAATACAAAACCTTTTTTGCATACCATTCTTTCTCCAAGGTTGTTAGAGTTGTACGATGTTACAGATAGTATTGTTGTTGTAATTGATGTTTTCAGAGCTACTTCTACTATTGCTACTGCTTTGTATAATGGTGCGGTAAGGGTGATACCTGTAGCTTCTGTTGAAACTTGTATAGAAACAGGAAATGCAACGACTAACAGCATTACGGCCGGTGAGCGTGATGGAAAAATAATTCCGGGTTTGCAATATGGTAATTCCCCTGCTGAATATCCACGCAGTTTTATTGAAGGAAAAACACTTGTATTAACTACTACCAACGGTACTAAGTTATTGCACATGGCGCTGCAAAAAGGGGCTTCTGAGATCATTACCGGTTCCTTCCCTAATCTCGGTGCTGTTTGTGATCATCTGGTGCAGCAAAAGAAAAATGTTATTTTAGGTTGCTCGGCCTGGAAAGACAGGTTTAATCTTGAAGACACTTTGTTTGCGGGTGCTGTAATTCATCACATTAAAGAACATTTTACCATTCACTGCGATGGGTCATTGATGGCAGAAGAAATGTATTGTGCTCATCGGCACGATATGTTTTCATTCATCCAAAAAACAACTCATTGGCATCGCCTGGCTTCTTATGGCTTGGAAAAAGATTTGCAGTATTGCGTTACTGAAAATGCTGCAAATGTGTTGCCGGTGTATAAAGATGGAGATCTGCTGGCTTTGTAAGCGACAAGAAAAATCATTGAAGATCGGTAATATTCGGCACAATACCATAAAGTATTTACAGGATATTTTCTTAACAAACATTTCATCCACAAATGTTTGCAGTTAGCCCTGTTTCTCGTTTTCATTCTTTTATTTTTGCAGATTAACCTTTTTCAAACCGTTGCAAAAAGTAGCAATACATTTTGCAGAGTAATAACAGGGCAGTATCATTATGGCATTACCTTATCTGATCAAACATATTTACAACAATGGAGTGGAGGAAGTTATCCGCCGTGGCAAAAAGATCCATATATCGGGTAATGTGGAATTACTTGAATATGATGAACTGATGGGTAACGTGGTGTTTCGTGTAAAAGACGACAGTTATTCTACTTACTATAAAGTGCATGTTAATACATTCAAAGATCCCAAAACATTATCGCTGCGTTGTTCCTGCCCTTATAACTTAAGCGAGGTATGCCGCCATAAAGCAGGTGCTTTATTTCAGTTACAGGAATTGCTGGACAGAAATATGCTGGGGGATAAAGAAATGGTGTACGATCAGAAGCATACTGTGGTGAAGATGAAACAACTTGATCTTAAAATGATCAAGATGCTTTCTTCTTCTGAAAGTGTGGAATATGCTGAAAATTTTCTGCGTAGTAATAAAGCCAATATTATTGACGCTAAAGATGAACGTGTGTGGGCAGAAGTGATAGATAATGGCCAAACCTACAAACTGCTTATTCAAAAAAATGAAGAAAGGAATTTTGATACAAGTTGTACCTGTGCTTCTGATAAAGAACATCCCTTGTGTGTACATAAAGACATTGTATTGCTTCAGCTGATCAATAGTTATGGGCCTAATTATTTTGATAGTATACGTAACTGGGATGCAGTAAAGAATAAACTCCTATCCATTTATGGATATTCGCTGGATGATGATTTAACAGGAAAGTTTGAGTTTACATACCAGGATGGGAAACCTTTTCTTAGAGTACTGGATAGTTCCATTAAACGCGTTGTGGCTACTGCTAACTCAAATGAATTAAGGCCCAGACCAGCTTTTGAAGAAACGCTTACGGAAACCGTTTCAAATAAAACTGAAGTTGTTATAGCAACACCGGTTGCAAGTCCGTCACTTAAATTGGGAATTGTAATTGCCACAAATGATCTTCAGTATCCTTATGTGCAGTTTGATGCAATTCAGGGAGAAGTAGACGAAGATTTTGCAGGATATATAGGAAAAGTGGAAAGGATTGATCTGAATAAGTTCGTAAATACCGAACCGCTAAGTGAGGATGATAAAATGATGGTACAGCAGTTGAGAAAACTCCTTCCCTCTGAAGTGAACCGTTATCTTAACCGAAATTCTCCTTTTAGTGGGATATGGGAAAATATCATTCAGCAGCATGATGATGAATTGCCCGAGGAAACAAGGCATTTAATTAATGAGTATTTACATCCTAAGCTCAGAAAAATATTTACCGAGCTGGCGGAAAGTAATTTTGTTTTTATTCTTCCTGCAAAGAAATCATTTAACACTGCCAATCTTCAGAAGGCAGAGCTTATGCAGCAGTTTGCGGTTCCAACTTTCAATGTAAATAATAAAGACGGTTTCTTTGAGGTAAGCTGCGAAGTAAAATTACCTACGGGTACTATTGCCATCGGTGAGAATGAAGCAGATACCTGTTTGTTTTTTCAGTACAACCATCAATTGTTTGTATGGGAAAGGGCTGAGGATATTGCTTTGATAGAAAAATTTTTACCTGCCGGAGTATTGCGTATCCATGAAGGAGACTGGGTTACTCAGTTGCAGCAATTCATTTTGCCATTAGCAAAAGAATATACAGTTCAGTTCGGGAACCTAAAAAAAGAAGAGGTGAAAGATGTGAAGCCGGAAGCTAAGATATTGCTGAAGGAAAAAGGAGATTATCTCATCTTTCAACCTGTTTTCACTTACAATGGTTATGATGTTAGAGCAGGTGATAAAGAAAAGATCATAGTACCGCTGGCAGACAGGTTGCTCGTAATTCAGCGAAATGTGGAAGAAGAAACTGCATTCAGGAAGAAGGTAGAAAACCTGCATTCGCAATTTATCAGGCCGGTAGATAGTGATACCCTGGCTTTAAAAGGAAGTGAAGCGTTGAAGAATAACTGGTTCTTTTTATTTGTAGATGCAGCAAAGGAGATGAATGTGCCGGTTTATGGTTTTGAGGCACTCAAGAATTTTCGTTTTAATACGGCTAAGCCTTCTACTAAAATTTATATCAGCTCACATACAGATTGGTTTGATGCAAAAGTGGAGATATTGTTCGGTGATCAGAAAGTAACTGTTGCCGATGTGAAAAAGGCATTGACTAACAAACAGCAGTATGTACAATTGCAGGATGGAACATTAGGTATTTTGCCGGAGGAATGGATCAAAAAATATTCCTTGCTGTTCAGGGTTGGAGAAGGGAAGGCTTCGAACATGAAGCTCAGTAAATATCATTTCAGTATAATTGAAGAATTATATAATGAAAGAAATGATGAAGAATTATTTATTCAACTGGAAGAAAAATATGAACGTTTAAAATCTAACCATTCTATTAAGGAAGTAGATGCTCCCAAACATCTGAAGCCTATTTTACGGCCTTACCAGGAGAGTGGTTTTCAATGGCTCAACTATTTACGTGAAGTGCAGTGGGGAGGCATCTTAGCAGATGATATGGGTTTGGGTAAAACGGTTCAAACACTGGCATTCATGCACTATCTTAAAGAAGAGAAAGGTGAGTTGAAAGCGTTGGTAGTTTGTCCAACAACACTCATGTTTAACTGGCAGAATGAGATACGGAAATTCACCCCATCATTATCATTCTATGTGCATCATGGCGGGGCAAGAGATCACGGAAACATTGCAAATCCGGACCACGATGTGATCATTACAACGTACGGGACTTTACGAAGCGATATCAAGCAGTTCGTAGATGTGATGTTCGATTATGTGGTGCTGGATGAAAGCCAGGCCATTAAAAATCCTAATAGTAAAGTAACTAAGGCAGCTTCTGTATTAAGGGCAAAGAATCGCCTGTGTTTAAGTGGTACTCCTTTGCAAAATAATACCTTCGACATCTTTGCACAGATGAATTTTTTGAACCCGGGAATGTTGGGTACCATTGAATTTTTCAAGCAGGAGTTTGCAGTGCCCATTGATAAATTCGGAGAAAAAGAACAGAAAGATCATCTCCGAAAATTATTATATCCTTTTATCTTACGCAGAACTAAAGAGCAGGTGGCCAAAGATCTTCCGGAAAAGCAGGAGATGATCCTGTTTTGTGAAATGGGCGACGAGCAACGTAAAATTTATGATGCTTATCGCAATGATTACCGCGATAAAATTTTAGGAATTGTAGAAACACAAGGCGTACAAAAATCACAACTTACCATTTTACAGGGCTTAATGAAACTGAGGCAGATCTGCGATAGCCCGGCTATTATTAAAGAAGAGGAAAAATATCCTAACGTTTCAGTTAAACTGGAAGAGTTGGGTAGAGAGATTACAGAAAATATCAGTAATCATAAAGCTTTGGTGTTCTCGCAGTTTTTGGGTATGCTTGGCTTGATTAAGGAAAAAATGAAAGAGCAGGGTGTTGATTATGAATACTTCGATGGAAGTACTTCTGCTGCTGATCGGGAAAAAGCCATTAATCGTTTTCAGAATGAAGAAAGCTGCCGAGTATTTCTTATTTCATTAAAAGCCGGTGGTGTAGGTTTGAACCTGACCGCAGCAGACTATGTTTACATTGTTGATCCTTGGTGGAATCCGGCCGTAGAACAACAGGCTATTGATCGTACCCACCGTATAGGGCAAACAAAGAATATTTTTGCATATCGAATGATCTGTACAGATACGGTTGAAGATAAAATTTTAAAACTTCAGGAACGTAAACGTGCGTTAGCTAAAGATTTAATTACTGATGATGAAGGTTTTGTAAAATCACTCACCAGGGAAGATGTGGAATACCTCTTCAGCTAAAGCAAATGAATCCTATTTTAAGACGGACCTTTATTGCTTACACTTCCCTATTATCAGTGATGATTGGATAGAACATTGCCCATCTGTGATATTACTTTTAATTCTGCAAAAAATTAAAGTGTAAGTGGTACACTTAATTGATTGCTTCAGTTTGCTCGGTTAGCTGATTATTTTTTAACATACCTATTGACCTCACGGCTCCACCGATTTTTCGGAGTAACTATGAACTGGTGCCATTAGCTTGCGCTTGAATTTAAGTTCCCTGCAGTATTCATTTTTAATAATTGTCTTGAGTATGTTTAAAAGATTACTTGCATTATGTATTGTTGTTTGCACGGCAGGAATTGCAACCGCACAAAGCTCCGGATCTGTTAAGGGGCGTTTGGTGGATACCGTTGCAAAGCAGTCAATGAAAGATGCAACCATAGCCGTACTAGATGTAGCAGACTCTTCGCTGGAAGTATCGGCATTATCTGTAGATGGTGGATCATTCGAAGTAAAAAACATTGCATTGGGTACATGGCTTGCGAAAATTACATTCCAGGGATATGAGCCGGTTTTCAAAAGATTCACTATCAGTAAGAACGATCCTATTGTAAATATGGGTACTATTTTTATGAAAATTGCACCCAATGATCTTGGAACTGTTACAGTTACACAATCTCCCATTGTTATCAAAAAAGATACGGTAGAATTTAACGCCTCCATGTTTAAAACAAAGCCTAATGCTGTAGCGGAAGACCTATTGAAAAAGCTTCCCGGGATAGATGTAGATAAGAGTGGAGGAGTGAAGGCGCAGGGTGAAACCGTGCAGCGAATATTAGTAAATGGCAAACGTTTCTTTGGTGATGATCCTAAGATGGCTACTAAAAATTTACCTCCTGATGTAATAGATAAAATACAGGTATTTGATGATCTGAGTGATCAAAGTAAGTTTACCGGATTTGATGATGGTAACCGGGTGAAAACCATCAATATCACTACAAAGAAAGACAAGCAGAAAGGATATTTTGGTAAAGCTGTAGCTGGTATAGGAGATAATAATAATTACGATGAAAGCTTTAACCTGCATAGGTTTAACGGAAGCCAGCAAATATCTATACTCGGGCAAGGCAATGATATTAACAAGCAAAATTTTACACCACAAGATATTTTAGGTGGCGGTAGCAGAGGTGGCCGTGGAGGCGGTGGTTTTAATGTGGGCGGCGGAAGTACTGGAAGCGGAATTACTACAACCTGGGCAGGCGGAGCAAATTACAGGGATTCGTGGGGAAAGAATAAAACCACAGATGTAACAGGGAGTTATTTCTATAATAACCAGAGTACAGCTACTGACCAGGATAGCTATACACAAAACATCTTAACCAGTGATTCTTCAACGTACAACAGTAGTAGGCAATCATCTGTAACGCGTAATCAAAACCATCGCATCAACCTGAACATTGAATCAAGGTTAGATAGCATGAATTCTATAGTGTTCAGGCCAAATATTTCTATTCAAAACACTTCCCCTTCTTCATCTTCTTCTACTGTTACAACAGGTGGCCCTAATGGCATACCTATTTATACTTCTGTTAGTAACAATTACAGTAACAATAGTGGATTTAGTATTAACGGTGCAAATTTTCAGTTCAGACACAGGTTTAATAAGCGTTACAGAACCCTTTCGCTGGATATGAATTTTTCCGGTAATAAGAATGATGGAGATGGATACGTATATTCTGTGAATACTTTCTACAATCCTGTTTCAAAACTAGATACTATTAATCAGCATTATATTGATTCTTCTCATTCTTATACTATCAGTCCAACCCTTTCTTATACTGAACCTATAGGTAAGAATCAGATCATCGAGTTGAACTACAATTATACTTTAAGTGCCAGCACTTCTATTAATAATTCATACCAATACGATAACATTGCTCATACCTTCACTAAGTTTGATAGCCTTTTTAGTAACTCCTATAAGTATAACTCTCAGTCGAACAGGGTAACATTAAATTACCGATTACAGGGAACGAAATTTGATTTTAGCGTAGGATCGGGAATGCAGTGGAGTGATATCACGAGTGATAATACTACCAAAAATGTTCAGGTAAAACAGAACTTTCTGAACATTACCCCTACTGCTATTTTCAGCTATAATTATTCACGTACCAAAAGGCTGCGAATCTTTTACAGTGGTAGAACAGGGCAGCCGAGTGTATCACAGTTACAGCCCATCAAAACAACTTCAGATTCAATCAACTTTACTGTTGGTAATCCAAATCTGCATCCTCAGTTTACACATAGCCTGCGTGTATTATACAGTTCTTTCGATGCGGCAACACAGCGTGTTATTTTTGCAACAATCAACGCAAGTGCCATTACGAATGATATTCAAAGTTCTATTACGCAATTGCCTAATGGCTCCAAAATAAGTACCTATGAAAACCTGAGTGGTACTTATAGTGTATCTGGTTATTTCAATTATGGCTTTCCATTAAAAAAGCCTAAGTCTAACTTAAACTTTACTACCAATCTCGGGTATAACCAAAGCCAAACCCTTGTAAACCTGGCCAGTAATTTTACCCGAAATACTACTTTGGGAGAAACTATTAAGTGGACAACCAACCTTAAGGATAATTTTGATATGAATTTTAGTTCATCTACTACTTACAACATAGCGAGGTACACTTTACAGCCTAAGCAAAATATTGATTATTTATCGCAAACCTTTTCTGCAGAGTTCACCTATTATACGCATAGCGGATGGATCGTAGCAACAGATTTTGATTATACCTATTATGGTAACAGGGCTCCGGGGTATAACAGTAGTGTTCCTTTATTAAATCCAAGTATTGCCAAACAATTTTTAAAGAACAAAGCTGGAGAATTGAGATTAACCTGTTTTGATTTGCTGAACCAGAATGTAAGTGTTACCCGGAACATTACCAGTAATACAGTACAAGACGTAAGAACCAATGTGTTAACCCGTTATGTGATGCTTACTTTTACATATAACCTGCGTAACTTTTTTGGACAACAACAGCGTATGCCGGGCATGTTCCAAATGTTTAGGGGAATGCGGCCACCCGGAGGTGGAGGGTTTGGAGGTTTTGGTGGAAGCGGTTTTGGAGGAGGAAGAAGAAGCTAAAACCCTATATTCATAGGCACTTTAGAGGTCTTTCAGCTTTGAAAGGCCTTTTTCTTTTTCGGGATTTGAAAATTCACAAAAAAATTACCTTGGTTTATTGCAAACTGTTATACTTTTACACCCTCAAAAAATTTTGTTCACCATTATATATTTGAACAGAAGTTGAAAATGTATGTAACCCATAATCACCTTTCAGCAAACCATCCTTCATTGATGGGTGAATGCCTTTCTTTGGGTACCTGCCATTTCCTTTATTTATTGCGACGACCTCGTATCTAATACTTTTCCTGTTTTCAGGTAACGGGCTTCTTATTCCCAATAATCAAATAGCCCAACGTGTATTCAATCAATTTTTCATTTTTACAACATTGCGATAAAAAGTGGAGACTCAACAAAAGATCATTATTCGTGTAGCCAACCAGGCCGATACACAATATGCCGTACGTATTACCGATGAAATGGAATCATCGGCAAAAGCAAGAGGAACGGGCATTGCAAAAAGGTCGCCGGAATATGTTGCCAATAAAATGCTCGAGGGAAAAGCTGTGATTGCTGTTACTACAACAGGCGAATGGGTGGGCTTTTGTTATATAGAAGAATGGAGTCACGGTAAGTTTGTAGCCAACAGTGGATTGATTGTATCGCCGGAGTATAGGAAAAGTGGGGTTGCTAAACAGATCAAAAAGAGGATTTTTGAATTATCCAGGGAGAAATATCCAACTGCAAAAATATTTGGTTTAACTACGGGTTTAGCTGTAATGAAGATTAACAGTGAACTAGGGTATAAACCGGTAACATACTCAGAACTTACAGATGATGAAACTTTCTGGGCTGGATGTAAAAGCTGCGTTAACTATGATATTTTAATGAGTAAGGGAAGAAAGAATTGCTTATGTACAGCCATGTTGTTCGATCCCGCAGAGCATTTGGAGCCCCAGGAAACAAAAGAAGATTTTGAAAAGAAAAGTAAGTTTTACGAACGATTATTGCGTTGGAAACAATTGTTCAAAAAAGATAAGAATGGCAACGGAGCAGCTGCACCCAAATCGCAGATGAGTATGTTTATCCATCTTTGATGAACAGTGGACAAGACGTTGCAGAGTGCGACGCAACGAAGCTGAAGAACGATGGCCTGCCGGTAACATAACTATTCATTTTTCTAAATAGCAAGTAATGAGCAAGAAAGTTGTTTTAGGTTTTTCTGGTGGTTTGGATACCACCTTTTGCGTGAAATATTTAAGTGAAGAGAAAGGATATGAAGTGCACAGTATTATTGTAAACACCGGTGGTTTTAGTGAAGAAGAACTGGCGAAAATTGAGAACCATGCTAAAACACTGGGTGTAAAATCGCACACTACTGTTAATGCTGTGAAAGGATATTACGATTCTATCATCAAATACCTAATTTATGGTAATGTGCTGAAGAATAATACGTATCCGTTAAGTGTGAGTGCAGAGCGTTTGAGCCAGGCTTTGCATATTGCTGAACATGCTAAAAAACTGAATGCTGATGCAGTGGCACATGGCAGTACCGGTGCCGGTAACGACCAGGTGAGGTTTGATATGATCTTCCATATTATGATCCCGGGAACAGAGATCATCACACCGATACGTGATATGAAACTGAGCCGTGAAGAAGAGATTGAATACCTGAAGAAAAAAGGTGTGGAGATGAATTTTGCGAAAGCGGTTTACTCTATCAACAAAGGTTTGTGGGGAACTAGCGTAGGTGGAAAAGAAACGCTGAACAGTAAAGGTATACTGCCGGAAGAAGCATGGCCTACACAGGTTACGAAAACCGGCAGCGAAGAAGTGAAGTTACGTTTTGTAAAAGGAGAACTGAAAGCCGTTAACGATAAAACATTCGCTCATCCTTCTGAGGCGATACAATATTTACAAACCATTGCAGGCCCTTATGGCATTGGAAGGGATATTCATGTTGGTGATACTATTATCGGGATCAAAGGCCGTGTGGGTTTTGAAGCTGCTGCACCGATGGTTATTTTAAAAGCACACCATGCTTTGGAAAAACATGTATTAACAAAGTGGCAACTGAACTGGAAAGATCAACTTGCATTGTTCTATGGCAACTGGCTGCATGAAGGACAAATACTAGATCCTGTGATGAGAGATATTGAAGCTTTCTTTGAAAGTACGCAAAAGCAAGTTACGGGGGATGCATTTGTGTTGCTGCAACCTTATCACTTCCAGATCATAGGCATTGAAAGTAAGTACGACCTGATGAGCAGCAAGTTTGGCAAATACGGTGAAATGAATACAGGTTTTACCGGTGAAGATGTAAGAGGTTTCAGTAAAATATTTGGCAACCAGGTTTCTATATTTCATAAAGTGAAAGAGAGTAACGAGTAGTAGTATTTACGTTAAAAGCTTGAGCACTTGAATATATCGAAACCGAAAACTTAAACTTATGATTAAAGTAGGCATAATTGGTGGAGCTGGATATACTGGTGGTGAAATGATCAGGTTATTGATCAATCATCCCCAGGTAGAGATCGCTTTTATACACAGCAGCAGCAATGCAGGTAACCCTGTAAGCAAAGTGCATGCTGATCTGGTGGGTGAAACAGATCTGCATTTTACAGATCAGTTGAGTAATGATATTGATGTATTGTTTTTATGTGTTGGCCACGGTGATGCAAAGAAATTTTTAGAGGCCAATGCCATTGATGAAAGCATAAGAATTATTGATCTTTCACAAGACTTTCGATTGAATGCTACTGCATCAATTAATGGACGTCAGTTTGTGTATGGCTTACCCGAACTAAATAAAACTGCTATTCAATCTGCTAAAAATATTGCTAACCCGGGCTGTTTTGCAACAGCTATTCAATTGGGCTTATTACCATTGGCAAAAGCAGGTGTGTTAGGAGATGTGCACACAACAGGTATCACCGGAAGTACCGGTGCCGGACAAAGTTTAAGCAGCACCTCTCATTTTAGCTGGAGAGCGAATAATATCTCTGCTTACAAAACACTGAACCACCAGCATATTAAAGAGATACATCAAAGCCTGATGCAATTGCAGGAGAATGATGGTATTTATGTTCACTTTGTTCCATGGCGCGGTGATTTTACACGAGGAATTTATATCAGTTCTGTAATAGATACTGCTTTGCCTTTAGATGAAGTGAAGCATTTGTATAAAGAGTTTTATAAAGAGGCTGCCTTTACGCATGTGAGCGATACGATGATCGATCTGAAGCAAGTGGTAAATACCAACAAGTGTTTAATTCATATTGAAAAACAAGGCCATAAAATTGCAGTACATTCCGCTATTGACAATTTGTTGAAAGGAGCATCCGGACAAGCTTTGCAAAATATGAACCTGTTATTTGGATTAGGAGAAACAACAGGATTAAAATTGAAAGCGAATTATTTCTGAGTTGGAAGTTATACGTTGTACGTTTTAAGTTGCAATAATGCAAAATTATAAAGAGTTAAAAGTCTGGCAGAAAGCACATTCATTTACTTTAAAAGTGTATGAAGAAACAAGAGGTTTTCCCAAAGAAGAGCTTTATAGTTTAACCAATCAATTAAGACGTGCGTCTTCTTCAATTCCTGCATGCATTGCTGAGGGTTGTGGGAAGAATTCGAATAACGAATTTGCTCATTATTTAAATATTGCTCTTGGTTCAGCTAATGAAGCAGAATACTTTTTACTTCTCTCAAAAGATCTGAATTATTTGCAAACAATAAAATTTGAAGAACTATCTGATAATATCAATGAAATAAAAGCAATGCTTATATCCTTGATTGGTAAAGTCAGATCATAACTTATAACGTAAAACGTAAAACTAATGACTTTATTTGATGTTTACCCGCTGAACAATATCACCATCACCAAGGCACAAGGAAGCTATGTGTGGGATGAAAATGGTGTGCAATATTTAGATATGTATGGTGGTCATGCTGTAATCAGTATTGGTCATACCCATCCGCATTGGGTGAGGAGAATTGAAGAACAATTAGAAAAGATCGCCTTCTATTCTAATTCTGTTGTAATTCCTATTCAGCAACAGTTAGCGGAGAAGTTAGGAAAAGTAAGTGGTAAGGAAGATTATCAACTTTTCTTATGTAACAGTGGTGCAGAAGCCAATGAGAATGCTTTGAAATTGGCATCCTTCTATACGGGAAAGAAAAAGATTGTGGCTTTCAGTAAATCATTTCATGGAAGAACATCGCTGGCAGTAGCAGCAACCGATAATCCATCTATTGTAGCACCTGTAAATGAAATAGAGAATATCATTTTCCTTCCGTTCAATGATGAACAGGCGCTGATCAACTGCTTTAATAAGCAGGGTAAAGAAATAGCTGCTGTAATTATAGAAGGCATTCAAGGTGTTGGTGGGATTAATATAGCGAGTGAATCTTTCTTAAAACTGATCAGAACTTTGTGTGATGAACACAACGCAGTGTACATTGCCGATAGCGTACAGTGTGGTTATGGAAGAAGCGGTATGTTCTTTTCGCATGATTATGCTGGTGTGAATGCAGATATTTATTCAATGGCTAAAGGAATGGGTAATGGATTTCCTATTGGTGGTATATTGATTGCTCCGCATATCCAACCAAAGTATGGTATGTTGGGTACTACATTCGGCGGAAATCATTTGGCTTGTGCTGCGGCTTTAGCTGTGTTAGAAGTGATTGAAGAAGAGAAATTAATTGATGTTGCCAAGCAACGTGGCATGTATTTGCTGAACAGGCTGAAAGCAATTGATGGCTTGAAGAATGTGCGTGGTAAGGGGTTGATGATCGGATTTGATGTTCCTGAAGAATTGAAAGACTTGAAGAAGAAATTATTATTTGATTATAACATTTTTACTGGTGAAGCTAAACCTAATGTGATCCGTTTATTGCCATCATTAGCCATTAGCAGAAAGCAGGTGGATGAATTTTTAGAAGCACTTCAGGAAGCAATCAACGAGATCAGGAGAGAGAAGAACGTGGAAGTGAGTGACACAACAAATGCTTAATAGATATTCAAAAGCTGATAACAAAATCAATGAAACAATTTATTTCCGTTAACGATGTAGCAAACATCAATGCGCTTGTAGAAAAGGCATTGTACTACAAAGCCAATCCCTTTGCTGATAAGCAGTTGGGGGCAGGTAAAAGAATTGGGTTATTATTTTTAAATCCAAGTTTGCGAACTCGTTTAAGTACACAGGTAGCTGCAAGTAACCTGGGTATGGAAGCAATTGTATTCAATGTAGATAAAGAAGGTTGGGCATTAGAGTTTGAAGAAGGTGCCATAATGAGTGGGAGCACTTCCGAGCATATTAAAGATGCAGCGCCTATATTGGGAAGTTATTTTGATGTATTGGCTATCAGAACTTTTCCATCTTTGAAAAATAAGGAAGATGATTACAGTGAAATGTACATCAATCAATTTATTAAATACGCAGGTGTTCCTGTAGTAAGTTTAGAGAGCGCCACTTTGCATCCGCTGCAATCATTAACCGATATTATAACTATACAGGAGAACGCGAAATTAGAATCAAGAAAATCTAAACCTAAGATCGTATTAACATGGGCGCCGCATGTAAAACCTTTGCCACAGTGTGTTGCTAATAGTTTTGCGCAATGGGTGAATGCATGGGGAGAAGCTGATTTTGTAATTACGCATCCGAAAGATTATGAACTTTCTGAACAGTTTACAAAAGGCGCAACTATTATTTATGATCAGGATGAAGCATTGAAAGATGCGGATTATGTATATGTAAAAAACTGGAGCACATTTACTGATTATGGTAAGATATATGTGAATGATCCAAGATGGATGTTAACGAATGAGAAACTGCAACTTACAAACAATGCAAAAGTGATGCATTGTTTGCCGGTAAGAAGAAATGTAGAGTTAAGTGATGAAATATTAGATGGGCCGAACAGTATTGTTACAACTGAAGCAGGTAATAGGGTTTGGGCTGCTCAGGCCGTGTTATCAGAAATTTTGAACAGCAAACGATAAGGTAGCATGGATACATTATTTGTAATAAAAATAGGTGGGAATATTATTGATGATGAAGCAAAGCTTTCATCATTTCTTGAAGCTTTTGCTGCTGTAAAAGGGAAAAAAATTCTGGTGCATGGCGGTGGTAAGCTGGCAACGAAACTTGCCGGGCAGTTAGGTGTAGAGCAGCAAATGATCGATGGAAGAAGAATTACTGATGCAGAAACTTTGAAGATCGTAACCATGGTATATGCCGGTTACATCAATAAAAATATCGTTGCAAAATTGCAGGCATATCAATGTAATGCCATTGGCTTATGCGGTGCGGACGGCAATGTGATCAAAGCACATAAGCGTGTACATCCAACGATTGATTACGGCTTTGTGGGTGATGTGGATGCGGTGAATGTGCCTTTATTGCAAAGTTTATTAGAACAAGACAATACAATCGTGTTAGCACCTATCACACAAGATGGGAATGGTCAACTGTTAAATACGAATGCTGATACCATTGCACAGGAAACAGCCAAAGCGTTGGGTGCTGTGTACAATGTTCAACTGATCTATTCTTTTGAAAAAAGTGGAGTGTTGATGAATGCGGAGGATGACGCCAGTATTATCCCGCAGATCAATTCAACTTCTTACAAAGAATTAAAAGATCAGCAGATCATCTTTGCCGGAATGATCCCTAAATTAGATAATGCTTTTGCTGCTTTGCAAAGTGGCGTGGCTAAAGTGATCATTGGTAAAGCAGAAGAATTACATTCGTTAATCACCGGTTCTGCCGGAACAAGCATTGTGCATGACTGACCAAGAATTACATACGTTATTTACTAATGCCGTAGGTTTATTAAAAAAGCTTATTGCTACTCCTTCTTTTAGTAAAGAGGAAGAAGTAACAGCAGAGATCATTGATGAATTTCTCGAATCGAAAGGCGTACTTACACATCAGTATCTCAACAATATTTGGGCGAAGAACAAGTACTTTGATGAAAGTAAACCAACTATCCTTTTAAACTCTCATCACGATACAGTTAAGCCCAATAAAGCATATACGTTAAATCCATTCGAGCCGGTTGAAAAAGAGGGCAAGCTTTATGGTTTAGGTAGTAATGATGCCGGCGGCTGTTTGGTTTCATTGATCGCTACATTCTTGCATTTTTATAAAAGAGATGATCTAAAGTATAATCTTATCATTGCGGCCACAGCAGAAGAAGAGATCAGCGGGAACAATGGTGTTGAAATATTATTGCCGCGCTTACCTAAAATAGATTTCGGTATTGTAGGTGAACCTACTTTAATGAATATGGCACTGGCCGAGAAAGGCTTGCTGGTATTAGATTGCGTAGCTCATGGAAAACCAGGGCATGCTGCACGAGAAGAAGGTGATAATGCTTTATACAAAGCAGTGAAAGATATTCAATGGTTCATGAATTATAAGTTTGAGAAGGTGAGTGATCTGTTAGGCCCAATGAAGATGAGTGTAACCATTATCAATGCCGGTTCGCAACACAATGTAGTACCCAGTGAATGCAAGTTTACGGTAGATGTTCGTGTGAACGAGTTGTATACATTCGAAGAAGTATTGGATACTATTAAGCAAAACGTAACCAGCGATGTAATACCACGGAGCTGCCGTTTACGTTCTACTTCAATTGCTGTAGAACATCCTTTGATTCAATCGGGCCTGAAGTTGGGAAGAACCTATTACGGTTCTCCTACCACCAGTGATAAAGCCCTGATGAATTTCCCAACATTAAAAATGGGGCCAGGGGATAGTGCCCGTAGTCATACAGCAGATGAGTTTATTTATATTGATGAGATAAAGAATGGCATTGACCTATATATTCAGTTATTAGAACAAATTTTATAACCGGTGCTAAGCTTTCAGCTTTACGCCCTAAGCATATACGATGAAACTCTGGCAAAAAGACAAAGCATCCTTACAGGAAGTTGAAAAATTTACGGTGGGTAACGACCGTGAAATGGATCTGTTATTGGCACCTTTCGATGTGTTGGGAAATATTGCTCATGCTAAAATGCTTGCCAGGGTTGGATTACTTACACATGAAGAAGCTGATCAACTGGTAACTGAATTAAAAAACATTTATAAGGATACACTTCAACCACAATTTAAAATAGAAGATTCGATTGAAGATATTCATTCACAGGTTGAATTCTTGCTCACTAAAAAGTTAGGGGATATTGGAAAGAAAATTCATAGTGCCCGCAGCAGGAACGACCAGGTTTTAGTAGATGTGAAACTATTTCTTCGCAATGAGATCGAAGAGCTGGTGAATGCTATTCAACCATTCTTTCAATTGCTCATTAAACAAAGCGAGCAATTTAAAAATCATTTATTGCCGGGTTATACGCACCTGCAAATTGCTATGCCTTCCTCATTTGGTTTATGGTTTGGCGCTTATGCAGAAAGCCTGGTGGATGATGTAACTACTTTGCAGGCCGCTTACCAGGTGGTGAATAAAAACCCGTTAGGGAGTGCCGCGGGTTATGGTTCTTCATTTCCCATCAACAGAACTTACACTACTCAATTATTAGGCTTTGCAGACCTGAACTATAATGTGGTGTATGCACAAATGGGACGTGGTAAAGCAGAACGTATCACTGCACAAGCTTTGGCTAATGTGGCAGATACTTTAGCAAGACTGAGCATGGATATGTGTTTATACTTAAATCAGAATTTTGATTTTGTTTCTTTTCCTGCAGAATTAACAACGGGTAGCAGCATTATGCCGCATAAAAAAAATCCTGATGTGTTCGAATTGATCCGTTCTCATTGCAACCGTATTAAAGCGTTACCAAATGAGATTATGATGATGACTACCAATTTGCCGAGTGGCTATCACCGCGACCTGCAATTGCTGAAAGAACATTTATTCCCGGCCTTTACTACTTTGAAAGATTGTTTGCAAATGGCGGCTTTAATGCTGAATAGTATTAATGTGAAGGAAAATATACTTACTGACGAAAAGTATAAATACTTGTTCAGTGTTGAAGAGGTAAATAAGCTGGTGTTACAGGGAATGCCTTTTAGAGATGCCTATAAAAAAGTAGGATTAGATATTGAAGCAGGAAATTTCTCTTATTCAACCGATGTAAATCACACCCACGAAGGAAGTATTGGTAACCTTGCTAATGAGAAGATAGAAGCCAATATGAAACATATGCTTTCCTCTTTTGGTTTTGAGAAAGTACATGAAGCAGTTGAAAAATTGTTGAGCTAGATTTCTTGAAATAGAATAAATAAAAAAGATGCAGTTTGTAGCTGCATCTTTTTTTATGAATGTTTTGAATAGAAAGATTAATGCCTGAAATGTCTTAAGCCGGTAATAACCATTGCAAGGTTATGTTCAACGCAATAATCGATACTATCTTTATCTCTGATAGACCCCCCCGGCTGAATGATAGCTTCCACACCTTCCACATGAGCTATCTGCACACAATCGTTGAATGGGAAGAAAGCATCACTTGCCATTACAGCACCTTTCAAATCAAACTTAAATTGTTTTGCCTTTTCAATTGAATGGCGCAATGCGTCAATTCTAGATGTTTGTCCGCAACCTTTTCCTACCAGTTGTTTATTCTTCACCAAAGCAATGGCGTTACTCTTTAAATGCTTGCACACCAGATTAGCAAATATCAGGTCTTCTTTTTCAGCAGCGGTAGTTTCTCTTCCGCCTACTTCTTTCCATTCTGCAAAATTGCCTTCATCGGTTCCCTGGCTTAAAATACCGTTCAGTAATGTTTTGCTTTGGGAGGAGGCCTTTGTATATTTAGCTTTCAATTCTAATAAGATCCTGTTCTTCTTGCTTTTCAAAACTTGTAAAGCATCTTCATCGAATGAAGGTGCGATTAATACTTCAAAGAAAATTTCATTGATGGCATTTGCTGTAGCAAGATCGATTGCATTATTGCAAACCAATACACCACCAAAGGCACTTTCCGGATCGCCTGCCAATGCAGCATCCCAACTTTCCTTAACAGAAGTTCTTGCGGCAATACCGCATACATTGGTGTGTTTGATGATCGCAAACACCTTATTGGTATCAGTTGCAAATTCTCCAATTAACTGAACGGCAGCATCAACATCAACCAGGTTGTTGTAGGATAGTTCTTTGCCATTCAACTGCGTGAAAAGTTCTTTCAGATCGCCATAGAAAACAGCTTGCTGATGCGGGTTCTCGCCATAACGCAATACTTGTTTGGCTGATGAGGTTTGTACAGCGGTATTATCAGGATTGAAATAATTATTGATCGCAATATCATAATTCATTACTACCTGGAAAGCTTTGGCAGCAAAGGCTTTGCGCTGTTCTAAAGTAGTTTCACAGTTTTGATCAACCAGTAATTGTTCCAATGCTGCATAATCCTCTTTCGCTGCGATCACTACCACATCGCGGAAGTTTTTAGCAGCGGCACGGATCATAGACGGGCCACCGATATCTATCTTTTCAATGATCAGTTTCTCTTCAGATGTATTGCGTAAGGTCTCTTCGAAAGGGTATAGATCAACAATCACTACATCTATTTCAGGAATAGCATACTGTTGCATTTCTTTCAAATCCTGTTCTTCATATCTTCTGCCTAAAATTCCTCCGAATACAACGGGGTGCAATGTTTTAACTCTTCCACCTAAGATAGAAGGATAGGTAGTTAAGCTTTCAACCGCAACACAGGGGATACCTTCTTTTTCTAAAAACTGTTGTGTACCTCCGGTTGAATAGATAGTAATTCCGGCATCGTGAAGTTTTTTGGCAATTGCATCTATTCCATCTTTATAAAAAACGGAGATTAATGCAGACTGAATTTTCTTTTGCATGAATGGGTGGTTAAAAAAGTTCAATATTTAACTGATTGAAAATTCAATCAGTAGCCGAAGGCTGTTTACAATCCATTATAAATGCACCTTGTTCAGGAACTGAATGGAAGCGCAAATGTAACTGCTCTGCTTCTTTTTTCCATTTTTCGATTTTCCACAGTGGATTACTGGCATCGGCTACAAATTGCGAACAATTGTAAGCTTTTGCCAATTGAGCAAATCTGCAGGTTGGGTTTTGAGAAAGAATGATTGCATCGGCTGTAAAGGATGGAAAGTTCGTATAAGCATCAGCTTGTTGATTGATGATGACCATTTTTTTATTTCCATTAGCTATAACGAGTCCTTGCTTAACAGATTTCGCAACATCAAAAGGGGTTGTTCTGTGCAAAATGCGGGATGGTTGTAAATGAAAATTTCGGAGAAAGCCATCTTCCTGAAGAATTTCATCTCCTATAAAATAATATTTTCTGCCGTCCATTACATCAATGGCCGGATGTTGCGGCACATTGTATACAACGATCTTTTGTTGCAGGTTGCTCTGTACAAACTGATAGGTTCGAATGCTTAAGAACAAGCACATGCAGACAAGGCTTGCGATAAAGGCTACGTTTTTCTTTTGTATTAACCACCATGCAATTGAAACGATAAACAAATAGAGCAAAATGCATTGGCCCATACTTATGTGCAAAGAAGGCCAAACTGAAATTGGTAGTTGATTGGCACTATTAATCAATTGGTTCATCCAATAAATCAGTTGGTTAGTGATTTGGCCGATGAAGACCGCTACTGCCGGCAGCCAGGAAAGGGCAAGCAAAAGCAGTTCGGCATATAATATTAATGCAGAGAGTGGAACAACAATGATATTAGTAAACAGGAATAGGGTGGGAAACTGGTGAAAATGATACACTACAATAGGAATTGTAAGTATTTGTGCAGAAAGAGTTACGGCAACCAGGTTCCATATATGGAGCAGTAATTTATTCTGAAAATAGAACCAGTTACGGATGTATGTGGAGAAAAGAGAAATGCTGAGTACGGCAGCATAACTGAGTTGAAATCCAACATCCCAAATACTGTATGGATTGAAAAGAATGATGGTGAATGCAGAAAGTGCCAGGTTATTATAAATACTGGTTTTCTTGCTGAGGGTTTCTCCTAATATGATAAAGCTAAACATAACGGCACTTCTTAAAATGGAAGGAGCAGCGCCGGCGAGAAATGTAAATCCCCATATAACCAATAATACCAGTATCGGTTTTAGAATGATGCACCACCTTTTTTGTGTAAATGGAGAGAAAATAAGTATCAATAAGCCATAAATCATTCCAAGGTGCAATCCGCTGATCGCTATAATGTGAACTACTCCTGTATTGCTATACGCCTGCACAAGGTCTTTTTCAAGATCATCTCTGTAGCCGATTAGCAAAGCTTCGGCTACACTTAATTCATTTTTGCCGGAGATATAGGTTTTCAATACCCTCAGTACGTTGCTTCTTAAATTCAATAAGCACTCTTTCAGAAAGAATGACTCCCTGCCGGGAAGAATACGATAGTCGGATGAGGAAAGAAAAGCCTGGTGGTAAATACCCTGGAAACTGCAATATTCCTGGTAGTTGAATGCGCCGGGATTACCGGAATTAAGAATTTTTTGCAGTGGTTTATGTATAACTAACCTTGAACCATAAGTTACAGGAGGCCGGGTTGCTTCTTTTTTAAAGTAGATCAGGATATTTTCTGTTGCTGGCTTCCATTGAGCATGGCTAAATTTTGCCACTATAGATGCTTCTGTTTTATAGGATTTATTTTTTTCTGTGCAGGGTTCTTTTATAATCGCGAAAACGGGTAAATATTCTTCATTGCTTATTGCTTTTGTTGAATTGTGAAAGGTTTTCGAAAAAATTAAAAATGCGCCTACAACAGTGAAAAGTAAAGAGATGCTTAATCCCCAGATAAACTGCCACCTGATCTTAAGAGCAATGTTTAAAAAAGGATATATGCAAATGCCCGGCAGACATAAAATGAGTGAAATTAATAAGGCGGGTAAGTGAATAGGGTAATAATGTTGAATGATTACCCCACTTATAAGAGGAATAAGTAGTCTAAAAATTGGAATTTTTTTCCAGAAAGCAATATAATACCCCTTCATACGCTATTGTTAAGATAACGATTCCTGAATTGAAGGGGTATTATGCGATTTGGACTAATTTTTGAACAAAATTTCCTCAAACTGTTAGCGGGAACATTTGAGGAAATTTGAATGGGGGTCTTAAGTCAAGGATATTGGATTTTGAAAAACGGCTGTTTGCTAACCCCATGCTAATATCTTCTATAGTTTCAAAAAATCAATATTCTCCTTCAGATATTACTAACGGTATTTTAAACGGTGTTTTTACGGGTAAAAAGTATGTATAAATCAGACGGTTTTGTATCCGTGTTTTTGCGGTTTTACATACCGTGTTTTTACGGTTTTTTTTGAATAAAAAACGGTAAAAAGTATTCGTATTTAACCGGTTATGAATTGAGTATATCTGTAATTGATTGATTAATATGAATTTTTGAAGAAAATTCATATGGAGTTCAAAATAGTTTTACGGTGTTAATTCAAAAACAAAAAACAAAAACATCTTAAAACCTAATAGCTATGCAAACAATCACAAAAAAATCCTTAAGCGTCGGAAAATTCGTAGATACTCATCATGTTGACACAGTAATTAGAAATTACAAACAAGAAAGATGGGTGCAGAACAGTGAGAAAATTGGAAAAGAAGATTCTTTAAGTGGTTGGTGGAGTATTGAAGAAATGGAACAATTTATTGAAACAGCCAAGATGTATGGTGCAGACGGATTGAAATTCTATTTTGGTGCTTATGATGAAAATTACCAGGAAAGACCGGAATATGCAGGCAGACAAACTTTGGTAATGGTTGGAACCAAACAAAAACAAACTACTTTCGGTGTTAAGAATAAAGATATTTACGTAAACACCGATAATGGCTCTCAGATTCTGGCTTACAATGCTATGGCATTATGTCCTCCTTTCTGTGGACAGGGTGAGGACATTGATAGTAATGAAATAGGCATTACTATAGTGGATAAAGGTGAGAATGGACTAGTGATTGTGTAGTTATTATTTTAAATTTCTATGTAGTCATCTAAATAAAATTATAGGGTATCATGAAATGATACCCTATCTTTATTTTAATAATGAGAATGAAATAAAGAAGCAATGCGTCCAATTATCTCCCTAATAAGCCTTTTAATTAGTTTGATAATAGGAATATATTCTGCGCCTTCTCATAATAAGAAATTATATACGAAAGTTTTTCCAGGTTTTTTATTTATAAGTCTTTTAGTAGAAATTATTAGTGTTTATAGGAATTGGAAGCATTTAAATACAATATTTATTTACAATATTTTCACAGTTATAGAGTTTTCTTTTTACTTATGGTTAATCTTTGAAATTATAAATAAGAAACGGGCTAAGAAGATAATAGGATTTGCTATTGGATTTTATTTTATAACAGCCGCAATTAATATATTTTTTATTCAAGGACTTCATCATTTTCATACCCTTACTTATTCATTAGGTTGTTTATTAATTGTTGCTGCTTGTATCTATTATTTCTATGAATTATTTGAACGTCCACATTTCATTAATTTGCTTAAAGAACCTCCTTTTTGGATTTGTACAGGCCTCATGTTTTTCTATACCTGTAGTTTCCCTATATATGGTTTAAGTAATCTTCTTTTAAGTTTACCTAAAATATTTATTAAAAATATCGGTACTTTCATCATTCTTTTGAATGTTTTCTTGTATACAATGTTTACTATTGCATTCCTATGCAAAATCAAAGTCAGGAAATCCTCGCTGTCATTATCATCGGTGGCATCTTAGCCCTGCTGTTAGTGCTTTTTGTGGTAGGGATCTTATTCTTGTACCAGAAAAGGCAGCATAACCATGAGCAGGAAATGCAAAGATTAAAAGAGGAGTACGACCAGGAATTATTGCGTAGCCAGTTGGAAATGCAGGAGAAAACATTAAAAACGATCAGTCAGGAATTACACGATAACATCGGTCAAATGCTTTCGGTTGTGAAACTTTCAATGGCCAGTGTTCGATTGGATAAAGACCACCCCGCTAAAGCTACTGTTGATTCGAGCAAAGAGATCTTAAATAAAGCCATTGTTGATCTTTCCAACCTAACCAAAAGCCTTCATACAGACCGGATCTCTCAAATTGGTTTGGAACAGGCTATCGAATTTGAAGTTAATACCATCAAACGTACCGGATTGGTTGACATAGATTTCCGGAATCCAACCACAGACTATCATCAAAGTATCGATGGGCAAACTTCTATTTTCCTTTTCCGTATGTTCCAGGAGATATTGAATAACACGCTGAAGCATTCCAAAGCATCTCACGTTTTTATAAGTATTGATTTTACCAGCGATAAAAATTTTTTTCTGCAGATAAAGGATAACGGGGTAGGGTTTAATGTAGAAGAAAAACAAAACAAGCCATCCTCCTCTGGTGGTGTGGGACTGAAAAGCATGAAAAATAGGGCCAAACTCATTGGCGCAAAATTTTTGATTGATAGTAAAGAAGGGAAGGGTACAAGTGTAACAATAATATTACCTTTGGAAAAAGACCCAGAAAGTTCTGTCCTATGGCGTTGAGCACAAATAAAGCATACCAGGTTGCAGTTGTAGATGATCATACGCTGTTGCGTAATGCATTGGCCCGTTTAATCGCTTCCTTTGATAATTATGCGGTTCCCTTTGAAGCAAATAATGGAAAAGAACTGATTGAAAAAATCAATGAGTTCGGTATTCCTGATATTGTATTACTCGATATCAATATGCCGGAAATGAATGGTTACGACACAGCTAAATGGTTAACCCAAAAACATCCTCAGGTTAAAATACTCGCTCTTTCCATGGAAAGTGATGATGCCAGTATCATTAGAATGATACGCCTTGGCGCAAAAGGATTTTTAATGAAGAATGTGGAACCTGATGAGTTGAATGATGCACTCGATTCTGTGATAAAAAAAGACTTCTACTTATCTGAGACTATTTCAGGAAAAGTGATTAGCGGATTGCATCAGGATCTTAACCAGCCGGCAGAAGTTTTATCACTTAATGAAAAAGAAAAAGAGTTCCTTCGTTTGATTTGTACCGAGCTAACCTATAAAGAAATTGCTGAAAAAATGTTCGTTAGCCCAAGAACAGTTGATGATTACAGAAATAGTCTTTTCGAAAAACTTAAAGTACATACCCGTATGGGACTGGCTTTATACGCTATTCGTAATAAAGTAGTAGAAGTGTAACAAGATATTTGGTCAATAAAAAATCCCGCAACTGCGGGATTTTTTATTGTATCTATTTACTTAAGTTCATGCTTCTCTCTTTGTACAAAGTTCTGAAATAAGGATCTCTCAGATCTTTCACAAAACGAATGGCTTCACCGGTACTCTTCATTTCCGGCCCTAATTCTTTACTAACTCCGGGGAATTTGTCAAAACTGAAAACAGGTTCTTTAATGGCGTAGCCATCAAGCTTTTTCTCAATTTTAAAATCAGTGAGCTTTGCTGCGCCGAGCATTACTTTAGTAGCAATATTCAGGAAAGGAATACCGTACGCTTTTGCAATGAATGGAGTAGTACGTGAAGCACGTGGATTGGCTTCTATTACATACACTTTACCATCTTTTATAGCAAACTGAATATTGATGAGTCCTTTAATGTTTAATGCTCTGGCAATTTTTTCGCTGTAATACTCCATCGTTTCCACAACAAGTGGTGTAAGATTGAAGGCTGGCAATACGGCATTACTATCGCCGCTGTGAATACCCGCAGGCTCAATATGTTCCATTACTCCCATTACCTGGAAGTTTTCGCCATCAAAAATGGCATCTACTTCTGCTTCCTGGCAACGATCTAAGAAGTGGTCGATCAGTATTTTATTATCAGGGATATGTTTTAAAATACTGATACAGGCTTTTTCTACCTCATCATCATTAATCACAATCCTCATTCTTTGCCCACCCAATACATAACTTGGACGCACCAAAACCGGGTAACCTACCCTGTTGGCTACTTCAATGGCTTCATCAGCAGTAAAGGCAGTTCCATATTCGGGGTAAGGAATGTTCAGTTCTTTTAATAGGTCACTAAAACGTCCGCGGTCTTCAGCAATATCCATATTGTCAAATGAAGTACCGATAATCTTAATGCCTTTCTGGTGTAAGCGTTTAGCCAGTTTTAAAGCAGTTTGACCGCCTAACTGAACAATAACGCCTTCAGGCTTTTCTAACTCAATAATTTCCCACAGGTGTTCCCAGTAAACAGGCTCAAAGTATAGTTTGTCGGCCATATCAAAATCTGTACTCACGGTCTCCGGGTTACAGTTTACCATGATGGCTTCGTAGCCACATTCTTTAATGGCTAAAAGTCCGTGTACACAACAATAATCAAACTCAATACCTTGACCAATTCTGTTGGGGCCACTGCCCAAAACAATGATCTTTTTTTTCTGTGAGGGGATGGATTCGTTGGAAGAAAGTGTCTTGCTCATTTCTGTGAAATTGTGCAAATGTACAGTTCTGAGCGTTTTTTGCGGATTATTTTTTGAAATTGATTGCAAACTCCTGTTGAAGTGCTTTTAGCATTGCCGTACGAGTCGGCCTGGTATTGCACTCTTCTACTTTTTTATTTTATTCTGCAAATTCATTGATGTAAATACGAACCAGTAAAATGAACATCGATAGTAATATTGGTCCGAATATTAGTCCCATGAACCCGAATAATTTTAAACCAACGATCACGCCAAATGTGGTAATCAGGGGATGTACATTGCCCATTCTTTTCTGAATAGCAATTCTGAATACACTATCTAAAGTGTACATAATGCCAAAGCCATACAACAACATTACAACTCCTTTCCAGCTGCTTCCTTCAGCAAATAATACAATGGCCACCGGTATAAATGCTAAGGAAGAGCCAACCATTGGCACTACTGCAGTTAAACAGGTAGCCACAAACCAAAACGGAATATCCTGTACCCCTAAAAACCAGTAAGCAATTGTTCCGATAATGCCCTGTAAGGTGGCTGTAATAGGGATGCCGAGTGCATTAGAAGTAACTAGTGTTTTTATTTCGCTTCCTATCAGCTGTACATTTTCTTCTTTCAGCGGGATATTCCTGTATATCCATTTTTCAATTTCATGTGAATTGATCAATAAAAAGTATAAAATAAAATAAAGTATCACTACTGTTACCAAAGAATTAAAAGTAGCGCCAAGCAATTGAGGTACTGCTTCGGTAACCGTTGCTTCTGCCTGTTGAAGATTTTTATCGCTGATGATTTGGATATGATAATTCTTTTCGAGATGATCAATATTAATTTTTAATGCATCAATTACATGGTTGGCATTTTGAATAGTGTAATCTATCTTTTCATATAAAATATTGATGAAGACACTTACAGGTATTAAAACAACAATAAAAGAAATCAGCATCAGTAATAATGCGGTAGCAGGTTTGCTCCATTTTTTCTTTTCTGTAAAATACCGCATGCTTCCACGCATGAGAATATAAAAAGTTACTGCTCCCAGCAAAGAGGGGAGAAATGCATTCAACTGCAGGAATAAAAAAATACCTAGAAAAACAAGCAATACTAAAAAGCTTATTTGCCGGAGCTTATCTGAATTGATCCTTTGCATACTCAAACTTATAACAGGAAAGTACGCAAAAAGCGAAAATTATAGATCAGAATTTTACGCAGCGCAGTTTATCCAAAGTGCTGTTGCGTATTTTAAGAAACCCGGTATAAGATGCAGTGAGTTCTAAACCTCCTCTTGAATTAGATACAACCTTGAGTTTGGAGATATTTACATCGTAACTGATACCTAAGGTAATATGACTAAAATCCATTTTGATTACGGGTATTAAAGCATCGCCCCAACGCATAAAACTTCCCATATAAAAAGTAAATGGCTGTTCATCATAATATTTTTCTACATCAATTCCGTATAAAAAGCCTCCCAGCAATTGCCTGCTTCCGTTTTGAGAAAAGTAATCAGCAAAAGCGATCATTCTTGCCCTGTCCGAAACCGGTCCGTTAATACCTACATTGAAAGTGAGCTTAGGAAATAAAAAGCTTTCAACATTACCGGTAACAGAACGAATAACAGGTTTGGTGAAATGCGAGTAACCGGCCGCAATGTAAAATCTTGTTTCTTCATTAAAAGTAGTGCTGAAACATAAGCCTGTAGCAAGATCCCAGTAAGAGTAACCGGAATATTTAATGAGTTGTGATGTAGGGTTGGAAGGATTATAAGAACCACCCTGGTATTGATCCCCCAATTTTATTTGGGTAGGATCGAACTGGCTAAATGTGGGGCCTCCCATAAATGCAAGTGATAAATAAGTATCCTTTTCATCACTCAATGATTTATGAAAATTAATGGCCGGTAGCAGTTGTGTTCTTTTTAGCCTGATATCGCCTGCTGCATCTTCTGTGAATTGTGTACCGATGGTAAGATTATCGTTTGCTTTGCCTACCGGAAATTTATGTTCAATACTTAAAGCGGTTGTTCTGAAAGGAACGGTAACACTGGCCCATTGATCTCTATACGCTGCTGACACACGTATATCTCCTGTAAAAATACCGGCCAGTGCAGGATTGCGTAAAAGCGGCTGCTCATAAAACTGGGAAAAAGTAAGATCCTGCGAAAAACAATGTTCCCGCAGTAATAAGAGAAAGAGTATTAGTATGAATGTGTATTGTTTTCTCATAGGCAGGGTTCTATTTTAAAATGGCAACATTTCCTTTAAATATTGATGGATAGCCTTTTTCGCAGATCACTTCACATACATACACGAATACATCCGGTGATGCATCTTTTCCTCTGATCTTTCCATCCCATGCATAAGAAGGATCTCCTGGAGAGAAATTGGTTCTTTCAAAAATCAGTTCACCCCAACGATTAAATATCCTGAAGCTTTTCACCAGTTTAATTCCTTTACCCTGAACGATGAGTTTATCATTAACGCCATCACCATCAGGGGTAAATACGTTAGGAACAAATATTTCCGCCGTTGGGCAGAATGTTTTTAAGCAAACAGTATCGTTGGTTGTGCAGCCATAAATATTGGTAGCACTACAACTGATACATTCATCATACACAATTTTAGCTTGTGGTGTTGCACAGGTATAACATGATAAATTATTGCTACCGCTCCACAACCACTGTTTTATATCATTAACGGCCGGGATCGCTTTAAAATTATACACCACACCTGCCTGTAACACAGAATCCGTTCCTAAGCTTATTGGTGTTGGCTTTCCAACTACAAGGGTAATAGAGGCAGTATCTGCAAAACAATTGTATGCATCTTTTCCTATTACACGATAGGTTGTAGTAGCAGTTGGCGAAGCAATGGTTGTAGGTGTGGTGGTACTGATCAATCCATCTGCCGGATACCAGCTGTAAGAGGCAGCGCCGGATGCGAATAACTTTTTCTCCTGGCCAATACAAATAGTATCATTCGCGGAGGCGGTCATACTAAAAGGCTGAATAATGGATACCACCGTGTTATTAATATCACTGCATCCATATTGGTTTACACCTATAACCTTGTACTTGGTAGTAGTACTCGGTGCTACTAAAACCGATGAACAGTTATTACAAATAATATTATTTTTATCATCTTTCCATATATAGGTGTACGCACCGGTTGCACTCAATAACATAGAGCCACCTTTGCAAAGATTGGTAGGAGAGGTTACCCTGATTTTTGGCGTTGGATGTATGGTGATTTGTTTGTAAGCAGAATCAAAACAGCTATTAACGGTACTGGTAGTAAATTTTACGATATAATTACCTGCACTGTAATAAAACGCCTGTGCAACAGAATCTTTAGATACAGATCCATTACCCAGGATCCATAAACGATAAGCGATAGAGTCCCTGGAAATCACTTCAGAGTTTAACTGTAACAAAGCTGTTTTGCATGCTTCGGATACTGATTCAATTCTTGCCTGCGGGAATTGGTATACGTGTACATTGAAATTTGCTGTAACCTGGTCTGTACAGCCGCTGATACCTGTTACTTTCAGTTGTATGTTTTGATTACCTTCTGTTGTAAAAGTTTTTGCGGCGGTTGGCTGGTTGCTTAGTGGTGCATTGCCTAATGTCCATAAGCGTTCGTTAATACCAAAGAAGGAATTGGAAGAATCTTTAAAAGTATAATTTGTCTGGCCACAATCATTCTTTACAGAAAAATTAAAGTCGGCTTTTATCCTTTCTATTTTAATGGTATCAGTACCAGGAATGGTAGAAGTACATCCTTTAGAACTTAACCATTGCACAGATGGGATGTATATGCCTGCTTTATTGTAAGCATGGTAAACGGTTTTTTGGTTGGTGATCAGTGAATCACCATCTCCAAAATTCCATTGAACCGTATCAACATTAACAGTGATGGCATCGAAACGGATAGGTGCATTATCGCAAGTATAACCGTTTTTGTAGTTAAACGTACCAAGTGGTGCGGTAACGGTTACATAACCGGTATCAACAAACGTACATCCACCCACCGTGAGGGATTGCATAATGATTATGTACCTGCCGTTTTTCGTGAATGTATGTGTAATGGTATCTCCGTACACAGTACTGCCATCACTAATATTCCATGTAGTGGTTTTGGCAGGAGTACTCCTGTTAACAAATGTTACTTTAAAGGGTAAACATTTCCCGGCAGTATCAGATTGCCACATCAGGCCTTGCCTTTTTGCAATGATTGCTACTGGTTGAGTATAACTGGTAGTGCAAACTCCATGTGCGTATTGTATTGTGCTTTGCAAGACTGCGGTATAATTACCGGCAGCTGTATAAGCATGTGAAGGATTGGTTTGTGAAGATGATTGCCCGTCTCCAAAATTCCAGGAATACAACGCAGAATCCGATTGATTCAGGAAATGAACCGAATCGCCGATACAAATATCCTGAGAGGCTGCAGCAAATTTCGTAACGGGGGATGCGTATATGTGAAAGTTACGAAGCATAGAAGTGTCGGAACAATTATTGCTGATACCAATAGATATCGTATAATCTCCCTTCTGAGAATAAGTATGTGTAATAGAATCAACAAAGCCTGTTGTAACAGGGGCGGAGCCATCTCCAAAATCCCATTGATATTGATACCCGCCTATTGTTTGATTGTATAGAGTAAGGCTGGAAGATGGGCTACAAACAAAGCTGTCTTTAGTAACAATATTTACTTTAATACTGTTGGCTGTTTCATGAATTGGGATACTCATGCTGCTGGTACCGCAGCTGTTTGTTGCAGAGAGTGTAGCCGGAAATACAATTGTGGAACCAGTATGGTAAATATGTAGAACGCTGCTATTGGCATTGATGGTACTATCAGCACCATCCCCAAATACAAGATGATATACTGTGCTACTGTCTCCTGTTGAGTTATTTATGAAATTCACTTTCATTGGAGAACATCCGCTGGTGGGGAAAGCACTCAGGTTTAGTTGAGCTTTTCTTTTAACTGTTATGTTCTTAGAGATACTGATCGTATCACATACATTGAATGCAGTTAAACGAACAGTATAAGTAGTGTCATATCCTAAAGTGGAAGGAGCGTACTCAATAGCTGAGGGTTGTGCACTTGTACTTGTTGCCCCATTTCCAAAACTCCATACATAATTGTAAAGGGAAGTTCTTGCCGTAGTATTGGTGAAGGAAATTTTTAAAGGTCCGCATCCGATGCTGTCGCTCAGGTTGAAAGAAGGATTTGGATGATGGGAAACATAGAATATTTGAGAAATACTGTCAGCAGTACAGCCATATAAACTTGTTGTTTTTAGTGTAAGAATGATAGAATCATAATTACTGCCGATTGTAAAACCTGGGAAAGCGGTGCTGCTGCCAATTAAGGAATCGTTTACATACCACTGGTATTCTTTTATCCTGGTTTGATATATCGATGGTTTGATAATAGTACTATCAAGTACAAATGGATCACAGCTTTGTGTAATGCTTGCGGTAAAGTTTGCTATAGGTAACGGGTTCACGGTAATGGTAAAGGAAGTGGGTGTACCTGTACAACCATTAGCAGAAGGCGTTACAGTGATATGAGCCAGTGCAGGTGCATTGGAAGTATTGGTAGCAGTAAAAGAAGGAATATCCCCATTACCGGCAGCACCAAGCCCGATAGCAGTATTGTCATTTGTCCATGAGAAGGCAGCGCCAGCTACAGGACTTGTAAAAGCAGGGAGAGTCACAGCAGTATTGTTACAAGCAGTGATCGCACTCACACTATTCACCGTAGGAGTAGGG
>JAGWUV010000031.1 GCA_028875875.1 Bacteroidota bacterium
GCAGTATCTTTTCCAAATAATTTTTTAAACTCTTCGATTGCTCCGTCCAAACGTTCTTGGTTGATATCATTTAATACTACACAAGCTCCTTCTTCAGCAAATTTCCTGGCGATTGCTTTACCAATTCCACCAGCGCTACCAGTGATCAGTGCAACCCTGCCACTTAAAGATTTAGGCTTGGGCATACGTTGCAACTTGGCTTCTTCTAACAACCAGTATTCAATATTAAAAGCCTCTTGTCTTGGTAATGATGTATACGAAGAAATGGCTTCTGCGCCACGCATTACATTGATCGCATTAATATAGAATTCAGCTGCAACTCTTGCTGTTTGTTTATCTTTTGCAAAGGTGAACATACCTACACCGCGATATAAAATAACCACAGGGTTAGCATCACGCATTGCAGGACTGTTAGGATGTTTGCAGGTATCGTAATAGTCTGCATACATTTTACGATAACCTTCGAACTGAGGTGCTAATTGCTGTTTTAAAGCTGCTACATCAGAAAGATCTGCATTCTTATCCAACTCCAATACTAACGGACTGATTTTAGTACGAAGGAAATGATCTGGACAACTTGTACCTAATGGAGCCAGCCTGTCAAGATCATTTGAATTGATGAATTGCAACACACGATCATCATCAGTAAAATGACCAATCATTTTTGTTTGGGAAGAACAGAAACCACGCAATACAGGGGCCAGCGAAGCAGCCTTAGCGAATCTTTCTTCTTTAGGCAAAGATTCGATCTTAGCACCGCCGAACACGGCTTTTTGTTTGCTGATATTATCTTCAATGTATTGAGCACATCTTTCAATTACTTCAAGGGTATTGATATAACTTTCATAAGCGGTATCACCCCAGGTAAACAAACCATGAGAACCTAACATAATTCCACGGATACCCGGATTTTCGTCTAAACATTGCTTCAGTTGTAATCCAAGATCAAAACCGGGTTTCTGCCATTCTACCCAGCCGATAGTTCCGTTGAATAACTCTTGTGTGATCTTCTTACCATCCTTTGCTGCTGCAATAGCAATGGCTGCATCCGGATGTAGGTGATCGATATGTTTGAACGGAAGAAAACCATGTAAAGGCGTATCAATTGAAGGAGCTTTAGACTGCAGATCATAAATACAATGATTGAACAGTTCTACCATTTCATCTTCAAACTCGATACCACGATAAATATTTTTTAAGCTGCGTAAGCGATCTACATATAAAGCAGCTAACCCACTTTTCTTTAAAGTGCCCAAATCTCCACCACTTCCTTTCACCCACATCACTTCAGTTTCTTCACCTGTTAATGGATCTTTAGCCATCGCTTTACACGAAGTGTTTCCACCGCCATAATTGGTTAAACGCAAATCTGCACCCAATAAATTAGAGCGGTAAATTAAAAGGGCTACTTCATCTCCCGCCATAGAAGCCGCTTTAGCTTCATCCCACAAATAACTCACGTGTTTAAAGTTCGCAACTGCTGCTGACATAAAATTTAATTTAGAACATTAAGGTTTTAATGAATTACCATATCCTACAATAATCACAGATAAGATGATGGTTAGTATTCCTATAAAAATTGCTGATTTTGTTTTTTTAGTTACACCATTCCATTCTTTTAAAACCAGTCCCCAAACATTGGCAACAAGAATGATGAACGACATATGTAGGATCCATGAACTGGCGCCATTACCCATTTTACTTTCCCCCATTCCATAAAAAAAGAATTGAAGAAACCATGTAGTACCACCCAATGCACAGAGCAAAATGTTTTTTAGTAGAGGTACTTCTTTATTCGTATAATCACCAAAAGTTTTATTACGTGCATTGAGTATCATGCACCAGATGAAATTTGTTGTTAATCCGCCCCATAGTATCACAACGAAGATCACGTTATTACGAAACAAAAACTCTCCATGACCAGGATGCGCTGCTTTCCATGCTTCATTAGCTACAGCACCCATGCTACTTCCTGCTTCAATCCCGAAACTGAAACAAGCACTCAAAACACCTGAAATAATAGCAACAATTAGTCCTTTGGTCAACTGAAACTCACTCCCTCCGGCATCCACATGTTTGCCACCTAAATCTTTATCTTTCATTGCACCGGCTTTACCTGAGATCACAATACCCAGCACACAAACCACCAGTCCAATGATTACCCATATACCCCATGAGGTTGTAAAAAGTTCTACAATTGTATCTTTTCCCGGCGTAGGATTGTAATTATAATAAATAGAAGGGATTAATGATCCAAATACCGAACACAATCCAAGAATGATAGAGCTACCCAAGGAAACACCTAAGTAACGAACACCTAAACCGTAAGTCAATCCTCCTACTCCCCATAATAATCCCATCAAATATGTAGCACCCAAAGTAGATGCTGAAGTTTGATGAATGATTGTAGCAAAATCGGGAATAGTAAAATAAGCAGCAATAGGAGGAACAATCAACCAGGAGAAAACCCCACCAACAATCCAGAAGCTTTCCCAACTCCAACCCTTCACTTTTTTGAATGGCATGTAAAAACTGCCTGAAGCGAAGCCTCCAATAAAATGAAAAATAACACCTAAAATAATTCCCATGAGTAAATTGATTTCAATATGGCTAAGCGAACTTGAATACAACTCGAAAGTAAAACTTATGAAAATTTCTCCTGTCATGTACTATCATGGTTTGACCATAGGGTTAACATTCTTAAGCTAATTAATTGTATGTTTGAAGCCTGAATCCCCGTAGTTAACGAATTTGTTTTCCATGAAAAAAAACCCGGTTTTTCAGCATCTATTTATTGACTATTATTCGGCAACACCTAAATATTTACAGTTGTCGAACTCCATCATCAAAGCAATTGGAGAAGGGAAAATTCAGAAAGATGAGATCATGCCATCTATCAATGAACTCAGCTTCGAATTTGAGATATCAAGGGATACTGCTGAAAAAGGATACAAACATCTTAAAAAAATTGGTGTACTGGGTTCGGTTCCCGGCAAGGGATATTTTGTGAAGAGCACAGAGGTTAAACAACAACTCAAAATATTTTTACTCTTCAATAAATTAAGCCCGCATAAGAAAATTGTGTACGATGCTTTTGTTGCTGCTTTAGGAGAAATGGCCTCGATTGATTTTTATATTTATAATAATGATTATGATTTCTTCAAAAGGCTTATTATAAATAAAAAGAACGATTACACTCATTACGTTATCATTCCTCACTTTATGGAAGGAGGAGATCATGCACATGAAGTAATCAATACCATTCCAAAAGATAAATTGATTTTGCTTGACAAACTGGTAAAAGGCGTAGATGGCATCTACGGCGCTGTATATGAAAATTTTGATAAAGACATTTACAAAGCCTTGGAACAAGCTTTGCCCCAGCTAAGCAAATACCACACAATCAAGATCATTGTTCCGGCTTATACATATCATCCTCAGGAAATCTTAAATGGCTTTCATCGCTTTTGTTTACAGTATGCTTTTAATGACAAAGTGGTTCATAATATTGCCAACGAACCTATTAAAGAAGGTGAAGTATATATAAACCTAATGGAAGATGATTTAGTAACACTGATTGAAAAGATATTAGCTACTAAATTAAAAGTTGGGAAAAATGTTGGTGTGATCTCTTACAACGAAACCCCATTAAAGAAGATCATCTTAAATGGTATCACAACCATTTCGACAGACTTTCAAATGATGGGCACTAAAACGGCAGAGTTAATACTTGAGCAATCTACAAGACATATTGAAATTCCTTTCTACTTAACGCTCAGATCATCGTTATAATCCTTATAACTTTTTCAATACAAAAAATCCCGGCAAATGTGATTGTCGGGATTTTTTTGCTTTTATCATTTTGTGTAATGAACTTCTGATAAAGCCTTCAATTTTTCTGCAGCTGCTTCCGGCGTAATATCTCTTTGTGGGCTAGCCAACATCTCATATCCTACCATGAATTTCTTTACGGTTGCAGAACGTAACAACGGTGGATAAAAGTGCATGTGCCAGTGCCATTCAGGATGATCCCCATCATTTACCGGCATTTGATGTATTCCGGCAGAATAAGGGAACGATGTACTGAACAAATTATCATAACGAACAGTAAGCGATTGCAATAGCTGCGCCAAACCTATATTCTCTTCTTTTGTAAATTCAGCCACATGTCGCACCTGCCTTCGGCTGATGATCATGGTTTCATAAGGCCACACCGCCCAAAAAGGTACAAGCGCAACAAAGTGCTCATTGGCACAAACGATACGTTCCTGTTGTTGCAATTCTAATTGCAAATAATCGCTCAGTAAACTTTTACCAAACTTTTCAAAATACTTTTTTTGCTGCTCTGTTTCTTTCACCAACTCAGCTGGCACATCATTAAGCGACCAGATTTGTCCATGTGGATGCGGGTTACTGCAACCCATGATATCTCCTTTGTTCTCGAATATCTGTATGTATTTGATCCATGGATTAGCGGCCAATGTAGTAAACTCCTTTTGCCACAAAGCCACTACTTTTTCAATCTCTTCCACCTGCATTTGTGGCAATGTAAGATCATGCCTTGGCGAGAAACAAATCACACGGCATATACCTTTCTGGCTTTTAGCTTGCAGCAATCCCCCCAATGCATATTCCCCATCTGGCGTATCGCCCAGCAACGCTGCAAAATCATTATTAAAGGCATAAGGTTCAGTATAAGCAGGATTCACGGAGCCATCTGCTCTTTTATTGCCGGGGCAGAGATAACAATTGGCATCATACTGCGGGCGTTGTGCGGTTGCTGCCGCTTCTACTTTGCCCTGCCATGGACGTTTGGTACGGTGGGGAGAAACCAAAACCCATTCTCCCGTTAATATATTTAACCGTTTGTGAGCATGCTCTTTAACATCAAATAACGACATAGACTTTTACATTTTTGAGGTTCCGTTCTCTATCTGAACAATATAAGCCTTTAACTTTTTGTGCATTGCCTGCTCGTATTGTACAGACACATCTTCTATCAAAGAATCAATAGCATCTTTTTTTACAAGATTAATTGTACATCCACCAAAACCACCGCCCATCATCCTCGCACCCAGTACCGCTGAATTACTTTTAACTGCACCAACCAAAAAGTCTAACTCTTTACAACTTACTTCATACAAGGTACTCAAGCCTTCGTGCGTAGCAAACATCTTTTCACCAAAACTTTTCAGGTTATGTTGTAACAAATCCTGACAGGCAGCTTTCAAACGCAGGTTCTCTTCAATAACATATAAACAGCGGTTGTAAACGATTCCATCTGTTACACATTCTTTCAACATATCCACGGTTACATCTCGTAAGTTTTTTACGGAAGGATATCTCTGCTGAATAGCAGCCACACCCTCTTCGCACTGAGAACGGCGAACATTGTATTCAGAAGATGCCAGTGAATGTTTCACCTGCGTATCAAGCAACACAATCTTCACCTCATCCATCTCCAACGGGAAATATTCATATTCCAATGAACGGCAATCGAGCCTAATTACATGTTCTTTCTTTCCAAACATGCTTGCAAACTGGTCCATGATGCCACATTTAACACCAGCAAACTCATGCTCTGCTTTTTGCGCCATCTTCACCAGGCTCATCCTTTCAATAGCAAAACCAAAAATTTCATTCAACGCAAATGCAGTTGCACATTCTACGGCAGCGGAAGAAGAGAGTCCGGCACCAATGGGCACATCACCATCCAATACCATATTAAAGCCTTTAACAGAAAGGCCATTTTTTTGAAATTGGTCTACTACGCCCAATACATAAGTGGGCCAACCCTGAACCGGTTGAACAGATTGAAGAGAAGTGGTATACCGATCATTAAATTCAGCAGAATACAAATGGATTTCATCATCCTGCCGCATACCTATCGCCACATACACGGCCTTATCGATAGCAGCTGGCAATACGAAACCATCGTTATAATCGGTATGTTCACCTATTAAATTTATACGGCCCGGGGAACGAAAAAGCAAAGGCTCGTTGCCATACAGGCTTTTGAATTTTTCAACCAGTTGTGTCATCATTTTTATTCCGTTCTTGTATTTGGGAGAAGCAGCAAGCTTCATACAGCAATTTATTAATTAAAATAAGTGTATAATAAACACTTTTAACATTCCAAAAGTAGCGATAGAATTTTAATTTCCGACAGCCCTCACAAAATACTTCATTGATTCAAAAAGTATTCTTCCCCTTTAAAAAAATATCATTTCACGCTATGCTACACCGGGCACTCTTTTTATCTTCGCCGCCTATGCAAAAAGAAGTTGTTTTAAGCGGCATACGCCCTACCGGATTTTTACACCTAGGCAATTATTTTGGTGCCATGCGAAATTATGTACGCATGCAGGAAGAATATAACTGTTATTTTTTCGTAGCCAACTGGCATAGTTTAACCACGCATCCTGATACAAAAGAATTACAAAACAGTGTATACCGTGTTATTGCAGAAAATGTGGCCTGTGGCCTCGACCCGGAAAAAGTAGCCTTGTATGTTCAGAGCGATGTACCGGAAATAGCCGAACTCTACCTGTACCTGAATATGCTGGCTTACAAAGGCGAATTGGAGAAAACAACTACTTTCAAAGAAAAGGTTCGCTTACAACCGGAAAACGTTAACGCAGGATTATTAACCTATCCCGTTTTGATGGCGGCAGATATCTTAATTCATCGTGCTGTAAAAGTTCCTGTAGGAAAAGACCAGGAACAGCATCTTGAAATGGCGAGAAATTTTGCGGAACGTTTCAATCATCGTTACGGAGAAGTTTTCCCTGCACCCCAGGCATTCAATTTTGGAAGCGAACTCGTAAAGATCATGAGCCTCGATGGCAATGGAAAGATGAGTAAGAGCGAGAACCAGATGGCTACCATTTATCTCGCTGATGAAGATGATGCTGTTAGAAAGAAAATCATGAAAGCCAAAACCGACAGTGGACCTACAGAACCAAATGCCGTAAAACCTGATTATATTGAAAACCTTTTCACATTGATGAAGATCACCAGCAGTGCCGATACTGTTGCAAAATTTGAACACGACTTCAATAACTGCGTGATTCGTTATGGAGATATGAAAAAGCAATTGGCTGAAGATATGGTCAACTTCATCAGACCCATCAGGGAAAAGGCTGCCGATATTCAAAACAACAAAGAATTGCTGGCAAAAATTATTCAACAGGGTGCAGAAAAAGCAAGAGCAAGCGCTTCGGCTACTCTACAACAGGTTAGGAAAGCCATCAATATGAATTATTAAAGAAAGCTTTAAAAAAAGTTACAGCGAGCTTGCAAAAGCTTCCCCTTAAATTATTACATTCGGATTTTGTATTCAGATTAAGAACTTATTTAGCAATGGCAAAACTTAAGAAACCCAAGCATGTGGCTGTGGCCGGAAATATCGGTGCCGGCAAAACAACACTTACCGAAATGTTGAGTAAGCATTATCGCTGGATACCTCAATTTGAAGATGTTGACCACAACCCTTACCTGATGGACTTCTACGAGGATATGCCCCGCTGGAGTTTCAACTTACAGATCTATTTTTTAAATAGCCGACTTAACCAACTGCTCGAAATTCAGAGAGGAACGGAAACTGTTATACAAGACAGAACGATTTATGAAGATGCACACATCTTCGCTCCTAACCTACACGATATGGGATTGATGAGCAAACGTGATTTTGAAAATTATTTTCTTTTCTTTCAAACACTAAAAACCATGGTGCAGCCGCCGGATCTGCTAATCTATCTGAAAGCTTCTGTACCAACACTGGTGGCTCAAATACAAAAAAGAGGAAGGGAATACGAAGAAAATATTCGTTTAGACTATTTAAAAAAGCTGAACGAATATTATAACAAATGGATTGAAGGCTACAAAGAAGGGCAATTGCTTATTGTAGATTGTGATAAAAACAAGTTTGCAGAGAACGACGAGCATTTTGGAGAGATCATCAGTAAAGTGGATGGACAGTTATACGGTTTATTTTAAACGAACCTCATTCCATATAAAAGAAATCCCGCCCAGAAGAGCGGGATTTTTTATCAGAGCAATCGAAGAGACCGAATCCGGCAACCAATGAAACCGGATTGTTGAGCAACCTAAACTATATTTTAGGAGCAGCAGCGAGAATTTCTTCCCCCACTCCAGAAGCATATTTTTCGAAATTTTTAAGAAATTGTTCAGCCAGGTTTTTAGCCATAGCATCGTAAGCAACCCTATCGGCCCAGGTATATCTTGGATGTAAAACATTTACAGGTACTCCGGGGCATTGCTTGGGCATCATCATTCCAAATACAGCGTGCCTTTCATATTCTACATTTTCCAACTGACCATTCAATGCAGCAGTGATCATAGCCCTCGTATAGGGCAATGACATGCGTTTTCCTACACCATAAGGTCCGCCGCTCCATCCGGTATTGATCATCCATACATTCACGTTATGTTCCTTCATCTTCCTTCCCAGCATTTCAGCATATTTTCCTGGATGCAAAGGCAGAAAAGGAGCACCAAAACAAGCGCTGAATGTAGCTTTTGGTTCCGTAACCCCAGCTTCAGTTCCGGCAACTTTAGCGGTATAACCACTAATAAACTGGTACATAGCCTGACCGGGAGTTAATTTGGAAATTGGTGGCAATACACCATAGGCGTCGCAGGTAAGAAAGAATATGTTTTTAGGAATACCGGCTACCGAAGGTTCAAGTGCATTACTAATGTAGTGCAGCGGATAACTAACTCTTGTATTTTCAGTGATGCGGGCAGAAGAAAAGTCAATTTCATCCGAACCCTCAAAGAAAACAATGTTTTCCACCAAAGCTCCAGGCCTGATCGCATTATAAATTTCCGGTTCTTTGGCAGGGCTCAGGTCAATACATTTAGCGTAACATCCACCTTCAAAATTAAAAACAGCGTTATCATTCCATCCATGTTCATCGTCCCCAATTAATTTTCGTTCCGGGTCGGCACTAAGCGTAGTTTTGCCGGTTCCACTCAGGCCAAAGAAAACAGCTACATCACCATCATTCCCTTTGTTGGCACTGCAATGCATGCTAAGCACATTCTGCTCATGCGGTAACAGGTAGTTCAAAACTGTAAATATGCCTTTTTTAATTTCTCCTGTATAACCCGTACCACCAATGAGAATTGTTTTTTCAGAAAAAGAAATAATAGCAAAATTGTGTTGCCGTGTACCATCAACGGCAGGATTGGCTTTAAATCCCGGTGCCTGAAGAATTAACCAGTCATGCTGAAAATTTTCCAACTCTTCTTCTTCGGGCCGCAGGAACATATTGTGCACAAATAAGCTGCTCCACGGATGTTCCGTGATCGCTCTTATCCTGATTTTATAGTCAGGATGTGCACAGGCTGATGCATCTCTCACCCATAATTCTTCCCTCCCATTCAGGTAATCGAGCATTTTATTTTTGAGCTGGAAGAAAAATTTTTCGTCGATGGCTATATTAAATTGATTCCAATGAACTGAATGTTCGGTTAAAATATCTTTCACAATGAATTTGTCCTGCGGACTTCTTCCCGTGAACTCTCCAGTTTCAATACACAATGCACCGGAGGCATTTAATTTACCTTGTTCTCTTTGCAGGGTTTGAGACACCAACTCTTCTGGTGTTAACTGGTAATGAACTTTATCATTACTAATTCCTGCATTCCTTAACGCAGTTGCAGGAAACTGTAAACTTGTTGTAAGCACCATAAGCAAACTATCATTTGTTAGTTTTCAAAGATAGGAGTTGAATATTTTCTAAAAAAACAAAAATGTAAACTTTACACATTTGATAATATTTTGCGCAATCGTTGCCAAATTAAATTCCTATCAATTACGGAGAAATCAGCGACAATCCATTAGAAGAAAAAATATCCCCTTTAAGCAGTTTATCAACAGGCGGAATATAACACGAGACTTTAAGATAAATAAAACATATCTGTGCTATTCTAATACTATTTTTGCCTTAGCTAATAAATAAAATTCATTGTTCCAGAAAGCTGAAATGCCACGAACAATGCTTAATAACAGTAAGGCTAATAAAAAGCCCCACAGATAATTAAATAATATGAAAAAAACGATCGTAGCATTGGCTTTGATTTTTGCAGTGTACCATACAGAAGCTCAAAGAAGAAATATTCCTCCAACTTATTCCGATAACCCGTCAGGAGAACCTGCTGCTGCTGAATCCTTTGATGGAAGCGGATTTAAAAAGGAACATGTTTTTGTAGGCGGAAGCCTTGCTTTGGGATTGAGTAATTATACTTTTAACCTGGGCGGAACTCCTGAAATTGGGTACTCTATTTCAAAATGGCTGGATGCCGGATTAGCCGTTAACCTTAATTACCAGTCTGTGAGAGCAGACCCTTATTACAACAATAATGTACGCCAAAGAAGCTTTAACTATGGTGGTGGCCCTTTTGTACGCTTATACCCTGTTAACTTTTTATTTGTTCAAACCCAATTTGAAGCAAACTGGATCAAGTACAATTTTATGGACATGAACAGTAATACCGCTTCCAGTTTGAAAACGTCTTCTTCCAGCTTACTGGCTGGAATTGGTTATAGTCAAAGAATTATAGGACAAAGTAGCTTTTATACACTAGTAATGATAGACCTGAAAGCTGACCCTTACTCTCCCTACAGGGATTATAATGGCCAGGTAATTCCAATTATAAGGGCTGGTTTTAACTTTTATCTTCACCCATCAAAAAAATAGTGACCGGATCGGAAACAACTTTAATCCTTTCCCGCCAGTCTTCATACAAAAAACCATGCTTCTGCATCATATCCATATGCTGTATTAGATAATCGTAATATCCTGCTGAGTTCAGCAGGATTATTTTTTTCTCGTGTATCTTGAGTGTATTCCAGGTAATCAGTTCAAACAATTCATCGAGTGTACCATTACCACCCGGCAGAATAATTGCTGCATCACATAGCTCATACATTGTTCTTTTACGTACATGCATGTCCGGAACTACTTTCAATTCTGAAATTCCTTTGTGCTGTTGCTCTCTTGCTACCAAAACTTCGGGTATTATGCCTATTACGTGACCTCCATGCTGCATAACAGCATTTGCAACAGCGCCCATCAATCCAACACTTCCACCACCATATACCAGTGTTATTTTATGTTGCGCCAGCAATTCACCCAACTCACCTGCATGTTTTACAAACAAAGGGTCTGCACCATTCTTACTACCGCAGAATATAGCAATACTTTTCACTTTCATATGATTCTACACTTTATTCATCACAATATTAAACTGCTTTTTCAATATGAATTTCGTAACACTTTAAATTCTTTGTTATCTTGTTTCATTAATATTGCCGCTTAATATAACAACCAGCTATATGTCGCCAATACTTTTATTTTCTTTTGTCATTATTTATTTTCTCCTGCTTTTAACGGTAGCATGGTACACAGGAAAAAACAGTAATAACGATTCCTTTTTTATTGGCAACCGCAATAGTAACTGGATGCTCGTTGCGTTCGGCATGATCGGCACATCATTAAGCGGCGTAACTTTTGTGAGTGTACCCGGCGCCGTGGCAAAAGAATCATTTTCTTATTTTCAAATTACAATCGGCTACCTGATCGGATATATTCTAATTGCTTTTGTACTACTTCCTTTGTATTACAGGCTCAACCTCACTTCTATTTACAATTACCTGAGTAGTCGCTTGGGTTTTGTGTCGTATAAAACTGGGGCTTCATTCTTTATTTTATCAAGAACGCTCGGAGCAACGGCCAGACTTTATCTTGTAGTGAATATTTTACAAGATACTATCCTGGAAAGCTTTCATATTCCCTTTTGGCTAACAACTTTAATCATTCTGGCAATGATTTTATTGTACACATATGAAGGCGGTGTAAAAACAATTGTATGGACTGATACGCTGCAAACCACCTGTATGTTGGCAGGACTTGTGATCTGTGTTTTCTATATTCTGAATCAAATGCACCTTGGCTTTGGCGAGAGCCTTCAGTTAATGCAACAAAAGGGTTATTCTAAAATATTTTATACATCACCCGACAGTAAACTTTATTTTATAAAGCAAATACTAGCGGGGGCTTTTATTACCATTACCATGACCGGAATGGACCAGGAAATGATGCAGAAAAACATTTCTGTTAAAACCTTAAAAGACTCTCAGAAGAACGTTGTTACACTCGGCATCATTTTAATGGTTGTTATTTTACTTTTCTTATTCCTGGGCGGTTTACTGTATCTCTATGCCGATACGCAAAATGTGAAAATTATAGGAGACCAGTTATTCCCTGCTATTGCTTTGCATCATATGCCTTCACTCGTTTCCATTATTTTCATCATAGCACTCATCTCGGCTTTATTTCCTAGTGCAGATGGAGCTATTACAGCGCTAACCTCCTCTTTCTGTATAGATATTATTGGCATACAGAGAAAATCTGATTTGCAAGATGAACAGAAAAAGAAAATCAGGCAACGTACTCACTTGGTTTTTGCCTTCATCTTCCTGATTTTTGTGATGGTTTACAAATGGGTGGATAATAAAAGCATGATCGGCGTTATTCTAAAAGTAGCTTCTTATACTTATGGCCCGCTGCTCGGTTTATTCACCTTTGGCATACTTACTAAACGAATTGTTAACGACAAATGGGTGCCTTTAGTATGCCTATTGGCACCAGTTCTCTGCCTTTTCATTGATATGAACCAGCGATTACTATTCGGCTCATTTGAAATAGGACTTGAATTGTTGATCATCAACGGCCTTCTCACTTTCTTCGGGCTACTGTTCATTTCAAAACCTTACGGAGCAAAGTCCTAATTTTGCGCCATGGAATTAATAAGCTCCCTCGCAGAACAATATGCAATAAGGTTTACGAGTAGCGATGAAGCCTTGCTTCAGGAAATTCAACAAACAACCCTCAGCAGCCATACACATGCCCATATGTTGAGTAGCCCTGTGCAGGGAAAATTTTTAGCCTTCATCAGCACTATTTTACAGCCGCTTTACGTTTTAGAGATAGGAACATTTACCGGCTATAGTGCACTTTGCCTGGCAGAAGGATTACAGCCCAACGGAGCATTACATACCATTGAATTAAGAGAAGAAGACGCAACTACAGCCCAAAAAAATTTTAGCTTTTCGAACAGGAATAACCAAATACATTTGCACACCGGAAATGCATTGGATATTATTCCACAACTGGATTACGAATGGGACCTGGTTTTTATTGATGCGGATAAAACGAATTATACAGCTTATTACGAGTTGGTTCTTCCCAGATTAAGCAAAAAGGGCATCATTATTGCAGACAACGTGCTATTTCATGGGCAAGTGCTGGAAGAACAGATCAGCGGAAAAAATGCAAAAGCAATTCATGCTTTCAACGAACATGTGGCAAACGATAGCAGAACCGAACAGGTTTTACTTACTGTAAGAGATGGTTTATTATTGATAAAAAAGAAATGATGATGAGGAAATTACTGGCAATTATTGTGTTGTTTTCATTGGTTACAGCTAAGGCTCAAACTACGGACAGAGCGCTGAATTATATTAATACATATAAAGATATTGCCATTAGTGAAATGATACGTACAGGTGTTCCGGCTGCCATTACATTAGCACAGGGTATACTTGAATCTTCCTGCGGAGAAAGCGATCTCTGCAAAAAATCAAATAACCATTTCGGTATTAAATGTAAGAATGAGTGGACAGGCGATAAAGTTTACCATGATGATGATATAAAAAATGAATGTTTTAGGGTTTACCCTAATGCAGAAGCTTCTTTCAGAGATCATTCTGATTTCCTGAGAAACAGGCCTTACTATCAATCCCTCTTCCAATTAAACCCAACGGATTATGAAGCCTGGGCATTAGGCTTGAAAAAAGCAGGCTACGCTACCGAAAGAGATTATCCGCAAAGACTAGTTCAAATCATTAATAATTATAACCTTAACCAGTATTCGCTATTAGCATTGGAAAAGAAGAACAATCCGGATGTTAGAGATGCGATTGCGAAAGAAGCTCCGGCAACTAACGATAATACACTTATCCCTACTGGTCATGTTACACCAACGCCCGAAACAACAGAAGAACAGGAAGTGGTAGAAAGAATCACACCGGCGGCAACCCAAAAAGAAAAAAAATCAGTATCAAACGAACTTTACCCAAAAGGCTTGTTCACTATCAATCATTGTAAGGTTGTGTATGCAACACAAGGCACGTCAATGCTTGCTCTAGCAAATGAATACAACGTGCCGCTTTCCAGGCTCTTGGATTATAATGACATGAAGGAAACCGATATTCTTTCCCACAATACCTTGATCTTCCTCGAAAGAAAATTAAAGAAAGGGGCAAAAGATTATCATATTGTACAACCAGAAGAGACATTATACGACATCTGCCAGGCTGAGGGAGTTAGACTGGAAAGTGTTTTAGAATTTAACTATAAGAACAAAAATTCAGGCGTAACTCCGGGAGAAAAAATATATCTTAGAAGTATGGCTCCTGCAGCGTCTAAAAACGTAGCTATTTCTTTACCGGCAAATGGGCCAACATCATCAAAATCACAAATTTTATAATTATGTCGGCAGATGCCATACAGGTATTAGACAAGGTTTTTGTTCCTTTCATTTCTGAAGAAACCATCAAACATAAGATTAGTCAACTCGCAGAACAGATCAATAAAGAATATGCGGGTAAAAGCCCCCTGTTTGTAGCCATCCTAAATGGATCATTTATGTTTGCATCAGATCTTTTCAAAAAAATCACTATTGATGCAGAAATATGTTTCATTAAACTTGCCTCTTACAAAGGCACACAGTCTACGGGGCATATCATCACTTCAATTGGCTTAGATGCCAATATTACAGGAAGGCATATTATTATAGTTGAAGATATAATTGATACGGGGAGAACCATGCACAGCTTTCTTCCTCAAATAACCAATCAACAGCCGTTATCAATGAAAGTAGCCACCTTATTACACAAGCCTGAAGCTACAGAAATGGATGTCCCTGTTGACTATTGCTGTTTTTCGATCCCCAATAAATTCGTAATTGGCTACGGCCTCGATTATGATGGCTATGGCAGAAATCTACCTGAGATTTATCAGTTGCGGTCAATATAGCATTAAGAATGCTATAAAAAGCATAGTTTTCATGTAGAACGGTAAAAAAAATCCGTTAGCTTTATTAAAACCCCTTAAAATGCCAAAGCATTGCCTGCTTGCACTTATACTTTTATGTATACTTGCCCAATCTAAAGGGCAGTATTACTTAAGAGGAGAAGTACGCGATGAAAAAGGAAGATACCTCGAAGGTGCAAGAATCACCATATTTTCAAAAGGAACTTATCCTTTTACAAGCGGAAGTTCAGGAACATTCGGCATACCCTCATCGTCATTAAATGATACCATTTTTGTTTATTACGATGGCTTTGAACCTTTTAAAAAAGCCATTGACCCCAGACTGTACCAGGTTATTACGCTAAAGATGATGCCAGCTATGGCCAACCTGCTAAAGAATAAACTTACTTCGCGAACTAAAGATTTTACCACGGAGAACCGCTCAGCATTTACAGGTTTTGGAGAAAGCTACAGTACATTGGTTGAAAATGATTTTATAGAGGCCGAAACTTATCCTGAAACAGGTTTTTCATTAAATATAGATAGAGCATCCTACAGTAATATCAGGAGGTTTTTAAATAATGAAATGACCGTTCCCACTGATGCAGTTCGCATAGAAGAATTACTAAACTATTTTGACCTAAGAGGGAAAAATAAAAAAATAGATGAGCATAAGTTTCTTTGCCAATCAACTTTAACAAGCTGTCCCTGGAATCTTGACAACCAGCTTCTTTTTTTACAGCTACAGGCACCTAAAGTAAATTTAGATACACTTCCACCCAGTAATCTTGTTTTTTTGATAGACGTATCTGGCTCAATGGATAAACCCAACAGGTTGCCAATGCTGCAAGCTGCATTTAAACTTTTTACAGAAAACCTTAGGGCAAAAGACACCATCACTATTGTTACATACGGAGGTGGTGTGCATATTCCGCTGTTACCTACCAGTGGAGCAGATAAAGAGAAAATTTTTGATGTAATTGATTCTTTATATGCCGATGGTGATACTCCCGGAGAAAATGCCATTCGAACAGCTTACGATATGGCTAAACATAGCTTTATAAAAAACGGTAACAATAGGATTATACTCGCAACTGATGGTGACTTTAATGTTGGTCAAACATCGGAAAGAGATTTAGATGAACTGGTTTCCTATCAAAGGCAGTCGGGCATCTATTTAACATGCCTTGGTGTTGGCATGGGTAATTATAAAGACAGTAAGCTTGAAACCCTTGCTAAAAAAGGGAACGGGAATTTTGCTTATTTGGATAATATACAAGAGGCTGAGAAAGTACTTATACAGGAATTTACTAAAACAATTTATGCTGTAGCCAATGATGCTTATGCGGCGGTTAACTTTAATCGAGAGGTAGTAAAAGAATATCGTTTGATAGGATTTGATAATAAAGCTGATGCCATTAACGACAGTACCAGCGAGATAGAAGGTGGTGAAGTGGGCAGTGGCCACAATATGATGGCTGTTTTTGAACTGGTACCCAATACTGCTAATAAAGATAGCCTGAATAAAACATTGGCTACTATTAAACTTCAATACCGACTGCCGAAACAAGATCATTATACTTACCAGGATTTTACATTGCCTTACCAATCTATTGCATTTGAAAATGCAGATAGCTGCTACCGTTTTGCTACAGCCATCACCATGTTTGGCTCTATATTAAAACATTCAAAGTTCAGCAAATATTTTAAGCTCGATGATGTGTTATCAATAGCCAACTCTTCTGCAGATCCTAATAGTCGCGTTCAACAGGAATTTATTAGTCTTGTGCAAAAAGCATCAAAAGTATATGGCTACAAAAAGAAAAAAAGGAGATTCTTTTTTGAGTAAACATCCTACTATAGTTGTTTAGTAAGATGTGCTTTAACATGCCCTAGCCATTCTTCTTTTAATATACTCAATACTATACTATCTCTTCTTCCACCTGAAACCCTGGGCACATTTTGTCTCAATACACCTTCTACAACGCACCCAATACTTTTCATAGCGGCAATACTTACTTTGTTGGTTGCATCAGCTCTAAATTCCACTCGCTCCATATTCATTTCTTCAAAAGCAAATTGCAGCAGTAAAAACTTGCAATGTTTATTTAAGCCGGTTCCCCTGAATCTTTTTCCGTACCAGGTATACCCCAATTGCAATGTTTTATTTGCCAATTGAATATCATAAAACCTTGTACTCCCTGCATATTCCTGCGTTCTTTTATCCCATACTATAAACGGATACATTTTTTCAGTATACCTTCCCAGCAAGGCATCTGCTATATATGTTTTAAGATTTTCATCTCCCGCAGCAGTAACTAAACCGAATTGCCATGTTTCCGGTTCATTCAATGAAAATTCCAGTAAATAAGCCGCATCATCCTCTTGCAGAGAACGCAACAAAACGCATTCATCTTCCAGTATATAATCCTTTTTAAAATCAAAGGGTTGCATAATAATGAATATTTAAAAAGCAAAACAACACATAATTATGTCAGCAAAAAAAATGATATTGCATAGTAATTAAAATCGCAACAACTATGTGTGGAATCGTTGGATATATTGGGCATAGAGAAGCCTATCCGGTAATACTAAAAGGATTAAAAAGATTAGAATATCGTGGTTATGATAGCGCTGGTGTAGCACTGATCAATAATGGACTAAATGTTTATAAAAAGAAAGGGAAAGTTGCAGAGCTGGAAGAGGCAAGTGTAGGCAAAGATTTACATTCCAACATTGGCATCGGGCATACGAGATGGGCTACACATGGAGAACCGAGCGACAGGAATGCTCACCCACATGTTTCTAACAATGGAGAACTAGCAATGATCCATAATGGCATCATTGAAAACTATGCTCCCATCAAACAAGAACTCATCAATAAAGGATATATTTTTAAAAGTGATACCGATACAGAAGTATTGCTCAACTTTATCGAAGACATTCAAAAAAACAATCAATGTTCTTTAGAAGAAGCATTACGTATTGCCCTAAAACGTATTGTTGGTGCTTACTGCATTTTGTTGATTGATAAGAATGACCCCGAGACCATCATAGCTGCACGTAAAGGAAGCCCACTGGTGATTGGTATTGGCAAAGGAGAACACTTCCTGGCAAGCGATGCTTCTCCAATCATCGAATACACGAAAGAAGTGGTATACGTGAACGACTATGAGATTGCTATTGTAAAAGCAGATGAACTGATTCTGAAAAATCTTGGAAATGAAAAACAAACACCTTTCATCACCAAGTTAGATATGGAACTGGCCGCCATTGAAAAAGGCGGATATGATCATTTCATGTTGAAAGAGATTAATGAACAACCTGAAACTATTCATGACTGTTTAAGAGGCCGTCTATTGCCGGATGCAGGTTTAATTGCCATGGGCGGAATAGAAAGTCATATCGAGGCATTAAAGAATGCTCCACGAATTTTGATCGTAGCCTGCGGCACTAGCTGGCATGCAGGTTTAATTGCAGAATATATGATCGAAGAGCTCTGCCGTATACCTGTTGAAGTAGAATATGCCAGTGAATTCCGTTACCGTAACCCGGTTGTTCATAAAGGCGATGTGATCATTGCCATTTCACAAAGTGGTGAAACAGCAGATACCCTTGTTGCGCTGGAAAGTGCAAAAGAAAAAGGGGCATTCATATTCGGCGTTGTGAATGCAGTGGGCAGCAGCATTGCACGATTAAGCCATGCTGGCGCTTACACACATGCTGGCCCTGAAATTGGTGTTGCCAGCACGAAAGCATTTACAGGGCAACTGGCCGTTTTGGCAATGATGGCATTAAAAATTGGTTATGCAAAAGGCACTATTACGTATGAACGATACATACAATTAATGCAAGATCTGGCTGCTATTCCTGATAAAGTAAAAGAAATTTTACAAGACACTTCAAACATTCAACGCATTGCTGAGAAATACAAAGATGCACACGACTTTCTGTTCCTCGGTCGAGGGTACAATTTCCCTGTAGCACTGGAAGGTGCTTTAAAACTGAAAGAAATATCTTATATACATGCCGAAGGTTATCCTGCAGCAGAAATGAAACATGGACCTATTGCTTTAGTAGATGAGAACCTACCTGTGGTATTTGTAGCGACCAAAGATTCTTATTATGAAAAGATCGTAAGTAACGTTCAGGAAATTAAAGCCCGAAAAGGCAAAGTTATTGCAGTAGCTACTCATGGTGATACTATTATTCCAGGCATGGCCGATGATGTAATGTTTGTTCCTGATGCAGATGAAATAACAGCTCCGTTATTAAGTGTGATTCCTCTGCAGTTGCTCAGTTACTATGTTGGCGTTGCAAAAGGATATGATGTAGATAAGCCAAGAAATCTTGCTAAAAGTGTTACTGTAGAATAATGAACAGGCAAATAATGATAGATGTGAAATGATCAGACAAGATAAAATTATTGTCTCATTTTCTAAGGTATCAGTTATTAATTGTATCATTATCGATTACATCATTATTGCTATTGATGACTCAAAACGTAAAGTATGAACATCATTAAGAAAAATCCGCTTACATCATTAGGCTATGGTTTTATCAGCGATCAATATATACCTTCCGGTGAAGATGAATACTACCTGCGTGAAATACAAGACAGAAGCGGCATCAATTACAGGCAACTCACTGCTTATGAGATTGAGGTATTAGTGCGTAACCGAAACACAAGCGATGATTGGAATAAGATATTGGTTTCTAATGCATTCAACCCTGAACTGGTTAAAAACTGTAAGTTCTTTGGCCTGGTTCGCATCGGAAAATTAGAGCCACTGTGCCTTAGCTTCAGTGACCTGAAAACGCCTGTGGGCTTGTATAACTCAACGATCATCAGTTGTGATTTTGGAGACAATGTTGTAGTTGATAATGTAAACTATCTTTCACACTATATCATCGGCAACGAATCTATCATTGTTAATGTAAACGAACTCGTTACCACCAACCATGCAAAATTCGGGAATGGTATTGTAAAGGAAGGAGAAGATGAAGCCGTAAGAATTTGGTTGGAAGTGTGTAACGAAAATGGCGGCCGCAGTGTGATCCCTTTCAACGGCATGTTGCCAGGAGATGCTTACTTATGGAGTAAGTACAGAGATGATGATAAACTATTGCAACAATTCCTGGCATTTACAGAACAAAAATTTAATAAAAAACGAGGCTATTACGGTAAGATCGGTAACCGAACCGTAATAAAAAATTGCGCCATCATAAAAGATGTTTGGATCGGCAGTGATGCCTATATCAAAGGTGCCAATAAACTAAAGAACCTTACCATTAACTCAGGAGAAGAAGGCACTACCCAAATTGGAGAAGGTTGTGAACTGGTGAATGGTATCATCGGTTTTGGTTGCAGAATATTCTATGGTGTGAAAGCCGTTCGTTTTATCATGGCCTCTCATTCCCAATTAAAATACGGAGCAAGGCTCATCAATTCTTATTTAGGAAATAATGCTACTATTTCCTGTTGTGAAGTATTGAACTCCCTGATCTTCCCTGCACACGAGCAACACCATAATAACTCATTCTTATGTGCAGCATTGATCATGGGCCAAAGTAATATCGCCGCTGGTGCTACTATCGGTTCAAATCATAATTCAAGAGGTGCAGATGGTGAAATTGTTGTTGGCCGTGGCTTCTGGCCAGGCTTATGCGTTAGCCTGAAACACAATTCCAGGTTTGCCAACTTTACTATTCTTGCCAAAGGCGATTATCCAACCGAACTGAATATTCCTATTCCTTTCTCTCTAGTAAGCATAAATAATAGTAAAGATCAGTTAACGGTAATGCCCGGTTATTGGTTCTTGTACAATATGTACGCTTTAGCTAGAAACAGTTGGAAATATGTTGATCGTGATAAACGTACAGACAAAACACAACTGATAGAATATGATTATTTAGCCCCCGATACTGTAAATGAAATGTTTGAATCATTACAATTACTTCAACAGTTTACAGGCAAAGCTTTTTATAAAAAAACAGAGCCGGGTAAGGAATTTTCTAAAGAAGAATTTATAAAGAAAGGAAAACAACTGCTGGAAACCAAAGATTCAATTATTAATGAATTAGAAATTGAAGCTGAAGGGTTTGAAAATTCCAAACGTAAAACTATCATCATAAAAACACTACAAAGTTATCATCTGTTTAAAGAGATGATATTTTTTTATGGTACAACACAAATCTTACAACTGATAGAACAAAACAAATGCAAATCCATTACTGATCTTAAGGAAGCTTTACCTAAAAAACTACAAAGAACAGAGTGGCAAAACATAGGCGGGCAGCTTATGCCATCCATCACCGTTCAATTGCTCAAAGAAAAAATAACAAAAGGAAAAATAAATACATGGGATGGTGTTCACGATTTTTATAAAGAACAAAGTGAGTTATATGCTGAACAAAAAATCATTCATGCATTAGCGTCTTTACAAGAAATCACCTCCACTAAGCTTGCGAAAGCAGATACTGCATTTTACCAGGAATTATTAACTAAAGCTGTAAACACAAAAACCTGGATCGCTGAAAACATCTACGCTTCAAGGGCAAAAGACTATAGTAATCCGTTTAGAAAAATGGTATATGATAACCAGGATGAAATGAACAATGTAGTAGGCAAATTGGAAGAAAACAGTTTTATAAAACAACAGCAAGCTGAATTGGAACAATTTAAAAAGCAAATAACGGTGTTAAAGAAAAAACTTAAATAAATACCAAACAAAAAAGCTTTTGACCTAAATACCAAAAGCTTTTTTGTTTAATCAGGTACGAATAAAATATTGTTTACATTCTCCAGGCTATCTTTTCATTTACCCACTCCAATGCTACTTGCAATTGCTCTTCACGGGTCATATCGCTGTTATCAAGTACAACGGCATCTTCAGCTTTACGTAATGGACTAATTTCACGGTTACTATCTATATAATCCCGCATTTCCAAATTCTTCTTCACATCTTCCAATGTAATCGAAGCATCTTTTTCTACTAACTCTAAAAACCTACGCTGCACACGAACCTCTGGTGCCGCTGTTACAAATATTTTCAGTTCTGCTTTCGGAAAAACCGTAGTTCCAATATCTCTTCCATCCATAACAATACCTTTCTTCTCTCCCATTTTTTGTTGTTGCGCCACTGCAAATTCACGCACGTCTTTTATGGCTGCCACTTGACTCACCTTTTCACTTACAATCATATCTCTAATTTCAGCTTCAACATTCTCTTCGTTCATCAGCATATCACTTTTTCCCAAAGCGGCATTATAAGCAAAATCAAGCGATATATTTTGCAATGCATGCCTTACTTCATCAATATTATCCCAGTTAATACGGTTACGCAGAAAGTACAAAGTAATAGCCCTGTACATTGCACCGCTGTCAACAAACACATAGTTCAATTCCTTTGCCAATTGCTTGGCCAGTGTGCTCTTCCCACAGGATGAATAACCATCAATTCCAATAACAATCTTTTTCATACCGTAAAGATCAGTATTTTTTCTATGCTACCGACTGTTGTATTTCAATGGAACATCCGTTGCGTCGCACTCTTGTACGTTCTGTATTGATGGCAGCAGGGAAGATCAAAAAAATCCCGCATATAATTGCGGGATCGATAAATAACTTATAATGCTTTTACAAACTCTTTTATTTTATCGTGCAATGCATCACTCACCGGAACAACGGGCAACCGTAGTTGATTCTCCATAACACCTAATTCATATAAAAATGCTTTCACACCTGCAGGATTATTCTCTGCAAACATATAATCATATGCTTTAAGAAATTTATAATGAATTTCCCTGGCACTACTAAAATCATTCTTCAAACACAAACGAACCATCTCAGAAAACTGCTTAGGAAATGCGTTCGCTGCAACACTAATCACACCGGTCATCCCACAAGCAATTTGTGAAAAGCATAAACCATCATCGCCACTTACCACCATAAAATCAGAAGGGCAATCCCTCACAATCTCCATACACTGTTGCATATCACCACTTGCTTCCTTAATACCTTGTATATTAGAAACTTCATTAGCCAGTTTGGCTGTTGTAGCGGCAGTCATGTTACGACCAGTTCTGCCCGGCACATTATATAAGATAATCGGCTTGGGAGAAGCTTCTGCTAACACTTTGTAATGCTGGTAAATTCCTTCCTGTGAAGGTTTACTATAATAAGGTGAGGCACTTAAAACTGCAATGGCTTTATCTAAGGGATAGGTTTCCAAATCCTTTACCAAAGCATGCGTATTGTTACCACCAATACCAACTACAACTGGCACACGATCTTTTACTTTTTCGTAAGTAAACTGTATGATATCAAGTTTTTCCTGTTTATCCAATGTTGGAGTTTCTCCTGTTGTACCCAAGCTAACCACATATTCTGCCCCACCGCTGATAACATGGTCAATCAGTTTACCTAATGCAGTAAAATCCACACTTTGGTCTGCTGCAAAAGGTGTAACCAATGCTACCCCGGTTCCCTGCAATTTAGTTTTAAGCGACATGCTGAAGTTTTGTTACTGATTTTAATTTACCACTCAAAAAACCGGTTGCAATATTACATGCAAAGAACGAGAAGATGAATAGTATTACTTTGTTTTTGAAATAAATTATACCGCCATTGATGCATCGGCCATCAACTCTTCCCAATGCCCCATCTTGCAATACTTGTCAATCCTCATTTCAACACGCTTTTGTGCATCTAATTCTTTCAACTCAGTCAGGTTTCTTTCAATGCAGGATTTCAATATAGCAGAGGCTTCATCATAATCCCAATGTGCACCACCTATTGGTTCTGGAACTATTTCATCTACCAAACCAAATCCATGCATATCTTTTGCAGTTAACCGAAGCTGTTCAGCAGCAATTTCTTTTTTATCCCAACTGCGCCATAAGATAGAAGAACAAGACTCAGGAGAAATTACGGTATACCATGTATTCTCCATCATCAAAGTTTTATCACCCACACCAATACCTAATGCACCGCCACTGGCACCTTCACCAATTACAACAATAATCACAGGTACCTTTAAACGCACCATCTCGTAAATATTTCTAGCAATAGCTTCTCCCTGGCCCCTTTCTTCTGCTTCCAAGCCAGGATATGCACCAGGCGTATCTACAAACGTAATAACCGGTTTATTGAATTTTTCAGCTAACCGCATTAGCCGTAATGCCTTGCGGTAGCCTTCAGGGTTTGCCATACCAAAATTTCGCAACTGCCTTGCCTTTGTGTTGATACCTTTTTGCTGACCAATGACCATTACTGTTTCTCCGTTTAATTGAGCAAAGCCACCTATCATAGCTTTATCATCTCTCACATTTCTATCACCATGCAGTTCAACGAAATTGGTAAATATTTTTTCAATATACTTTAAAGTGTAAGGACGATCCGGATGGCGACTAAGCTGGACTCTTTGCCAAGGAGTAAGGTTATCCGTAATCTCTTTTCTTTTCTCAACAATAGCATCCTGCAACTTCTGGATACTATCACTCATATCTATTTTACTTTTCTCTGCAGTTTGTTTCAGTTTTTCGATTTCTTCATACAATGTTTTAATAGGCTGTTCAAAATCTAAAAACTGTCTGTTAGGGTATTGTGGCATAATTTTATTAATCTGTTGGAAGAGTAAAATTAGGGATGTAATTTTTTTTTGAAAAGATTTGTTTTTAAAAAAACAATCCCCTTATCTTTGCCGTCCCGAAAACATCAGTAGTGATACAAAGTAATCGGAAAAGGATCGGTAGTTCAGTTGGTTAGAATGCCGCCCTGTCACGGCGGAGGTCGCGGGTTCGAGTCCCGTCCGGTCCGCAGAAATGCGATAAAAAGCCTTGTAAATCAATGATTTACGAGGCTTTTTTCTTTAAGGGGACAACATAGGGACAACATTTACATTTTTTGTTTTAAAAACTATTCACCTGCCCATACAAGCCTCTTTTATTTAGTTGTGCATCACGATTTATTTGTTGAAGTTCTATTAGCCTACTACAGTAATATTGATGTGTTGCTTTAGCGTAACCATTATATAAAATCATATCATTTAAGCAATCACCATTAGGCAAAATAACATACCCTAATTGCCTGCGCCAGAAATCAAAAAAATACTTCTCTTCAGTAATAATTGTAACAACCGTTTTAGGAGGTGCTATGCTAAGAACATACTGCAATGATTGCAAACCTAATTGCTTTAAAAACTTTTTGTGAAAGCTCTTAAAATTTTTTGTGATGACTATTCATTATGCCTCAATGCTATAGATAAAACATCACATATCTAAATAAAATAATAATTACAAGTAATAACTTATGATTGATTTACCCTAACGATCACATTAAGGTCTTAATCTTTCAATTACAAATTTTTCAAAGGAATTGATCGCAGCGTTGTGATCATCATATTTCAAAAGTGAAATATGAGTATCATCTAAAGGAGGCATATACTTTTGGCGCCTTATGATATCTACCTGTTCAGGCACCATATTTCTTGGCAGGACTGTTACTCCCATACCAGCTTTTACGGCAGCAATGGTTCCTGCAAAACTCGGGCTGGAAAAAACAATTCTCCATTTACGTTTGGCAGCTTCTAACGCTACTATTGCCCTGGAGCGATATACACAAGGCTGAGGTGAAAGTACCAGCGGAATTGCCATATCAGGATCTTGTTCAAAAAAGTTCAAACTTCCCACCCATTCTAATGGTTCCGACCAAACATCAATACCGTTAGGAAAATCCTCAGGCCTACTCATCTTAACCAAAACAAGATCGAATTCTTTCTGCTTGAAACGCTCAAAGAGATTCAGCGTTAAATCACACTGTACATGCAACAATACCCTTGGATGCTTGCGTGAAAAATCTGTTAGCACATCGGATAAAAACACACTGGCAAAATCTTCGGGCAAACCAAACCTTACTTCTCCTTCCAGTTCAGGTTCTTTAAACCGATCAAATACTTCATGCTGTAGTTTAATAATCTGCCGTGCGTAGCCTAATAGTATTTCTCCATCCGGCGTAAGCATAAAATTCTTTCCTCTCATAAACAAAGGCTTACCCAGCTGGTTCTCCAACTTGGCTATTTGCTGACTGATGGCTGATTGTGTTCTCATCACTTTTTCAGCGGCCTGCGTAAAACTGCCAGACTCAGCAACTGCTAAAAAACACTCCAGGGTAAGAATATCGAAGCTCATTATTAGATTTATTAATAGCAAACATAAGAATTATTCGTACAACTTATATCAGTAATACTAATAATTTTGTCTTATCAAACAAGCAATTCTAATGAAAGATTCAATTTCAGCAACCGTTCTCTCCCTTTTTCAAGTAGATGCATTAGCAATCATAATGATCTCGCTAGTTGGTTTTGTAAGTATCAATGTTTCCCTTTTCTCACTAAAGTACCTGAAAGGAGATAGAGCTCAAAAGCTTTTTTTTAATCGTTTATTTCTTCTAATACCTTCTGTTTTCATTATGGTAACAGCTGATCACCTGCTTCTGTTCTTCGCCGCCTGGGCTATCAGCAACTATCTTCTCACCCGCCTAATGATTCACAAATCAGAATGGAAAGCAGCTAAAGAATCCGGCAATCTTGCTCTTAAAAATTTTATTCTTGGCATGTTTTTCCTTGCCGCTTCTTTTATAGGTCTTTATGCTCAAACAGGCTCTGCCTCAATTCATACAATTATTCAGCAAAGTATATCAGGTACCTCTCTTCTTTTAGTGCTGAGCTTATTATTCCTTGCCGCCATGACACAAAGTGCGATATGGCCATTTCACAAATGGCTAACCAGCTCTTTAAACTCACCCACACCTGTCTCCGCCCTCATGCATGCGGGTCTTGTAAACGGTGGAGGGTTTCTGCTGGCACGCTTCGCTCTTCTTTTCACAAAGGCACCAATGAGCTTACAGTTTATTTTTTTCACAGGACTTATCACTGCAATCGTTGGAACATTATGGAAACTCATGCAAAATGATGTAAAAAGAATGCTTGCTTCTTCAACAATGGGGCAAATGGGTTTTATGATGGTACAATGCGGCTTGGGACTTTTCCCTGCAGCTATTGCACATCTTTGCTGGCACGGATTGTTTAAGGCATACTTGTTTCTTTCTTCAGGATCAGCAGCCCAGGAGAAGAGGCTCGACTTGAACTATCCACCCAGCATAGGCACTTTTATCCTGTCACTTGTTTGCGGTGCAGCCGGCGCTTATGGTTTCGCACTAATAAGTCATAAAAGCTTTGCAGTTCTGGATACAACTTTATTTCTTACCGGGATTGCATTTCTTGGTGCAGCACAACTGGCCATTCCGCTTCTTAAGCCTTCACCTCTGAAAAAGTTACCAATTGCCTTAATAAGCGCAGTATTTGCAGGAGCAGCATATGGTTCAAGTGTTTATGGAATTGAAAAATTACTGGAGCCATTACACATCTGGAATCCTCAACCACTAGGCTTATTACACATAATTGGCTTTTTGATCTTAACCGGCAGCTGGCTATTCGTTTTATTTGGAAAAAGAAAAGAAAACACACAAAATATACCAGCCTGGATGAAGAAGGGATACGTAAGCATGCTGAATGCAAGTCAACCACATCCTACAACAATTACAGCACACCACAACCATTATCAATACTAAACATTATTATACAATGATAACCTACCAAGAAGAGATCATCACGTCAGAAGAAAACATAAGCGATGCTATTCAATCTGCATGGTCTGTAGTTGCTCCTTTCTGGCCTTTAAAAAATATCATTGCAGTTAACCCCTTATCTGGACTTGAAGATTTACCTTTTGAAAAAGCATTAAAAGAAGGCCAGGTTTATTTTCAGCAAAAAGAAGTTCCACCCGCTATGCTTGAGATCAACAGGCAATCAATTAAGTGGCTACAAGCTTTTTTTGATGATGGACAGGCTACACTTCAGATGCCACTCAGGCAAAAAGGTTTCTTAGCTGCTTTACTTGAATTGCTTCCTTACGATGAATCGATTGTGAACAAAACAAGAAAAGACGAGTTGATCAATTTCGATCTTGCTCCAAAAAAGATAATCAAACAATGCCTTGATGCATTGAACATACCGGTTAACCAACAACGTACTTTCCTTACACTGCTACTAACCACTTTACCCGGATGGGCCGCACATGTTAAATACAGGGCAAATTGGGCTGATGCAGCCGACCGCAAAAAAATAAACCAGGTTTCTGAGGAAGAATATCTCACCTTCAGAATATTGTTAACTTATTTGATATGGCCCAAAGCCAAAGCATTACTAACATGGCATGAAAATGCACAGAAGAATGCCTCAGTAAAATCTCTTATAAAGAAGATCGAATCTTCAGAAGAAACATATCAAAAGGCTTTATTACAACAACTTTCTGCTGAATATAAAACATCCAACAAATTACCTGATGCTCAACTTGTATTTTGCATTGATGTACGTTCAGAGCCTTTTAGAAAAGCATTGGAGCAGCAAGGTAATTATGAGACTTTAGGATTTGCAGGATTTTTCGGAGTACCCATTGCTGTGCAAAACAGTATAACAGGAGACCATTATCCCTCTTGTCCTGTTTTACTGCAACCGGCACATCAGGTAGAAGAATGTCCAGCTTGTAATAACAATCACTCCAACATTAAAATTTATGAAAGAAAAGCTGCTTTCAAACGTCTATATCAATCACTCAAATACACATTCACTGCCCCATTTGCACTGGTAGAAACCATAGGACCTTTGAGCGGAATAAACATGGCATTACGTAGTATTTTCCCCAAAGCATTTCATACAATTTCGGATGGCAAAAAATCTTTAAAAGATTTTCAGCCAAACACAAATTCAATTCCTTTTAAACAACAATGCATTTACGCTGAAAATGCTTTACGCACCATGGGCCTAACAAAAAACTTTGCCCCTCTGGTAGTATTTTGTGGGCACGGTAGCAAAACACAAAATAATGCATATGCTACGGCCCTGGATTGTGGAGCTTGCGGCGGCCATCATGGAGCTCCTAATGCCAGAATATTAGCAACTATTCTAAATACAAAATCTGTTAGGGATGTTTTACAAAAGAATGGTGTAATCATCCCTGAGACTACTCAATTTCTGGCAGCAGAGCATAATACCACTACCGATGAAATGATCTTATTCGATGAGGATATACCACAGACCCATAAAACATATTTGAACGATTTAAAATCAGGCTTAGGGAAAGCCCGACTTCAAAACAGCAACTGGAGAGCGGGAAAAATGGGAGTAAAAACAAAAATAGTTTCAGCAACTATGCATACTGCAAAAAGAGCTGAAGACTGGGCTCAAGTTCGTCCTGAATGGGGATTGGCCCGTAATGCAGCTTTCATTATTGCACCAAGAGCACTGAGCAAAGAAATAGACCTCGATGGAAGAGCCTTTCTTCATTCATACGACTGGCAACAGGATCCTGAAGGAAAATCATTGACTGCTATTCTTACGGCGCCATTAGTAGTTGGACAATGGATTAACACCCAATACTTGTTTTCTACTATTGATAATATTGCTTATGGAGGAGGAAGTAAAATATCAAAAAATATCACTGGAAAAATCGGGATCATGCAGGGAAATGCAAGTGATATTATGTGCGGGCTACCGTTACAATCAGTTTACACATCTGATACGGAGACATACCACGAACCGGTGAGATTATTATCAGTCGTATATGCACCTCATCAAATTATAGCAAACATTATCGAACAACAGCCTATACTGCAAAAGTTAATTGGTAACGGATGGATTAATTTAGTTTGTATTGACCCGGTAACCAGAGAAAAACTAAAAATGAATAGGGATTTGAGCTGGGAACTTAACTGATTGTTTTAAGAACACTAACAAGAAACTTCATTAAAGACAATTCCATTTAACACATGAATTAAGCTTTTTGAACATCGAGTTAATAAAACACCTGTGTGAAAGCAGTTGAGCAATCAAAGAATTATGCAACTGCAAACAAAAAAAATAGTTTGTTGTTGTTTATTGAAATGTAAAATTAACCATGAACTATTTAATAGCAGGCAGCTCAGGTATTGGAATGGCATTGAGTGAACAACTCGCAGGAAATAATAGGGTATATGCAACTTATTTCCAACATCCAAAAGAAAGTATTGGGAATACTTCTTATCACTACTTAAATGTTTTGGATGAGGTGATAGATGTAAGCTTTTTACCTGATCAATTAGATGGCTTGGCTTATTGCGTAGGTGCAATAAATTTAAAACCATTCACAAGGATCCAGCCGGCAGATTTTATAGCAGATTACCAGGTACAAGTAATTGGTGCTATTAAACTAATACAAGCATGTTTACCTAAGCTTAAACAAAGTGAGCAAGCCTCCATTGTTTTATTTAGCACTGTAGCAGCACAAACAGGTTTTAATTTTCATAGTATGGTTAGTGCCAGCAAAGGTGCCATTGAAGGCTTAACAAAAGCTTTGGCGGCAGAACTAGCACCTAAAATAAGAGTAAATTGTATAGCGCCGTCGATTACACAAACACCGTTGGCTCAACCAATTTTAAATACACCTGAAAAAATTGAAGCCAATGCCTTGCGGCATCCCTTAAAGAGAATCGGCTCTTCGAATGATATTGCCAATGCAGCAACTTTTCTTTTAAGCAAAAACAGCTCTTGGATCACAGGACAGGTTTTACATGTAGATGGAGGTATTGGCGATTTAAAATTGTAAGTTTATTCACCTCTAATATTTGCAATTACATTAGAGCCAACTCTTAACTTCCACAAATCGTTATTCATTTACTAAATTAAACTAAAAGAGGATTGTTAATAACGATCCTCTTTTAGCTCTGTATTTTATAGTTTATTTCTTCTTCAGTTTCACAAAATAAATAACAGTATTGTGCTGAAGGTTATTCACAACACTTACTTCAGTTCTCTTTCCATCACCATCTGTTATTACCATTAATGCCGAGTTAGGAGGAATTGTACCCAAATTCTCTGCATAGAAGATCATCTCATTTTTGTTTTCTCCAGGCTCAACAGGAACATTAAAACTAATGGGTTCATCAGTTTTCAACAGTTTCTTGTAGGCCACAATTTTCTTATCGTAGATAACTGAAATACTATCGTTATCAAAAACACCATTGTCGTAGATATCTATATGCACCGAATCAGAATTTGTATATAGCGTGATTACCTGATTAGCTACTCTGCTTGTCATCTGTTTCACAAGTAACTGGCTCTTAATCTGAGAAATAGAATCCAGCGTAGCTATCATTTTATCTTTATTATTGATAACATCATCTTCAGAAGGATGAATTTCATTTTTTGTTCTCTGATCTTTAGCAGTATGATCACGATCAATAGTATGCGCTTGCTTTTCTCTTTGCAACCTTTGTTTCCTTTCTATTCTTTCTCTCTCGGACTTCACCTTCAATTCTTTTTGTAACCTTCTTTTTTCATTAAGTGCTTTTTCTCTTGCCTCCCTTAATCTCCGGTTTCTTTCTATTCTCGCCATCCGCTTAGCGTACCTTTCATCCGTACTTCTAAAGTGAAAAGGCCTTTTTCCATTTCTAATATCATCCAAAATTTCATCTATATCCAATTCCTTTCCTGTTGGAGTCCATTTAGCATTTTTATTTTTTGTAATTATAATGTCAGATCTTCTGTTTACAGACTGCTCTTTAACATTATAAGTTGTATCATCTTTACATGGCAGCAATAAATGTTCTTCGCCAAAAAAGTCTGTATTAATCCTTGTCGCATTGATATGATGTTTACGTAAATAAGCCTTCGTAGCATTAGAACGTGCTTTAGATAACCGAAGATTTACCTCAGTGCTTCCTTTACAATCCGTGAAAGATGCGATAACAACATTATACTCAGGGTTACCTTTTAATATCTCAAGAACGGTATCTATAGTAGAACGGGCATTTCGCCTTATATCATATCTATTGAAATCAAAATGAATAGAATACCTGAATACTGTAGACTGGTTCAATGAATCCAGCAATAATTGTCTTTTTTGTTTCGCCTCCTCTTCCTTGCTTATAGTCACTACTTCTTTTTTTGCTACCAGCAAAGAATCGGCCGAAGCTAATAGTTGCTGAGCTTTAGCGATTGAATCACTTTTATTTCTATCTGCTGTCGAATCTTTCAACTGTACAGGTGTTGCCATAAAAACTTCAAGACAGCAGGAAGAAGCCCGGTCTGAACTAAAAAAAGCAGTATCCGTGGTTGTTCTGTGATATCTCTTATAATAGACATCATCTTTAACAGAGTTCAGTGGAAATCCAAGATTTACAGGCTCACGCCATTCATTGGAAGCAACAATGCCGCTATCCTGATAAATATCCATCCCTCCCATCCCCTTTCTTCCATTAGAACTAAAGAATAAACGATGTAATTCTTCATTGTAGAAAGGTGCAGCCTCATCTTCGGCGGTATTTATACTATCTCCCAAATTAATAGCGGTTCCAATAGTCTTTCCATCATTCATTTCTATCATCCAAATATCATATTTACCTAGCCCTCCGGGTCTGTCAGACACAAACAATAAATGCTTATTATCAGCTGTAATAAATGGTTGCTTACTATTAAATCCTTTCGCATTAACAGAACTGTCCATCATTACAGGTTCACTCCAGGGAGCAGATACAGAATTCCTCGTTAAATAATATAAAGCATAATTATTCTTTGAAGGAATATAGGTTTCGTGCCATCCGGTAAAATAAAGTGTTAAGCTGTCTGGTGAAAGAGAAGATGCTGCCATATCCAAAGGAGCTGATGGAAATAAAACTTGCTCAGAATCAAAGTTACTGTTGGCCATCATTATACGTGATGGATGAATCAGTTCTTTTGTTAAAGTAGTATCAGTTCTTGAAGTACTGAACAGGAAAAGTTTATCCGATATTTTATCCATTGCATAATTAGAACCATCCGTATTAACAGGTTCTCTCAACTTTGTAACTGCAAACAGTGGTAACCTTGATTTTTGTTCAAGAATAAAGTAGCAATTGTTGAGTTCTATTTTTGCCTGTTTTACTTCAACTGAAGTAGAATCATATTCATTCAGAAAATCTGTTAGTAATGGAATTGCTATATCTGCTTCATCATTTGCACGTAAGCAAACTGCCATGTATAATTTCAATTTCGGATCCGGTTGCTTGGCTTTACGTTTATATTTTTGATAATTAGTTAAAGCCTTTTCATAATCATGAAATAATCTATAACTCTCTGCTAGCTTCCACAAAACATATTCCTCTGTTTTCCCTTTTGCTTTTCTTCCATGCTTATGTTTATTTGGTGAATAAGGAAGTATCACTGAAGCTTCATCATAAACACCGGTTAATACCGCCTCATATAATTTAGATGAAGCGTAATAGTTTTGCTGTGCAAATAAAGCATCTGCCTTTTTTATATACCCTTTCATGCCTACCTGAGCTGATACCGAATGATTGAACACACAGGTATAAATTGAAAGAAATATAAGTAAATAGTATTTTTTCTTCATCATAATCGCGGGCAAATGAATTTTGCGTCTTTAATTTTTTTCCTACTGATATAACTCACAGAAAACTCAAGTCCACCTTTATACATCGATGCATCTTTTAAGGAAGATGCATTAATATCGTAACTAACGCCTACAATAAATCCGTTAATATGCAATCCTATATGAGGAGCAACAGCATCATTGTACCTATAAGCAATACCAGCAATAAAATCTTTATAAGTGTCTAATTGATAGTTAACATATATTCCACCCATCACTTCATAAGCTGTTCCTTGCTGCATGTATACCACATGAGGAGTAAGATCAGCAACATCGCTAATTTTCAGTCTTAGCCCACCATGTACCGAATAGCGTATAGGAATAGAACTGTTATTTGCCGCAAGGAATTTATCTGTAGGCTGCGTAGGATGATACAAAGCAGCCCCGATAAATGGATTAACCGTAGCATCAGGATTCGCATCAAAATAAGTAACACCAATACTTCCATCTGCAACAAATGCAGAAGTATTTTTAAAAAACTCATTGGCAGGCAATGTAGGATCGTATCCTACTAACGGATTGAATTGATTTCCGAACTGAAGCTTGGTGGGATCTATACCCCTATTAATAAAGCCAGCTTCAAAACCAGCAGCTAATATTTTATATTCAGAAAGATGTACCTGGTATGATAACGAAACGTAAACATTATTGTAGTAATAGCCTCCATCGCCAGCTGTTTGATTCATAATGGTTGTACCGATACCAAAACCTTTTGTTCCTAAAGGCATGTCAAAACTTAACCCCTTTGATGTAATAGGCGTAGTTATAGAAGCCCATTGATTTTTATAGTTTACTGTGGCCCTGTAATCACCATCAACCATACCTGTTAAGGAAGGATTGAGCATTAAAGGAGAAGCATAATACTGTGTAAAATGAGGATCTATCTGACCTTTGCCAGGTATACCGGATAGCACGCTAAAGATGAGTAATAGTAAAATTATTTTCTTCATAAGCTAATAGCTATCTGATTAAAGTAACTGAGCCTTTTTTAGTTTGTTTTGTTCCATCCTGCATCATCGCTTCCAAATAATATATGTATACACCCATAGGTTGCAATACGCCATTGTGTGTACCATCCCATCCTTTAGTATTATCAGTTGTATAATAAATAGCCTCTCCATATTGATTATAAATCCTTAACTGAATAGATGACAATGCATTGCTATACACCCGAAATATATCGTTTACGCCATCACCATTAGGTGTAAACGAATTAGGTACATAGATAAGATTTCCGATAGGATTAAGTGTGGTAACCGTTGTGATTGCTGAAGGGTTACTTGCTTGACATTCATAATTGCCAAAGGCTTTTACAATTAATGATACTTTTTGATTAGGTTGTAACCCTGTAATTAATTCTGTTAAAGCCGTAGTACCAGCAGAAGGAGCATGATAAGTTTGACCATTATCAGTGCTAAGAAGATAGCCGAATGCACCAGGAATTGCATCCCAACTGAATAAAATACTTGTGGCGGTTACATTTGATGCTTTTACAATAGGTTCAGGTAATGGAGTATAAACAGCAACAGAAGCTGTAACTGTTTTTGTAGGGCATACATTAGGGATATTTTGAGCCGTGATATTGTATTGCAATGGAGAAAGAACTGAATTAATTACAAATTGTGTATTGTAACCAATAAGGCTACCATTATTTTTTTGATACCAGGCATAATTCACATTGGGTTGTGGTGTAACAACATACAGGCTATCTCTATCTCCGGCGCAAACGGTATCTCTTAAAGCCATCACAGAAAAGTTATTTATAGCAGGAAGAAACAATACATTGGTAGTATCAGTTCTGCTACAAATATTATCTTTAACAGTAACACCAAAGGTACCATTCGTTGTTACCGTTATTGAAGAATTTGTAGCTCCTGTTGACCATAAATAAGAGTTATAAGCCCCCCCCGCATCAAGTGTTACAGAAGGATTTCCACAAACATAAGTTTTAGGCTGTAATGCAGTAGATAAAGTATCTACCGTAACTGTAATAGAATCGGTACAACTATTACCGTAATTGCTTATTGTTACCCAATAACGTGTTGTTTGAGCTGGTGCAACATTAATAGCGGCAGCTGTGTCTCCAGTAGACCATAACACCTTTCGCGTAGAGGGAGTATTGGAGCTATCAGGATAAAATGCCCAAATACCATCATAACGTGCCCAAATCATTCGCTTTCCTTTAGCATCATAATAGGCATAACCGTTGGAAGTATTAGTTGTAACTGCAGGAGGAACATCACCTGTTCCGGCAAATTCAACAAATCCATTGTCCACTCCCCTCCTGAAACGAAAAGTTTTGTTTGTGTAAGTAGCAAATTGATTCATGATATAATCAGGATCCGGCTGAAAACCTCCGAAAAGAAAAAACCGATTCTTATCATAATCATAAGTAACCGCTCCTTCGTATTGAACTGAAGGATCATTAATGGGAAGAATATTATTGAAAGAATAGTTATTCAAATCAAATTCCCATAAGTCCTTCAACCAACAAAACATGCCATTAGGTGTACCCCACCCGCTACCTAAGGTACAAACACCATCTGCTTCATTTCCAGAACAACTGCCTTGCCCTGAAAATAAGTATAGCTTATCACCTTTAGCATTCGAGGCAACAAGATTCCCTCCCCGTGGCGGCATACACAAAGACGTTGTATCTACCATTTTTAACCACCCGGCACCACTATTTTCAAATTCCCAATTCTTCATTATCAATGAACCATATCCCCCATAAAAAGAAGGACGCTGCGTTAAAGGATTCCAAAAAGAAGAAGACTGATACGCCTGGTTATCGAAAGATCCGTTACCAATTAATGCCCAGGAACCGCCATTCGCTGGTATCGCATATACCTTATCCCTGCCGGCTCTCCACAACAATAAACGTCTGTTAGTAAAATCAAATGTAAACTCGGTGTAATCGCCAGGCCAATTTGTTGCCGGAATCTCAGTAATCGTATCTTTTTTTAGATCAAAACGTATGATCTTTTGATGAATAATAGAATACACGAATTGGCTATCTCTATCGAAACAAAAAGCCTTGATATTAAAGTAAACAGGATTAATCTTTGATCCAGGTATCAACAACTTCCAAAAACCTACCGGTACTGTATCTGCAAGTGCATTATTATCAGTTGAAAGTAGTACAGTAGAATTCTTACAAATAGCTGTATCGTGTTGAAAAATTAGTTTACCGCAACTTCCGAATAATGAGTTTGTAATCAGTTCTCTTTTATCGCTAAGAGTAGAAATCCTCGCAACCGGCGCCTTGTTATATCTGGTTGGTTCTTTTATACTTATAGATTTTTTATTTTCTGAACGCAGTGTAATAGATGAGTGCACCGATGCAATAACTGCAAAGAAAAATACACTACCTATTAGCGTTACAAAAAATAAACTACGTTTATTTTTCATAATATCTTGGAGGTTTAACAAGGATATCACCGTGAAACTATCATTAATAGTTGTACAACAGAACCCTTAATTATTCAGACATGTTGAAAACCACGTTTAATACCCAAATATATCTTTCAATGCATAGAATAAAATATGACAAGCGCCATGTTTTTTGAACTCTTTTATTTTAATCCTGTTCAATTAAAAAATCAGTTTCTATTTCTCTGTAATACAGCCATGATCTCATACTCGACAAGAAAAATATTAACTACTTTAACCTGGTAAAACATACTCCAAGAATCATAGATGTAGTTCTTGCACTACAAGCGTTAATAAGGGAGCGTAAAAGAAGAAATTATTCACATTTTCAATTATTCTTTTAATCTAGCTATCATTCCTGGGTATCGATCCTTTGTTGCAGCGAAAAATCTTGCCTAATAACCACTTTCTTACAAATGAACGCAAGGCTCAATTTGTTTTCAACAGCCGTGAATAAGTGTTTATGTATGATCTGTGAAGGAATTGTAATGTTGCAGACGGTTATGGTTACGGTTCAACAATTGATTAAGAACCTGTATTAAAAGGGAATCCGGTGTAAATCCGGAACTATCCCCGTAGCTGTAAATCCCGATACCATTCGAATGGTATGTATTTCTGAAACACTGCAAAGCCACTGTTCTAAGAACGGGAAGGCTTCAGAAATCGGGAAAGTCAGAAGACCTGCCATAACGCACTTTAGATGCCACGCTTTCGGGTGAAAAGCCTAGCACTGATAAATACACAGGACATCCTCCTATTGTAATGTTCAGCGCTATTTTTCTCCTTAGCAACATCGGAAGAAGAACCTATTAATTATAGAAACGTATGCAGACAGAAAATGAAATTTTACTGAAGGAAAACAAAGACCGGTTTGTTATTCTTCCCATCAACTATCCCAAAATATGGGAACAGTATAAAAAGCATGAAGCTAGTTTCTGGACAGCTGAGGAAATAGATTTAAGTTCTGACCTGAAAGACTGGGCCAGTTTGAATGATGGGGAACGTCATTTTATTTCGCATGTGTTGGCATTTTTTGCTGCCAGCGATGGGATTGTGAATGAGAACCTGGCAGTGAACTTTATGAGTGAAGTCCAGTTACCTGAGGCAAGATGTTTCTATGGTTTCCAGATCATGATGGAAAATATCCATAGTGAGACTTATGCATTACTGATAGATACCTACATTAAAGATCCGAAAGAAAAGGACAGGTTATTTCACGCAATCGATACAGTTCCGGCAGTGAAAAAGAAAGCCGAGTGGGCTTTACGTTGGATTGAGAATGGAACCTTTGCACAAAGACTGGTTGCTTTTGCAGCAGTAGAAGGCATTTTCTTCAGCGGAAGCTTCTGCTCTATTTTTTGGCTGAAGAAAAGAGGATTGATGCCGGGCTTAACTTTTAGCAATGAGCTGATCAGTCGTGATGAGGGCTTGCATTGTGAATTCGCCTGCCTACTCTACGGTATGCTCAATGGAAAATTATCACAGGAAGAAGTATTCCAGATTATTGGTGATGCAGTAGCCATTGAAAAAGAATTCATCAGCGAAGCGTTGCCTGTTGCATTGATAGGCATGAACGCCAAACTGATGCAGCAATATATTGAATTTGTTGCAGACAGATGGCTCACGGAGCTTGGTTATACGAAGATGTTCAATGCTTCTAATCCATTTGATTTCATGGAAATGATTTCTCTGGAAGGCAAAACCAACTTCTTTGAAAAACGTGTGGGAGATTACCAGAAAGCAGGTGTATTGGCTGGAAACAAAGAAGCCCAGACATTTTCAATGGATGAAGATTTTTAGCAAAAGTGATTGCTGAACAAAATTCGGAACGTACAAGTGAGTGACACAACAGACGATGCCACAAGTACTCAAGCCGATACATAAAATTTAACTACTAAATATATTCTGCCATGCAAGTGATTAAAAGAAATGGAAAAAGCGAGAGCGTGAAGTTTGATAAAATAACTGCACGTATTGAAAAATTATGCTACGGCTTAGACAGGCGTTTTGTAGACTCTATTGATGTTGCAAAGAAAGTGATTGAAGGTTTATACGACGGCGTTAGCACAACGGAACTGGATAACCTTGCGGCAGAAACAGCAGCATCATTAACGGTAAAGCATCCTGATTATGCTTTATTGGCCAGCAGAATAGCAGTAAGCAACCTGCATAAAAATACCATCAAGAGCTTCTCGCAAACCATGAAGCTATTGCATGAATGCACCGATAGCAAAACAGGCAAAGTATTGCCCTTGATTGCCGATGATGTTTGGCAGATTATTGAAGCCAATGCTGAATTGCTGGATAGCACGATCATCTACGACCGTGATTATGGTTTTGATTATTTCGGTTTTAAAACACTTGAAAAATCATATCTTCTAAAGATAGATGGAAAAGTGGCTGAAAGGCCACAGCATATGTATATGCGTGTTGCGATAGGTGTTCATAAAGCTGATATTGAAAGTGCCATTAAAACCTATCACTTAATGAGTGAGCGTTGGTTTACACATGCAACACCAACTTTATTCAATGCGGCTACGCCTAAGCCTCAGATGAGCAGTTGCTTTTTATTAACGATGAAAGATGACAGTATTGATGGGATTTACGACACTTTAAAGCAAACAGCCAAGATATCGCAAAGTGCCGGTGGTATTGGTTTAGCTATTCATAACATTCGTGCAACAGGAAGTTATATCGGTGGCACAAATGGTACCAGCAATGGTATAATTCCTATGCTGCGTGTGTTTAATGATACTGCCCGTTATGTTGATCAGGGCGGTGGTAAAAGAAAAGGAGCTTTTGCTGTTTATTTAGAACCATGGCATGCAGATATATTTGAGTTCTTAGACCTGAGAAAAAATCATGGTAAAGAAGAATTGAGAGCAAGAGATCTTTTCTATGCGTTGTGGATCTCTGATCTTTTTATGAAAAGAGTAGAAGCTAATGGAGAGTGGAGTTTGTTCTGCCCGAATGAAGCTCCTGGCCTGCAAGATTGTTTTGGAGAAGCATTTGAAAAATTGTACACGCAATACGAATCTGAAGGCAGGGCTAGAAAAACAGTAAAAGCACAAGACCTTTGGTTCGCTATTTTAGAAGCACAGATTGAAACAGGTACGCCTTACATGCTGTATAAAGATGCAGCCAATAGCAAGAGCAACCAGCAGAACTTAGGCACTATCAAGAGTTCTAACCTTTGTACAGAGATCATGGAATATACTTCACCTGATGAGGTGGCTGTTTGCAACCTGGCATCTTTGGCGCTGCCAAGATTTGTGATTGATGGAAAGTTCGATCATAACAAACTATACGAAGTAACATATGAAGTAACAAAGAATCTGAACAAGATTATTGACAATAATTATTATCCTGTTGAAGAAGCAAGAACTTCTAACTTACGCCATAGGCCAATTGGTTTAGGTGTACAAGGTTTAGCCGATGCGTTCATTTTATTACGCTTACCTTTTGAAAGTGAAGAAGCCAAACAGCTAAATAAAGAAATATTCGAAACTATCTACTTTGCTGCTATGACCGCCAGTAAGGATCTTGCAAAAACAGAAGGGACTTATGAAACGTATGAAGGTTCTCCTGTTTCAAAAGGTATCTTCCAGTTTGATATGTGGGGTGTTGAGCCAAGTCTTCGCTGGGATTGGTACACGCTAAAAGCAGAGGTACTAAAACATGGTGTAAGAAACTCTTTACTCGTTGCTCCAATGCCAACTGCTTCTACTTCCCAAATATTGGGCAACAACGAATGTTTTGAGCCTTATACCTCTAACATCTATGTACGCCGTGTATTAAGCGGAGAGTTTGTTGTGGTAAATAAACATTTATTGAAGGATCTGGTAGAACTGAATTTGTGGAATGATGAAATGAAAAATCAGATTATCCAGAACAACGGTTCTATTCAAAAGATAGAGGGCATTCCCGATAGCATCAAAGAAATCTATAAAACTGTTTGGGAGATCAAACAAAGAGCGATCATTGATATGGCTGCAGATCGTGGCGCATACATTTGTCAATCTCAGTCACTCAACTTGTTTGTAGATGCACCAACAACATCAAAGCTTACTTCAATGCATTTCTATGCCTGGAAAAAAGGATTGAAAACAGGCATGTATTATTTACGAACAAAAGCCGCATCACAAGCTGTACAGTTTACTGTTGAAAAGCAGGGCGGCAAATCCATGGAGCCTGTTGTTGATTCACACAACCTAAGCATAATTGAAAGCAGCAGTACCGAAGATAAAATTGTAGAAGGCGCGGTTTGTACCATGCAGGAAGGATGTATAAGCTGCAGTGGCTAGTAACGAGAATAACTTTAAAAAAATAATGGAGGAGCAGCTTTTTGCTCCTTCATTATTTTATACCTTTCGTTTTACTCATTGAATTACTTTCTCTACAATCCTGTAAGCACTACATCTTTTATATCCGTCTCCTGCTGTGCTTCAAAAAGCAATCGGTTCATCGGTTGGTTGGGAAAGAAAATTTCGGTCATTACCGTTACACCATCATCAGCAAACATCTCCAATGAAGCATGATCTATAATCAGTGTTAATTTGATTTCATCATTCTTCATTATCCGCGGAGCAAATGCAACCCCTGTGAACTTATCTGAAAAATTAATTTTACCAGATTTTGTTCGATCTACATAAAAACTGTTCTTATTATTATCATACCCCATCACCACCTGGTCTCCTATTGTATTAGCAAATACCAGTGAGAAACTTTCTTTATTGGAAATAGTGAGATCAACTTTGCATGGTGCAGATAGCAAACCTAATTTCTGAGAAATATCTAAAGACTTTCCACTAAAATTCTTCAGCACTGCTTTCTTCTTCTCAAAGTTTTTCAACTCTTTCACTGGCATTGAAGCGATATAATAACTATTCCCATCTTTTTTCAAATGCAGCTCTCTGGGTACTGTCATAGCACTTCTCCACGCTACCGTAGGCACCTGGTTAGCGTAATCCCAGTTACTCATCCAACCTAAAAAAATCTTTCTTTTACCTGTATTAGACCATGTTACCCCGGCATAATCATCCCTTCCAAAATCAATCCATCTTGTAGTATTATCAAAAGCCGTAAAGGTATTTCCATCAAACTGCCCAATGAAATACTGTGTAGCAGAACCTCCATTCGGAGCACCGGGATTAATACTCACCGTAAGTATCCATATTTTCTTTCCCTCATATTCCAGTGGAAAAAGATCCGGGCATTCCCAAACGCCACCATGAGCTCCGGCTTCTTTTCCAAACTCACTTTCCTTTCTCCACTCCTTTAAATTTTCAGATGAATAAAAAGTGATATGATCCTTTGTTGCAAGTGTCATTACCCATTTCTTTCCTGCTTCATACCAACTCACTTTTGGATCTCTGAAATCAGCAATACCAGGATTTTTGATAACCGGGTTACCGGCATATTTTGTCCATGTTTTTCCTTCATCCAAGCTATAGGCAATACTTTGGTTTTGAAAATTGATAGCTCCTTTTTTTTCCAGTATCGGATCATGCTGCGTAAATATTGCCACCATTGGAGTTTTACCATCCTTACTAAAACCGGATGTATTGTGCTCATCTATAACAGCGCTACCTGAAAAAATATATCCTAAACTATCGGGATACAAAGCAATTGGTTGTTGTTGCCAATGCAAAAGGTCTTTACTGGTGGCATGCCCCCAGTGCATCGGCCCCCAGTGCGTATCATTAGGATAGAATTGAAAGAACAGATGATACACGCCATTATAATATACCATACCGTTAGGATCATTCATCCATCCTGTATGCGGAGTAAAATGTATTGCTGGTCTATAAAGTTCTTTGGTGTCGGGAGACTGAGCCAATGTTTTACTAATACTCATTTGAAACAAAGAAAAAATCACAATAGTGATAACCGATAGCTTTTTTTTCATATTGCAAGAATTGTATTCACTTTATAAAGCAATATCGTTGATGTTTTATTATTGAACAAAAACAACTACGACTATCAAAAACCTTCTGTCGCAACAAGTAAATAAGCTTAAAGAGTAACTTTATATCTCCTTACACCGCTCAAAAGCTTACATGCAATAGCAGCTTATGCGAATGAACATTAACATTGAACGCCGCCATATTTGCCATGCTAGTTTTGCTTCAACAAAACCCATTCTCATTTAATTGAGCCAACCAGTTCTTCTCTTTGCCACCCGCTTAATCTTAATTGCAGTTGCTTGTTAGCGATGCTTGCATTAGGATAATCGGCAGTTACCGTAACAGTTTCTCCCGGCGTCAATGTAAAATAACTTGTACTCCAATAACCCGGGAATATCTCCTCATTGTTACTACCGTCGGTTATTTTAGGATGAACAAAGAACGCTATTTGAGGGGATGTATTGGTAATTATCATGGTCCATTTACTATCCCCCTTTCCGATTTCTTTTTTAACAACTTTCACTGTTAACTTAACAGGCTTAATACCTGAAAGTGCCTGATATTGATGGTCTTTTGCAAACCAGTAAACATTATGTGAAATATTATTTCCTTTTGCATCTTCCAGGTTCAACGCCACAAAGCACAAACCAAGATGCTTCACCAGTATACTTTTCAGAGAAATAGTTTCTTTCACTTCCGATCCATTAATATCCAAACTTATTTTCTGCTTAAATAGCGATAGCCCGTTTATGTCGTACACAGCAATATTCGCCATTATATTTTTTTGTGGCTGATATGACCTGTTAATCACAGCAACAACTGAATCGTCCAGATTCAATTGAATGTGTACTTTCTCACAAGCATTTTGCATGAAATAATATCCTGCGTTAGGTGCCAGGTAATAATCGAATATCTGCCATATAACACTCGGAAAAGCCGGGTTAAGCTTCCATAACATAACACCGCCATTGTCATTGAGTTTATGCCCCGCCGCTTCAAATATCCCCCTGTAACCATCGGCATTCATCACTTGCATTTTGTCTGAAAAATCTTTCAGCCCCGTTGGTTTTCCTAATCTTTTTACCATCTCGGCATTATACAATTCAAAATGACCAGCGCCAGTACAAGCATCATGATAGCCCCATGAATTATTAAAGGGATAAGGCAATGTGTTATCGTGACTTGAATCAGGGATAATTTTAGACAAGGTTTCATAAGGTACTTGTGAAGGAATGCCGGTTTCATCTTTGAAGAGCCAGTCTTTCCCTTCATTGATCTTAGTATAATAAAACGCAGGATCTTTCCACTTATATGAACCGCCACTGTATACGCCACCAGGCTTATTATCAGGCCATGAGCCTTTCCAGTCGGCAGACAGCTTTGCAAAGCCTGAAGAACTTGGGATGAAAGGCCTTGTCCCATCCAGCAATGCAACATTATCACGCATAGCATTATACAGCTCCAGCCTGGCATGACCTTCATTACCTCCCGTCCACACTAACAGAGATGGATGATTGCGCAACCTGTAAATAGTACTAGTAACGTTATTAATGAAAACCTGGCCCTGGTAAGGATAATCAGCAGAACCCTTAAATTCTCCATTAGTATCTCCTGTTATCCAAAAATCTTCCCATACCAATAATCCAAGCCTATCGGTTATTTCAAAAAACTGATCCGGCGGGGCAACACCACCACCCCATATCCTCACCAGGTTTACATTGGCATTCTTGCACAACATCAATTCCTGTGCAAAGCGAAGAGAATCTTCCTGTAACATCATATCCGGCACCCATGCACCTCCTACGAGGTGAATCCGTTTACCATTAACATAGAAGTCTCTTTTGCTCCACCCGTTTACTGTTGAATGCTTTGAATCAACAGTTCTAATACCGAATACAAATGAAGTATCATCAGAGACAGTGTTGCCATGAACATATTGCAACCGTATCCTGTAAAGATCAGCTTTACCGTAGCCATGCGGCCACCATAAATGCGGATGTTGTATGTTCAACTGCTTGAATTGTTCGGGGCCTAATTCTATCTGTTTCTGTTCACCTGCAGCCAGAGACATGTTTTGTGAAATAGAGAAACTGTTGCCAGCAAAGGTTTCCGGAGAAATAATAATATTCAGCTTGCCAGTTTGCGCTTTCGTTCCATAATTGGCAAGCATCAACTGTATTTGTAGTTTAGCCAGCTCGGTATCAGCAGAGGATGAAAGTGTGGTTGTAACTTTAGGCTTTTGTACTACCACTTTGCCTGAGGTTCTTAAATACACTGGTTGCCAGATGCCTATATTACGGTCATGTACTTCAGGCATCCAGTCCCAACCCACCGAACACAACATGGTTACATTTTTTCCTATATCACCGGTTGGACCGCCATTCATGTAAAAGTCGCCCAAAGCCTTTAATTGTGGATGATCGGGTAACCCTGGGTAATCCAACGGATATATCTTAACGGCCAGTATATTTTCCTCACCTGCCTTAATAGCATTGCTTACATTAAGATCGAATGTTGCAAACATGCCCACCAGTTGAGATGAGTCTGCTATCAATTTCCCGTTCAGCCAAACATCGGCCCTGTAATTAATGCCTTTGAAAATGAGTTGAAATAATTTTCCCCGATCTGTTGAAGGAACAGTAAAGCTCGTTTTATACCAATAGGCTTTCTTCCAGGGATTAGGTACATTGGGAATATGCGAATACTTTGATAAATGATATTGATTATTAAAGCTATCAGAGGCATCCGGAATCAACATATTGTTCATTCCAATGTATGGGTTAGGGTATACTTTATTTGCAACCAATCCCGTTAACACAGTAGAAGGTACTGTTACTTTATACCAAGGTTCATGCAGTTGACGAGAAGAAGACAATACTGATCCATCATCTTTTACAAGTTCTGATGACTGCAGATAAAAACGGGTAAGCTGAACTTGCTTAACACCATTTGATACCTGTGCATTTACCAGTAAAGGAAGTAAAGAAAAAATCCACACTTTAACCCTCAGTATATTTTTCATACAGCAATTTTTAGCAAAATTAACTGATGAGAACAGAGGTAGCATGTTTAGTTATGGTGAATTAATAGCTATTCATGATGAAATAATAGCTTGTGACCTGAATACATCACTGCTGCATCCGGTTTCCTGTCTACATCAAATCCAACATTTTTCCCTTTATCAACCCATACGATTTTGAAATACCTTTCTTTCAGCATGCCATTAAATTTACCACCGGTTCTATCATCAAGGGTTAACAACTTTTCGTGTTCACTATACCGGATCTTTATGTTTTCATACATCCCTTTCTCATAATTGTAATTCACATTCTCATCATCATAAATAGTAAAGACTGCATCTTTGCCGGTATACACATAAAGGGTAATTGTATCGGCTTTTTTTTGAGTTGAATATTGTAAAGCAGGACCAAAAGGAATAATGGACCCCTCTTTTACGAACAATGGAATTCTTTCAAAAGGTGCAGCAGCTGTAATTTGTTGCCCTCCATTATAATACTGGCCTGTGTAAAAATCAAACCAACCAGTTGATGAAGGCAGATACAGTTTTCTTTCTGTTGCCTTAAATTTCGTTACCGGGCTAACTAATAATGCAGGCCCGAACATGAACTGATCTCCTATGTTTTTTACATTCTTATCATTACCAAAATCCATTACCAATCCACGCATGATGGTATAATTATCGTAATATGTTTTAGCCGCTAATGAATAGATATAAGGCATCAACCGATAACGCAACTTATCATAATACAGCATGCTTTGATAAGCAGGAGTTCCTTGGGGAGAGATATTGTAAATTTCCCGGTAAGGAAACTGGCCGTGTACACGGAAAAGCGGACAAAATGCACCGAACTGATACCAACGTGTAGAAAGCTCCCGCCATTCCTTCAAATCCTCTCCATGAGCATTTTCATAACGTTTTTCCACTGCAAATCCACCTATGTCTGTTGTCCAATATGGCAAGCCCGATAAAGAAAAATTAATGCCTGCCGGAATTTGATTTTTAAAATCTTCCCATCTGGCAGCAATATCCCCACTCCATACGGCAGCAGCATAACGTTGCAGACCGGCATATGCTGAACGCGTAAGAATAAACACTCTTTGATCAGAACGAGTTGCCCTTTGCCCCTCATATACAGCTTTAGAGTTCTGAAGCGGGTAAGCATTAAAATATTCTGTTGATGAGCCAATGGCAGTTGGGGTCATCAACTCCTTCTTATGCTCAATACTTGAATTCGAATAAATATCAGGTTCCGAAGCATCAAGCCACCAGGCATCTACACCTTTACTGAAGAGGTTTTTATTGAGCAAACCCCAAAACGCATCCCTTGCCTTAGGATTGAATACATCATAAAATGTAGATACATATCCTTGCCCTATCCAATCTCTTTGCCCATCGATAACATTTCTTTTGTACAACCATCCGTTTGTATCAAAATACTTATAATTATCAATACCTACATAAAACTTAGGCCACACCGAAATCATGAAATGAGTATTGAATTTATCGTGCAAAGTTTTAATCATGCCGGCAGGATCTGAAAAACGCGAAGAATCAAATTGTTGGCTTCCCCACTCGTCTTGTTTCCAATAACTCCAGTCTAAAACAATATTATCAAGTGGAATTTCTCTTTTCCTGAATTCTCCTACGGTTTGTAAGATCTCATCCTGTGTTTTGTATCGCTCCCTGCTTTGCCATAAACCCATCGCCCATTTAGGCATCAGCTCAGCACGACCTGTAATGCTCCTGTATCCTCCAATAACTTCATCCAAATTATTACCATAAACAAAATAGTAATCGATATTTTGACCTGCTTCAGACCGGAATGAAAATTCATCCTGTTTTTCTTTTGATAATGGGCTTAACCACTTACAGGAAAGATATGATTCGCCGCCATCAGGTTGCCATTCTATCCTGATTCGATATTTCTTATTGGAACTAAATTTTGTTTGAAGAGATACTGTACCCGGATTCCATGCCTGGCGCCACCTGTCTGCCAACAATTTTCCATCAATCCACACTTTAACATATCCAGCATATTTAATCAAAAACGTATGTAACCCTTCAAAACAACTTTGCACATATCCTTCCCACGTAACATGACCTTTGGCCGGACTGAATCCTTCAGGAAAGTTCTTAACGTTTTCAATAAACTCATAGTCAATCTTAGACTCAGCTCTTACAATAGTATTTTCGGAATCTTTTACTTTTGATACGTATGTTGCTGTGAGCCATCCTTCACTGCCATCCTTTGCAAATAATTTCAGGCTACTGATGGGTTTATATTTTCTGCTATCCATGACTTGCGTGATGGAATAATTATCCCAAAGGATTCCAAAGTTTTTATCAGACACTAAAAAAGGGATAGCCACTTCCGTGTTGTTTTGTGCCAGATCAACATGCCGGCCTTTATAATTCATTATTCCTTCCTGATGTTGTCCGAGACCATAAAAACCCTCACTCTCTCCCATTTCAAAGATTTGTTTCAAACTGTATAATTGTTCTCCATCCACAACTGTAGCAGCAAACTTTCTGCCTGCTTCTTTTTTTTCGGATAATATGATTTTGCCATTTATATCTGTAAAAAAAACAGAGCCGGTATTCTTATTAAAGTTGGCATTAACCCTGGCAGTGCTAACAATAATGTAGGTATCATTTTCCTTCAGTCGCCATTCAACTGCCTTTCTTTTTGTTTCAGCAACCATCAGACTTTTCCGGGAAGCAAAAGTGTCTGTCAGACTCGCAAGCACCCGGATGATATTATCAGTTATCACCTGCAGTTTTATCAATCTGGCAGAATTTGAAAATGGCTTTTTTATGTGAATTACAACTCCGTCATCAACTTTCTGATAGATCAGAGAATTATCTGAAGCTTTACCATGTAGAAAAAAGATGAATGAATAAAATAATAAACAACTAACTAATTTCAATTTCAGCATAGCAATCGTTTTTTGATAAGTTTTTCGTTCTTGAGCCAATGAAATAACATGAACCGAACACACATTTTAGGAAAGCAACCCAAACTATATATCTCCACAAAAATTCTGGGTACATAATTTTTTTATTAGGTTTCAAAATATCAACCGTTAAAAATAACTGATAGTCAATAAATTTAATTACCCGTTATTAACATTTGTTCGTTCACATTTAGTAACAAGGTTGCCAACAGTATTTTCTTTAGCATTTTTGTAAGTAGATTTATCTTAAACAGAATAGAACGAGTAGATTATTTTTTTGCTGCAACTGGCTGAATACCTGCATGCGTAGGCTTCACCTGTTTAATAAACCCTTCATCATCAAATGCTAGCTTATCAATACACACTTCCCTGTTATAACCTGCGGCCTGCCCCATATGAATGCCATTTGGGTAATTGAAGCGATGATAAACAATATACCATTCATCTTTCCCCGGAACTTGTATTATAGAATTATGCCCCGTTGCATAGATGCCTGCAGCTGTATCTTTAGCGATCACAAGATTGTTGGCAGGAATTTGTATTGGTCCGGTTGCTGTTGAAGCGATACCATAACGAACACGATAATTTTGACTTCTCGTGTCATCTTCAGACCATAAGAAATAATATTTACCATTCCTGTAAAACACATTTGTTCCTTCGCGGAAAGAAGCATCTGGCGTTATTACTTTGATGATTTCTTCTTTAACAGAAACCATATCATCATTCAATTCGGCACATGCCATATAACCGTTTCCCCAATACAAATAAGTTTTGCCTGTTGAAGGATCGAAGAAAACATCTGGATCTATTTGCTGACCACCTTTAACCCCGGCAGGCAACTTACTGATTAAAGGCTTTCCTGAATCCACAAACGGCCCCGCAGGACTATCAGCTACTGCCACACCAATTTTCTGTGCCGCACAGAAATAGAAATAATATTTATACTGCCCATTAATCTTCTTTTCAATGATGCAGGGAGCCCATGCATTTCTTTTAGCCCAGCTCACATCTTTATTAAGATCCAGTATCACACCTTCATCTTTCCAATTAACCAAATCTGTTGAAGAAAAGGTTTTGAAATAAGTACCCGACCAACCTGTAAATCCATCGCTTGTTGGATAGATATAATAACGTTTTGTTTTTTCTGAGTATAGAATATCCGGATCAGCATAATATCCATCTAAAACAGGATTATGTGTTTCAACTGTTTTCACAGTCCATTCTTCAGCCTGTTGCCCCTTAATGTTTATAGTGTATCGACTATTCCCTTTTCTGAAATCCTGTGCTGCATTTGGTTTTATTTGAACACCGGGGAAACGCATAAACCCCGGATTGAATGCATGTAGGTTCGTGCCAGCTTTAACAAGAAGTGTTATTGCTTTATTCACAGTATCAATTGAGTAATTCAGCGCATGCACTTGTTTTGAAGTGAAAGAGCTAATCACATCCTCTGCACTGCCCCATTTGCTTTCTAAACGCTCCGCTTCGGCAGTTGTAATTGGCATCACGGTTCCATGACGTGGATGAAAATTCATGGTTACATCCTGGTCTATCACTGTAAAATGTTCCAGGTCTTTTGTTTTTGTAAACTGGTATTTACCCTTTGTATACAGGTCATACATCAACACATATTCACTCCCGTTATTTAACGGGAAAGTACCTGCTCCTTCTACAGGGTCTTTTGTTTGTTGAACGTAGCGGTCTCTCAACACATAACCTTCTGTAAGCTTATCAGATACAGCTATCTTAATTCCTGCTCCCTCTCCTTCTGTTTTAAAGAAAAGGTAATACTTGCCATCTTTACTTATAATATCCCCGTCAATGCAGGCACCGTTAGTCGGACTAAAAAAAAGTTGTTTAGGTTCTGTTTCCAGGTCGGTAAAATCTTTATTAGCATAAGCATAATAAATCTTATCCGGATCCTGTCCATGCTTCATTGAAAAATAGATCATATACTTTTTAGCCACAGGATCGTAGATGGTTTGGGGCGCCCATACACGAAGCAGGTTTTCCTGATGAGGATATTTCTGCTGAATATTTACAACGGAAGATGTCCAATTAATCAAATCTGTTGACTTTAATAAAACCATTGCCCTATTAGAGTTCCAGCCTTTTGCAGAAACCATATCTGTTGCAACCATATAAAAAGTTTTACCGTCCTCACCACGTAAAATATGTGGATCGCGAACACCTCCCGTAGAACTGATGGTAGCAGAAGAAACAACAGGTTGATTATGATTTAAGGCCCTGTAATGATATCCATCTGTACTTAATGCAAATCGAATTTGTTCTTCAGCTTTATCATTGCCTGTAAAATACACGAAGAGATAAGAGGAATATTGCCTGCCACCTGAAACATTTGTTTTCTGTGCACTCACATGCGATGAAAGAAAAGCTAGAAAAATTACCAATAACAGTTTTGACTGTTTTTTACAAAGGATTTTCGTAAACATTCGACTTGTTATTTATTCTTTTGATATACTCTTACATAATCAATTTCAAACTTACGAGGGAAGCCCGTAGCAGTAACATCGCCACCATTTTGTCCACCAAGTGCAAGATTCAATAACATGTAATGAGGTTGCCGAAAAGGATTAAAACCACTTCCATCTTTATTTACCAATGTATCAAGTATCACCTTATTCAATAAATGATCATCTACATATAAAGCAATGTAATCCTCCGTCCAATCCATCCGCCAAATATGAAATTGCTTAGCCCATGATTCAGCCCCAAGTGAGTCTGTACTGAATTTATTGCTATACCATTCAGCTTTTCGATCTTTCCTTAAGCATGCGATGTTAGCTAATAATTTACCACGGTAATATTCCATTATATCAATCTCTCCATTGCCAGGCCAGTCTTGGGTAATACCTAAGGTCCACCATGCCGGCCAAAGACCTTTACTAATATCAATACGTGCCCTCATTTCAAACCTACCGTATTGCCAGCTTCTTTTCCCTTTTGTGATCAAGCATGAGGAAGTGTAATTGATTAGAGAACGTTTTTTTCTCCAGTCTCTACTTCCATCCACATAATTAGGATTCGTTTTTGTTTCCTTCTTTGCTTCAATAACTAGTAGCCCATTCTCACACTTTGCATTTTCAGGTTGATACCATTGTAATTCTTCATTTCGTACAAAACCTCTTTCATAACTCCAATTAGCAGTATCAGGTTCTCCATCTTTATTAAACTCATCTGCCCAAACCAACCGGTATCCATCTTTATCACTTGCTTTGCTTTGAACAAGCTTTCGGTTGCACGACACAAGAAAAATGATAACAGGAAAATATCTGAAATGACGGATCAACATACAATCTAAAATCAAAAAAAAATTAATTACAGCAATTGAATGGTATAACTATAAGTATATTTCTTATCTAAAAGACGATACCTTTCATGAGGTAACGCCCCCCAGCTATTATCACCACCTACACCACGTTGCTTATAATCAACTTGTACATGTATATTCTGATCTGGAGGCAGATCAGAGGGATGTTGCTGTTTCTTTGTCATACCCGGATCAAGACTTTCCGTAGAATGGTTGATTGCACTGAAACAAATAGGTTGAATACCTTCAAATCGATATCCACGGCCATTTTGATCTGTAAGACTAAACCATCTCACATCTGTTTTGTAACCACTTTCCTGTGGGCGGATATAACCATTACAATATTGATTCTTCACATCATCCTTATACAAGCCAACAAAAGCAGATTCGTTTCTATCACTATAATTTTCCCACGGGCCTCTTCCATAGTATTGAATAGTTGTAAAAAAAGAAGGCAAGGTTAAGCGCATACCAAAACGAGGCAACTCTGCAAGCGATCGTCCTTCCATATCCATTGAAGCGGTTACCTGTACAGAACCATCGTTATGAATAAGATATTCAACAGTATAGGGAACTGCAATGTCTGTCAGCTCATATTCAACTTTAACTTCAACTCCTTCTTTTGTTTGATCTCCTACCACAATATTTTTAATCTTCCTGTTTTGATGTGCTGAACGCCAGATACCAAGTTTTGCGGGCATTCCGTTTCCAAAATCGTTATCTGTAGGCGCACGCCAGAAATAAGGTTCAGGGAATTGAGACAATCGAACACCATCGATCTTTGCGTAATTGGTAAAAGTACCTGATTGCAGATCGATCTCGCCAAACACATCACCAGAATGAAAGCTAAGTTTATTTGCTTCTTTTTTAACCTGCAAGTTTCCACTTGCAATATTTTTTCTACTAAAATAATCACCACTTAACTTAAATTGTTCTGTTGCTACCACATGCCCTGCTTCAAGCATAGCTGTTCCCCATTTGTTAGTAGCCTGAATATTTATATAGTATTCACTGCCGTCTTGTGTTGCTATTGAAGGAACGTTCAGTGTAATATCTTTTTGCTGATGTGGTGCAAGTTCTACGGCAAATGCATCTTCTTTTATTTTTTCACCATTGCGATATAATTCCCATCTAAAAGCATATTGATTGAGATCAGTAAAATCGAACAAATTTTCCACTGTAATAATCCCTTTCGAAATATCTTTTGCCTTGAAATAAATATTCTGATAAACCTTCTTTACTTCATTCAAAGCGGGGTGAATACTGCGGTCTGCAGCAATCAAACCATTACAGCAAAAGTTCTCATCATTATGCAAAT
>JAGWUV010000073.1 GCA_028875875.1 Bacteroidota bacterium
ACTTTTTCAAAAAAATAAAATACGATATAATTCATTTCGAGTTCTCAGGATTGGGTGTAACTTTTTTGCCTATCATTCCAAAATTAAGGGGTAAAAAAGTAGTGAGTTGCAGGGGAACTGCCGAGAAGGTAAAACTTACATTACATGCCGACAGGAAAGATGGATTAGCTCAATTGTTTCAACGAGTTGATATGATCCATTGCGTATCGGATGATATGAAAAATACAGTATTGCCTTATTGCAGAGATGCTTCTAAAATATTTGTAAACAGGCCCGCTATTGACCCCGATTATTTTAAACCTGAACTGATGTGTGAAGAAGGGGATGCGAATACTGTTAAAATTCTCACCATTATCAGGTTAGCTTTTGTCAAAGGTGTGTTGATCGGTTTGTTAGCGGTAAGAACACTTGTGAGAAAAGGAATTCCGGTGCATTGGAATATTATTGGTGATGGGCCGCAGAAGGAAGAGATCATGTTCCATATTCATTATCTGGGCCTTGAGAAACATGTAAGCCTTTTAGGCAGAAAGCCGAAAGAAGCAGTGAATGATGCCTTGAACCGAACAGATATTTTTATGCTTACAAGTTATTCTGAGGGTATTCCGAATGTTGTGTTGGAAGCAATGAGTAAAGAAAAGCCTGTGGTGTCAACACGTTGCGGGGGTGTTGAAGAAGTGATAGACCATGGCATTGATGGATTTATCGCTGAGATGTACGATCATGATGCAGTTGCTACCTATGTAGAACGGCTCGCTTTGGATAAATCATTGAGACAACAGATAGGAGTGGAAGCCAGGAAAAAAGTACTTGCAGAATATACATTAAGCAGGCAGGTAAAGGTATTCGAAGAGAATTATCATCTACTATTATCGGAGTAATTGTTTTGCATTTTTCTTTCATAAAATATACACAGCCGGGTTGGTATTTTAATGTGATACCGTTTGCAACCAAAAGTTTTGCTGCATGCTGTTATCACCCTATATATGTACCATTGCCGGATGATTTTCAACCATCTGTTGATTATGGTTATGAAACTGAAACAGCTCGTAATGCTGATATAGCCTATAGATGCTGGCAAAGTGGTATGCTGTTAACAACTACTTCAAGTGCTATGGAAGAGGTAGGGAAATTGCAAATTCCTTCTTTGAAAGATGAATATCGTTTTATAGCAAAGTACTGGGGAAAAGCATGGAGTAGTTTGGCATTATTGGTTCGGTTGTTTTCTTTTCATAATCCTTTTAAAGAAATTCCTTCTTTTCTTGCTTCGCTGAAAGCGAGCAGGTTTAATTTATATAATCATTTGTATGATTGGAGTGCCTATAATTCTTTCCAATCTGAATTGGTAGAAGTACAGCCTTTGGTTACAGTCATCATTCCAACACTGAACAGGTACGAATACTTAAAAGATGTATTGAGCGATCTTGAAAAGCAATCTTATCAGAACTTCGATGTGATAGTAGTTGACCAGACTGAAGATTTCAATGCAACTTTTTATCAATCCTGGAAATTGAATCTGAAAGTTATTCAGCAAAAAGAAAAGTTGTTATGGACTGCCCGAAACAGGGCAATAAAAGAGAGCAAGGCTGATTATTACTTATTTTTCGATGATGATTCAAGGGTAGAAAGGGATTGGATTGTACATCATCTTAAATGTCTTGACTTTTTTAAAGCTGATATTTCTGCAGGCGTTTCTATTTCAGTTGTGGGAGGAAAAGTGTCTAAAAGTTATGATCATTTCAGGTGGGCCGATCAGTTCGATAGTGGCAATGCGATGGTGCGAAAAAAAGTGTTTGAAGAAATAGGTTTGTTCGATTTGCAGTTCAATAAGCAAAGTATGGGTGACAGCGAATTTGGAATGCGAGCTTACGTGAATGGATATAAATCAATATCTAATCCATATGCAAAGCGTGTACATTTAAAAGTAGGCTCGGGTGGGTTGCGTGAAATTGGCCACTGGGATGCATTCCGCCCTAAAAAACTTTTTGCTCCCAAACCTGTTCCCAGCGTTATCTATCTCTACAAAAAATATTATCCGCATCAGTATTACAGAAATGCGGTGTACTTGGGATTACTCATTTCTAATATCCCGTATAAAAGTAAAGGCAATAGTAAAATGATAGCATTGAGCATATTCCTAACTGTTATAAAATTACCGTTGATCGCAATTCAGTTCAGAAGATCATTGAATCGGGCCAATGCTATGCTCGCAGAAGGAAATAAAATTGAATGGCTGTAAAGAAACCATATCATAGTATCGCGTACAAAGGCATCGTTTTTAAATACATTATTGCCTTCATAATCGGATTAGGCGTAGGTTTCAGGTATATACCCAATCCGGTTATGTCGGGTATGTATATTCTACTCTGTGCCATATGTTTATATTTTGCATTAAGAGAGAACCTTGATAAACTCTTTATGGTATTACCTTTCGTTTGTTATACGGAAGTGTATATGCGTGGATATATAAAGTCCATGCCTTACCTCATGGTCGAGTATTTATACCTCGCCATGTTTGGTTTTTTGATATTAAAACATTTGAAGGACAAGAAAGCCCATAGTCATGCTTATATATTGATGATTGTTTTTGCATTGATGGAATTACTGAACGGATTATTCCCTGATGATGCAAGATTATTTAAACCGATCATCATTAACAGT
>JAGWUV010000054.1 GCA_028875875.1 Bacteroidota bacterium
AAGAAATGCCTGTACATTATCCCGGTTTCAAAGGTGGAGACAGAACCGATATTCAACTTCCTGATGTGCAACGCAATTGCTTAAAAGCGTTGAAAGCTGCAGGCAAGAAAGTGGTCTACGTGAATTGTTCTGGTTCTGCTGTTGGTCTTCTTCCCGAAACAGAAAGTTGTGATGCCATATTGCAGGCATGGTATGGTGGTGAAAGCGGTGGACAAGCAGTTGCCGATGTTTTATTTGGTGATTATAATCCTTCAGGGAAATTACCTATTACTTTTTATAAGGACACTACTCAACTACCTGGTTTTGAAGATTACACTATGAAAGGAAGAACCTATCGGTATTTGAACAGCAAACCGCTTTGTCCATTTGGGTATGGATTGAGTTATACCAGTTTTTCAATAGGAGAGGCACAGGTAAGTAAAACGGAGGTCAAGAGCAATGACAATATTCAACTCGCCATTCCTGTTTCCAATACAGGTAAAAGAGATGGAACAGAAATAGTGCAGGTGTATGTTCGGAGATCGGGTGATACTAGTGGACTGAGTAAAACCTTAAGAGGTTTTCAAAGAATAGAAGTAGCAAAAGGAAAAACATCAAATGCGGTGATTGATCTTCCGTATGCATCATTTGAGTTTTTTGATGAAAACACGTTGCAGGTAAAGGTTGTTCCCGGTGAATATGAAATCTTCTACGGAAATAGCTCTGATTCAAAAGATCTGAAGATGACAAAGATTTCGGTTCTTTGATGATAAAAACATAAAATATGAAATCCTTCATAAGAAAATTTTTGATTGCCTTAGTAGCCACATTGCTGTTTCAAACTATTCATGCTGCTGTTGTTGATACAGTGAATACGTATAGTACATCGATGAGGAAAACAATCAAAGCAGTAGTGATCACGCCGGATGATTATTCAACTGCCCGGGCATTGCCTGTTGTTTATCTCCTGCATGGGTACAGTGGTAATTATGCAGATTGGGTAACTAATGCAAAAGGTTTTGAAAAGGCTGCTGACTTATACCAGATGATCATTGTTTGTCCTGATGGAAATAACAGCTGGTATTGGGATAGCCCAATAGATTCTAACTATAAGTATGAGACTTATGTATCGAAAGAACTGATAAGCTGGATAGATAATAAGTACAAAACAATTAAGAATAGAACCGGAAGAGCGATCACAGGTTTAAGTATGGGGGGCCATGGTGCATTGTATCTTGCCTTCAGGCACCAGGATGTATTTGGTGCGGCAGGTAGTATGAGTGGGGGTGTTGATATCAGACCTTTCCCCACGCATTGGGATATGGCATTACGATTAGGCAAATATTCGGAACATCCTGAGTACTGGGAAAAGAATACCGTCATCAATATGTTGAACTTGCTTCAACCTAATTCACTGGCTTTGTTGATCGATTGTGGTACCGAAGACTTCTTTTATAAAGTCAATGAACATCTTCATGAGCAACTCCTCTATCGTGATATTCCTCACGATTATATTACACGTCCCGGTGCACACAACTGGAATTACTGGACCAATTCCATTCAATACCAGTTATTATTTATGAGTAACTACTTTAAATCTCAATTGAAATAATGAAAAGCCCAAAGGAATCATGTGCGGGAAAGCGATGTATGTTAGTAACGCAAACATCTATGAAAATTATCGCAGCATCAGGTAGGAATATTTTGTTTCTCATTGCATTACTGCCTTTCGTTGGAAAGGCACAAAACCCAATCATCCAAACTGTTTATACTGCTGATCCTGCACCCATGGTTCATAACGATACGGTGTGGTTGTATACGGGGCATGATGAGGATAAATCCATATGGTTTACAATGAAGGAATGGAGATGTTATTCCACAACAGATATGGTGAACTGGACGGATCATGGATCGCCACTTTCTCTTAAAACATTTAGCTGGGCGGGAAAAGATGCATGGGCAGGGCAGTGTATTTACCGTAACGGAAAATTTTACTGGTATGTACCTATGAATGCCAAGGGGCTGGGAATGTCTATAGGTGTTGCAGTCTCATCAAGACCCGACGGACCATTTGTTGATGCTATTGGAAAACCATTGATACATAGCGGCAATGGTGATATAGACCCAACAGTTTTCATTGATGATGATGGACAGGCATATCTCTATTGGGGAAATCCTTATTTAAAATATGTAAAACTGAATGAGGACATGATCTCCTATTCCGGGGATGTTATAAGCGTTCCTTTAACAAAAGAAGGTTTCAGTGTAAGGTATAAAGGTGCAGATAAGCGTCCATCTTCTTATGAAGAAGGGCCGTGGTTTTATAAACGAAAAAAATTATACTATTTATTATATCCGGCAGGGGGAGTTCCCGAACATCTTGCTTATTCAACAAGTACCGGCCCGATAGGACCCTGGAGGTATGGAGATACCATTATGGATATTATAAAAAAGGGCGGTGCATTTACCAATCATCCGGGACTTATCGATTATAAAGGCAAAACTTATTTGTTCTATCACAATGGTGCATTGCCGGGTGGCGGCGGTTTTACACGTTCGGTATGTGTGGATGAGTTTGAATACAATGCAGATGGAACGATACCCCGCATACAACCAACAGTAGCGGGTGTGCATCCCGTTTCCTATTTGAATCCTTACAATTGGGTAGAAGCTGAAACCATTGCATGGGAAGAAGGTGTTGAAACTACTTCAGATAGTTTGACCGGCGTATATGTAACCGATATTGATAACGGTGATTTTATTAAGGTGCGTAGTATTGATTTTAAAAATGGCGCAAAATCTTTTGATGCAAATATTGCTTCTGTATCTGATGGTGCCATCGAAATTCATTTAGACAATCCTGACGGAAATTTGATTGGTACTTGTGCTGTAAAGAATATGGGAGGTTTGCAGCACTGGGTAACTCAATCATGTAAAGTGAAAAGAAAAAGTGGTATTCATGATGTATATTTTGTTTTTAAAGGTGGTGGTGGGCATTTATTCAATTTCAACCGCTGGAAGTTTGATCTTAAATGAGATAATAAATTTTTAATTGATCTGAATAAACGAGAAAGATAAAATGAAAGCTAATAAAATTATAACCACATTGAGTAAAACGATTGATGTAAAGCGACTGAAGCTGATTGGTGTTTTTACGATCCTGAGTATTATTGGAACAGGCAATTTGGTTGCACAAACCGTTTGGCTTGATCAATTAGACCTTAGTGCAGCTACACAAGGGTTTGGTAGTCCAAGAAAAAACAAATCCGTTGATGGGAGAACCATCACCATTGCCGGTAAAGCTTTTGATCGAGGTTTTGGAACGCATTCAGAAAGTTCATTGCTCATTCAACTTGATGGTAAGGCCACATCGTTCACTGCACAGGTGGGAATAGATGATGAAATAAAAGGTCATGAGCCTGCGGTTGAATTTATTGTGTACGGCGATAAACAAATGCTTTGGTCGAGTGGTATCATGCGATTGGGGGATACTCCTAAATTGTGTTCTGTGCTGCTTACAGGGATAAAAAGGCTTGAATTGGTAGTTACTGATGGCGGTAATGGCAATTATTACGATCATGCGGATTGGGCTGATGCAAAATTCCAAACCACAGGTGTTACCAGTTTTCCAACAGTGAGCCTGGTTCCTTCAGAACCGTACATACTTACACCTGTGCCATCTTCCAAGCCAAGGATCAACGGTACCGGTGTGTTTGGTGTTCGGCCAGGTTCTCCTTTCCAGTTTCTAATTGCGGCAACAGGCGATAGGCCTATGAATTTTTCTGCTAAGAATTTACCTCCCGGCCTAAAACTTGATTCCAGAACGGGACTAATTACCGGAAAACTTTCTTCACCTGGAACTGCTGTCGTTACGCTCACTGCAAAGAATGCAAAAGGGAAGGCTGAAAAAAAACTACGTATTGTTTGTGGCGATCGTATAGCACTTACTCCTCCTATGGGTTGGAATAGCTGGAACTGTTTTGCAGGTGAAGTTTCTGCAGATAAGGTAAAACGTGCTGCAGATGCTATGGTGAAAAGCGGTTTGATCAATCATGGATGGACGTATATCAATATCGATGACTTTTGGCAAAATCATCGAAACTCTAAAGATCAAACGCTGCGTGGAAAATTTCGCGATGAAAACGGGAATATTGTACCCAATTCAAGGTTCAATAATATGAAATCACTTGCTGATTATGTTCATCGTCTTGGGTTAAAGATCGGTCTCTATTCAAGTCCCGGTCCATGGACCTGCGGTGGCTGTGCCGGTAGTTATGGATATGAAAAGCAGGATGCGGAAACATATGCTCAATGGGGTTTTGATTACCTGAAATATGATTGGTGCAGTTATGGTAATGTAGCCGAAGAAATTCTCAAAAACAATCCGAGCAAAGTATCTTCTTTGTCATACCAGGGAGGCGATAATTTATCTGTTGCCATCAAGCCATATAAACTAATGGGCAACTACCTGCTTCAGCAACCCCGAGATATTGTTTTTAGCCTTTGTCAATATGGTATGTCTGATGTTTGGAAGTGGGGTGATTCTGTCAATGGAAACTGCTGGCGAACTACTAATGATATTACAGATACATGGACGAGTGTAAAGAGTATAGCATTGGCTCAGGATAAAGCTGCTGCATGGGCCAAGCCGGGAAATTGGAATGATCCAGATATGTTGGTTGTTGGTACAGTAGGCTGGGGTAACCCACATCCAAGCAAGCTTAAACCGGATGAACAATATCTGCATTTTAGTCTTTGGTGTCTCTTCTCTGCCCCATTGCTTCTTGGCTGCGATATGGAGAAGCTGGATGCGTTTACATTGAACCTGTTAACCAATGATGAAGTAATAGATGTGAACCAGGACCCGTTGGGCAAACAGGCAACCTGTTTGCAAACTATTGGCGATCTGCGTATTTACGTTAAAGAGCTGGAAGATGGTAGTCATGCTGTTGGCTTTTGCAATTTTGGTATAGAAAAGATTAATGTTTCCTATAAAGACTTTGAAAAGCTGGGTATTGCCGGTCGCCAAAAAGTGCGTGATCTTTGGAGGCAAAAGGATATCACGACTTTAAACACAAAAACAGATCAGCTTAACATTGCTGTTCCGGTACATGGCGTATTGCTATACAAATTTACATCTCCGAAGTAATCGTAGTAAGTAAAAAAAACTGAATTAATTTTCTTGTTTATCTGGTATAAGTAGTATTCAATCTTATTGTGGTCTTTTGATAAGAATGAAGAGTGGATGTCTGCAAGAAATTCAATTCTGTTTGCTGTTTATTGTTATTCCTGTTGAGATTCAATTTTAGAAGTCGGGATTGGGCTCAATGGTTTGCATTGAAGCTAATCGCTATTCTCCTTTCAAAATAAGGTGTTACACTCTTTGCACCATCTCTTATTGATAGAATATGTTTCATTCTATTAGTATTACATTTTATTGAAGCCGGATAGTATGAACGATAAGAAGAATAATGTAGCTATGGTAAAGACTCATGCTTGGGTTATTGTGTATAGAGATGATTCTTTTCAATCGATTGAAAAAGTTAGAAGGGTAATTTAGTTGCTTGATTAAGGAGATGGCGAGTGAAGAGCAAGAAGGATGTTTTAGGCATTTCAAGCATTTATTATTGGTGCTTCATATTAACCTTGGTTCTTCTATATATATAGCCGGTGGTGCTATTTACTATACATTTCCTCATTTTCATAAAATATAATCCTTTTCTGTCCTGAAAGCTACTGTTTACAAAGGCTTTAATAGTATTTTAAATAAAAAAAATGAAAACGGTTTCATTTTTTCAAATAAACTGCTATATTCGTCCTGTTATTCATGGTTTTCTGAAATAGTAAACATTGAAAAAACCGATTAGCTGCTTTATGACAAAGATTGCCTTACAAATCAACCCTGTTATAGGTTTCGGATATTTACATGCTTTTTTGGGTATGCAATTTAGTTCGCTGAATCTGCAGGATCGAAGCGGTTTCTCCTCGTGATATTATTAATGAAAACGATTGTTTTTCTTATCGAGCCCTCACTTTTTATTTATAATCTAAAAACACTCTCATTGCTAACTCTTTAAAACAGAAGCCTTATGGAAAAAAAGCCAATGTTTGTAAAAATCAAGTCGCCCTGAAAATTGCTAAAGGATGTCTGAAAGACTTCGGCAAGAAATAAACCTTTAACGATTGACAATCAAACCAACTGTTATGGAATTCAATTATTTAAAAACAAAATTTATTACAGAGTTGATGTGTAAGAAAATGACATTAACTCTTTTCGTGGTTGTGCAGTTATTACTTTTATCTGTACATACTTTTGCACAAACAAAAACGATACGTGGAAAAATTACGGATGATAAGGGAGGGGCAATTGAAGGAGCTTCTGTAATTATAAAAGGGGGACAGGCCGGCACCAGTACAGACAAGACCGGTCATTTTGTTATTAATGCAAAGGAAAATGCAATCCTCGTTGTATCATTCGTAGGGTTTGAAAGTAAAGAGTTTAGACTTTCATCCTCGTCACTCAAAGATTTGGTAATACAACTATCCCCTGCGGTAAAAGACTTAGACCAGATCGTGGTAGTAGGTTATGGTTCAGTGAGAAAAAAGGATGTAACAGGTTCCGTTGCTTCTTTGAGCGGAGCAAAATTAAATGAGGTTCCCGGCGTAGATGTTTCAAGGGCAATGCAAGGACGCATCGCTGGTGTTGAGATGGCGCAGTCTTCAACCAAACCAGGTACCGGGATGCAAATCAGAATACGTGGTACCCGTTCGTTAAATGCATCTAATGATCCATTGGTTGTACTCGATGGAATTCCATTTAGCGGATCCCTAAGTGATATTGACCCTAATGATATTAAGAGCATTGATGTTTTAAAGGATGCATCTGCTACTGCAATTTATGGTTCAAGAGGAGCGAATGGCGTTATTTTGGTAACAACCAATAAAGGCCAGGTAGGACAGAGGGCACATTTAACATACAGTGGATATACGGGTATGAAAAAGGTTTTTGCTAAGTATCCTATGATGAATGGCCCTGAGTTTGCAGCCTTACGTAAGGCCGCTGCTGCAAATGGTACAGTATATAATAACACGATTGACGAAAATGATAGTACCAATACAGATTGGCAGGATCTTTTATACAGAACAGGATATGTAACTAATCATAATTTAAACATTGCAGGAGGTTCAGAGAAAGGTAATTATAGTGTTAGCTTAGGTTATTTTAAAGATCAGGCTGTTATACCCTTGCAAAACTATGAGCGTTATTCTATTCGTACTACTTTAGAACAACGTATAGGTAATGGATTCCGCTTCGGATTAACTACAAATGCTAACTACGCTACAACACATGATAATAATCTTGGACCCGGTACTCCAATGGGATATTCACCTTTATTAAATCCATATAACCCTGATGGTTCTTTAAAAAGAAGCGTAATACAAAACACCTCAGGAGCACAGTGGGTTTATACAAGGCAAACATTAGAGGGCCTGGGTGATCAATACATAGATTTAAACAGAGCATTCAGTTCTTATAATTCTTTGTATGTAGAGGCCAAGATTCCGGGTGTTGATGGATTGAAATATCGTATGAATGTTGGTATGAACTTCCGTCAAAACAATTATGGTTCATACACAGGCCAGGGTGTTTTCAATGGTTCTAACCCTACGGCAGTTTCATCTGCTAACATAAGTAATAATCAGAATACTAACTGGACTATTGAAAACCTATTGACCTATGATAAAGTGTTTGCTCACAAACACAGAATTAATGCTGTTGGTTTATTCTCTTCTTCTCAAAATACTTACTGGAATTCATCAGCATCCGCACAGGATATTCCTGCAGATGCCTTCCAGTTTTATAATTTAGGAAGAGCTAATGTAACTCCAATTATTAGCCCTGGCGGACAAGGATACTATCAAAGCGGATTGCTTTCATGGATGGGACGTGTTATGTATTCATTTAATGATAAGTATTATGTAACTGCAACATTCCGTTCCGATGCTTCTTCGGTTTTGGCCCCAGGACACCAATGGCACAATTATCCTGCGATCAATGCAGCTTGGAATATGAAGGATGATGTATTTAAAAATGTAAAAATTGTAGATGCTGTGAAATTGAGGGTTGGTTATGGAGAAACATCTAACCAGGCAATCAATCCATATCAAACTTTAGGGTTACTATCAACCGTTCCTTACAACTTTGGTTCTACATATTCTACCGGTATGTATGTTACGCAATTGCCTAACCCAAGTTTAGGATGGGAATTCTCAAAAAACTGGAACGTGGGAGCTGACTTCTCTATGTTTAAAAATAGATTGAACGGTACACTTGAATATTATATCCAAAATACTGATAACGTATTGCTTTCTCAAGGCTTGCCCACTACTTCTGGTGTAAATAGTGTAACAAAGAATATTGGTGCTACACAGAACAGAGGTGTTGAACTTTCATTGAACGGAGTAATATTTAGCAACAAAGATTGGACTTGGGAAGCAGGTGTAAACATTTATGCTAACAAGAACAAGTTAGTTAGCCTGGCATCAGGTCAAGTTAAGGATGAGGGAAATCAATGGTTTGTAGGTCATGGTATAGATGTGATCTTTGACTATAAAAAGATCGGCCTTTGGTCCTCTGCTGCCGATAGTGCCCAGCATTATCAAAATGTTTTGGAGCCGGGTACAAAAGTTGGTTTAATTAAAGTGTTGTATACCGGTCCTTATGATGCAAACGGTAAGCCAACCAGACAAATTAATGCTGATGATCGCCAGGTTACAGATATTCAGCCAAATTTTGAGGGAGGTTTTAATACACGTGTTTCTTATAAAGCCTTCGATTTGAATGTGACCGGATTTTTCAGAAGTGGCGGTTACATGATTAGTACCCTTTACGGTTCAGCAGGTTATTTAGATAATCTTAACTCAAGATCAGGAGGTAATGTTAAGGTAGACTATTGGAAGAAAGATGGCGACAATACATTTGCTCCAAGACCTGGTGGTGCAGGAGGTGATAATCCTAAATACGGTAGCACGTTAGGTTATTTCAAATCTTCATTTACTAAGATTCGTACGATAACAATAGGTTATACATTCAACCAACAGAAGATGCTTAAATCAGCAGGAGTTGAAAGAATGAGGGTATATGCAACAGTAGAAAATCCATTTGTGTTCTTCTCACCATATACAGCTCAATCTGGAATGGATCCTGAAACTAACTCACACGCAACCGAGAATACCGCGGTTTCCGCAGGGCCATATCGACTGCTTACTGTGGGGGCTAATACGCCATCAACACGTAACTTCTTAATTGGATTAAATGTTACATTCTAAAAAAATATTTATGAAAAGAAATGCTTTTAAAATACTATCAATAGGAATGGTTTTGCTAACCTCTGTGTTGGCAGGATGCAATAAACTTTTGCAGGAAACACCCAGGGCTATTTTCACACCTGAATATTTTAAAACTACGAATGGGGTTATGGGTGGATTAACTGCATTGTATGCACATACGCGAAATTTGTATGGCAACCTTTATTACATGAGTAGTTGCGAGTGTGGAACCGATGAGTCTACATGGGGGCAGAGCGGGGGAAGCGGGAGTAGTTTTTATGTAAATGATTTCTCAGTTCCGGGAGTTACACCTGTTCCTACAAATAGTGACGCAAGTATGGTATGGGGAAATACTTTTCCCTATATCAACACAGCTAGCGGTGTAATTGAAAATGGCACTGTTGCAGGCGTTGCCGCCTCATTAATTGCAGAAGCCAGATTTTTTAGAGCTTTTGATTATTTTGAACTTGTGCAAACTTTTGGTGGTGTGCCTTTAGATTTAGGTGCAGGACGTTTAAAGTTCAACACATCAGCGGTTAGAACCTCAAAGCGTGATTCGGTTTCTATTGTATATACCAAGGCTATATTCCCTGACCTGGTACAAGCTGTAAATGATTTGCCCACAAGCCCACGTGTAACAGGGGCATTAACAAAAAATGTGGCTCGTTTGTATTTGGCAAAAGCCTATCTCACCTATGGATGGTGGTTAGAGAATCCAAACAATATCCCTACGTATCCTGACGATGCAACAAGGGTTGATCCTGATGGTCATAATGCTCAATGGTATTTTCAGCAAGCATATACTGTTGCATTAACTGCCATTCAAAACCCTGCACCTTATTCCTTGCAGCCAACATACTATGATGTGAACGTAGCCACTAATGATAGAAACAGCGAATGCATGTTGTATGCAGATCATACTCAGGCAAGCGAGTTATATAACAATAGTAGTCTTACATATGGTAGTGGAGGCGGCCAGGATAACTTTGCCGGATGGACGCAAACATGGAATTATCCTTCCATAACAAGCACATCTTCTGCTTCATCCTGGAAAAGCGTGAACTCTGTACAGCGTATTGCAACACAGCCTTATGGACGACCTTGGGTGCGTAATGCACCTCCGATTGAAGTGTTTACACAAACATTTGCTGATAAAACAAATGATTCTCGATACGATGGCACTTTTACATCTGTTTATCGTTGTAATCAGGCTGAGGCGGGCATTACAGCTCAATTGTATAATGCCAACTTCTTACCGATCTATGAAGGAAGCCCTGTGCTAACTTTCTTAAATGATGAGCCTTCTTCTCCGATTGACTATTCAAATTCTACGTTCAAAAGTAGTGTTGGGGCAGGTATTTTACCCGGCCGTGCTGATTTCGTAATTTCTCCAAGTGGTATTAGTAGAGTTGTTTACCCGGGTATCTGGAAATTAGGACCATACAGAACTGATAATGGTAACGGATTAGGAAATCCAAATGCTGCCAGTACACGCCCGTTTGTAATTGCTAAATTTTCAGAGTTTTATTTTATTGCTGCTGAAGCCGCTGTAAAAGGAGCTACTACTTCAGCCGGATATGGTGCAAGGGATTTGATTAATGTGATTAGGGCCCGTGCAGGTAAATGGAAATTTAGTAATGCAAATAACACTACATACATTGCAGATAATAGCGCCAATATGGTAGCTGCTACTCCTGCAACTATTACCATTGAGTATATACTGGCTGAGCGTTCACGTGAATATTATTATGAAGGATATCGTTGGAAAGATCTTGTACGCACTCAAAGATGGGCACAAGTGGCAGCTCAGTATACAATTTGCGGAACTGCAATCGGCGATCATAAACCTGTTACTTTTTATCGTTCAGGTAATATCCAGCCACAGTATTACTTACGTCCAATTCCTCAAGGACAACTTGATGGAATGGAAATGAGTGATTCTGCAAAAAGGATGTATCAAAATCCTGCGTATAGATAGCGTGGAATGGTTATATTGAATCATGCAAATAAAAAAAGGGGTAGTAATTACTACTCCTTTTTTCATTTATTTCCTTGCAAAAAATAAATCTGTTTAATAGATTTCCAGGTATGAAACAGATTTCTAAAATCTAATGCGTTGCTTCACTTTTACTTTTAAGCGAAGATGCTCTAATGACGAGTTCTGATTTAATTAAAATTGTGCTTGTGAGGTTTATATCTCCGTTACCATTTAAATGGTTGATAAGGTTTCTTGCTGCTATTTCGCCAATGATAATCCCAGGATAATTTATTGTAGTTAAATTAGGCTCAATAAGCGAGCAGATGTTATCATTATTAAATCCTACAACAGCTATATCTTCTGGTATTCTAATACCGGCCTGCTTTAAGGTTCTGATACAGATTGCAGCTGAATAATCGTTAGCCACAAATAAGCCATCTGGCAATGGGCTCATTTTTAAAATCTGTTTACAAGTGTCAATGCAGGTTTGTTCCTGTAGATCGTTTACAAATAGCCATTCTTTCTTGAATTTTATTTTATTGTCTTGTAATGCAGCAAGATATCCTTCATATCGCCTGTTATAAACGTTTCTGGTAAGATAACCGGTTAGGTGTACAATCTTTTTGCAACCTTGTTTTATCAGGTGAGAAGTTGCTTCATAGCCAGCATTGAAATTATCAATAATCACTTTAGTACCACCGCTGGATTCTTCAACCCTGTCAACAAAAATCACCGGTATTTTTTTATTGATGAATTGATCGAAATGTGCCAGGTTAGGTGTATCGAATGCCAGAGAAGCTATTAAGCCATCTACTCGTTTGTGAAATAAGTTGGTAGCATTGGCGATCTCCCTTTCGCCGCTTTCAGCTGAGTGGGCAATGATAATGTCATAATCGGTCTCTGCAATAACTTTTTCAATTCCTGCCAGAACAGAAATCATGAAATGTGTATTTAATTCATGCATTAGTACCCCAATAGTAAGGGTCTTTTTTCTCCTAAGGCTGCTGGCAAAATAATTTGAACGGTAACCCCTTTTTTCGGCAAGGGCCAATACCTTCTTTTTTGTTTTTTGAGTAACGGCAGGATCATCTTTTAATGCTCTGCTTACAGTTGCAATAGAAACATTCAACTCCTTTGCTAAATCATAAATTGTTACTTCCGTCATAAATATTTTCCCAATGTTGATGAAAGAATCGAAGTTAATTTTTTTTCTGTAATAATTTTATGTAAACGGTTACATTACCAAGAAAAACCTTACTTTCGGTTATGTTTTTAGAGAGCAGGTTTAATTCCGGGTAAATGGACTCAATACTGAAAATTATATCTCCGATAAATAACCATTACTAAATAATATAAAACAAAAATTGATAATCATGTCTGTACTAATTGGAAGCAAGGAATATTTTCCAGGAATAAGTAAGATCCAGTTTGAAGGTGTTAAATCAAGAAATCCTTTATCCTTTCGGTTTTATGATGCTGATAAAATTGTTGCGGGAAAATCAATGAAGGAGCATTTGCGTTTTGCTATGGCTTATTGGCATACGTTGTGTGCAACTGGTGGAGATCCTTTTGGACCAGGAACGAAATCGTTTCCATGGTTCGATGGGGTAGATGCAATTTCGAGGGCAAAAAATAAAATGGATGCCGCATTTGAATTTATGACCAAAATTGGTATAAATTATTACTGTTTCCATGATGTAGACCTGGTAGAGGAAGGCAATAGTTTAGTTGAATATGAAAAGAACTTGCATGCGATAGTAGACTTTGCAAAAGAAAAACAAAAAGAATCGGGTATTCAATTGTTGTGGGGAACGGCCAACGTATTTTCTAACCCAAGGTATATGAACGGAGCTTCTACTAATCCGAATTTTTCTGTTGTGGCTAATGCTGCAGTTCAGGTTAAAAATGCAATTGATGCA